>CAJQOH010000029.1 GCA_905479915.1 uncultured Flavobacteriales bacterium
GGATTACTAAGCAAGGTTTGGGGTTGTTAAAGCAAGCAGATAAAGAGATGGATAAGTTTAGTGATATTTCTTCAAGAATTACGGAGACAGAAGCTAAGAAGTTAAGTAATCTTTTAGAAAAAATAAGGGAATAAAAAAAAAATTAAAACAATATATGTATATACATATACTGTTTAAACATTTAAAAATAAAGTTATGGGAGTAAAAATAACATCTAAAGAAGGGCAGGCGAGTGGTGTTTTTGCAGGAGGAGCAATCCTAGAAAATAAGCCTATTGGGTTTCCGCAAGATGGAGGAGATCAAAAACCGTATTCAAACTTATTCTATTGGGCCAATGCATGGTCTGATAAAGGTGGGTTAATCGGTGAGCATCCACATAAAATGTTTGAAATAATGTCTTTTGTAATTGAGGGAGAAATTCAGCATTACGACAGTAAATTTGATAGGTGGCTTTCTTTAAATAAGGGAGATGCTCAAATAATTCGTTCTGGAAATGGCATTACCCATGCAGAACGATTAATGCCTGGAAGTAGAATATTCCAGATATGGTTTGATCCTAATATTAAAGAGTCTATGCTGAAAGAGGCCACTTATGATGATTGTAAGTCAGCTGATATGAATTATGTTGAAGAGGAGGGTGTCTCTTATAAGAATTATGTGGGGAATGGAGGTCCAATAGAAATGGATTCTGAGGGTGTTGAAATAAAAGAGGTGATTTTCCAAAAAGGAAATCATCAATTGAAATTGGATGACAATAAAATTTATTCCCTTTATCTCTTAAATGGTGAAGCAAGTATTGATGGAGAGGGTTTGCTAGAGCATGATTTTATTAACATAGAAGATCAAAAAGAGTTCAGTTTAGTGGTTAACTCAGAAACACGTTTTTTTGAAATAATAGCCCCTAAGCAGTTAACATATAAAACATATAGAGAATTAGTTAATTATTAAAATAAATATAAGATGAAGAAAATTACATTAATAGCATTGGTTTTTGGAGCACTTTTGGCTTCTTGTTCTGATAGTGGAAAAAAAGTTGAAGCGAATGAAGCTGAAGCAGTAGAAACAGTAGAGACTGAAACAACTGTTGAGTATAAAACAATTAAAGACGGAAGTTATTTGGATTGGAGAGCTTCTCATTTAGGTGGAGTGGAGCCTCGATTTGGAAAAGTGCAGGTGAAATCTGCCAATGTATTGGTAAATGATGGAGTTGTTTCGAATGCAACAATTCAGGTTGACATGAATAAGTTGACGGTAGAGAATTTTGGTGATGACGCTGAATCTGCGGCTAAACTATCGGGTCATTTATTGAGTCCTGATTTGTTAAATGCAGAAGCATACCCTACGTCAACATTCGAATTAACAAGTATTGAAACAGTTACTGGAGAATTCAACTCTAGCATTACAGGTAATTTAACCATTTTAGATGCAACAAAGAGTATTACGTTTAATGCCAATGTTTCTGTTTCAGAAAACGAAGTTTCTGTAATGTCTGAAGACTTTGCAATAGTAAGACAAGATTGGGGGATTGTATATCATACAGAGGGTGATGAAGGTGTTCCGGCTGAATATATTATTGCAAATGATATAGGCTTTACAATCAATGTATCATTAACAAAATAATAACTTACTAAATTGAAAAATATGGCAGTAATAGATTTAATAAAAGAAAGGTTTAGTCCTTATGAATTTGCTGATAAGGCGATTAGTCAGAGTGATTTAAATACACTTTTTGAGGCGGCAGGAAAAGCAGCATCGGCATTCAATGAGCAGCCATGGCGTTTTGTGTATGCCTTAAGAGAAGATGAGCAAGCTTTTAAAGTTATTCATGAGTGCTTGGTAGAAGGGAATCAGGGTTGGACAGCAAATGTTCCAGCTTTGATGATTACTGTTGTCAGTAAGAATTATGCTAAAAACGGTAATTTAAATACAGTTGCCCAACACGATCTAGGTTTGGCTGTTGGGAATTTATCTGTTCAAGCCCAATCAATGGGCATTTACTTGCATCAGATGGCGGGAATCATACCTCAAAATGCTATTGAAAAATTAAATATTCCTGAAGGTTATGAACCGGTTACAGCAATTGCTTTAGGTTACTATGAAGGTGAGTCGGGAGTAAAAGAGAGAGTGCCTGTAAGTGAGATTGCCTTTAAAGGAGTATGGAAGTAATTTAATTTAGAAGTTGAAAAGAGTTTAGGTGTTCTTTTCAGCTTCTAATTTTTCAATAATAGATTCTTTAACAATAGTAGTGTCAAAGTAGCTCAATAACTTGTCTAAAACTTCATCCACTATTGTGTCAGGACAAGATGCACCACTAGTTAAGATAATCCTCGTAACATCTTCTTTTTTAGGCAGGTAATCCTTATTTGTGAGGCTTTGTTTGTTGTGGAAATCAAAATGATTTAACGTAGTGTTATCTTCGATTGCTTTTGCCGAATTGATAAAATAAGTAGGTAGTTTCTCTTCACATAACTCAACAATGTGAGAGGTGTTTGAACTGTTGTATCCTCCAACGACAATTGCCAAGTCAGCATCTTCTTTTAAAAGTCCAATTGTAGCTTGTTGATTGTCATTTGTAGCATAACAAAGTGTATCTCTCGTATCTGCAAAGTGATTTTTGTAATTCGCTTCACCATACTTTTTAATCATGGTTTCTTTTAAGAAATCTGCTATCTCCTGTGTTTCTGTAGCTAGCATTGTTGTTTGATTTACAACGCCAATTTTGGTTAGGTGTTTTTCAATGTCAAAATTATCAGAATGTCTGCCAGAAAAAATGGTCTCAAAATCTTCAGCAGATTTCTCGCCTAAAATTATTTGTTCTAATATTAGGGCTTCGTTAATATCTTTAATTACAATTGATGGAGCATTCTTGTCACTATGAGAGAAGGTTGCACGAGTTTCTTCATGGTTGTGTTTTCCGTGAATTATAATGGTGTGTTCAGTTCCTCCTAATTTTTCAGATTGTTTCCAAACTCTCTCTACAAAAGGACAAGTAGTATTGTATTTCTGAATTTCAATACCTAAATCTGTTAACCTTTTTTCAATGGCAATAGTGGTCCCAAAAGCAGGGATAATTACAACATCTTCTTTTGTTAATTCGTCCCAACTTATAAAGTGATTGCCTTCAGTATCCATAATGAACTGAATGCCTTTTTCTTTTAAATCATCATTTACTATGGGGTTATGAATCATTTGACTTAACAAGTAAATGTTTTTTCCTGGATTTTCTTCTACAGCTTTGTATGCAATTTCTATTGCATTTTCAACACCATAACAAAACCCAAAATGGCGAGCAATTAAAAATTGTACAGAACCAAAATCTAATAAAGTAGGAGAGAAGTCTTTTTTTCTAGGGTCAGTAACTTTTCTCAATTCTTTTATTGTTGATATAAAAGAGCTTCTGTAGTAGTTGGGGATGTCAAATTTTTTCATAATACACGGCAAATTTATACTTTGATTTTGCAATAAACGAAGCGAAACAGAATTTATTAGATCAAATGCTATTAAAATGTTGATATTGTTTGCATTGTAAGTAATTAAGTCTATTTTTGCAATCCTTAAAAATAAGGAAACTGTATAAGCAGCTACAGTCAAACAAACAACCTCTCGTTATTGCTGTGTTAGAACGAGATACAAAGAATGCATAATGGCAGAAAAAAAAGAAGATGCTGTAGAGAAAAAAGCTCCAGCAAAAAAAGCAGCTCCTAAAGCTGCGGCAAAGAAAGCAGCTCCTAAGGCTGCAGCAAAGAAGGCGGCACCTAAAAAGGAAGCGGCAAAGAAAACTGAAAAACCAGCAGCTAAAGCTAAGAAGGTAGAAAAAGTTGAGGCAAAAGCAGAAACTAAGGTTGAAGCAAAAGCAGAAACTAAAGCTCCAGTGGCAAAAGCAGCACCAAAGAAAAAGAAAGGAGAAATTAAGCCATTGGCTGATTTTGACTGGGAAAAAATTGGAAAATACGAAGATGGTTATTCTGCAGCAGAGCAGAAAGAAATGGAAAATGTTTATGATGAAACATTAACTTCTATTTATGACCAACAAGTATTAGACGGAACTGTTGTAAGAAAAACAAACAGAGATGTTGTAATAAATATTGGATATAAATCTGAAGCAGTTATTACTATTTCAGAATTTAGATATAACCCTGAGTTAAAAGAAGGAGATACTGTAGAAGTATTTGTTGTAAGTCAGGAAGATAGAAACGGTCAATTAATTTTATCTCACAGTAAAGCAAGAGCTTTAAGAGCTTGGGATAAAGTAAATGAAGTTTTAGAAACTCAAGAAATTATTAAAGGTTACGTTAAGTGTAGAACTAAAGGTGGTTTAATTGTAGATGTATTCGGAATTGAAGCATTCTTACCAGGTTCTCAAATTGATGTTAAACCAATTAGAGATTACGATGTTTACGTTGATAAAACAATGGAATTCAAAGTTGTTAAGATCAACAAAGAGTTTAAAAACATTGTAGTATCTCATAAAGCATTAATTGAAGCTGAATTAGAACAACAAAAAGCTAAGATCATTTCTAAATTAGAAATAGGACAAGTATTAGAAGGTACTGTTAAAAATATTACTTCTTACGGTGTGTTTATTGATTTAGGTGGTGTTGATGGATTAGTTCACATTACAGATCTTTCTTGGGGTAGAATTAATCACCCAGAAGAATTCTTAGAATTAGATCAAAAATTAAATGTTGTAATTCTTGATTTTGATGATGATAAGAAAAGAATTGCTTTAGGTGTTAAACAATTACAAGAGCACCCATGGGATAAATTAGATGCTAAATTAGCAATCGGAGACAAGATCAAAGGAAAAGTTGTTGTTGTTGCAGATTACGGAGCATTTATTGAAGTTATTCCAGGAGTAGAAGGTTTAGTTCACGTTTCTGAAATTACTTGGTCTAACCACTTAAAACCAGCACAAGAATTCTTTACTGTAGGTGAAGAAATTGAAACGCAAGTTTTAACTTTAGATAGAGAAGAAAGAAAAATGAGTTTAGGTGTTAAGCAATTAACTCCAGACCCATGGGAAGATGTTGATACTAAATATGCAATTGATTCTAAGCACAAAGGAAAAGTAACAAACATCTCTGATTTTGGAGTATTTGTAGCTTTAGAAACTGGTGTTGATGGATTAATCCATATCTCTGATTTATCATGGTCTAAGAAAATTAACCACCCTTCAGAAGTTACTAACGTAGGTGATGAAATGGAAATAATGATCTTAGAGATTGATAGAGATAACAGAAGATTAAGTTTAGGACACAAGCAGTTAGAAGATAATCCTTGGGATGTTTACGAAACTGTATTTGTTGAAGGATCTACTCAGCCAGGAACAGTAACAGAAATTACTGCTAAAGGATTAACAATTGCTACTTTAGAGCATGGTGTTGAAGGTATCATCACTAAAAGAAATGCTGAAAAAGAAGATGGTTCTTTCTTAAAAGTAGATGATAAAGTTGACTTTAAAGTAATTGAGTTTAATAAGAATGCTAAGAAAATAGTATTGTCTCATACAAACATGTTTAAAGCAACTGAAGCTGAAGTAAGAGAAGAGAAGAAAACTAAAGCTAAAACAGCTTCTAAAGCTGTAGAAAAAATCAACAAGAACGTAGAAAAAACTACGTTAGGTGATTTAGATGCTTTATCAGCTCTTAAGGCTAACTTAGAAAAAGGAGAGAAGTAATATTCTCAACTTCTAAATAAAATTAAAGCCCTAACATTTTATGTTGGGGCTTTTTTGTATTTCCATTTTATGAAAAGGGCAGTTTATATAAGTGTAGTTGTTTTGTTGGTTTTGATATCGTTTTTTATTGCTGTGTGGGCTATTCTTCAAAGAATTCATGTAGACAAACAGCGGTTTGAGTTGGAGTACAATAGGGTTTTGATGGATGAGGAGAGAAAAGAATGCTCAATTGTTGTTAAAGACTTAAACATGAAAATAGACTCATTAAACAATTTAGTTACAGAATTATCAGATAAATAAAAGAATTTCTCAATTCTATAATTCTCAATTCTTAATTTATGTTATCTTTGTGCTTTAATGAAGCAAAGCGATCGAATAATATTAGATTCTACTCAATTTGATCTAACCATTAAAAGGCTAGCCCATCAACTTATTGAAAACCACAATGATTTTTCTAATTCTATTATTATTGGATTACAGCCCCGTGGTACATTCTTAGCTGATAGGATTAAGGCAGAATTAAAAGCGATCGATAAGAAGCATGATATTCAGCTAGGAGCTCTAGACATTACTTTTTATAGAGATGATTACAGGAGGCAAGACAATCCCTTAGTTCCGAACAAAACGGAAATGAATTTTGATATAGAAGATAAAAATGTAATTCTAGTAGATGATGTTCTATTTACAGGAAGAACTATTAGAGCGGGTTTAGATGCTATGCTTGCTTTTGGTAGACCAAAAATGGTAGAGCTTTTAGTTTTGATTAATAGACGCTATGAAAGACATCTTCCAATTCAAGCAAATTATATAGGTAAAAATGTACACACCATAGTTTCTGAACGAGCTGAAGTAAGCTGGGCAGCAACAGATGGAGAGGATAAAGTAATTTTATATACGCCAGACAATGAGTAAATTAAGTGTGAACCATCTCTTAGGAATCAGGTATCTTACTTCAGAAGATATTAAGTTGATTTTTGAAACTGCAGATCATTTTAAAGAAGTTATTAATCGTCCCATTAAAAAAGTTCCTTCACTACGAGATATTACTATTGCCAACCTATTTTTTGAAAACTCAACCAGAACAAAACTTTCTTTTGAAATTGCAGAGAAGCGATTGTCTGCAGATATTTTAAATTTTTCTTCATCAAACTCTTCTGTAACTAAAGGAGAAACCTTAATTGATACTGTAAACAACATTCTTTCTATGAAGGTTGATATGGTGGTGATGAGGCATCCAAACCCTGGAGCGGCAGATTTTTTATCAAAACATGTAGATGCGAAAATTGTAAATGCTGGAGATGGAGCGCATGAACATCCAACGCAAGCACTATTAGATGCTTTCTCAATGAGAGAGAAGCATGGAGATTTAAAAGGAAAGAATGTTGTGATAGTGGGAGATATACTTCATTCAAGGGTAGCGCTATCCAATATCTTCTGTTTAAAGAAGCTTGGAGCGAATGTTCGAGTTTGCGGACCACTAACGTTAATGCCTAAACACATTGGATCTTTAGGGGTAGAAGTAATGACTGATTTGAAAGAGGCCTTGAATTGGTGCGATGTAGCAATGATGTTAAGAATTCAGCTTGAAAGACAAGATGCCAAAAACTTCCCGTCATTAAGAGAGTACTCCATGCTTTATGGGTTAGATAAAGAGTTGTTGGATTCTCTGGATAAGAAAATTACAGTTATGCATCCAGGGCCAATAAATAGAGGGGTAGAGATAACCTCTGATGTTGCAGATAGCAAACAATCAATCATATTAGAACAAGTAGAAAATGGAGTGGCCATACGGATGGCTGTACTTTATTTATTAGCAGGTAAAAATTAATCAATTACGTTGTTTATAGGTAATAAATAAAGTGAAGCAATGTTGCTTTGCACCTTGTAATAATGTACAAAACAAATAGAATGAAAGTAATTATTAAAACAGAGAAAGGAGATATGACTTTAGAGTTGTATGAAAAAGATGCTCCTAAAACAGTAGAAAACTTTACTACTTTAATCAATAAAGGATATTACAATGGCTTAACATTTCACAGGGTATTGCCTGACTTTGTAATTCAAGGTGGGTGTCCTGATGGAACTGGTGCTGGTGGACCAGGTTATTCTATAGATTGTGAGTTAGATGGGGATAATCAATATCATGATAGAGGAGTTTTGTCTATGGCGCATGCAGGAAGAAATACAGGAGGATCTCAATTCTTTATTTGTCATAGTAGAAATAATACAGCTCACTTAGACGGTAATCACACTTGTTTTGGAAAAGTAATAGAAGGTGTAGATGTTATTGATGATATTAGAGAGGGAGATAAGATGATCAGCTTAGAAGTTGTCGCTTAACTATCTTCCTAAAATAAAAAAACCTCCAACAGTAATGTTGGAGGTTTTTTTATTTTAGGAAGGTAAAAATTTGGCACAATGCTTGTCTTTTCGGAGCTAAATATTTTAAGTATATGAAGCACGTTTGTATTACCATCATCTTAGTAGTCTCTGTATTGATAAGTTATTCTCAAATTAAGATTACAAAGGTAAAAGAAGTTAAAGATTTAATTGAAGAAAATTTTTCGGGAAACGAGCTAGAAATCACAAGTGTGAGATTTAGAGGAAAAAAAAGGGCAATTGGTCAGTTTGAAAATGGAGGTGTGATCAGTATGAATAAAGGAATAATACTTTCTACAGGCAATGTTATGAAAGCTTTAGGTCCTAATAAGCAAAGTGGAACCTCTGGAAGGAATTTTAGTTGGGGAAATCGCTACTTATCCAAAATGGCTAAGACTAGAACTAAAGATGCTGCCATTGTAGAGTTTGACTTTATACCTAAATCAGAATTTATATCATTTAATTTTGTTTTTGCTTCTGAAGAATACAATGAGTTTGTAGGATCTAATTTTAACGATGTTTTTGCATTTGTGCTGTCTTCTAAAGGTATGAAACCTAAAAATTTAGCTAAGATACCTGGTACTGGGAGTAGAATTTCTATTAATAGAGTTAATTATAAAAAGAATTCAGAGTATTATATAAACAATTCTTCTATACCTACTAGGCGTGTAGTTCCGATTAAATCAGATACTACTTTTTTTGCTATGGATGGTGTTGAATACATGGTTGTACAACAGAAAAATGTAAAAGCGGCTAGAGCAAAGCGTCCAAAGCATAATATTGAGTTTGATGGGTTTACAAAAGTACTTCAGGCTAAAGCTAGAGTTAAACCAAACAAAAAGTACACGTTAAAAATAGCAATTGCCGATGCTGGTGATCGAATTTTGGATTCGGGAGTTTTTATTGAATATGGTTCATTTAATAGTCATGAGAGTTCAGATTTTAAATATGGAGTTCTAAAAAATGATCAAGATTACTATATCCAAAGTGACACGCTAAAAGTGGAAAAAAAAGATTCAATTGTTAGAACTGATTCTGTTTATACGGAATACTATACAATAAGAGATACCATTTACTTTCGATCAAATAAATTTGAGCTAACACCAGGAGTTAAACAGAAGTTAGCACATATGATGGTAGATATTCCAAATGAAAAAATTGTTGAGCTTAATATTTCAGGTTATTGTGATGCTAAAGGATCAAGAAGGTATAATAAAGAACTTTCCAAAAAAAGAGCTGATGAAATACGAAAATTTGTTCTTCAGCAAGGCGTATCTAAAGAGGTGATACAGCAAGTCGTTGCTTTTGGAGAGGTTGGAAAAAGTAAAGAGGAAAAAAGGAATAGAAAAGTGGAGATAGAAATTCGGATAGAAAAAACGATAACTGTTGTAAATGAAAAATTAGTGACTTATTAGTGTTGACTTACAATTCCTTCTGGAACTCAACCATTTTAATGGCTGTAACCGCAGCCTCATCACCTTTGTTTCCGTGTTTACCTCCAGATCGATCTATTGCTTGTTGCTCTGTTTTATCTGTTAATACACCAAATATTACAGGTTTGTTGTATTTTAGAGATACATCTTTAATTCCTAAAGCCGCTCCTTCACATACAAAATCGAAATGTTTCGTTTCTCCTTGAATTACACTGCCTAAGCAAATTACAGCATCAACAGTTATTTTCTCTAACATTGTTTGAGCCCCTAGGGGCAATTCAAAAGCGCCTGGAATAAATTTAACGGTAATATTCTCTTCTGTTGCTCCGTGTTTTAAAAGGGTAGTGTAAGCTCCATTTAAAAGACCTTTGGTAATTTTTTCGTTCCACTCAGAAACAACAATTCCGAAAGCCATCTTACTAGCATTCGGAACTGAATTAATATCGTAATCTGATAAATTGTTATTTACAGTAGCCATTATTTTAATGCTTCTACTCTAGAAATATATTTATCAATTGTTTGTGCCTCTTTAGAATCTGGGTAATCTGCTTTAATTGATTTGTATTTCTTTTTAGCACCTTCAAAGTCTTGATTTTCTTCGTAAGCTAAACCAGCTTTAAATAAGTAGATAGGAGATGTTAGCTTGTTGTCTCCATGAGATACTGCTTTTTCGTAATAGTTGATTGCTTCATCGATATCATTTAATTCCATATAAGAATCTCCAATAGCACCAATTGCAACTGTACTAATCATAACATCATCAGAACTAAAGCTTTTTAATTCTTCAATAGCATATTCATAATCACCAATATTTCTATAACAGATACCTAAGTAATAGTGCGCTAAGTTAGCAGCTTTTGTTCCGCTATATTCATCAACTATATCAAGAAAACCGTAGTTTAAACCGTCTCCATTGATTGCTAGTTGCAAAGAGTCTTGTTCAAAATACTTTTCAGCCATAAACATATCAGACTGTGCTTCAATTTCCATTGGAGCAATAATTAGTTTTTTATATCCGAAATAACTACCTATAACTATAATAGCTCCTAAAATCACTATTGATAATACTTTCTTGTTGTCTTCTATGAAAGTTTCTGTTTTACTATAAACTTCTTGAACATCAACAATTAGCTCTTCGTTTTCTGCTGTATTTTTACTCATTTTTAATAAGGTATTTTATAAGACTGGCAAAAATAGTTTTTTTTAACTCGATTAACAATTTTAACAGTTAAATTTGTAAGATGTTTTTAAAGCAACTTTCTATACTCAATTTCAAAAACTATGAAGAGGCTCAGTTAGAGTTGTCAGAAAAAATCAATTGCTTTTTAGGTAACAATGGAGAGGGAAAGACTAACTTGTTGGATGCAATTTATTATTTATCTTTCTGTAAGAGTTATTTTAACCCAATTGATAGTCAGAATATAAAACATGAATCTCCATTTTTTGTTGTTGAAGGATACTATCAAAATAAAGATAAGGAAGAGGTTATTTATTGCGGTTTAAAGCGCAATCAGAAAAAACAATTTAAACGGAATAAAAAAAATTATGATAAACTAGCGGATCATATTGGCAGGATCCCTCTAGTAATTATTACACCGTTAGATATTTTACTGATTATTGATGGGAGTGATATTAGAAGAAAGTTTGTTGATGGGATTATATCTCAATATGACACTAGTTATTTAACAAATTTATTGGCTTACAATAAGGCCCTTAATCATCGTAACCTTTTGCTTAAATCATTTTGGATTAACAGAAACTTTGATAAAGATTCTCTTGATGTTTGGGATGATCAATTGGTACAATATGGAAATTTAATTTATGCGTCTCGAAAGAAATTTATAGATGATTTTACACCTATTTTCCAAAAGTACTATACTGAAATAAGTAAGGACCAAGAAGAGGTGGCGTTAGAATATCGTTCACAATTAAACGAAGGAGATTTTGAATCTCTCCTTAAGGAAAATTTAGATAAAGATAGAGGGAATCATTATAGCAATATAGGGATTCATAAAGACGATTTGTTGTTTAAGTTAGGAGGTTTACAATTAAAGAAATTTGGTTCTCAAGGACAACAAAAGACTTATTTATTGGCATTAAAACTAGCTCAGGCTGAACTGATTAAGAACATCAGTGAAGAGGATGTGATCATATTGTTGGATGACATTTACGATAAGCTGGATGGTAAAAGAATGAGTCAATTAATGGGTATTGTTGGTAGCGGTAATTTTGGACAGGTATTTATTACAGATACAAATTTGGAGCGTATTCCATCAATACTAACTGAGGAAAAGATTAATTTTAAATCGTTTAAAATAGAAGAAGGAAGCGTTAAAGATGTCTAAAGAAGAAACTCCATTAAAAAAAACAATCGATCAATTACTGAGGGCTTATGGCTATCAAGATCAGCTTGATGAGATTGAGTTGATTAAAATTTATGAGGGCTTAGTAGGGAAAGTATTTGCCAATCATACGCAAAAGATTGGTTTTAAGAATAGGATTTTATACGTAAAACTAGATTCAGCTTCTTTAAAACAAGAGTTGAATTATGTTAAGGAGGGTTTGGTTGAGAAAATTAACAGAGAAATAGGGAGGAGACTGGTAGATAAAATTGTAATTAAGTGAGTGCTGTTAAAAACATACAAGAAAAAATAGGCCGTTTTCTTCTTAAGAAGGATCAGAAAAACATGAGAAGAAATGTTAAGGCATTTAGTATTGAGAAGGCTTCTACAATAGGAGTGATTTACAATGCAACGAATCGTAATGATTCAGAGGTTGTAAAGAAATTTATACAGTACTTAAAAGAAGAACGTAAAGATGTATTGTCGTTAGGTTTTATAGATTCAAAGGATTCTTCAGATATGGTGAAACCCCATTTGAATTATGTTTACTTTGATAGAAAAGACTTGTCAAAATCTTTAAGACCAAAGAGTTTAGAGGTAGAAAATTTTATCAATAAATCATTTAGCATATTGATAGATTTAAGTGTTGATGAGTGTTTTCAAATAGAATATATTACTGGTTTATCTAGTGCTAAGTTTAAAGTAGGTGCTTCGGGAGCTTATCGTAATGATTCTTGTGATTTGCTTATTGATATTGAAGAAAATAAAACAATCGAATACTTAATTATTCAAATTAAGCATTATTTAAAAATGATTAAGAACTGATTTCAATTCTTTACTGATAAAAAAAAGGGTCTTCAATTTGAAGACCCTTTTTGATTTAATTAAAAGTGGTTTAGTTTTTAACTACTTTAAAAGATTCTATTCCTTCACTTGTTTCTAATTGTAAGAAATATAAACCTTTACTAGCGTTTGTTAAATCTATATTCAGTTTGTTCTGAGTTAAATTACGTGAACTGTAAATTACTTTTCCAGTAACATCTAATAATTCGATTTGTAAAACATTGTCTAATCCGTCAATGTATAAAATGTTGTTTGTAGGATTAGGATAAACACCATACACATTGTCATTGTTAGCTGCATCAATTCCTGTACAAGGATCTACTATAATCGTAATTTGGTCAGTACTAGAACAACCATTAGAGTTTGCTGTTCCAGTAACTGTATAAGTTGTAGTTGCTCCTGGAGCAAAAGCTACACCATCAGTAGCACCATTATCCCAAACATAACTGTCAGCACCACCACCCGTTAAGGTAATCATGTCTCCTGCACAAATTGTTGTAGCCGTAGGGCTAACTGATGCAGTAACTGTTGGAGAAGGAATAATTGTTACACTTCCATTAGATACATCATTTCCACATGTATTGGTAATTGTTAAAGAGTAGGAATGCGTTCCTGCTGCACCAAAACTCATGCTTGGGAAGGCTCCAGTTGCTGTAGAGCTAACAGGAGATCCTGCTGGGAAGCTCCAGCTAAAGTTGTTTGCTCCAGTAGATGTACTTCCGTCAAAGAAAACATCTGTTCCACTACATATAGATCCGGAAGGACTATGACTAGAGGCAGCTATTGGTGCAACATCAACATATATTGTTTTAGAAGCATTACCTGTACATCCTCCAACAGTAGAAGTTACACTATAAATACTATTTGTTGTAGGACTAGGAGTAATTGACGCTCCAGCGCCTCCAGGGGTCCAAGTGTAAGTACCTCCACCAGATGCTGTTAAAGTAGTAGGACTTCCTGTACAAATGGTATCTGCAGTTGCAGTAATGTTTATAGTTGGATTGGCAGTTACATTAATATCAACAGAGTCAATTTTATACGTACTACAACCTCCACCTACAACTTGCAAGTAAGTTCTATATGTTCCTGCAGTATTGTAAATAACACTGTCAATTACATTGATTGATAGGTTAGGGTTTACTCCAGGGAATGACCATAACAAAGTATCTTGGTATGTTGATCCTGTAGCATCATAATTTACAAATTCACCTTCACAAATGTTTATAGAACTTGTGTTTAGTGTAACAGAAGCTGGTGTTGCTGTTAATACAGGGAAGATGTAATTACTTAAAGCAGTAATTCCATTCCATCCAGTAATGTACGTTTGCCACGTTCCATCACTTAATTCTTCATAACCAGTAGTTAAACTTGCTTCTGCATTATCGCTAGTAACTATAGCTAAAGTATCTCCAGAATTAATGTTTAAGTTAGAAAAATCTATTCCAACAGCAATTTCAGAAGATGCTGGAAGAGCTACAGGAGAGTTAAATCTCCAGTAATAAATACTTCCGCTTGTTACATAATCTGCAAGGTTAAGTGTTCTTGTGGCTAATGGAGCTCCGGTTGGAGTACCTCCAGTCGCATCCCAAACATTTAAATCAAATGTTGGACTAGTTCCGTTTGTGGCATTACCTATCCAAACATAAACTCCTTCAACAAATTGAGTATTTAAACCTACAACTCCTGAAGGAAAGTATTCAGCTTTAGCAACATGAGAAGGTCCTGTAATTGCATTGTTTCCAGAAACATATCCTCCTGCCGTAGCGCTATATAATGATGGAGTCCATCCAACGTGAATAGCTGCATTCGATGAAAAAGTATTGTCATCTAAGTTAAGCTCGTTACAAGCCCCTGGAGAAGTAACCGTTATGTATGCAGATTTAGTTTCAGTATCATTACCATTACTATTTGTAGCAGTTAATGAAACTTCGTAAACACCCGGAGTATTGTAAGTTACTATGTGAGGTCCTTGTGTGTTTGCTGTAGAAGGAGTTACACCACCAAGTGTTTGATTGTCAAAATTCCACGCCCATTGAGTAGGTCCAAATGTGGATTGATCCGTAAATGTAACCGATCCTCCAGCTGTTATTGATGTGATGTTAGCAGAGAACATTGCATTTGGAGCATTGTTTAATGATGCTCCTACACAGTTCATAGCAGCTAAAGCGTTTATTCTTCCTGCTCCTAACTCACCTATATAACTCGGGTTCGCTGCATCAATATTATCAGCAGTAGTATATAAACAGTTTATAAGGTCTGTATTTGGCATATTTGGGTTTAAAGATTTCATTAACCCTAATAATCCAGCTACCATCGGACATGCCATAGAAGTACCTTGTAAGTTTGCATAGTTGTTATTCGGAACTGTACTGTATATAAATGTTCCTGGAGCAGAGATATCTACAGAGTTAGCACCATAACAAGAAAAACTTGCTTTAGAATCATTTGTTGTTGTTGCAGCAACCGCAATTGCATTAGCATAACTAGAAGGGTAGTGTGGAGTAACATCATTATCTACATTACTATTTCCAGCAGCAGCTACAACAATAGACCCTTGATTTGTAGCCCAGTTTACCATGTTTTGTCCGTAATTAGAGAAACTTGTACCTCCCCAAGAACAGTTAATGATATCTGCACCATTTAAAGCTGCATAATAAATTCCATCATATCCGTTATTCACTGAATTAGAACCAGCACTGTTTGGTGTAGATTTAACAGCCATTATAGAAATACCAAATCCGATTGATGAAACACCAACATTGTTATTTGTTTCTGCACCTGTTGTACCAGCAACATGTGTTCCGTGATCCCATGAAGTGTTTAGTGGGTTTGGATTGTTATCGTTATCTCCAACATCAAATCCGTTTACATCATCAATATAGCCGTTATTGTCATCATCAACTCCATTGTTAGGAATCTCTCCAGGATTTGTCCATAATACTCCAGCTAAATCTGGGTGAGTAATTTGTATAGCGTTATCTGTTGTGGCAACAACAATTGAAGAGCTTCCAACTCCAACGTTCCATGCATTTTCTGCATCAATTTTGGTTAACCCCCCACATTTGTGAAGCATGAAAAGGATCGTTAGGTACAACATCAATAGTCATTAATGGAACTTTTTCAGCGTAAACTACTTTTCCAGACTCTTCTAATTCAGCAATGAATTGATCAATATTGTTGATGTCTGCAAATTCAATGTGATACGTTCTCATTAATGCATCAGAACCATAAGCTCTTGGAGCAGGTTTGTGAACTCTAACTATAGAGTGAGCTGTAAATACATCTCTTAAATAAGGAAATGACGAAAGCTTCATTTTGTTTAAGTCTGGCTTAACCTTGCCGTCTTGAGAAATAGTGTGTTCTACATATTGATCTGCTTTTAGTTGAAACCAGATTTGTCCATCAATATATTCTTTATGAACAGTTTGAGAAAAACCATTATTAAAAAACAAAATTGATAAAGATAACAAGGTTATTCCCTTGAAAAAGGTGTGTAATTTTTTCTTCATGATTGTAATAGTTTAGTTTAGTAGACCGTTAAATTAGTTTTTATCTGTCAAAATAACCAGTGAAGTTTATTCACAACTGTTGATAACCCCTTGGATTCCTAAGCTATATTGATGCATTTTTTTAACGCTTTAGGGCCTTCTTGTTAAAATTAAAAATAAATATAGTACTCAAATAGGTAGGCTGGTGGCGAACTAATTTAAAGATTGGGAAAGATCAATATATACTTATTGATTTTACGGAATGGTTTAAAGTTATGAAGGGTTTAGTTGGTTTGTGTAAATCACAAATTAGCCAATGGTGTTAGGGCTGAGTTAATATTTAACCACCTTAACAAACTCTGTTCCTGAAGGTTTTTCTACTTGTAAATAGTAAACCCCTTTGCTGATAGTATTTAAGTCTATACTTAATTGGTTTGATGTTAAGTTAATTCTATTGTAAACAACCTTGCTAGCAACATCTAATAGGTTAATTTGTGTTACATTAGTTAAGCCATCAATGTGTAAGATGTTATTTGTTGGGTTAGGATATACTGTAAGGATGTCAGCATCAATATCAGCAATTAGTGTGTCAACTGAAGGGGGTGGTATGGTGTTCTCAACACATGTCATGGCTGCTAACGCATCGATTCTTCCAGCTCCTAATTCACCAGAATAAAATGGGTTTAACGCATCAATTTTTTTTGCAGTGGTATACATACAGTCTAATAAATCTGCGTTTGAAAGGTTAGGGTTTAAAGATTTCATTAATCCTAGTAAACCTGCTACCATTGGTGCTGCCATTGATGTTCCTCCTTTGCTTCCGTAAGTATCAAAAGGGGTTGTACTTAAGATGGATGTGCCTGGTGCAGAAATATCTACTGAATTGGCACCATAACAAGAAAAATTTGCTTTAGTGTCATTTGATGAAGTAGCAGCAACTGCTACAGTATTGGAATAGCTTGCAGGGTATCGTGGTGTAACATCATTGTCAAGGTTGTCATTCCCAGCAGAGGCAACAATAATAGAGCCTTCGCTAGCTGCCCAGTTTATTGTGTTTAGACCAAAGTTAGAAGAAGATAGGCTTCCCCAAGAACAGTTAATGATATCAGCACCATTCAAAGCAGCATAATATACGCCATCGTAACCATTGGTAACAGTGGTTGATCCAGCTGCATCTCTAGTTACTTTTATTGCCATAATAGAAATTCCATAACCAATTGAGGATACGCCAACATTGTTATTTGTTTCAGCACCTGTTATCCCAGCAACATGAGTTCCATGATCCCACGTAGCATCTAATGGATTTGTATTGTTGTCATTATCTGAAACATCGTAACCAAAAGTATCATCAATATAACCATTGTTGTCGTCATCAATTCCATTGCCAGGAGTTTCAGCAGTGTTTGTCCAAAGTGAACTTATTAGGTCTTCATGATTATAGTTGATAGCATTGTCAGTAGTTGCTACTATTATTGAGGATTTCCCTGTGCTTATGTCCCAGGCACTTTCTGCTTTCATAGAGTCTAGGCCCCATTGTAGAGTGGAGTGAAAAGGGTCGTTAGGAACAACATCTATAGACATTAACGGCACTTTTTCTGCATACACAACTGTTCCAGACTCTTCTAGTTCAGTAATGAATTTATTTACATTATTAATGTCAGAAAATTTAATATGATACGTTTTCATTAATGCTTCAGAACTAAATGCTCTTGGAGTTGGTTTATGTATTTTAATGATTGTGTGTGATGAGAAAATTTCTTCTAAAGCAGAAAAAGAAGAAGGGGAGATTCCATTTGAATGATCACCTTTAGAAGCTTCTTGATTAGTAATATCGGTTTTTAATTCAAACCAAATTTCACCATCAATATAATTTTTGTAAGCTGTTTGAGAGAAGCTTGTATTTACAAATAGAACTAATAGCGTTAGTGCAGCTATTTCTTTAATGCAATTATTAAATCGATTTTTTCCCATTAATATTTTTCTAATCTAATTAAGGCGTTAAATTAGTTATTATACTTTGGATATTCTAGAGAAAAGTTTTTCCATTATTGTAGATATACACGGTAAAAGCGACTATGTTATATCACTAAATAGGTAGAGGTGCTCCTGATTATTGTGTGTGTAGGTTTTATTAATGATGCCATTTTTAGTAAATGATATTGGTCTTTTGTAGATAGGGCCATCATAACAAAAACTGTGGAACTCACCGTTTTCTCCACATGGATCAATGTTCTCAGGCAATTCATTTAAAAAAGAGTTACTGTAATCAACTCCAATTAATTCATTTGGAATTTTGCTGGCATCAATACTACAAATGTGTGTTTTAAATTTTTCAAGAATAAATTGTTTAGCTAATTCTTTAGTATTAGATCCCCATAATGGGAATAGGGCTTTCATCTTTACTTCTGCTAATCTTTGTTCTCTATATGTTTTAAGATCTTCTAAGAAAATATCTCCAAAAGCAACTGTTTGAATTCCTTCAGCTTTAAATTTTAAAAGCGTTTCTTTCATTTTTTGATCATACTCTTCATGTGTTTTCTCTTCAATATACATTGTTATTAAAGGAATGCCTATGCTCTTTGCTTGTTGTATAATAAGAGATTCAGGAACGCCATGCATTGAAACCCTTTTGTTGGGTTTAAAAATATTGGTGAGTAAATACTTAACATCGTATTCTCCTTTCTTTAAAATTTGGTGTAATGCATAGGAAGAATCTTTTCCACCGCTCCATGACATAACAATTGGTTCTTTCTTTTCCATTATTGAATAAATAAAAAATCTCGAGGAATGATTCCTGCAGTAAACTGATCAATTAAAGCTCCAGAAGGTGTGTATCGAAAAATCACTCCATTTTGAACATAATCTATAGCATCAGAAACATAAACCTCTTCGTTTGTTGGATCTATACCTAAGCCGTAGTAAATGTTATTGTTGTTTGTTATTAAGGGCAAAGTAGGTAGAGAGTTGCTAGAAATGTTCATTTTGTAGACATTAGAATTGATGAAATAAAGTTGATCTCCAGTAGCATTTATTTTTAAGTTACCTGGTGATTCTGCTATAGACGGGAAAACAAACGTATGTTCTATTGTTCTGTTTGTGGGATTGAATCTAATTAACTTAGGGTTGGCTTCGTTGATTCCGCCATTGCACATTATCCATAATTTGTTGTTTTGATCTTTTACAATGTCTAAAGGTTGAACCCCGAGCTTGACGCTATCTACTAGCGTGTTGGTATTCGGATTAAGTAAGAGTAGGTTGTTATTGGTAACATCGCAAGCATAAACGGTATCATTGTGTAAAAGCAATTCTTCTGTCCATCCACTTAGTGGTATGCTTCCTGAAATAGAATTGCTATTTAAATCAACTATCTGTATAGAGTTGGAGTACAGATCTGTAACATACGCTTTGTTGGTATTTATTGGGAGCATATAGCGAGGAGAGTTAAAGCCGGTTATCGTGCCTAAAGAGGTGAAATTGTTGATGTCTGCTATTTCAATTTTACTAGCGTTATTGATTACTATATAAGCTTTGTTGTCTATTTGTGTAATGGATTGAGCAATGTTTCCTAAGTTGTTTCCGGCATTGGCTTGGAAATAAACATTGTTAGAAATGGTTTGGTTGGAAGGTTTGTAGAGGGATACGGTTCCTGATCCAGTCATAAATGGTCCTTCATTTACGATAAGAACATCAGACAATTCTGTTTCAGTAAAATCATTTGGGCAATCAACACATTGCGGACCAAGCTCTTTTTTAGAGCACGACAGCAAAAAGAATGTGAAGGCGATTGATATGTATATTAATGATTTCATTAATTAAATAAGAAGGTTAGTGTGCCTAGGTAGTTTCTTCCTGGCATTGGTCTCCAAGCAATTGATTGGTAATCTTGGTTAAACAAATTGTTCACTTTAAATGAGATGTTGCAACTAGATTTTTTACTTGTTTTAAGTTTTTTACTTAAGCCAATATCAGAAGTAAAGTTGGCAGGTAAATACCAGTTATTATCGGAAGAGGTGTAGCGTAACCCTGTATAATTGTAGTTATAGTTTACACTAAAGCTTTTAATGCTAGCTCTGATGGTGTAGTTTATTTTGTGATAAGGAACGTACAACAACTGTTTATCTAATGCATTGTCAAATTCATTTTTGGCTTTAAGGTTTGTGCTAGCAGTGTAGCTGTAATTGGCATTTGCAATAAGTGTTAGTTTGTTGATTTTGGTTTTCATTTTTACACTTAACTCAATACCTTTATTTTCAACTTCTTTAATATTGCTTGGGCTCCAGTATCCTTCTAGGGTTGGTTGCCAGATAATCCAGTTATAAACGTAAGAATAAAAGCTTGTGGCTTCGAATTGAATGGTTGTGTGTGTGCTTTTTAGGTGATCGTAACTCACTCCAAACTCAACCATTTGTGCCTCTTCAGGTTTTAGGCTTGTATTTCCTCCTGGATTCCAATAGAGATCGTTAAATGTTGGGAAGTTATAATTTATCCCAGTATTTGCCTTAATTTTTAATTGTTTGTGTTTGAGTAGCCCGTAATTAACGCTTATGCTGGGCGAGAATAAGCGTGTATTTTCTCCTGTTCTATTAAATCGATTAAACACATCAATATTTAAACGGTTTAAATTTTTAGTGATACCAAGTAGCCAAGTATAATTTTGTCTATTGTGTTGGTTGTTATAGCCGTCTGCTTTAGCGCTTTCGTGGGTGATAGAGATGTTGTTTGTTAGTATGAAATTGTTCTTTAGATAATATCTAGTAAGTAGTTTACTGCTAATTAAATGGCTGTTGCTTTTGGAGTTAATTTGAGCAAGTGTATTGGTGTAAATCAACTGATCTTTTATTAAGGCATTTACCCACTTGTATTTAAGGTTGCCAGATAATCCTTTCCATTCAAAAAGCGCACGTAAAGATTCGTCTTTTTGGTTTTCATCATTTACATTGACTTGCATTGTTGGTGGCAACATTCTATCACTATTAAAATACCACAAACGAACACCAACTTCTCCAGATTTATTTTTTTTATAGATGGCTTGCTGAAAACCATATTGTTTAATGTTGGCGTTGTTTTGAGTGCTAATCGTTTCTTCTTGCAGGGCATTGTTCAGGTATTTAAAATTATTTTTACTTGTATTGAAGTATAACTGTGTTTCTGTGAACCATTTTTTGTTAGAAGAGCCAACTTTCAATGCGGTAGTGTAGGTGTTAAAACTACCAATAGCTTGTTGAAGACCAATCTTGAGCCCTCTGTTGTATGATGTACTATTGCTAAGGTGAACACTTCCTCCTAATGAGCCACTACCATCAATAAGTCCGCTTGCTCCGTGGTGTAATTCCGCATTGTTAAAGAATATCGTAGGATAGAGGGAGAAATCGATTTGACCGTTCATAGGAGAATTCAGATTGATATCATTCCACAGTACTTTAGTGTGAGAAGCTCCAGTACCTCTAAATGAAACTGTTGATAGACCTCCAGATCCATAATTTTTCACAAAAACAGGGGAATGTTCTTGAAGCAGTTCTGATAAGTTGACAGCTTCATTAATGGTTAACGAATCAAAAGCGGTTTTTTTGTAGGCTTCAGGAATTCTGTTTGCAACAACTTCTACGGTATTAATGCTTAAGGTATCTTTTTGAGTTTGTGCATACATTATTTGCCATAATGATAGAGTGAGTATGACAATTGTTGCTAGAGCTTTCAAAGCTTACTGTTTTATGATTTTCTTTACTTCAAGTTTATTTCCAGAAGAAACGTAAATGAAGTAGATGCCGGCATCTAAGTGACTAATGTCTAGTTGGCTGGTTAGCTTACCATTTAAAAGTGTATTTCCGTTTATGTTTGTTAGGCGGTACGTATAATTGTTTGATGTTTCAATATTAAAATAAACCTTATCAGTTGCAGGGTTTGGGTAACTAGAGATGGCTAAACTGTTGTTGTAATCATTTATAGAATTCGACATAAAATTAATAACTCCAATTGCATCTAAGTCAAATCCGCTAGAAGGGAATGGAGTAGGCCAAGGATCATTTACAGCTCTGTTTTGAGAGTCGTAAGAAGAGTAGGGTTCTGCGATATTCCCGACAACATCAATTACTCTTACGTGGGATACATTATTAATATCAAGACCGGCTATTCCTGCTAACTCATTCAAATCAAAAGGAGTTCCGTGGTGAGTGCTGTATTTTCCGGCCAAATTGTATAGTTCTGTAGCATCTGTAATTCCAAAAGTATTGGTCTGAATAATTGTGTCTGTTAGTGAATGTGCATCGAACCTGTAAAAATTAATTCCGTCTGAACTAACTTCAACAAAGGCCAATTCTAAAAAGGCACCATCAAATGAATTTTCAAAAACTGCAAAATCAGGTCCTGGTCCGTCTTGAATAATTCCATTAAAGGTTAGTGTCGCCATTCCTTGATCTCCTAAGCTGATTACACCGTTTTGACCGGCTTGGCCTATGGCTGAGAGGTTAGAGCCAGTATTGGCTTTCCCTAATGTTGTATCGGCAATGTTCTGCCAACCTAGTTGAGTATTACATGTGCTTGCCCATCCAACAATAATAGAAGAATCTTTATGAATTGCAGTAGTGCCAGATTGCCCTGCTGGTGGAGCATAAGGCCCCACCAGGATTTGAGCAAACAACTTACTAGAGAGTAGTAAGCCAAAAAATATAGTACTAACTAATTTCAATTTTACTGTTTGATAAATCGTTCTGTATAAATGGTATCGTCTGTTTCAACTTTTATAAAGTGGACACCTGTAGAAATGTTAGAAACATTAATTTGATTGCTGTAAGCATTCATTACTACTTTTCCTGTGATATCAAAAACACTAACTTTTGTAACAGCAATGCTGTTGTCGATATTCAAGATATCTGAAGTTGGGTTAGGGTAGATGCTGATTTTGTTTTCTTGAGAAAATTCATTGATAGATGTTGGTGCAGTACCATTGAAATCATCAAAACAAAAGAAGTTTGGAGTATTCATTCCAAATCCACCAGTAGTATCAGAAGATGTTAAGAAAAATTGAACTGAATCAACATTTCCAAGACTTGATAAGTCTACCCATTTCCAAGTGTTAAGAATGTAGTCTTGAGTATTGTCAGAAAATCTAAAATCGGCTAAATAAAACTCAACTTTATTAACTGTTGGGTTTCCTCCTGTATATCCCTGAATTGTTAAAAGAAAGAAGTCTTCTCCATTGCTGTTGTCATTAACACTACCATGGCCTGAAGCAGATAAGGAATCTCCAAAAACTTTTCCAAAAGTATCTCCATCTCTCATGCTAATTCCTGCATAAGTACTGTTGGTAACATACATTCCTGTTAAAGTAGATCCTTGTGTAGTTCCAGTCAATTCAATCATAGATTTGTTTTTTCCAACGGCATAATTGTTTCCCATTGTAGTTCCGTATGCAAAAGAAGAAAACCCTTCACCTGCTGTAGAACTATCTTGTTGATTACTGTAGCCAAAAGAACCTTCTTTCATAAACCCGTAAATTGCACCGTAAACAGTGTCAAATACATTTGGAAAAATACCATCTCCATCAGTAAATGTAGACATAAAGAGTCCTGCATTATGAGTTCCATTCATATCTGCTCCATCCCAGTAAGAGTTTGGAGATAGTGTTAGGTTTTCAAAATCAGAAACCACTTGTGCATTAATGTTTGTTGTGGATAACATTAAACCAAGACAAGCTAAGCTTGCCATTTTGTAAATTTTTCTCATCGCTTTAATTTTAAATGAGGTTAAACAATAAATTAATTTTGAAATAGCAATAATTGCCATTCCGTTCATTAAGAAATAAAGTGAAGAGTTTTCTTTTATAGTAAGAAAATATACTTCGCCTTTAGTCCCGAAAGCTTGTTGAATAAATTCAACTATTAAAGGCAGGTCTTCTGACTTACTCCTTATTTTTACGCCTTCCCGAGGATTAGTCAGTGGCTTTTTTGTAAAAACATTTAGAGCTTACAGCTGCGGGTACAGTTTAGGATTTACACCTAATTCCCTATTAATCCCAAATGAATGGAAACCAATAATACTGCAAATGTACTTATTATTGAAAGAAAACAAAGGAGATGAGTACTTGATTATTAACAAGTTATTAATTGGTATTTTTAACCTATGGTAAAAGTCTTTAAAAATCTAACGGTTGTTCTATTGTTAACTTCTTGTTTAGTAATAAATGCTCAAGAATATTGTGTTCAATTTTCTAAAGAGGATAAGAAAACAGTTCGTATTGAAGAGGGGCGTAATATCTCTTTTGTGTTTTCTGGTTCAGAGGAGTGGCAAAAAGGAAAAATAACTAAAATTACAAAAGACAGTATTTTTGTTGAACAACCTATTGCTAAAAAAGACATTTTAGTAGAGAGGGAAAGTAATTATGTTGCTACGGGATACGATTTAACAGCTTTTAGGATGATGGCTTATCCAACAACTACAAGTGTTGCTGGAAAAGGAGCTATAGTTGTTTTGTTGGTTGCAGGCGCTGTTACCCTTACTGTTCTTGGTGGTGGTGCTGGTCTTTCCGGAATCCCTTGGTCTGATGAGGGCGAGGAGAAGAACTCAAAGGCTAAAGAGAAATTCTTTAAAAAGAATGTTGATTTTGATAGAGGATGGAAGGCAGAAATAGTCTCAGCTAAAATCAAATAGTTTTTAGGGTAAGACTATTTCTGTTCCTTAAAATTATATAACCTATTTTTTACTTTTCTTCTTTTTTGCTTTTGCTTTTTTTCTTTCTGCTTGTCTTTGTTTGGCCAATGCAATATCTCTATCCATTTTCTTTTTTTCAGACTTCGCATTGTTGATGTCTGATTTAACACCGTCTTTAAGCCATTTAGCTGGTCTTGAGTTGGCTATTTTCTTACCTGTTTTAGTAACTTTTTTCTTAGTAGGTTTAGCTTTTGCTGCTGCCTTAACTTTTTTACCTGTAGATTTTTGTGCGTATGATGCAGTTGTAAAGCCTAAGATAATGATGATAGGTAGTAGTAATTTTTTCATTTAAAGTTGTATTTAATAAAATGTAATAATTACTCAAATGTAGATTTAAGCACGAAATAACCTCGGGTTAGTGATTGTTTTAATCTAGACAAAATCTGAACAAAAGTGCGCTAAGCAGGGAAAACACTAAGCGCATTGATCATAGAGTTTTTAAATTCTAAATCGTTTAAACCAGTTTCAATATTGTTTTGATTAAAATATTGAATAAGGTTTTCTGTGGCCATATTGCCTGTTAAGTCATCTGTGGCCATTGGGCAACCACCAAAACCTTTAATGGCGCCATCAAATCTTTTACAACCGTTGTTGTAAGCTGCATTTACTTTTTCTTCCCAGGTGGTTGGAGTGGTATGTAGGTGTGCTCCAATTTCAATGTTGCTAAATTCAGGGATGGTATTTCCAAATAGGTAGCTGATGTTTTCTGGATTAGAAATGCCAATGGTGTCTGAGAGTGCAATAATTTTGATTCCTAGGTCAGCAAGCTTCTTTGTCCACTCAATAACAATGTCACTATTCCAAAGGTCTCCATAAGGGTTTCCAAAAGCCATGGAGATATAAACGACTAGTTGTTTGTTGTGCTTTACGCAAAGGTTTTGTATGTCTGCTACTCTAACTAAGGATTCTTCAATAGAGGAGTTGGTGTTTCGTTGCTGAAAAGTTTCTGAAATTGAAAAAGGAAATCCTAAGTAATTAATTTCCTCAAAATTGCATGCGTCTATAGCTCCGCGTTTATTCGCTACAATGGCAAGTAGTTTACTCTTTGTAGAAGTCAAATCAAGAAGATTTAAAACTTCGGCAGTATCTATTAACTGGGGTATTGCTTTTGGTGAAACGAAGCTTCCAAAATCTATCGTATCAAAACCAACCTTAAGTAATTGATTGATGTATGCAGCTTTTTTCTCTGTTGGGATAAAGTCATGTAGCCCTTGCATGGCATCTCTAGGACATTCAATTAGCTTAACCATACTGTTCCAATATTTTCTTGTTAATGGATTTGATAAGTCCTGGCCCTTCGTAGATAAAGCCTGTGTAGATCTGAACTAGGTCAGCTCCTGCTTCTATTTTTTCAATAGCGTTTTGAGCAGAGTGTATTCCACCAACACCAATTATTGGGAAAGCTTTATTTGATTTGTCTGCTAAGTATTTGATTACTTCGGTAGATCTTTTGGTTACGGGTTTTCCACTTAGACCTCCGTTAGCAATTTGAGTAATTGTTTTCTCGTCTGTTTTCAGATTCTCTCTAGATGTTGTGGTGTTTGCGGCTATTATTCCGTCAATTTTTGTTTGGGCAACAATCTCAATAATTTCGTCTAATTGTGAATTATTTAAGTCTGGAGCAATTTTTAGTAAAATTGGTTTTGCTTTGTTCTTGGTAGTATTTATTTCTTTTAATTGCCCTAAGAGTTTAAGAAGAAACGGAGTGTCTTGTAGTTTGGTAAGGTCTTTTACGTTCGGACAGCTTACGTTAACTACAAAGTAATCTACGTGGTCATGTAGTGTGTTAAAATTGAATACGTAATCTGCCAATGCATCATCATTGCTTGTAGAGGTGTTCTTTCCTATGTTTCCTCCGATAACAATGTTTGTTTTTCTGTTTTTTAATCGTTTTATAGCATCTTCGGCTCCAAGATTATTGAATCCCATTCTATTGATTAGTCCGTGGTCTTCAGTAATTCGAAATAAACGAGGTTTGGCATTACCGATTTGAGCTTTTGGTGTAAGGGTTCCAATTTCGATGAATCCAAAACCAAGGTGCGCTAATTCATTGTACCAACGAGCATCCTTGTCAAATCCGGCAGCAAGTCCTACAGGGTTTTTAAAGGTTAGTCCAAAAAGTTTTCTTTCTAAGCGTTTATCTTTCACATCAAACATTCCGCGCATAATGGCTGGAATACCTGGTATTTTAGAAAGAATAGTAAGGCAATCTGTTGCGAAATAATGCGCCCTTTCAGGCTGCATAGAGAACAGTAAAGGTTTTATCAATTGATACATTGATGCAAAAGTACTATTTGTTTTGGGTTGATTTAAAATTAAATAGTTAAAAATAAAGTGTGACTTCTAGTAGTTTTTGAAATGCTATGTTCTCGATACATTTCGATGGAAAATCGAAATACTCGAACTGACAACATTTTAAAAATGATATTGGGAAGCAACATGAAAGCTCCGAGCTACTAATTTCGAACTACTTTAGTAGTTCTTCAAAAGTATTATCGGTATAAAAAATAACGACTTTTTTTACAGCTTTACCTTCAGAAGGAGTGGGTGAGGGGGTTGTATTTTTGTTGTGAGAAACAGCTTCTGTTTTTTGAGGTTCTGCAATATTATTTTCTACGATAGCTGTTTTACCAGAAACTAGCCAGTCTGCACTAACTTTTGGAAATTGAACCAAAACTTTTTGAATAAATTCTAAACTCGGCTTATTTCTTCCTGATAAAATGTGGGAGATACTTGATGGTTGAACACCTACTTTTTCTGCGAAAGCAGAAGCCGATAAATTGTTCAATTTCATGAGGTATTTAAAGCGGTCGATTAGCTCCATAATGGTGTGTTTACAATTGTAAATAAAATAACTTGTTACAAATGTAATTAATAATATTGGTTTTTGTCATTCAGTAATATAACAAACTGTTTATTGGTACTGATATGGCAATATTTAACTTTAAATAAAATCATTTAAATAATTGATTGTTAATGTTTTGAGTGTAACATTATTTTAAAATGTATTTTCACTGTTCAATTGTAACATTTTCAGGCCTTTGGTTTTGTTTTTAGTGTCACATTGTTAGTTACAAATGTAATATCTATCTCGTTTTACATTTGTAAAACTGTTACTGTAATGCTTTTAAATGGAGACTAAAAATTGTATGGTATTTGATCGATATTGGTTGTTGTTTTCATTTATTTTCTTGCTATATTTTTTTGTCTCAACATCCATTTTTAATTTAAAGAAAAGAGGTATAAATGAGAATAGTAGAACTAAAGTATTGTAATCCAAAAAACAACACTACTTTTGCAGCCTAAAATTAGTATAGATGCAGTCAATTAGAAACATAGCGATTATCGCTCACGTAGATCACGGAAAAACAACATTAGTAGATAAGATTATTGATGAATGTAAAGTACTTGATGAAAGAACAGAAAGAACTGAATTGTTATTGGATAACAATGATTTAGAGCGTGAGAGGGGGATTACTATCCTTTCTAAGAACGTTTCTGTGAATTATAAAGACACAAAGATTAATGTTATTGATACTCCTGGTCACGCGGATTTTGGTGGTGAAGTAGAGCGTGTATTAAAGATGGCTGATGGTGTTGTCTTATTGGTTGATGCTTTTGAAGGGGCTATGCCTCAAACACGATTTGTATTAGGAAAAGCAATTGAGTTGGGTTTAAAGCCAATTGTTGTTGTTAACAAGGTAGATAAAGAAAACTGTACTCCAGGAATCGTTCAAGATTCTGTATTTGATTTAATGTTTAGTTTAGATGCTACAGAAGATCAATTGGATTTTGTAACTGTATTTGGTTCTTCTAAGCAGGGTTGGATGAGTTTAGATCATACAAAACCAACAACTGATATTACTGTATTGTTGGATACAATTATTTCTGAAGTTCCTGAAGCTCCTTATAATGAAGGTACTGCTCAAATGCAAATAACATCTTTAGATTACTCTAAGTTTGTAGGTAGAATTGCTATTGGACGTATTTTTAGAGGAGATTTAGAGGCAAACAAAGATTACATCTTATGTAAAAAGGGTGGTGTACAAAAGAAAGTTAGAATTAAAGAACTTTTCGTTTTTGAAGGAATGGGTAAAGTTCAGGTAGATAAAGCAAGAAGTGGTGATATCTGTTCTATTGTTGGTATTGAAGATTTTGAAATTGGAGATACTTTAGCTGATGCAGCTGCGCCAGAAGAATTGCCAAGAATTTCTATTGATGAGCCAACAATGAGTATGTTGTTTACTATTAACAACTCTCCATTTTTTGGTAAAGAAGGGAAGTTTGTTACTTCTCGTCACTTAAGAGATCGATTGGAAAAAGAAATAGAGCAAAACTTAGCATTAAGAGTTGAGCCAACCGATACTGAAGATAAGTTTAATGTTTTTGGTAGAGGTGTACTTCACTTGTCTGTTTTGATTGAAACAATGCGTAGAGAAGGGTATGAATTGCAAGTTGGTAAGCCACAGGTAATTTATAAAGAAGTTGATGGTCAAAAGAATGAACCGTATGAAACTTTAGTAATTGATGTTCCTGAAGAGTATTCTGGAAAAGCAATTGATTTGGTTACTCAGCGTAAAGGAGACATGTTGGTAATGGAGCCAAAAGGTGATTTACAACATTTAGAATTTGACATCCCATCTCGTGGATTAATTGGTTTAAGAAACAACATGCTTACTGCTACTGCAGGTAATGCTGTTATGACTCACCGTTTTAGAGAGTATGGAGTATTTAAAGGAGAAATTCCTGAAAGAAATAAAGGTTCTTTCATTTCTATGGACGCTGGTCAGGTAACACCATTTGCTTTAAATAGATTGCAAGATAGAGGAAGGTTCTTTGTTGATCCAGGAGCTATTATTTATAAAGGACAAGTTATTGGAGAACATTCTAGAGATAATGATTTAGAGATTAACTTGATTAAAGGAAAGCAATTGACAAATATGCGTAAATCAGGTACTGATGAAGCTATGAAAATTGCACCTAAGGTTGATTTCTCTTTAGAAGAAGCAATGGAGTACATTCAGGCTGATGAGTATTTAGAAGTAACTCCTGAGAGCTTAAGAATGAGAAAAATATAAGTCATTTGAATACGATAAAAACACTTATTCCAAGCCAACTTGATGAAGATCAAGTTGGCTTTCTTGTATCCATGATCAATCAAATTTATTTGGAGTCTGAAGCAGACTTATGGAAAGAAGAGCATGAAAGAACAAGTAAAGAAAGACTCACAGAGATTGTTGAAAAAGGTGAGTTGTTAATGGCTGTTGCAGGTAATGAAATCTATGGATGTATTCATTTAGAGCCTATGGATGAAAACATGTCTAAATTTAAAATGTTGGTTGCCAATCCTAAACATAAGGGGAAAGGGATAGGCTCTATATTGGTTGATTTTGCTGAAAGGGAAGCAAGAAAAAATGGGAAAATAAAAATGCAGTTAGAACTATTGGTTCCAACCGAGTTTCAACACCCTGATAAAGTCTTCTTAAATGCATGGTATACCAGAATAGGCTATAAAAAAGTAGCAGAAGAGTCTGTTGATGCGGCTCATGAGGGTTTATCAAAATTGTTAAAAACTGGTTGTGTCGCTGAAATTTATCAAAAGGTTCTTTAATTAGTTTTACAACTAAATTATTGAACTATGGAAAATATCATAACATTACTTTTATTAATTCTTCTTCAAGCCGTATTAGGTTTTGATAACTTGCTTTATATTTCTTTAGAATCCAAAAGGGCTCCAGAGGCCGATCAAAAGAGGGTGCGGTTGATTGGTATTTCAATTGCTATCATTTTGAGAATAGTGTTGCTTTTTGTGTTGGTTTCTGTGATCAAGTATTTCCAAGAACCCTTAGGGAATTTACATATAGGAGAGTTCTTTCATATGAATCCTAATGCACATAGTTTAATTGTGTTGTTTGGAGGTGTATTTATTATCTATACTGCAATTAAGGAAATCTGGCATATGCTTGGAGATCATGATTTGAGTGATGCTGAAGGTGGAAAAGCTTCAACAGGAAAAGTGATAATGATGATAGTTATTATGAATGTTATTTTTTCTTTTGATTCTATATTGAGTGCGATGGCGTTAACAGATGTCTTTTGGGTAATGGCCTCAGCTATTGTGGTTAGTGGTGTATTAATGATTTGGCTATCAGGACATGTTTCTGAGTTTTTAAAGAAAAACAGAATGTATGAAGTGTTAGGGTTGTTTATTTTGTTTGTTGTTGGGATTATGTTGTTAACAGAGGGAGGTCATTTGGCCCATATTGATATTATGGGAGAAGAAATTACACCAATGAGCAAAACTACTTTCTATTTCGTGATCTTTATATTGGTGGTGGTTGATATTGTTCAGGGACAGTATCAAAAGAAATTATTGAAAGGAAAATAATGGCAATAGCATTTAAAGATTTAAAAGGTCCTAAAGGTTTACCGGTAATTGGGAGTCTTCATAAAATTGAATTGGGAAACATGCATAACCAGCTTGAGGGTTGGTCGGATGAATTTGGTCCTGTCTACAAATTGATTTTAGGGCCTTCTAAGCTAACAGTTATCACAGACCCTGCAATTATCCAAGAAATCTTAAAAGAACGTCCGCATACGTTTAGAAGGATGGCTAAAATGGATGATGTGTTGTCGGAAGCTGGAGTAAACGGGGTTTTTAATGCTGAAGGAGAAAAATGGAAGTCTCATAGAAGAATAGTTAATAAAGGACTGGATGTAAAGCATCAACAACAGTTTTACCCTGAAATAATGGTTTCTTTAGAGCGGTTGTTCAACAAATGGAACAAATCAGAGAATGCTTCAATTGATATTCAGCAAGACTTATTGCGTTTTACAGTAGATGTTACTACTTCTTTAGCATTTGGGTATAAAATGAATACGTTGGAGGAGGATGGGGATGTTATTCAAGAACATTTGGAGAAGATTTTCCCAACTATATTTAAACGGATTAATGCTCCAATACCAATATGGCGCTATTTAAGGTCTAAAAAAGACAAAGAATTTGATCATGCTGTTGTAGAGATTAATAAGTTTATTGATGAGTTGATTAAAGATGGTGAGGAAAGATTAATTGCTCAGCCAGAATTAAGAGAAAAGCCAACCAACTTCTTAGAAAGCTTATTGGTTGCTGCAGAAGAGGAAGAGAACATTACAAATGATGATGTTAGAGGAAACCTTATGACCATTTTAATGGCCGGAGAGGATACTACAGCGCATACATTGGCTTGGACCATCTATTTATTGGCAGATCATCCTGATATACAAGATAAATTGCATCAAGAAGCAGTAAAAGTATTGGAGAGTGAAGATTGGTTGAGTACTTATAGCAAGCATTCTTCCTTGATTTATACAGAGGCAGTTGCTTTAGAGACCATGCGTCTTAAGCCAGTAGCTCCTTTATTATTGAGTGAGCCTTTAGAGGATGTGGTAGTTGAAGGGTATCTGTTTAAGAAAGGTGCTCGACTACTTACACAATCTCGTTATGCGGGGATACAAGATGATCATTTTGGCAATCCTAATGATTTTTTACCAGAGCGATGGATTAAAGAAGAACAAGGGAAATGTCCTATGGGGCACGATACCAAAGCGTATATTCCATTTGGAGCTGGCCCACGTTTTTGTCCTGGAAAGAATTTGGCCATGTTAGAGCTTAAACTGGTTTTATCGATGTTGATGAAAAACTTTAAGGTTGAAATGACTGGTCCTAAAGAAGAGGTTAGCGAGATCATGGCTTTTACAATGATGCCTTCGGAGTATAGCGTTAAGCTAGTTAAAAGATAGTATGATGAAAGATTTACTATTGTTGCATGGGGCAATTGGTGCTAAAGATCAGCTAGATGAACTTAAAGAAAGGTTAAGTAAAGATTACCGTGTTCATAGCTTTAGTTTTTCAGGCCATGGAAAAGAAGGGTTTGGGCAATCATTTAATATAGAGCAGTTTACGACTGATACTTTAAGTTATTTATCAAGTAAAGGAATAGTGCAAATTGATATTTTTGGCTACAGCATGGGAGGGTATGTGGCGTTACATCTAGCCAAGCATTATCCAGAAAAAGTAAATCAAATCATCACTTTAGGAACAAAGTTTAAATGGACTCCAGAAATTGCTACTAGGGAAGTGAAAATGCTAAATTCTGAAGTGATTGAAGCAAAAATACCTCGTTTTGCAGCCGCTTTAGCTGCTAGACATGGAGCTGAAGATTGGAAGGTTTTGTTGTCTAAAACGGCAGAAATGATGCTGAAAATGGGAGAGGAGTCGCCTTTAACATTGGCTGATTACAGCAGTATTCAACAGTCTTGCAAGCTTATTTTGGCTGAGCACGATGAAATGGTAACGGAAGAAGAGACATTGGAGGTTTCGAAACATTTACCAAACAATACGTTTGTAAGACTTCCCAATTCTAAACACCCTATAGAGAAAGTAGATGTAGACCAATTGGTTAAAGAAATTGTAAGTATAATTTAGTTTTTACGTTACGATTTCATACGAATATAGAGTGGAGTGTCTTTTAATTTGTAGTACAGATTCAATAGATTCCTCTGTTTCGTTCCTTTGTCACTACAATCGGAATGACAGATTAATAAAAAAATAACTACGTAATGTAACTTTTTTGTTTTTCGTTACACTTACATTATAGAACACAAGATTTGATATGAGAAATAATTGTCAGTTCGAGTGATTTTTGATTTTTGTTCTCGATGCATTTCGATTTTATCGAAATACTCGAACTGACAAATTCAAAAATTGTATCGAGAACAGAAGTTATTCTTCCACTATCAAGTTAATACTTTATTAATGCGAGAAAGTAAACAACAGAAAATATTCTTAAAACTCTACGAGCCAGTTCATGACCCGTTCGAACGCTTCTGCAGGGCGAGAGTATTTGGAAATATGGAGTATCAAGATCTGATGAATGATACCCTGTTAATTGCTTTTCAGAAATTAGATACCTTAAAATCAGAAAAGGCCTTCTTATCGTTTTTGATTGGAATTAGTGTTCGAATATTAGCTAATAATCACAAAAAAAAAGAAAGAAGATTCGATAGCTGATCCAAGTAGTTTTATGCTGGAAGATGTCAATGCCAATACAGAAAGAGATGCAGAAGTTTATTTGCTGCATAAAGCATTGTCGCTTTTACCTGAAGACCAAAGAGAATGTATTATTCTGTTTGAGATATCAGGCTTTTCAATCAAAGAAATAGTGGAGATTCAAGGTGTATCTGAATCTGCGGTAAAGCAACGTTTGAAAAGGGCTAGGGCAAAACTAATTGAGATTTTAACGTTTGAATCTGATTACAAAAATGAGGAGGTGAAAAATGGATGATAACAACAACAAACGGTTAGATAACTTATTTAACCAAGCCAAAAATGAGCCTTCTAAAATTTCTTATCAAGAAACTCAAAAGCAATTCCTAAAAACAACAACAGGGGTTAGTAGCTCAATTGCAGGAAAGGGCATTGCTAATTTTTTAAACTTAAAAATCAGTATTATGATAGCAACACTAAGTGTAATAGCGGTTGGTTCTATCTTCTATATAAACAGTTTAACAGGTGATAAAACAACTGAATTGGTAACGGAAACAATACCAATAATAGAGGAATATACCACAGATGAACAATTAATTAATAAAGCTTCTAAAGAGGTGGTAACAGCTCATATGGAGAAGGTAAATCAATTGCCTTCTAATTTGAAAGAGGTATATCAAGTAAAACTTGAATTGGCCAGTAAGCTTAAGATGGTTGGCGCTAATGACAGTTTGAAAAGACATAAAATAGAACGTGAAAAATCAGAACGAAAGAGCGAACTATTGGACACCTCTTATCGCTTTCCTAATTTGAATTATGAAGAAAGAAGGGCAAATGAAAAACAGAAGACTAAGATGCTAAAGGATTTGGCCAAATTTGACAAAAAGAAATATGCGTTTATTCCTAATGGGTCAATTACGCAGGATGGTAAAGCGATATCGATAAAAGCATTTTACATGCAAACTACAGAGGTGACCAATTTAGAGTACAGAACCTTTTTATTTGATTTGTTAATACAAGGGAGGTTTGATGCTTTCCTTCTCGCTAAGCCAGATCAATCAAGGTGGGTTAAGGATTACCCGTATGCATTCAACAAACCTATGCAAATGAATTACTTTTCGCATGCTGCATATGATTACTATCCTGTGGTTGGAGTTTCTAGGCAAGGGGTAGAGATGTACTGTAAATGGTTAAGCATAGAGGTCAATAAAAAGTATAGCAATAAAACGCCTATTCCAGATGTGCGAATACCTACAGATTATGAATGGATGCATGCTGCAACTGGAGGGTTAAAGAATTCTCCTTATCCTTGGGGAGGGCCTTATTTACGAAATGCTAAAGGGGCGTACTTGGCCAATTTTATGCCTAAGAAAGGGCATTATAATGAAGATGGGGCTTTCCATACGGCTAAAGCCAATTCTTATCATCCAAACGGTTATGGGCTTTTCTGTATGGCGGGAAATGTTGCCGAAATGGTGTATTATTTTGATGAGAACATGTTGCCAGGAACAAAAGGAGGAAGTTGGACCAGTGCTGGTCAAGAATTACAAATAATGGATGGGAAGGATCGATTTAAGAAGATGATAAAACCATCTGCAGATATTGGGTTTAGACCAGTAATAGCTTACTTGGGTAAAAGTTCTTATTCGATCAATGACATGACGGTTACTCCTCCAGGTACAGTAAAAATTGATCCAGATTTTTATGCGGATGAAACGGAGATCACCAACTTTTCGTGGTTAGAGTATGTTACCTGGATGAAAGATAAGTTTGGGGAAGGTAGTCCAGAATACTTCAATGCTTTGCCAGATACTACAGTATGGCGCAAGATATTAAAGACTAGTCAGCCTTATGAAAAGCATTACTTTAAACATCCTGCTTATAGAGCTTACCCTGTGGTTGGTGTAAGTTATAAACAGGCTGTTGCGTATTGTAAATGGAGAACAAACCGTGTAAAAGAATTGTACGATCTTCAAAAAGAAGCTGGTGATAAAAAGAACATTTATCCTACAGGTTTTGAATACCGATTACCCACTAAAAAGGAATGGGAAAGGTTGGCTAGAGCGGGGTATTCTGAAAAAACACAAAAGAAATTAAATGGCAAGTACAAAGGACATAGTGAGATGAATGCCAAGCGTGGAAAGGGAGATACGATAAGTTTAAAGGGGGTAACAAAAGATGCTGTTGATATTTTGGCTCCTGTTCAATCGTATTGGCCCAATAGATATGGAATGTATAACCTCTTTGGCAATACAGCTGAAATGGTAATGGAAAAAGGCATTGCCAAAGGAGGTTCTTGGATTCATGATGGGGATAAAATTACGGTGGAGAGAGATGATACTTATGAAGAGCAAAATCATTGGCTAGGGTTTCGATGTGTTTTCGTTAGAAAGAAAAAAAACTGAGTTTTCAATAATTGAGGTAGGGGGTTTTATCATAAAGGTGTTTTATACCCAAACACTATTAAATGAAAAAAGCACTAATCGTATTTACCGCTTCTTTATGTCTTCTTAGTAATACTGTTTCTGCTCAGGGAACAACGCTAACAAGAGATTTAGAAAGTTGGTTGTCAGTTGGAGGTCAAAAAAAGTATTTGGATAAGAAATTAACTGCTTCTGCTAACTTACAATTTAGACAGGATGAGAACAGTAGTAGAATTGCTCAATACTTTTTGAACATAGGGGGTGATTACGAAATTTATAAAAATCTAAAATTTGGTCTGGGCTATCGTTTTGTAAGGGATAGAAAAGGGAGTTTTGGATTTAAAACAGAGCACCGCTTCAATATTGATGCGAAATATAGTAAGAAGTTCAACCGACTTAAAGTAGCCTCAAGATTGCGTTTTCAGAAAAAATCGAACGGACTTTATTCTGAGTATCCAACAACAAAATACCGATTGCGTTTAAAGTTCAAATACAACATTCCGAAGTGGAAGTATGATCCTTTTTTCAGTACAGAACTTTATTATGCTAAAGAGAACTTTTCTTTTGATTATGTAGAGGATGTAACGGAAGAGAATGAGGTGACTGGTTTCCAGAAGTATCGACTGCAGTTAGGTACATCACGAAAGATAGGTAAGGGCGAAATGAAAGTGTTCTATATGCTTGAGCATCAATTTGCTGGTTATGGAACCAACTTTGGTTTACCTATTAACTGGAACATCATAGGGGTTAATTACACATTTAAATTTTAGATTATGAAGCGATACTTGATATATACATTTTTAGTTGCAGCATTGTTTTCTTGTAAAAAGGAAGAAACCATAACTCCTGGTGAAGGTTATGAGGATTGGACTGCTGCTTCTCACGGAAGTGGTGAAACACCCAATTATGATAAAATATTTACCGATAGTAAAGTGCATAGAATTGATATAGAAATTACTCCTGATTATTGGGCTGCAATGCAGGCTGATTTAGCTGATATTTTAGGCTCTTCTTCTGGTGGAGGACCAGGAGGTGGTGGTCCCGGGGGAACTTCTACGGATGAAAACCCGATGTATGTTCCGTGTCAAGTTTACTATGATAATGTACAATGGTATGATGTGGGTATTCGATATAAAGGAAACTCAAGTTTAACTTCAGCTTATAATGAGGGAAATAACAAATTGCCATTTCGTTTAGAGTTCAATCATTTTGAAGATGAGAATCCATTAATCTGGGGACAGTCCTTTTACGGTTTTCAGCAATTGGCTTTTAGCAGTGGGTTTAATGACCCTTCTTATTTAAAAGAAAAGATTGCTCCAGATTTGTTTAGAGAATTTGGTATTCCTGCAGCTAGAACAGCATTTTATACGGTTTATATAGATTATGGTGATGGTCCAATATACTTTGGGTTGTATACCATGGTTGAAGTAATATTTGATACCATGGTGAATGAACAATTTAGTGGTAGTGGTGGAAACTGTTACAAGGGTGATGCTGAATACTTGGATGATGTATCTTTTAGTGGAACGGATTTAATCAATAAAACCAATGAAGGGGAGTATACAGAGGTAATCAATATGATAACTGCATTAACAAGTGCTGACAGAACAACCAATGCAGCGCAATGGCGATCTAATTTAGAAAATTACATTGATATGGATCAGTACTTAAAATACCTTGCAGCCAATACTACGCTTGCAAATTGGGACACTTATGGGTTGATGAGCCATAACTTTTACATGTATGCAAATCCTGCTGATGGCAAATTGAATTGGATTCCTTGGGATCATAATGAATCTTTAGTAACCAATGGTACTAGAGATGCTTTGGCTTTTGATTTTAGTAATTTATCTACTGAGAATACGTGGCCTATGATCAGTTACATTTATGCTGATGCGGTTTATAAGGCACAGTATGAGCAATATATTGATGATTTTATTGCTACGGCATTTACTGTAAGCAATCTTCAGAATAAAGTAAACACCTATTCGGCATTAATTTCTGATGATGTAATTGGTTCAAATGCAGAGTTATCGGGTTATACATATACTTCGAGTTCAGATTTTACAACTGGTGTTTCTGATTTAAATGCGTATGCTACAACGCGTTGGAATGAGGCAGATGCTTTTACACCTTGATCAATAGTAAGTTTGATAGTGTTAATTAAATGATTGATCAAAATTTCGCCTCACTTTTTTAGTGGGGCGACCTTTTATCCCAGAAAATCTATTTTGTCTATTGGCTTCGCGGATTTGTTCCAATTGCAGAAGGTCTTCTTCAGGAGTAGTTTCTACCAAGTAATTGCTTACCAATTTAGCTCCTACACGAGATTTTGGTAAATCTATTATTTTATAGGTTCTCCAAATGGGGATGTCCTTAACAGCAAGGGTATCGCCAATAGCAACAGCTTTACTTGGTTTAGAAAAAGCAGCATTGAGTTTAACCTTTTCAGCCAAGCTGGCTTTACTGGCAAGAGATCTAGTTTTAAATAGGCGAGTGGCCCAGGTAAATTTATCAAGTCTCATTTTAGGCTCCAGTTAAATTCAGTAAACAGTTTATCCCAATCTGTAGGGAATTTAGCTTTTAAATGAAGGTCTGCTTTAGTTATAGGATGCGTAAATGTTAGGCTATAGGCATGTAAAAATAGGTAGTGGCAATCAAATTGGGTTTCAAACATTCTGTTGTGAAAACGATCTCCATATTTATAATCACCTACAATGGGATGGTTTGTTTTATTCATGTGTTTGCGCAATTGATGCATTCGTCCTGTTTTGGGGTGCAACTCAATTAAACTGTATCGAGAACTGTTGTAGGGATGTACAGGAATATCCAATTCTATAGTGTTTCGTGTTTCGAAATTGGTTAAAGCATCTTTGTAAATGCCAGTATCGTCATTTTTTACTGGAGAATCAATCGTTCCTTTAGCTGGGCTAAAACCTCTAACAATGGCATAGTACGTCTTTTGAATGTTCTTTGAGGTAAACAACTCTTGAAATTGATTGACATTCTTTTTATCTTTTAGCAAAAGAATTACTCCTGAAGTTTTACGATCTAAACGATGAGCTGGATAGACTGAATAACCCAATTGATTTTTGAGAAATTCGAGAAGTGTTATCTCTTTAATATTTCTAGCATAGTGCGATTCGTGAATAATAAAGTTGTTGGGTTTATTGACTACAACTATAAAATCATCTTCATAGATAATTTCTATACGTGTTATAGTGGGTTGGATAGAGGTGTTCATGTTAAATGGTTCTTATCCATTCTAATGCAGCATCGTAGGTTTTAAAAATTTTGATAGGATGTGTTCTAACTCTTAAACGACTGTAAAAGGTAAAAATAATTCGTAGGGGTAAAGAATGTAAAACTAAGGCTTCGGCAATGGCAGGATGTTTATTGGATTGCGCATATTCTCTAGCTTCGCTTGAAACATTGGCATGTTTACACATTTCTGCAATTACTTTAACGGGTTTGCCTTGACTTAAAATTTTATAAGATTCATAACCTTCTTTAAAATCAGCTACTTCAGAGTAGGTATGTTCTCTATATTTGATGTAGAAGATATTGTCATCAACGAGTTGAGCCGTTGAATTTCTATTCTCTATAATTGTTTCCGTGGTAGTCATAAGCCATAAATGTAGTAATAATTCAATAATAAAAACTGTTGCAATAAAGTAGATATAAGTTTATATTTGTTAGGTGCAGACTTCTAATACGTTAGATCATATCATCCAAAATAAAAATTCTGAAATGATAATTTTGGATACTGGTATTATGCATGTTATTTACAAAGAAGGGGTGGCTTTACAAGTTGATGATATTAAAGAGTTGGCTACTCAATATGAATTGTTAGATCCAAAACCGACTAAAGTTTTGCAAGAGTTAAGGGAGCATGTAAATATGACTAACGAGGCAAGAAGTTACGCTGCAGAGCATTCTCCAAATTTAGAGGCTGTAGCTTATGTCATCCATAGCTTAGCTCAGCGATTACTGGTTCGATTTTACGTAAAAATGTGGAAAAGAGATAAGCCAACTAAAGTTTTTAATGCTGTTGATGAAGCGTTAAAATGGTTGGAGTCAATGTGATCTTACCCATTTTAAAGCATTTGTTTTATTCTTAAAAACTTTAGATGGATGCTTATGAGATTTAAATTTTAAATAAAATCTCAATACAATTCTTTGAGACAAACCACTTATTATTAATGCTTCACAGAGTGCTTTTTCTTTGTGTTTTTCTAAGTGCTTTCTGGCGTCTTCGGTAATAATAGCTAATAGGCCAAACTCTACAATTACTTTTAGTTTAGTTTTGTTTTTTAAATTTTTATAGGCATCAAAAACTATTTCTATTTCATTTATATCTATAGTGCTTTTCTCCTTGTAGCAAGAGTAAAATATGTCGCCATCAATTAATGTACAATATACATTTTCAGCTTCTATAAGTACTGTTTCTTGCATTTTTACTTTTTTAGACTAAAGTAATAATGTAAGGTTTAATAGGTGAAAATTTATTTAACTTAACTCAGGTAAATATTTGAAAAACATATTATGCAGAAAAAAATAAAAAAGGCGGAATGATAAATTCCACCTTTTTTTATGGCTTGTACTTTCTGTTATTTAATCATTAGTTTTTGTGTAAACCTTGATGTGTTTGTTGAAATATCTACGATGTATATTCCTGATTTTAAGTCTGCTGTAGGTATTGTTTTGTGTTTAGATGTTGTGTTGGATGAACTAATAACTTTACCTGTAACATCATATACGTTAATTGTTGAAACTTCTTGTTCAGCAAGGTCTGTAATAAGTAGTAAGTTATCTGTATTGATAATGGTAGGGGAGTTGTTTGTTTCTAAATTCTGTATACCAACGGGAGTACCTTTGTTTTCATCTATTACAGGGAAAATAGCAAATGCAACTTGTACACTACTTAGGTAAGTGATGTTTCTCCAGGTAGATTGCGATGGTTGATAAAAGAATGCATGTGTACCAGCATCTGCAAAGTCGCCAATTGGTGTAGTCCATAGCGCCAAGGTATCACCATTTGTAGGATACGTTATTTCTAGTAACATATAGAATATACCATTTGATGGAATGCTAATGGCTGGTGAAAATGAAGCTGTAGCATTGTAATCTTTATTTAATCCTAAGCTTCCTAATGAAGTAGAGCTAATATTAGACCCGTTAATTGTGGTTTGCCCGATAACATTTCCTGGTTCTCCAGCATTGTCATCATAAACCTTAACGATTGCTGTATTTACGCCTGTATTTCTCGCAAAGTTTAACAATACGCTGGTAATGCTGTCCATAGATGAAGTAACACCGTAAGTATTGTCAAATTTATGGCCGTAGTTGTTGTACGCAAAATTGTTGTGACCAGACAATAATCCTAAACTCGGACCAAGCTGTATTAAAACTGGACTTGATGATGGTGTAAAATGTGAGCACAAGGTATCTTGTGCGAATAAATTTCCTGTACAGATTACTATAGCAATTAACTTTAAAAATTTCATATTTCTTTTTTGTTTTAGATTTCTGTCAATATTTTTGAATATTCATTTAAAATGGTAGAATACGATCTGAACAAAATCTGAATAATACTGTAAATAGGTGTGTTGCCAAAATGTCTATTTAACATAATATTAATTATAAGACAAAACGATAGTTTTGTTATTTAAAGGTAATCTAGCATATATTGCAGCTTTACAGCTAATATGCGTTTGTAGTCGTTTAGTTCTTATAATGTTTATTATGTCTGCACTCGTGCCTCGTTTGCTTTGCTTTTT
>CAJQOH010000030.1 GCA_905479915.1 uncultured Flavobacteriales bacterium
GAGCTTTTTCTTTTGACTTTTTTCTCTTTTTCGTTGCAATTTCAACGCTGATAAACTCTCTTTAATCGTGATTTCAAATACTTTTCCCATACCTTAAAAATACACAAAATATAACGTTTTATGAAATTAATTTGGTATTACACTCTCAAACCTATGATACAAACATCATCAATTTGTTCTAGGTCTCCTCTCCAGTTTTCGAAAGTTAAATCTATAATTTCTTTTTGTTCTTTCATTGACTTGTCTTGTATAGATAGCAAAAGCTCTTTAAAGGTTTTGGCTTTGAATTTCTTTCCTTTCTCTCCTCCAAATTGATCTACGTAACCGTCAGAAAAAATATAGATACTATCGCCTTTTTGTAGGTCAAAACTATGCGTGGTGTAGGGCAGTGGGTTGTCAAAAACACCAATAGGTTGTTTATCTGATTTGGTTTCTAAAATTTCACCATTTCTAATGATCCATAAGGGGTTGTTGGCTCCAGCATATTGTAATTTATTTCCGTTTAAAGCACATAGCGCTATGTCCATACCGTCTTTTACGTCTTCATCACTCTTAATGAATTCCTCTATCACTATCTCTCTGGTTTTATCTAAGATTTTACCAGGAACAGTTAAGCCATACTCTCTAACAGATCTATTTAAGGCATTATTACAAATAACGCTTACCATGGCTCCAGGAACACCATGGCCTGTACAATCAGCGGCAGCGAATAGAACAGAAAGGCCTTCTTTGTTATTGTCAGGTAAAGACTCCATCCAATAAAAATCTCCAGCAACAATATCTTTTGGCTTATATAGTATGAATGAGTCGTTTAAATATTCTTTAACTACTTTTTCAGGAGGAAGAATGGCATTTTGAATTCGTTTGGCGTAGTTGATAGAATCTGTAATTTCCTGATTCTTAGCGTCAACAATTAATTTTTGCTCTTCAATAATTCCTTTTTGTTTTTTTGTAATTCTTAAACGATTAAAGATAAAGATTAGGAAAATCCCCACTAATATTAATCCTGAGGCACAGGCTATAGTTAGAATAGTTTGTTTTTTCTTTTTTTCTTGTTCTATAGCCAAAAGCTTGTCATTCTTAGCGTCATCAATTGCTTTTTGCTGATTGTAAGAAGATTTAAGTTCATGTCTTACGAGCTCTTTTTTATTGTTTTCATTGCCTATGCTATCTTCTAGTGAGGTGAATTTTTCGTGCATTTTTAATGCATTTTTAAAATCACCTGTTTTTTGGTAGCTTCGGTATAGGATATAGCTGGCCTCTTCCATTTCAAAAATTCCTCCCATACTTTCTGCACGCGTTAAGTTTTCAGAAATCAATTCAATGGCTTCTTTGTATTTTTTTTGTTCAAAAAGAACTTCTCCTATATCATTGGTAATAGAAGATATTCCATCTACATCATTAATTTTTAAATGATGTTTAATTGATTCCGTATAGTACTCTAACGCTTTTCAAATTGTTTTTCTTCAAAATAGATGTCTCCAATATTGTTTAAACTAATGCCTATACCTTCGTGATCTTCATATTTACGATCAATTTCTAGTGCTTTTATAAAGAAGTTCATTGCTTTTTCATTGTCCCCTAGTTCGGAATAAGCACCACCTATATTAATATATGAACCGGATTCTCTTTTTTCATCCCCGAATTCCTTTTCTATTTCTAAACTTTGTTGATATAGCTTAATCGACTTTTTAGGCTCACCTAAATCGCCATAAACATTTCCAAGATTGTTCAAAAATTTAGCTTCTAGATCTTTGTCTTTTAGTTCTTGAGCAATTTCTATTCCTTTAGAATAGTATTTTAACGAAGAGGAATAGTCACCAAAGTTGGTATAGCAAATACCTAGGTTATTGTATGAGTTTGAAATGGCAGACTTAAAAAATAACTTTTCTTGTTCATTAAGCTGAAGTTTTAGGTTTGTTTCACAGATTTTTTGAATCTTTTTATTGAGTTGTAAATCAAGTTTTGGATTCGAATGAAAAATTAGGTTGTCCCAATCTATGTATGCATTAACAACGTCAGAATCATGTTTGGCATCTAGGATAAATGTCTTAATTGAATCAGCTTCTAAGTCATTTATCTCAGAAGGAAGGGAGTAACAGTTGCCAAATAGTAATAGTAAGCATGTAACTGTAAAAAGACTTTTCATTTGTCGAAAATACATAATTATTGGGCTAATGTTTTCCTTCCCCAAACTTCTTCTCTCCAGCTTCGATTCTAATGTTTAAAAAGTTTTCTCTTGGAGGGATAGGGCAATTGTATCCGGTGGTGTAATGGCAATAAGGGTTGAAAGAATAGTTGAAATCTAGGTTGTAAGTATCTCCAGTAGGTAGTTTGGCTTCAATGTATCTACCACCACCATAGGTTTCTTCATCGTTGGTTAAGTCCATAAAAGGAATAAAAATATAGTCTTTATATTTTTCGTTTTCCATTAGCTTTATGTTTTGATAAATTGGTAGTTCAAACTGTTTTTTGTCAATTTCAAAACTTAATATTCCATACTGTCTAAAGCTTTTTTCTTTACCTGAAGAAGTAAGCATAGTAAACTCTTTTCCTATATCTTTCTTGAAGTTGGCAGTGATGTTGAATTTAGGATTTGGCTGAAAATAGTTTAGGTGTTTAAATTCGTTCAATACTATAGAATCTGGTAAGATCGATGTTGCTGTATCTCCAAATGTTTTATTGACTCTTGCGCGATGGTTGTTAAGAAAAGAGGCGTAATCATCTTCAATTTGGCAAAAACAATTGGCAATAATAGTAAGGCTTAAAATAGTAGAAAGAATGTATTTCATTGGATGTTGTTATTCGATAATAATTTCCTTGATGATTTTATTGGGTATGGTGTTGGTTAAAAACTCAACAGTACATTTTTTTGGAGTATGTTCTGTAGGATTGTAAGTTAATTTTAATGTTAGAGGTTCTAAACGAGGAATTTCAAGCCCCGGTAAATCAATGGTGAATCCATCACAACTAAATGTTGCAGAGAATATTTTTAATGGCGCTTCACCGCTATTAATAATCTTCAATTCTTTTACAGTTTGTCCTACAGTTAAATTAATAATAGAGTCTTTAAAGGTTAGAATAGGTAATTTTTCTAATTCAGATCCGTCCATTGCCACTTGATTTGTATCATTAGCTTGTATAGCAATAATTTCTATTTTACGTTCTAGGGCTGCTCCGGGGCTGTAAACTGAGTTTCTTTTATCCTTTAAATCATCACTAATTGTTGCAGATTGGTATTCTCCAAATGGAACTTTGATGAACTCTAGTTTTGCTTCGTTTTGAGCGGTTCCATTAATGTATGGTAGTAATACTCCATTTTCGTATAGACTGAGGTAATTGATTAAACTAGAAACCCTTCGGAGTGTAAGATTAACATTGTAGTCAGATTTTGATAAGGGGCTTGCGAATCCCTTTATAGTTAAGGTAACTGTTTTACCATCTTCAAGTTCTTTAAGAAGTAGGGGAGTGAACATTTCTAAGTCGTTTTTCCCTTTATCAATATTCTCACTAAATAGATCATCTATATCTAGAATTGCCTCAGCCTTTTCATCATCTTTTAACCCTTTAGCGTATTCTCTTTTGTATTCGTTGTAAAGCCTTGTATAGTCTTTGTAAGTACTCATGTAATCAATGTCTGTAATCGTATCTCTTGTTCTAGGGTTAGGTTGGTCATTATGGAAATATAACCTTACAGGCAAGTATTTATTTAGTTCTTCAAGAGTTGTAAATACTTCTTCCTTAATGGTGTCTGGTATTTCATAAACCCAAACATCATTACAGCATGTTTCACCTTTTTTTGTATAAGAACCTTTTCTATTAGAAGTAATTAGCGCAGTGTTATTTCTGATGTTGTAATAAAAATCGTTTGTACTCGTGTTTATAGGATAACCCATGTTTTGAGGCTTTTCAAAACCTTCTAAATTTGATTTAGATTTAAAAATATCAAAACCACCTAAGCCATAATGCCAATTGGAACTGAAATACAGCGCTGTATCTTTTGAATTGTAAAAAGGCGTTATTTCATCTTCTATTGTGTTTACAATATTTCCAGCATTTATTGGAGGCATATAGCTATTGTCTTCATTTTTTCTTGCATACCAAATATCCATACCGCCTAGTCCGCCATTTCTATTGGATGAAAAGAAAAGGGTTTCTTTACCTTCTATTTCTGCTACAGAAGGTTGAGTTGAAGTATAATTCTCAATATTTACTCCTTTAACCTCATAGGGAGTTTCCCATTTTCCATCATTGTAGTTAATGGCATAGATCTTACAGATAAAATCTCTGTTGCATCGTGTATAATAAAATACAGTTCCTTTCGGGTTTAAGCTTCCGTTGGCGATGTGGTAATTGGGTTCATTAATTTTTTGTTCTAAAACCGTATCTGTTTTCCATACATCTCCATTTTTACTCCCTTTAAATAGTCTTACTAAGTATAGAGATGTGTCAACAATGATGTTGTTTTTTTTCATTTTCTCATCTCTTAATGAGGAGTAGATAACTGTAGAATCATTTAGTAATGTACCACCTAATTCACTACTGTAAGTATTGATGTCGTCCCCCATATTCTTAATGTCTACAGGAACGGAGTCTTTCATAATCTTAATGGCCTCATCACAAGATTTTAGTTCGTTCATTACCTTTAGATAGTGATATCCTTTTTTATCTCGTGTAAAAAAACGTTTACAACGTTTGAATGCTTTTTTTGCATCTGCATATTTGCCATTGTATTTAAGCATAGTTGCGTACCAGAAAGGAACCATAGGGTAGAGCCTTCCTCTATCTTTTTTGTAGATGTAATAGTATTTAGATTCTGCTTTAGCGTAATCATTATATTTTCTTAGTGATTCAGCATATTTAAAAGCTGTTTCTAAAACAGTAGTGTCTACATCTAATGCTTTTTTATACCATATAGAAGCCCCATAATAATCTTTGTATTCTTCTATTAAATCATCTCCATTTCTTATCCAGTCTTTTTGAGTTTGAGCGTTAAGTTGAAAGTTGAAAGAAAAAAGAAAAAAGATAATTAATTTACTACAAAATATTTTATGGACTTTACTCTGCAAAAATGAATTAAAGAAGGTAGGGGTGCTGTAATATTCAATAGCACCTTTAACCTTTAATCTTTTAACTTTTAAACTTGTGTTCATATATAATCTGGGCAATATTTATAACGTCTCATGTCAGGTTTGTAACGTTGTAGTATGTATATCAGAGAGAACTCAAAACCACCTCTACGATTACTTGCCACTTTTAATGATGATAGATTTAAATCATAACTAACTCCAAAATGAAAATCGGCATAATCCATGCCTACGTTAAAATACATGGCATCAGAATTACGGTACCATACACCGGCATAAAGTGCTTTATAATTCCCATTATTTAAATGATACTTTCCTTGTCCACCGAAGATTATTTCTTGGTAATTGTGTTGTTTTTGCCAAAGGATGTTAGGTAAACCATCTATTTTTTCACTTATCTTAAATAATCCATTTGCATTAACAGTAAACCTTTGATGTAAAGGGATGTCTTCATTAAAGAAAGATTGCTGTGGTCTGATAATGTTGTGCATGGCTACATTGGCTCCAAGTTGTTTTCTGGTATCTATTTCATAATTCCATGCTAAACCACCGTGTAAGTTAAAGTAGGTGCCTCCGTTGTTAGAAAAACTTTCGCCACTACCCAGATTGGGATCGTAATTGTTGCCGTTGTATTGATTGTCAAATTGAAAATTGTTATAGTTAACACTTCTTTGGGTAAATGCTGGTTGAGCACCAATAATAATACTTTGAGTGGTATCCTTTAGTCGAATAGTATACGTTCCGCCTAGAGCAATTTGTAGGGTGCTAAAATCACCATCACCAGCTTTATCTTGATAAACTGAAAGTCCTGCTCCGATAGGAGTATTAAAAATACGTTTTGCATCTACGCTAATTGCATAGGTAGAATAGGGTGTAGTAACAGAGCTCCATTGAGTACGTTGATTTGCTACTAACCGAAATTCACCTTTAAACGCACCAATTAAACCAGGGTTTAGGTTTAAAGGCGAATTATAGAATTGTGAAAAGTGTATGTCTTGACTATATAGTAGGCAAGAGGTAACAGAGAAACTGCATAGTAATAGTATGTTTAGAAAATTTTTTCTCACAATTATCTAATTACAGTAACATTACCTTTTTTAAAGTATTCTTGACCATCTACACAAGTAATTTCTAGATGGTAAACAAAAACACCTGGATCTACAAGTTCACCTTTATACATCCCATCCCATCCTATAGGTTGATCATCAGTTTCGAATACCAATTCTCCCCATCGATTATAGATTTTAAGATACATTTTTTCTACGGTTCTACCTCTAACAAGAAGCATATCGTTTTCTCCATCAGCATTTGGAGTAAAAGCATTTGGAATAAAAATATCAGGTTCACCGCAATTAAGTTCAAGGGCATAAATCCTTAATGATTTACGGAAGTCACAACCGCTAGAGTTTTCTTTTAATGTAACCGTATAATCAATTACTGCAGGAGGAATTGGTGTCGCTAAAGGATCAGATAATGTAGGGTTGTTAAGGTGGAGAGGGGGAACCCAGCTAAACGTAAAACCTGTACTGGGTGTAACATGTAGTAGGGTTGAAGCTCCACTGTAGAGTGTATCTTTGTCAGACCAAACGTTAATGTTGTTCGCATTAAATCCTGATACAGTAACAATAGAAGAATCATCTATTGAACACCCAAAGTTGTTTTGAACGGTTACATAATAGGTAGTTGTAACCGCTGGATTAACTACTGGAGTTGAAGTGTTGGCTCCGCTAATTATTAGTGGTAAAGGTGTCCAGCTATAAGTAAGTGTGTGTTGTGAAGTGGTTCTTATATTTAGTGTGTCATTCATTCCTGAGCATATTGCTCCAGTATCTACAATGATATCAAAACCGGGATAATTTACTAGGAAACTATCAATTGCACTACAATGACTATTTTCAGCATACACATAGTACCACATCGTGTCACTTGGACTAACAAACAGACTAGAATCCATAGGATTAATATTTAGCGTATCGGTAAATTGATTGTTGGTTGACCAAGTTATGGAAGTAATTGGTCCCGTTGTTGAAATATAGAGGGTGGCAGTATCACACGTGGTAGTGGTATCTCCTCCAGATAACGTTATTTGAGGAATAACGGTAACTGTTGCAGAATCTGTGTAGGAACAACCAAAGCTATTTTGGGTAGTTAGATAATAGGTTGTAGTTGTGCCTGGGTTAACAGTAGGAGCGGGGGTGTTCCCTCCACTTACAATTGATCCACCTGGAGTCCAGTTATAGGTAATTGTTTGATTGGAGTTTGTTGTGGCTTGCAGTGATCCGACATCACCCAAGCATATAGTATCTCCTAAAGCATCTATTTCAAAGCCCATATGTTGTATTAGGAAACTATCCATGTCTAAACAGAGTCCATTTGTAGCCAATACATAATACCATGAGGTGTCACCTGTTAAAACGGTAAGGCTTGTATCAAGAGGTCCTGGGTTTAGCGTGTCTGTAAATTGGTTATTGGTAGACCAAGTGATATGAATTGGAGTACCATTTACACTGATAGAGAAAGTTGCGGTATCATCACATGTGTTGATGGTAGTTCCTCCAGAAATTGTTAGTGGAGGATTAACTGTTATCGTTTGGAAAGCAGTATCAACTGTGTTGCATATAGAATCTCGGATTAATAATGATACATTGTAGGTTCCTGGAGTATTAAATACTCTAGATGGATGAAAAACTTGGGATGTGGTATCTCCACCACCAAAATCCCAGAGGTAGGTATCAGAATTATTACTTGTATTGGTAAAAGTAACAGATAAAGGTGCACAACCTTGAAATTGATTGACAAAGAATTGAGCTTTTGGCAATATTTCAAAATCAAATTTAAATACTCCGTTGTTACAATTACTACTATTATTTATGTTTGACCATGCCCCAGTAGTTGTTGGAAAATCATCATTACCTCCACATCCAGCACAAACTGACTGGTAGATGACTCCTTCTTTATCAAAACGACTTGTTCCTCCATCAACATGTTCACGACTGGTTGCTCCACCAAAGTAAGTTCCATATAACAGGGATTGGATATCACGTTCTAAAACGATTAAATAAAAATCAAATCCATTGGGTGAATTGGGTTGAAATGCATTTGCTGTTGTAGGCATCCCAGTTAGATTTGCTCCTGTAAGGATGTCACCTCCCCAACCAGATACGTAAACGTTTTGACATCGGTCAACTAAAAAGGCAGAAGGACAAAATGGTGCGCTAGTACTACCATTTCCAAAAACTGTAGAGTAGTCAATAGTAGTTAAATTACTATCTAAGCTCACTATAAATGATCCACTATTGGGGTTTGAATAAGGGGCATTAATAACAGGAAAAGCTCCTTCTGTTTGTCCAACAACATAAATTGTTTTAAATCGATCAATTTCTATAAAATAAGTTTGATCATAGCTGTTTGTCCCGATGTAGGTTGCCGCTAAGATAGAAGAACCATTGCTGTCTATTTTTGTAATATAACCATCGCATTTTCCTCCTTGAAATGAAGTTGTAATTGTACCAGTTGTTACAGGAAAATCATTAGAGGTGGTTCCTCCACAAACATAAGCGATGTTATTGGTATCTACTTTGATAGAAAAACCTGCATCAGCATCACTACCTCCTAAGTAAGTACTCCATTTAAGTGTAGTTAAATCAGTGTTTAGTTTAAAAACAACAGCATCTTGATGTCCATTTAACGTATTATCAAAAGCATTTAAAGTAGGGAAATTTGATGATTTTGTAGATGAAGTAATGTAGCAATCCCCATCTTTATCTAACATAATTTCACCTCTAAATTGGTCAGAGTAATTGTTCATTAATGTATCATATACTTGAGAGACGGTATAGTTTACACCGTCATTACCAGTTCCACCTACATAAGTACAACCTAAAAGATTAGTACCTAAAGCATTAATTTTTGCAACATAAATATCTGTACCATTGGTAAAGTTGGTACCATTAGAAGGAAAAGATAACGGAGATCCTCCATTGTAAGAGTTGTCATAAGCAGTTAATGTTGTTGGAAAATCTGAAGAACTTGTTGCTCCATAAATATAGAGTTCATTGTTCTCGTTGGCAATTATACTATTAACCGTTTCGGTATTTGTACCTCCGATATAAGTAGAGTAAATTTGACTAACCCCAGTAGGATCGTATCTGGTAATAATAATATCTGTTATTCCTGATGCAGGAGCTCCATGAAAAACAGTATCAAAAGCACCAGGAGTAGTAGGGAATCCGTTATTAAAAACAGTACCTCCAGCAAATAAACTACCGTCATAACCATAAGTAGCTGTCATCCCAAAATTATCAGCTGTAGAACCAGAGTAACTAGCGAAAACTAAAACAGGATCAATTATTAAGTCAAGTGATTTATTGTATTTACCAAGAGAAAAAGAAACAATATCGTTTTTTAGAGAGAAGCTACATTTAACTTCAACTTCTTTTCCATTTATAATTTGATAAGCATAAGGTTTTTCTTCAATAACTTGACCTAAGGTGGTTGCAATAACCAATTCTCCTCTTCTATTTATATTTATTTTATCTTGACCTTGATAGTTGATTTGGATGTTGTTTTCTGCACCGGCTTTTAGAAAAAAGTCATATTTTAAATGACCTGATTTTTCATAAATTCTTAAATCTGTATTGTTGTATAGGTTTTTATACTTTATGTCTGAGTAACCGTAGGCATTAGAAACCCACTTTGATTGATCTTTGCCTAGAAAGTAATTGCTATACTCTTTAGATTGTTGTCTTTTTTCAATTTCATAATTTGTATTGGCTCCAACAAATTCTGCCCAAACTACATGTTGCAGTATAAAAGGTTCATCTGTTTTAGTGGGTTTGGCATGAGTGTCTGAAAATTTTGTGAATTGATAAGATATTTTATTGTTTTCCAACCAAATTTTACCTCCATTAACATCAGCTCTAAAATTAACTTGTTTAGGCCACTGTCCTTTGTTTTCGATAAATTTTACTGACTTAATGTCTTCATGTCCATAGCATATACTTAGTGTAAATGCAGTAATAATAAGGGATAATATATGTTTGGTTATAGGTTTCATAGGTAATGTAAACTTACAGATTTAACCTCGTGTTACAAAATCAAAATTATGGATATTTTAAAAAGATTATTCTTGCAAGATCTGTATATTCTAGTTACTTTTGACGCTTATTTAGAATCAATCTAAATAAAAATGATAGATATATTAATAGCAAATAGCAACCAGATAGCCGGGGAAGGTTTAAAAACGATTATCCAATCTAAAATGGGTAATAGAGTTTTAGGTGTTGCTAATTCTATTGAACATTTATCTGATCAATCTTCGAGATATTTTCCAGATATCGTTGTTATTGATTATTCTTCTGAAACTTTTGGTGTTCGTGCTATTAAAGAAATAAAAAAGATTTATAAGGATTGTAAAATTTTAGCGATTACGGATAAATTACCCAAATCAACGGTTTACAATGCTTTAAAGAATGGGGTAGATAGTTATTTGCTTTCAGATTGTGAGAAACCAGAAATAATGGATGCAATTGCAGATACTTATGATGGGAAACAATTTTATTGTGGAGAAGTGATTGATATTTTAGCAGAAGGAAACGATGCTGAAAAACAAGGATGCTCAGGAATTTCTTTATCAGAAAGAGAGATAGAAGTGATTCGTTTAATTTCTGATGGGTTTTCCAATAAAGAAATAGCAGAAAAAATCTTTTTAAGTACCCACACGGTAAATACACACCGTAAAAACATTATGAATAAGTTGGGAATTAAAAATACCGCAGGCATTGTTATCTATGCCTTTAGAGAGAATATTATTCATTAAAAATTATAATTTCATTTTCCTTCTTTTTTCAAAATACCACTTTTAAGGTATTGTATACTTCTTAAGCTACATATATTTTTGCCTCGTTATTTAGAATGAATCTAAATAAATAAAGTGTAAAGATTAAGTAGTGATGAAGATTTTAAGTTTAGGTGTAGGGATGTTGTTGGTAGGTTCTTTATTGGGGCAAGTGGTAAGTTCAGATACAACCAGTAATGCACCATTAAATTCTGCTCAAAATATTTTGAGTGGAAATGGAGCAAAAAAAATTACAATAGGAGGATATGGTCAAATAGATTATAATCAACCATTAAATGATACGGCAAGTGCTAATGGTAAAATGGATGTTCATAGAATGGTTATTCTTGTTGGATATAAATTTAACGAAAGAGTTCAGTTTGTTACTGAGGTTGAGTTAGAGCATGTAAAAGAAGTTTATGTTGAGCAAGCATTTATTAATTATAAAATTAGTCAGCCGATAAACTTTAGAGCAGGTTTAATGTTAATTCCAATGGGTATTATAAATGAATACCATGAACCAACAACCTATAATGGTGTAGAAAGACCAAATTTAGATGGTAAAATTGCTCCAACAACATGGAGAGAGATGGGGGCTGGATTTACTGGTAATATTGATGGGTTGTCATTAAAATACCAAGCTTATGTTTTTAATGGTTTTTTAGGCTATGATGGAGGAGGAAAATTTAGAGGTTCTGATGGATTCAGAAAAGGTAGACAGAAAGGTGCAGAATCAACATTTAATAGTCCAAACTTTTCTGGAAAGTTAGATTTTTATGGTATTAAAGGATTGAAGATAGGTGCAGCAGGGTATTTTGGGAAATCACAAACAACAGCTTATGATGGAGTTCTTAATTCTGATACCGAAGCTTTAGCTGCTGCAGATTCTACTGTAATAGGAGTTTCAATGTTTGGTTTAGATGCTAGATATCAATACAAAAATTTATTTTTAAGAGCTCAATTGTTATCAGCTACAATGACCAATGTTAAAGAGTACAACGCTTTTACAGGTAGTGATTTAGGATCAGCAATGTTGGGTTATTATGGTGAAGTTGGGTATGATGTTTTGAGTATTTTCAAAAAGGATGCTAAAGAAAAAGTAATTCTATTTGGAAGGTATGAGTTTTATGATACACATTCTTCTACAACAGAAGGAACGGATAAAAATGACTCTTTCGCCAGAACTGATTTAACATTTGGTGTAACATATAAGGTAAGTAATGGTGCTGCATTTAAAGCAGATTATCAAATATTTGATAATGAAATGGAGAATAATATATCTTCAAGACAAATTAATTTAGGTGTTGGAGTTTGGTTTTAGTTAAATTAAGATTAGTTCATTAATTTTACGGTCTGCTAAGAAATTAGCAGACCATTTTAAGTTTATAGAAATGAGAAATGTTTGCATATTAGTTGTTTTAAGTTTAAGTCTTTTTTCATTTGATTTACCAAAATCAGGTGTAAGAAAAATGGACAAAACATTGGCGAAACTTTGGCCTGAACAGAATGTTTCTAAAACTCCTATAAGAGTTTCAGGTTCAGTTCAAGAATCACTATCTTTTAAATTAAGTGAGAATACTTTGTATAAAGTATCTAATGAAACCAATGCTAATTCATATATTTTTATTTCTAGTGCATTGGGTAGAATGAATCATTTTGATTACATGATTGTTTTCAATGAGGATTTATCAATCTTAAAAATTAAAGTATTGGTTTATCGTGAGGAGTATGGTGGCGAAATAGGAAGTGGTAGATGGTTAAAGCAGTTTAAAGGGAAAAAAGATATCAATACGATGAAGTTTGGTCATGATATTCAAAATATATCAGGAGCAACAATGTCTGCAAGGTCATTAACTCAAGATGTTAAGGTAGTTGCTAAGCGTATGCAGGAATTAAGAAAAAAAGGCGTTGTTTAGTTGGAATTACACGGAAAAATACATCAATTACCAAAACCTGCTAAGTTGTTAGTGGGGTTTTTTGTTTTAACACTAAGCTTTGGTTATTTTACTGGATTACGTTTTGTAAATGAAAATACAGGTAACACTACAAAGGGTATAGAAGAACATTATTTGGGTAATGAAGATAATGAAGAGGCAGATGTAATGCGATTTAAGAAATCTGAAAAAGAAATTATTACTACAGTTCACAACCATGTTACAAGCATGTCTTTAATATTTTTAGCGCTTGGATCAATTCTTTTAATTACATCAGTTAATCCTAGGTTAAAGAAGTTTTTGATTGTTGAGCCTTTTGTTTCAATTGTCTTAACATTTGGAGGTATATGGTTGATGTGGAGTGGGGTTTTATGGTTTAAATACATTATTATTTGTTCAGGAATATTATTAACGTTAACGTTTACTACTTCTGTTATTTTAATAGTATCACAGTTATTCAAAAAAGCTCAATAAATTGAGTACTTCAGTCTGGATCATTTTATTTTTATTAGATCTAATAATAGCATATCTAATTGCGAACTATCAAAGAGCAAATGGGTATACATTTTCAAAAAGTTATATTGGTGCTTTGATTGGTTTGATAGGGTTAACTATATTAGGAGTTAAAGCTTGGTTAGCCTTATAAAATTCTTTACTATTTTTGACCTAAGATTTTAATATTTTTAATTGTATAGTTTATGTATGTTTTAAGAAGGTTTTCATTTGGTAAGGTTTTAATTTGGACAAGAAAAGAAATTGTTTTTTTCTTTGTTTTAGCTACATCAGTTACAGCTTTATACGAATTGTTAAATGTTAAATGGTTGCAAGTACCTTTAACTCCGGTAGGTTTAATTGGTACTGCTGTTGCATTTATGATAGGTTTTCAAAATAATGCAGCTTACGATAGAATTTGGGAAGCTAGAAAGATTTGGGGTGGGATAGTAAATACATCACGATCATTAATCATAACAGTTAAAGATAGTTTTTACATCCATTCTTCAGAAGAAACAAAAGATGAAACAGAAACGATTAGAATTATAACCAATAGGCATATTGCATGGTTAACAGCTTTGCGTTATGCAATGCGATCTAAAAAAGTTTGGGAAGCTTCTTACCAAGAGGAAGGAAAAGAACATCCCTTACAGTATGATGTTCCAGAATACGGTACTTCTCTAGAAGATGAGATGAAACCATATTTATCAGAAGAAGAATTTAAGCATGTAATGAAAAATGATAACAAGCCTAATGCTATTATTGCATTACAGTCTAAACATTTTAGAAAATTAAGTGATGAAAAAAAGTTTTGGGATTTTTCGCTTTTAAATTTGCAGCAAATGCTTCAAGAGTTAACAGCTTTACAAGGAAAATCTGAGCGTATTAAAAATTTCCCTTATCCAAAGCAGTACGGGAGTATTGGTTATCATTTTGTGCATATTTTTATGTGGTTATTGCCTATGGCAATAATACCTGCTTTTGCAAATATGGGAGTTGATATTGCAGAAACAAATCCTTTTATAGGAGCTTATTTTGTCTGGTTAAACATTCCTTTTACAGTAATTGTAATATGGGTATTTAATACGATGCTTAGAATAGGATTGGCAGGAGAAAATCCATTTGAAGGGTCGCCAAATGATGTGCCTATTTCTAATATTTCTAGGGGAATTACAAGAGATATTTTACAGATTATTGAAGAGGATTCAGAGAACATTCCTGATCCTTTTGAAAATATTAATAATGTTCAGATGTAACCTTGTGTTTAAGAAGGGTAGAAGGTTTTAGTTTTGCTTCTTTTTTTGACGGTTTAACTTTCTTACAAACCTTTTCTTTTTGAGGTCTTCTTCCTGCCAAATAATTTGCTTTCCAAAAGTGCCAGAAAGTCTTTGGAAGATGTTTTCTCTATCTTTTATGGATTTAAAGTTCTCAACTTTTGCTGTGCTGGCATTAATTGTTGGTTCATCTCGTTCTAGTTGAACTAAGGTGTCTATAATGACTGGTAGAAGTTTGATCTCCAAATCGTATTTTCTTATAAAATGTCTTAAATTATTTGTTTGAAAAGCATCTGTTGCAAGTGCTACCTTTTCAAAATTCATTTCTTTAGCAATGCGGTAGGAGTAGTAAACATTTTCAGTACTATGTTCTGCAGTTTCTTCAGTATAAATATGTTCTGCAGGAATTCCTTTAGCAATAGCATACGCTTTAAAAATTCTACTTTCTATATAGGGTGTGTAAACTGCTCCGCCAGAAAAAATAATATTTTTAGCGTAGTGATTGTCATACAGATACTTTGCCCACGTAACTCTCATTTTTATTACGGTATTCCAACTTTCACCATCAAAAGGATAGCCAGGAACTATAATGGCATCGTAAGGTTGTTCTAATTTGCTTTTTTCAAAGGTTTTTTTTGATGAATGAAAAATAGATGAGCAACTAGATAGAAGAATAATTGAGCTTATTAAAATGTATTTTATCAAGTGATACCATGTTAATTTCAAAAAAACGCTATAAAAGTTGTTTAAAAAAAAGTTATTATGTGTAATACTTCCAACAACTTTTTTAGTCAGGTTGTCTCTAACAAAATCATGTAGCCAGATTTTTACATTTTCTAAATTTTCAAAAACTCTGTTTTTATAA
>CAJQOH010000031.1 GCA_905479915.1 uncultured Flavobacteriales bacterium
GGAGCTTTTTCTTTTGACTTTTTTCTCTTTTTCGTTGCAATTTCAACGCTGATAAACTCTCTTTAATCGTGATTTCAAATACTTTTCCCATACCTTAAAAATACACAAAATATAACGTTTTATGAAATTAATTTGGTATAAATGTTCTTAGGTAAATATAAACTAAAATTTATATAAGGGATATCTTCTTAGAATAAAGTGTAGTAATTCTCTAAACAAATCTTTAGTACACCCCCTAAAACACGTGCTAGCACTTAGTTGAAATACCGTAAAAGCCCAGTCCTTGCTTATCATTTAGCTTTTATTTTTGGAAAACTGTTTTTGCCAAATTTTCTACAAACTCTTAGACTAGAACTATTATGAAAAATCTATTATCATTTTTAACATTTATTTTACTGTTCTTAGGAACCACCTATTCTCAAACTTGGACTGGAACACAAAAAATTGTGGCTTCAGACAGAGCTATGAAAGACAATTTTGGTTTTCGGTTAGCTATATCCGGCAATTATGCTGTTGTAGCAGCAGTTGGAGAAGATGAAGATGCTTCTGGTGGAAATACGTTAACCGATGCTGGAGCTGCTTATGTATATGAACGAAATGTTGCAGGTACATGGCTTCAAGTACAAAAAATTGTTGCTTCAGACAGAGCTGCAAATGATGCTTTTGGTCTATCTGTTGCAATTTATGGTAATTATATTGTTATAGGAACTTCAATGGAGGGCGAAGATGCTAATGGTCAAAATACGAAACCTAGTGCAGGTTGTGCATACATATTTGAACGAAATGCCGCAGGAAATTGGATTGAAACACAAAAAATTGTTGCCTCAGATAGAGCATCGGAAGATTTCTTTGGATATTCAGTAGCAATATATGGAGACTACCTTGTTGTTGGAGCTTATGGAGATGATGAAAATGTTAATAGCCTTCCTTTTAATTATGCAGGTTCTGCATACATATTTAAGCGAAATGCCGCAGGAAATTGGATTGAAACACAAAAAATTGTTGCTTCTGGAAGAGATGAAGATGCTTTCTTCGGAATTAATGTTGCAATGTTTGGCGATTGTATTGCTATTGGAGCTGACGGTAATGATAATCTTTGGGATGACGAAGGTATAGTTTATATATTTAAAAAAAATGCGGCAGGAAATTGGATTGAAACACAAATTATTGTTGCCTCAGATATGTATCGTTCTGATTATTTCTCTCGCTCCATTTCTCTTTCTAACGATTATCTTGTTGTGGGAGCTTACAGAGAAGATGAAGATGCTACTGGAGGGAATACGCTTGATGCTGCTGGATCTGCTTACATTTTTGAACGAGATGCTTCAGGAAATTGGATTGAAACACAAAAAATTGTTGCCTCAGATAGAGCTGTGAATGCTCAATTTGGAGCATCTGTCTCAGTATCTAATGATTACATAATTGTAGGAGCTAACAGAGAAAGCAAAGATGTTAATGGTCAAAATTCATTACTTTTTGCTGGTTCAGCATATTTATTCAAACGAAATTCCTCTGGGAATTGGACAGAAGTACAAAAGATTGTTGCTTCCGATAGAGCATCGGAAGATTTCTTTGGATTTTCTGCAGCAATATCTAATAGCGACATAATTATAGGTGCCGTTCGAGAAGATGAAGATCCTAATGGAAATAATACGATGACTGACGCAGGCTCTATTTATGTATTAGTAAACCCTTGTGCTCCAACAATAACTGGTACATTAAGTGCTTGTATTGGCTCAACAACCCAATTAACCGGATCAGCACCAACAGCAGGAAGTAGTTGGGCATCCGCAAGTACTGGAGTAGCTACAATAGATGCTACTACTGGTGAAGTGACCGGAGTAACAGGAGGAACAAGCGTAATTACCTATACAGATGGCAATGGCTGTACTACAACAAAAACAGTAACAGTAAATTCAGACCCTACAATAAGTGGAACATTAAGTGCTTGTGTAGGAACAACAACACAATTAACCGGATCAGCACCTACAACAGGAGGAGGTTGGTCGTCAGCAACTCCAGCAATAGCTACAGTAAGCACAACAGGATTAATAACAGGAATAGCTACAGGAACAAATACAATTAAATATACAGATGGCAATGGCTGTGAAGCTGCAACTACAGTAACAATTAGTGAAGCAACAATAACAGGTACATTAAGTGTTTGTATTGGCTCAACAACCCAATTAACCGGATCAGCACCAACAACAGGGGGGACTTGGACATCAGCAACTCCAGCAGTAGCTACCGTAAACACAACAGGGTTGATAACCGGAGTAACAGACGGAACAAGTGTAATTACCTATACAGATGGCAATGGCTGTGAAGCAACAGCAACAGTAACCATCAATGCAATACCAACGATAAATGCAGTATCCCCATCAGAATGTGAAAATGTCGCAGGCTCAGGTCAAGCATTAAACATTGATGTAACAGGATTAGAAGCAGGATTAAATGCTACCGGAACTTATGTTTGGTTTACAGACAATACCTATGGAACAGCATCCGTTCCTCAACCAACCAATGTTACAGTTAATAACAATGAAGTATTTTATTTTGAAGTCAGTATTAATGGATGTATCCTTCAAGACAGTGTAACTTATACCGTAGGAGGAAACATTATCTTAAATGATCCATTATCAGAATTTTGTGAAGATGCACCAGGAAGTGGGCAAGTAAGTGGAATAGATTTAACCACCTTTAATAATGCTGTTTTTTCAGGAGCAACAAGCTATACTTGGGCTACTGGACCTACAGGAGTAACCATTAATAATGGAGATGTTATAAATGTAGAGGTTGTTCAAGGAACCTGTCCTCCAGTTAATATAGATGTTAACTTTACTGTTAACCCACTACCTACAGTAACAGCAACAACAATGTCATTATGTGAAGATGCATTAGGAACAAGCCAAGCAACATTTGATTTAACAACATTAAATGGAGTTGTTAATGGAGGGGCAGCTAATACTACAGTATCTTGGTATGCAAATGCAGCAGATATTCCTACAACCCCAATAGCATTAGCTACTGCTTTTTTAACAGGTTCAACAACAGTTTATGTTCAAGTAGAGAATATGGTAACAAATTGTACAGATACAGCAGCTGTTTTATTGGATGTAATACCTGCAGCAAATGCAGGATTGGATGGTGTTGATACTTTATGTGGAGCTAATGGAAATACAACAAATTTAACTGTATTGTTATCAGGAAATACAGCAGTAGGAACATGGATAGATACTACAACAAGTGGTCAGTTTAATATAGCAACAGGAGTCTTTGATGTTACTGGATTACCATCAGGAGATTATGCCTTTGGATATGTAGTATCAGCTACAGCACCCTGTCTTGATGATACAGCAGAATTTATAGTAACCATCAATGCATCACCAACAATAAATGCAGTATCCCCATCAGAATGTGAAAATGTTACAGGATCAGGTCAAGCATTAAACATTGATGTAACAGGATTAGAAGCAGGATTAAATGCTACTGGAACTTTTGTTTGGTTTACAGACAATACCTACGGAACAGCATCTGCCCCTCAACCAACCAATGTTACCGTTAATGATAATGAAGTGTTTTATTTTGAGTTAACTATTAACGGATGTACACTACAAGATAGTGTTACCTATTCAGTAGGTGGTAATATTACATTGAATGATCCATTACCAGAATTTTGTGAAGATGCACCAGGAAGTGGGCAAGTAAATGGAATAGATTTAACGACCTTTAACACTGGTGTTTTTTCAGGAGCAACATCATATACTTGGGCAACAGGCCCTACAGGAGTAACCATTAATGATGGAGATGTAATTAATGTAGTAGTAGTTCAAGGAACCTGTCCTCCAGTTAACATAGATGTTAATTTTACTGTTAACCCACTGCCTACAGTAACAGCAACAACAATGTCATTATGTGAAGATGTATTAGGAACAAGCCAAGCAACATTTGATTTAACAACGTTAAATGCAACAGTAGGAGGATCAAATACCGTTGCATGGTATACTGATGCTGCTTTAACAACTCCAGCAGCACCATCCAACGCCTTTTTAACAACAACAGCAACAGTATACGCTCAGGTAACAGACCCAACAACAGGATGTGGGAATTCAGTAGCTGTAACCCTAACAGTAAATCCATTACCAGTAGTAACAACAGCAACAATGAATATCTGTGATGATGGAACAGGTCAAGCAAGTTTTGATTTAAGCACATTAAATGCAACAGTAGGAGGAAGCAATACAGTAGTATGGTATACAGATGCAACTTTAACGATACCAGCTGCACCAGCCAATGCATTTATAACAGGAACAGCAACAGTATATGCAGAAGTAACAGACCCAACAACAGGATGTGGGAATTCAGTAGCTGTAACCCTAACAGTAGATCCATTACCAGCAGTAAATGCTGCAACAATGAGTATTTGTGATGACAGAACAGGACAAGCAACTTTTGATTTAACTACTTTAAATACTACTGTAGGAGGAGCTAATACTGTAGCATGGTATACTGATGCTTCTTTAACTACAGCTGTTATACCTGCCAATGCTTTTGTAACTACATCAACCACAGTTTATGCTCAAGTAACTGATCCTGTAACAGGGTGTACAGCTATAACAGCTGTCGTATTAACTGTTAGTCCAGCACCATTAATCAATGCTGGAACGGATGTAAGAGTAGTTTTAGGTGAAAGTACCCCATTAAATGCTGTAGGAAGCAACGGAACCTATACTTGGGATCCTCCAACTTGGTTAAGTTGTCCTACATGTTTAACTACAATAGCTACTCCTGAAGAAACAACTACTTATACCATAACAGTACAAGATACCAATGGTTGTGTTTCTAGTGATGATGTTACAGTAATTCTAGATTATGATTTAGTGGTTTTTGTTCCAAATATCTTTTCTCCTAATGGGGATGGAAACAATGACATACTTTATGTAAGAGGTGTGGGGATAGAATCTATTAACTTCTTTATTTATGACAGATGGGGGGAGAAAGTCTTTGAAACTAAAAGTGTAGATAAAGGTTGGGATGGAACTTTTAGAGGAAAAAAAATGAATAACAGTGTATTTGTCTATTACTTAAAAGTCACATTTAGAAATGGAACTAAAATAGAAAAAAAGGGGGATATAACACTTACTAGATAAAAAAGATCAATTAAAAACACAACAGTTTATGAAACCAATATTAACAATTCTATTTACCATAGGAATATTAAGTAATACTTGTGCTCAAGATATCCACTTTACCATGTGGGATGCAATGCCCATAACAACCAATCCAGCAACAACAGGTGTGTTTGATGGAGACATAAGAGGAGCCATTAATTATCGAAGTCAATGGGGAAGTATAGGTAATCCTTATAAAACGTACAGCATCATGTTGGATGGAGGATTATTAAAGAACAGTTGGAGAAGTGGTTATTTAGGAGCAGGATTAAATATTTATAAAGATGTTGCA
>CAJQOH010000032.1 GCA_905479915.1 uncultured Flavobacteriales bacterium
AGGGTATATCACCTTCATAGTTAATAATATCAGTAACACTCATATTAAATAAGCTAGAAAGCTTTATTAGTTCCGAAATCTTAACTTCTCTAGTTTCTTTTTCTAACTTAGAATAAGAAGACTTATCTAAACCAAGTTCAGTATTAACCTCTTTTTGAGACAAACCCTTTTGCTCTCTAATTCTTTTAATGTTGTTACCAATAGACATAGGACAAATGTAGATATAAACTCAATAATAACCAATAAATAGAAAATAAAGAGAAATTAAAGTTGAGATATGGTAAACTATTAGTTAAATTTGTTGTAGATAATATCTCAACAAATAATTTCAATGACAGAATTAAACACCACCAACACCGAACAATTAATTTACAACAACAGTTTAATCAAGCTAACTGTATTAGGTGGAATTAAAATAGAAGGCTTGGATAGAATGCGAGCAACATTAAAAGCAGAATTACCAGGTAGTCCAAAACCACCAATACGCCACAACTTAGACTTGTACAATGATACCCAGTTAGAAAAGTTTATGCGAAAAACAGCAGACCGTTTAGAAATCGGAATCTCAGTAATAGAAGCCAGTTTATCAGAATTAACCGCACAATTAGAAAGATACCGATTGCAGAAATTAAAAGAACAAGAACCTGAAGAAGAAGCAATAAAAGTGCTGTCAGCACAGGAGAAAAAAGAAGCACTCAACTATTTAGAACAAGAAAATCTAATCGAACAAACAAAATTAGACTTAGCAAAATCAGGAATAATAGGAGAAGAAATAAATGCCTTGATATTATTATTAGCAATGAGTAGTAGAAAATGTGCAGATCCATTAAGTGTAGTTTGTTTAGCAAAAAGTGGAATAGGAAAAAGTTATTTAATGGAAAGAGTGGCAGCCTGCTTTCCTACAGAAGACCTGTTGGAAAACACCCAAATGACAGAAAATAGTTTTTACTACTACAAACGAGAAGAGATAAGAGGCAAAGTTTTTTTAATAGAAGATTTAGACGGAGCAGCAGCAGTACTCTATCCAATAAGAGAATTACAAAGTAAAAAACGCATTAGTAAAACAGTAACATCAAAAGATAAAAACGGAGTAAACTGCACCATCACATTAGTAGTAGAAGGACCAGTAAGTGTAATTGGCTGTACCACCAAAGAAAGAATTTACGAAGACAATGCCAATAGATCTATTCTCATTTATTTAGATGGAAGCAAAGAACAAGACATTAAAATATTAGAATATCAAAAGCAAATCAAAGCAGGAATTATTGATAAACAAGAAGAAAAACAAGCAGCAGAAATCTTACAAAACATACAACGAGTATTAGAACCAGTAAAAATAATTAACCCTTATGCACTGCTAATAGATTTACCAAAAGAGATTTTTAAGCCAAGGCGAACAATGGGTTTATTACTCAACTTCATAGAAGCAGTAACCTATTACCATCAGTATCAAAGAGAACAATTAGTTAATGGAACAACAGGCGAAGTATTTATTGAAACCAAACCACAAGATATTGAAATAGCATTTACACTCTTAAAAGAGACATTATTTAGAAAAAGTGATGAACTAAGCGGAGCTTGTAGAAGCTTTTATGAAACACTTAGAAAATGGATAAAAGAAAACAAGAAAGAAGAAGGATTTTTTAGTAGTGAAATAAGACAAACAAAACGGATGAACCCGAGAACATTAAACCGTTACCTAACCGAATTAGTCAATTACAATAAAATCCAAATAACAGGAGGGCAGAAGCATAAAACAGGTTACCAGTACCAGCTCAATCAAGAACAAAATATAGAAAATCTCCAAGAAGAAATTACCCATCAAATTAACCAAGTACTTAAAAAAGTAAACGAAAAACACCAAGAACGAGAAAGGTCAGACAAGTGTCAGACAAAACGTAAAAGACCGAATCAAGTAACTGAAAAACAAATAGTAAAATAGTCGGAAGACACGAATAAAAAAAGCAAGCGGTGAAACAATTAAAACTAAAAAGTGAAGCGTTCCAATATGTAGAAATCTCTTTTAAAGAATGGTTAGACGTATTGGGTTATGCACCGAGTACAGTTTACCAAATGCCCAATTATGTACGAGAATTATTCCATTGGTTAGAAACAGAAAAGCAAATCACACAAGTCAACCAAATTACCACACCACTAATAAAAGAACACTACAATAATTTAAAAACCAGAAGCAACCAAAGACAAGGCGGAGCATTAAGCAATAACTACCTAAACAAACAATTACAAGGACTTTACAAATTTATGGATTACCTCAGGCAAACAGGAAGATTAACCTTGCCACACCTGACCATAGAAAGAGAAGAATCCAATCCCAAACCCATACAAGTACTAACAGTAGAAGAAATAAAAGCATTGTACCAAGCCACAGAAAACCATTTAGAAACACCAAAAAAAGAAGCCATAGGGTCTAGAGATAAAGCTATTCTAACTATATTTTACAGTTGTGGATTAAGAAGAAATGAGGGCTATCATTTAGATTTATCAGACATCAATTTTGATCGAAAGATCTTACACGTAAGAAGAGGGAAGAATTACAAAGAGCGTTTTGTTCCCTTCAATAAAACCAACTCCAAAATACTACAACAATACATTTATGACCATAGACCTTACCTATTAAAAAGCAAACAAACAGCAGCTTTGTTTATTGGATATCAAGGCAATCGATTAGGAGCAGAAAGTATGGTAAGACGCTTAAAAATATTACAACAAAAAACAGATGAAATAGAACTCCAACAAAAAGATATTGCATTACACGCGCTCAGGCACAGCATAGCAACACACCTGTTGCAAGCAGGAATGAGTTTAGAAAAGATAGCTCGATTTTTAGGGCACAGCAGTTTAGAAAGTACACAGATTTACACGCATTTAATCAAACAAAAAGATGAGCAACTTTAATACTTACTTAGAAACAAAAGGCTTTTCCAATAAAACGAGAACAAGTATTTACAATGATGTCATCAATTTTATTAATTGGTGTGAGACTGAAAACATAGAATCAGAACAATCTAGCTACACAGAAATATTAGCCTACATAAAACACATTCAAAAACGAAACATTAAACAAAGAACTATTCAGATTTACACGGGCAGTTTAAAACATTATTTTACCTGGGCAGTAAAGCAAGAAATTATAACAGAAAACCCAATCAAGCAAATCAAAATACAAGGAATCCAACGGAAGTATCTGTATCACATTATTAAAAAACAAGAATTAGAAAACCTTTACGAAAGCTTTAAAATACCAACAACCAAAACCCATAGACAATTAGCAGCAAAAAGAAACAAAGTGATATTGGGCTTAATGATTTGGCAAGGATTAGGAACAAGAGAATTAGCAAAACTGGAGGAAAAAGATTTGAAACTAAGAGAAGGAAAAATTTACATACAAGGAAGTAGAAAGAGTAATGAAAGAGAATTGAAGTTAGAAGCACATCAGGTTTTGGACATTATGGAATATCAATTAAAAACTCGAAATGAAATTTTAGAATTAACAGGAAAACAATCAGAAAAACTCTTTGTAAGTGCCGGAGCAAGTGATCACTTTAATAATATTATTCAAAAGTTGATGCAGAAATTAAAACAACAAAATCCAACAATAGAAAGCATTAAACAAATTAGAACAAGTGTAATTACACATTGGCTGAAGAACTACAATTTAAGAGAAGTACAATACAAATCAGGGCATCGTTATGTAAGTTCAACAGAAGCTTACTTAATAAATGATTTAGATGATTTGCAAGAAGATATTAGCAAATTTCATCCGATTGGATAACTCATAAATCCTCACAAAATAAAACCCAGTTTTTTCGTATCTCAAAAGCCCCAGTGTTTTATTTTGTTCCCCATCCATCACACAAAAGCTTTTTCACAACACATTTTTTAGGGCAGCCCAATTTTAGCATATTGCTTTACATATTGTCATTAAAAATGAACAATCATTCCAAGCAAAAAGCTAAATCCCCTCACGCAAAAAATAAGTTGTTTCAAAAACGCCAAAGCTAAGTAACATAATACGAGTTATGAGAGCAGCCACACAAAGCCAAAACACAAAAATCCAAAGCCGTACTCATAACTAGTATTATGTGTAAATAGCCTTTAGACTTGCACACAGCTAATCAATAAAAAAATAGGAATTAGATTTACGTATTAAAATTAACCAAGATAACTGGGGTGAACTATCAAAATAGCCAGGTTCTACAGACCTATGTGGCGGAATTAGTCCCCAGTCATCTTACAAGTTGAAAAGCATCAAATAGAATTTTAGGTTTTTAGACCCATTAAAGGTATTAATGTTCTCAACTTCTGGTTAAAGGTATTAATAAAATATTTAGTAAAAGTATGAATTACAAAGGATTTATCGGTATTGATGTATCAAAGAATACATTAGATGTAGTATCTATTATTAAAGGAAAAAGAACTGGAGAACATCAACAGTTCAGCAACGATTTAAAGGGATTTAGAAGCTTATTAAAATGGTCAACTAAGATAGTTAATTGTAAAAAAGATGAGCTACTATTTTGCATGGAACATACTGGTGTTTACACCTACAAGTTCTCTTGTTTTTTATCTGAAAAAGAAATTGATTTTTGTTTAGAAAACCCTTTACAAATAAAGCGTTCGATGGGAATAAGTAGAATTAAAAATGATAAGGCAGATGCACAATTAATTGCTCGTTACGCAATGCGTCATCAAGAAGATTTAACGCTTTATGTCTTACCTTCAAAATCAATAGCTAAACTAAAACATTTACTGAGTCATAGGGAGAGATTAAAAAAAAGTAAACATGCATTTAAAGTAGCTTCTAATGAATTATCTAAGCATACTAACAAAGAAGATTATGATTTTATTTCAAAGGACAGTAAAAGCCTTGTAAAGGTTCTAGATAAACGAATTGAGAAAATAGATCTTGAGATTAAACAACTTATTGAATCTGAAGAAGTTCTAAAGAAAAATTATGATTTAGCAATGTCTGTTGGCGGTGTAGGAAAAGCTACGGCAAGTCATATCATTGCATACACTAATAATTTTGCGAGTTTTAGTAATTGGAGACAATTTGCTTGCTATTCAGGAATAGCTCCTTTTGAGCATAGCTCCGGTATTAGTTTACAAGGACGAACAAGAATTAGCCCCTTAGCAAATAAAAAAATGAAAGGATTACTTAGTATTGGTGCATGTTCTGCTATTCAACATGACACAGAGCTTCGTAATTATTACAACAAACGAGTTGAAGAAGGAAAAGCTCCTTTGAGCGTCATAAATATTATTAGAAATAAGATTGTTAGCCGTGTGTTTGCAGTAGTCAAAAGAGGAACTCCATATGTCAGGGTAGCTAACTACAATTGAGTTTTTCTTTTCATTTGAAATTTTTATTGGAAAAGGTTTGTTTTAATCATAGAATTCTCCAAGGTTTACTGATTTCAAACTAAATACTCTGTTAATAAAATCCATAGCAAGCTTAGGGTCAGTACAGTTTTTTAGTCAAGCAACCATGAGTATTGTAGAAGTTTACACCAACAATAATGTTAATCAAAACAAACTAGAAATTTCTTTAACAGACTTTAGTAAAGGAATCTACTTTGTTAAGGTGCAAAATGAAAGCCAACAGAATGTCATTAAATTGATTAAAAGATAAGTGCTATAGAACGGTTGTAGAAGTATATATTGGTGATATTCTATATCTTAAAGAGAATAATGGAACTCTTATAGATATGGTATCACTAACTAAGACACTCAACAAATTGACACATTCCTTATTGTATTAAAGTGTTCATGAATGTGAAAACGATGGCCGACCAAATTCGGCAAGCCGAGTGCAGACCTTTAGGGCACACCCAACAAAATCAAGTTTGCCTTATGATATCGCATACAACCCTTAACAAACCTGATATTTTAACTTTTTAAGTCAATGGTTTTTTTGATATTATTGATTAGATTTGTTCCAATATTTAAGATCTGGTTCACCAAGTGAATGAAATGAAGTTTATAAAGCAATTTGTATTAGTCTTTACACTATGGATTAACACTGGAGTATTATTGGCTGGTAAAAGCACTAGTGATGGATCTAAGCGTCAAAAAATTACAATAATAGATGAGAATAGCTTTATAGAAGAAACAACTTATAATTACACGCTAAAACAGGATGAAAATTATCTAATTTCAATACCATACAATGAATTGGAAACGGTAAGCAATATAGAAGCCAATTATCTAGATCGTAACGACAAAACTAGAGATTTAAAAAAAGAGAATATTTACACACAGTCACTACCAAGTCAGGTTTTCTATGGGGGGTATATGGGCTATGTTTTAAACTATCCTAATGAAAATTACGATCTTCCTATAGAATATAGTTATAAGAAAACATCAAGTGATTTAATGTTACTCGCTCACTTATCTTTAATGGAGGGCGACTTTATTAATCAAATTACTTACGAAATTTTTGTACCAACCAAATTCTCATTGAATTACACAATAGATGGAGATACTTCTATTCTTCAGGATTTTAAAATAGATACCACAAAGGTTGAAGGTGGGTATTTATATACCATAAGTACTTCAGTTATAAAGACAATAGACCACCTTCAAAAGGAAAACATACGATACGTTTCTCAGGCGCCAGGCATGAGATTATTAATAATTCCTAATCAACATAAAGGAAACGGATTTTCTTATTTAAATGGATGGTGTCTAGACCTAATTAAATCTGATTCTACTCTTAACGAAATATCAATTTTAGAAATAGAGCAAATCCTGAATAAAGAAAACATAACTGATACTATTAAAGAGTTATTTAATTATGTGAAACAAAAAATCTCTTACATAGATATTGAGAATGGTATTGGAGCATTTAAACCACGAAAGGCAAATAGTGTGTTATACAATAAAAAAGGGGACTGTAAAGATATGGCTAACCTGTTAAAACTAGCTCTTAGAAAGTATGGATTCGAATCTTATTATGCACTATCCTCTACTTTAAATCACTCATTTGATCTTGATTTTCCAAGTATAGTTTCAGCTAACCACGCAATATGCGTTGTAAAGAATGGAGACAATTGGTTGTGTTTAGATGCTACGGAATCATCTGGAATATATGGATTGCCAAGTAGATTTATTCAGGATCGAAATATATTTATCATTAATAATAGTGGTGGTGTAATATATACAGTACCAAAAGTAAATTCAAGAACTAACAAAGTTTCTTACGAAAGTAAATTAAAACAATCTGGAGAAGACTTAGCAGGCACATTTGAATATACTTTTGATGGCCATAGCCAAATTGAATTCAATTATATTAAATCTACTCTTTCCGATAAAGATTATGATTTAGCCATAAAGAATTGGTTTAAAGGAGTTGGCAGAAAAACAACTACAGATAGTATTACTGTTGAAGGAGTTGATAGCCATCTTAAAGTTAAAGGAAATATTAAGACAACATCAAATTTCACAGCAATATCAAATAAGACTTTATTATCGCTTGTGTTTTACCATTACCAAATACCTTTATGGGGAAAGTTGAAAAAAATGAAGAGTTCATTTTATCACAGACTATCAATGATCAATTTGAAATAACTATAGAATTTGAAAATGTTATAAAACTTAAAAATGTTGAAAATAGATTAATTGAAATAGACACGGCAGGAATAAAATTCAATTATAATATTCAACAAACATCACCTAAGGAAATCGCCATTAGATACCACTATATTTGTGAACATGTTATAATTACAGAAGAGGAAAGAGTTGCATTTAATAATGTAAGAGACATTATTAGTAAAAAAGTGAGGAGTCCATTATTATATGAATAAGTTACCATTAATAGTATTATTTATTTTAACAGCCTCTACTTTGACTGCTCAGGACAGTGATACAACTAATTATTTTGATTGGTCAAAGACGCCAGATAGAATTGAAGTTCCTAAAAATTTTGCTTCGGAGGATGTTGTTGTTATTGAAGATGATTTAATTATTTTCCCAGCGGGTAATTATTCAGAATATATTTCACAGATATACTATAGGGTTTTAACTAAAGCTGGTTTGGAAATGGGTACAGTTGTACAATTACCCGTTAGTTCAAATCAAATGATCAAAACCTTATCTGTACGTACAATTAAAGCCAATGGCGAAGTAGTGATTCTTGATAGCTCAAGTATTAAGTTAGAGTATCAATTAAACCGAGCAGGAGGTAATGATAACTCTGGTAATCTCAAATTTTTCATACCTAATGTTGAAGTAGGGGATGAAATCCAAATTATACATGGTTATTATGCTGTTGGTTTTTACCAAGAAAATGAGCATTTTCTTTATGGTAATTACCCAACGATTAAAAAAAATATTCTAATTAGAACACCAAGTTATATTAACATACTTGCAATGACTTATAATGGTATGCCCAAACCATATAAAGCGATAGAGAACTCATTCAACTTTGTTTATTGGCAAGAAAATATGGTGCCTGGCATGGAATATGAACCTTACAGCATTCCACACCTAGAATTACCCTATATGCGGTTTCGTATTTACGAAAGAGATCCTTATATGTATGAGTTTCATCAAGCAAATAGGCAAAAAGATATATCCAATTGGGCTGAGTTTGCTAACGAGTTTAAATTTGACAATTGCGAGAAAAAGCCTGAGAAGGTAGGAAAAATGAACTCCCTAAAGATCTTCTATCACAAACTGAACGTAGAGAATCCTGGAATAAATAAATATGACAAATTATTACTTATCCATGAGTTCATCAATAAAGAAATAAATTATGTTGATTTAAATGAAGATGAAATGTCAATGCCAGTTGGATATTTCTTCAAAAATAAAAAAATTGACAGGAATGGGCTTCTTAGATTATATGACTACGTGCTAAATACTTTAGGTTTCGACTACTATCTTGGTTTAGGAAGAAATAGATATACGGGGCCAATTGATAAGGAATTTATTGCTGGCAATCAAATTTCAGATTTTTTCTATGCTCTGAAAATTGATTCTGGAAAATACCATTACCTTTTCCCTAAAGATCCTTATTTCAAATATGAAATTAATGAGATTAATCCCGATCTACAAAATACAAATTGCATCTTATTAAAAGTTGGTAGCAAAGAAGTTAAAGAGACTGTTCTGCCTTTTGTTGAACCTCTCAATAATATGTTTAATTCTGATTATAATGCTACGGTAGATTTAAGTGATGAAACAATGGAATTGAATAGTAGAAGAACTATATCAGGTTGTAATTCTACCTATTGGAATGATATGTTTCTTAAAGCGGAGAAAGAAAACAAACTAAGAGAGGTAATCTTAGGTGGAGAAGGGGAAGAGGATGTTGACACACTCTATATTGAGTCGTATTCAAATAAGTTCCCCTTTACAATGAAATTACGAATGAATTACACCAACAAAACTGCAATTAGTAAAATTGATAAAAATTTATATTCAATAAATCTAAACGGTTGGAGATTAGGTGATGTGGAAAAAGTAGATACTACTGAAAGGACATTAGATTATTATCCTAGATTCTTAGAATCACAAAAAATCAGGTTGTACTTATCATTTGATAAGGATATCGAAATAATGAATTTAGATAAGTTAACAAAAAAGGTAAGAACAGATTTTGGTGTTTATAAAAGTACTGTAAGCCTAATGGGAACTAAGAGGGTTTTAGTTGAAGCTGAGTTCGGGATTAGCAAAATTCCAATAATCAGTGACAAGGTTAAACTACTTGCAAAACTTCATAGTATTATGGATGATAACGCAAGTGAGCCATTAATTATACAAGTGAAAGAATAGTAAGTATTTTAATTTACTTTCTAACATTATTGCAATTACCATTTAACGCAAATGATTCACACCTTACCATACCTTTAATAGGTATTTATACCTACTTAAATTACCGCGCTAGAACGGATTGACTCGTGTTTAATTATTGTATAATCTTATACATCTAATAATTAAACAGTTATACTATGAAAATTGAAGCGATTAAACCTGGACCTGACCTAATTAAATCAACAAAAATATAATAAGTTAATAAGGCTTATTTTGTATATTAGGATGCTCTATAATGAGTCACCTTATGTTACTTTGCTTCGGACTTTAAGAATTTATTCTTAAAGTTCGGCAAGAAGAATTTTATAATTTATTAAAGCGTAACTGTTGGTGATTTATACATCCCGTTTAATAATCAGATAAATTGACAACTCTTACAATACCGCTTAAGCAAAGCGATAAATGGGTAAAGAGTAAACACTAAAATAGAGTAGAAGAGGTGTTTTTTATTTACTTATTTAGATGCTGCGTGAGGGATAGAAGCAAATTACCATGTAATGCGAATAGCCCGACCTTTAGGGCACGCCCAATAAATATTACTTTGCCTTAAAACTGTATTTAATTCTAAGAAAGACATTTTTCACATTTACCGACTAACAATATTTGAGCAAAATCTATTTGACGATTCTGAATGGAAGGTATCGTTATCTCGGTTTGTAAGCAATCTAACTTACCACAACTTTGACATTGAAAATGTGGATGTGTATCAATATGATGGTGTGAGGAACAATCTTGACACTTTGCATACCATTTTAGACCATCTATACCAAGAAAAGAATGAATAACGCCATCTTGTTCCAGCTTTTCAAGAATACGATAGATGGTTGTTTTATTCATTTCATCTTTGAAACGATCTATTAAATTAACCACTGAAAACGCATTATGGCTGTTTTTAAATACATCAATTAAAATTTCAACAGACTTCGTTTTTCGGACAATTTTCATAACCCCAAATTTAAGCAACTAAGAAGTAATAACAAATAAATTATATTTTAAAACTGCAACTAAGTTGCATTAATAAATAAAATGACTATACTTGCAACTTGGTTGCATTAATAAATGGTTAAATGAATTTTATAATAAATAAATCAAATAATATAGGAGTAATTGCGAGTTCAATTTGTTTAGTTCATTGTATGGCTACGCCATTTATATTTGTGGCAAAACTATGTTCAGATAGTTGCTGTGCATCCACTCCAACATGGTGGGCATTCCTTGACTATCTTTTCTTGTTCATTTCTTTTTTTGCAGTCTATCAATCGGCTAGACTTACAACAAATAAAATAGTAGCATTAGCATTATGGTTCAGCTGGTTAATCCTATGTATAATCATTGCAAGTGAAAGAATAGAATTATTCAGTCTGTTTGAAAATGCTATTTATTTACCCACGTTGAGTTTAATAGTTCTTCATATCTACAATAGAAAATACTGTCAATGCGAAACAGATCAATGTTGCGACAATAACAAATAATATTTATGAAAAAAGATGAAATTGAATTGTTAGGAGACAATCATGTGTTTACGAGTGTCGCAACACCATTACGAGTGGATGCATTTGACAAATCTGATGATGAAAAAATAGAAAACATTCAAAACTACTTTGAAAAGATAATGGAAGAATTAGGTCTTGACTTAACAGACGACAGCTTATCAGGAACTCCTTATCGGGTAGCTAAAATGTATGTAAAAGAGCTCTTCTATGGATTGGATCCAAAGAATAAGCCACAGCTTTCTGTTTTTGAAAACAAATATGGATACAAAAAAATGTTAGTAGAACAGAACATTACTATTGATTCTTCTTGTGAACATCATTTTCTTCCTATAACAGGTTTTGCTCATGTTGCATATATACCTAAAGATAAAGTAGTTGGTTTATCTAAAATTAACCGTTTAGTAGATTATTATGCACACAGGCCTCAAGTTCAAGAGAGATTATGTCTTCAAATCTTAAAAGACTTACAAGAGACCTTAGAAACGGAAGATGTTATTGTATTAATGAGCGCAAAGCATTTATGTGTTTCATCCAGAGGTATTAAGGATAAAAGCAGTTTTACCACTACAATTGAATATGGGGGCAGCTTTAAAAAAACAGAATATCGTAATGAATTTTTTGAATGTATAAAAAATAAAATCAATGAATGAGATAAACAAATTACCTGTAACAGTATTAAGTGGCTTCTTGGGAGCAGGTAAAACAACTTTACTAAATCATGTGTTACATAACAAAGAAGGCTTAAAGGTCGCTGTTATTGTAAACGATATGAGTGAGGTAAATGTAGATGCGGAATTGGTAAAAAACGAAAATACACTTTCAAGAACAGAAGAGAAATTAGTTGAAATGAGTAATGGCTGCATTTGTTGTACACTGCGTGAAGATTTAATGATAGAGGTAGAGCGGCTTGCAAAAGAAAATAGATTTGATTACTTATTGATAGAAAGTACAGGTATTAGTGAGCCTCTTCCAGTAGCACAAACATTTAGCTTTGTAGATGAAGAAAATGGAATAGACCTTTCCAAATGGAGTTATGTTGATACTATGGTAACAGTAGTTGATGCATATAATTTCTTTAATGATTTTGGTAGCCCAGAAACTTTGGATGATCGAAATTTAACGGATATAGAAGGGGATGACAGGACTATCGTAAATCTATTAATTGATCAGGTTGAATTTGCCAATGTTATTATCGTAAATAAGGCTGATTTGGTATCAGAAGAAAACTTAGGAGTGTTAAAAGCTGCTATGCTTAAACTTAATCCATCAGCAAAAATTATCGATTCTACTTTCAGTAAAATAGCACTTAAAGAGATTTTGCATACTAATCTTTTCGATTTTGAAATAGCAGAGCAAAGTACAGGTTGGATAGCAGAATTAAATAAGGAAGAACATACTCCAGAAACAGAAGAATACGGAATGGGATCATTTGTCTATCGATCAAGAAGACCTATGCATCCAGACCGTTTTTGGAGTTATGTAAACTATGAGTGGGATACTTCTATAATAAGGAGTAAAGGAATGTTTTGGATAGCTTCTCGCCCAGATTCTGCTTTAGCTTGGAGTCAAGCAGGAGGTTCCCTAAGAGCTGAATCTACTGGTGTTTGGTGGGATTCTATGTCTAAATTGGAAAGGAATCAACATGATTCGTTTCAAACTAATGAAGAGTATATTATGTCTCGTTGGGATAAAGAATATGGGGACAGAATAAACGAAATTGTTTTTATAGGGCAAGATATGGCTAAGGAAGAAATACTTGAAGAGTTAGATGATTGCTTGTGTACTGATGAAGAGTATAAAGCATTCTTAGAAGGTGAAATTATTGGAGATGTATGGCCAATTCATGAATTTCAAAACGAAGTAGTATGATTCAAAATGTAACAGATCACTTTTCATATGTTTCTAAATTTTCTGATTTATCGTTAATTCAAAAAGAGGATATAAATATTACCATTTATGAAAGAGAACTGCCTAAAAGTATAAATTCTTATCTCAATCATTTTTTGAATGAAGGGTTTAGACCATTAAACGTTTCTCTAAATATTAACGAGTTTAAAAACAGTTTTGATAACCATTTTAAAGAGCTGAGTTTAAAATACAAAGAAGAGCATGAACTACTAAAAAAAGATATAGGAAACCTTCTTTTTCAGTTTTCAGAAATCTGCAACAACAGTCAAATGAAAATTTTCTTTGGGATTGTTGATACAGATATGTGTAAGAGGTTTCATGTAGATATGTACGAGCTTAGAATGTTGTGCACCTATAAAGGACAAGGAACAATGTGGCTTTCTGAAGATAACATAAACCATGAAGCCTTAAACAGTTTTGAAGGTAACGTAGAAATAGTATTAAATAAGGAATCTGTGAATCAATTGAATGAAACGGATGTTGCAATAATAAAAGGTGCAATATATCCGAATTCAAGAATAGGAGGGCTTGTACATTGTAGTCCAGCAATTGAAAACCTCAAACAAAAAAGAATCATATTAAGGGTGGACAGTAACTCACTGATAGATAGTATAAAATAATAAATCAAATAAATATAAATTATGATTACAAAAGAACAAGTATCAGAAGCCCAATACACATGGGGTAGTGGTGTAGTTAAAATTGGGTCTTTAAAAGAAAATAGATCAGAATGTAAAGATTTTACAAGTGATTTCTTAGACAAGCTTTACTCCTTTGAAAATGGCCCTGTTTTATTTAAACCAACAAAATGTGCTATAGAGCAATTTAGAGCTACTAAGGTTGAAGCTTTGTCATATTTTATTGCGGGAGAAAATAGAGCATATGATGAAGATAAAGGTTTTGCAATTCAACCTTGGACTAAGGTAAGATTTGAGAATACCGGATTCATTTTAGAAGAAAACCGTGCAATTGCAATGGGGAATTATTTTTTTACAGATTTGGATGGCAATGAAGCAAAGGTTGAATACACATTTGGTTATAAGTTGGTTGAAGGTCATTTGAAAATTGACTTGCATCACTCATCATTTCCTTACAATCCTTAGCTAGCCAGTTTCTAGGATAAATAATTAAACTGTTTAAAAACTAAAGAATGAAAATAATTAAAAGAGCATCAATTTTAATGATAGCAGTATGTGCTTTATCTGTAACTGGCTGTGGCTGTAAGAAAGATCACAATTCACCAACACCTTCATCTCATGATGATCACCATTATCATAGCCATGCAGAAGTAATGACTAGTCTCATTATTTATTTTGTAGATAGTGCAGGAGCTCAATCAGTTGTTAGTTAATCTGTTACAGGTTTGGCTATAAGTTGGTTAAAGGTGATTTGAAAATCGACTTACATCACTCATCATTTCCTTACAATCCTTAAATATCAAATTTCGAGTATAAATAATTAAATAAACTTTTTAAAAAACAATTAAAAACAATAAACATGAAAACAATTAGAAATTATTCAATCGTTGCAGTAGTAATGGTAACCTTATTAATGGTAGGGTGTAAAAAAGATGATGACTCACCAGTTCCTCTTAGTACAACAACACCACCAACACATGAAGTTGAAGTAATGACAAGTCTTATAATCTCGTTTGTAGATACTGCTGGAGTTCAACCAAGTGTTAATTATGCATTTAGAGATCCAGATGGAGATGGAGGGAATGGACCTACAGAACATGATACTATTAGATTGGTAGCTAATACTTATTATAATGCTACAGTGCAGGTTTTAAATGAAACAGAGTCTCCAGCAGAAGATGTTACTTTAGAAGTTTTAGATGAAGATGATGAACACTTATTTTGTTATGATCCATCTAACACAAATGTATCTGTAACAAGAACAGATAGTGATGGTACATATGAAATTGGTGTTACTTCACGTTGGAGTACAGGTGCTATTGCTACTGGAAACACGACAATAACATTAAAACATCAACCAGGAGTTAAAGATGGAACATGTGCACCAGGTGATACGGATATTGAAGTAACATTTGTTACAGAAATACAATAGTTATAAATACCCTCATAATTCCAAGAGGCTAAATTTAATGCACAGACAATTATTCTTTATATGTCCTACCGACAACCTTGAAACTCTAATAAATAAGAATTTCAAGCAAGAAAATTATTTTTTCACTTCACTCGGTAATTCAATGACTTTCGACATCGTTGTGGTAGGGCATATAAAGGATTTGATTATAAAAAAAAACATACAGGAAATAACATTTATTTTATCGAATAAGAATGTGATTTTAACTAACGATAAGAGTTATGATATTTCGCAAATAGATCGGTTGACAAACTTAAATAATCAAATTGTAAAACAACAAAAATACTCGGAAACATTGTGGCTAAATGGGGGCAATATATCATTAAAACTATCTTACCATATTCGTAATAAAATAAAAGAATTGAAATTTGGTTTGAATAGTTTGTTCTTAGGAGACCTAAAAATAAACGGGAAAATTTATAATAGAGAGAAGATGGTCTTTAACGACATATATACTGAACTGATTTGTCTTGAATCGTTTAATTTAAATTAGTTAGAATGATAGATGATAATAAGGAGTTTATAACTCAACAGTTTGAAATTAATGAGACATGTTGTAGTAAATCAAGTTGTTGTGGAACAAAAAGCCCAATTAAAAGATCTACAAGAAAAATAGGGCGTAACGAACGTTGTCCTTGTGGTAGCGAACGAAAATTCAAAAAATGTTGTGGACTAAAGTAGCTTTGAATATTATATCTAGTTTACAGGCCCCACTTCATTTAACGCAACAAAGTTGCAATAGTTAATTTTATAGTATATTTACAGAATGACAGGAATACTAGCATACACAACAACATTTGTTTTAGGCTTGTTACATGCCTTTGAACCAGGACATGGAAAATCAATATTAGCTGCATTTTCAATAAGAAAGAGCAACCTTAAAATATTTACATCTTTAATATTTAGTCTTTTTATATCACACTTTTTAGTACTAGGACTCTTTGCATTAGCCTTGCAACAAATGGCTTCAACAGAACTCGTAGAGCAATATAGCTCACACCTACAACTTTTTACACCTATACTATTGATAGGGTATGGAGGTTATTTATTTTATAAAGCAAGAAAACATCGTAAAACTGAAACAGGATGTTCATGTGGTCATAAGCATTCAGCTGATGATATTTCAAATATCAAAAGTGCTTCAATTACTGGGTTTATTGCGGGGTTAATGCCTTGTCCTACAGCAATTGCACCATTAATAATTTCAGGAATACATGAGGGATTTAGCTTTACATTAATGCATATATTCGTTTATGTAACAGGTATGAGTGTAGCTTTATTCATTTTTACAGGAGTATTATTGTTAATGAAATCCTTTTTTCAGAAAAGAATAAAGCATATTGAAAGTAAAATAAATCTTAATTTCCTTTCTGCTTTAATTATGATAACAATTGGACTTGTATATTTTTTCTTCAATGTTATATCTCCTGAAACGCACACTCATTTTTAATTCAATTTAAAAGGGAATAATTTTAAACATACTCTATTTAACATAATAATAAAGGTGTTGAGCGAAAGCCCGAAAGAAATGCGGGCCAGCGATGGCTGTGAAACGTGAGTTCACGAACACCCGAAACAATAATAAACAGTGAGCTAATGGACAAATGCTTAAAAACAAACAAAAGGGGCTTGTCCTTTTGTTTGCGGAGCAAACAATTACTTTAGTATTGTTTTAGCAATTGTACAGAGCGCGTTGGATAGCATATTTCTTTCTTGATTTTTTGGTTCTTTTGCATCAAGGCAAAAAGAACTTATTATCAATGCCAGTTTACGCCAGTATAGAAAAATACAAGTTAAAGCCTTATTAAGGCAAACGTATTTTTTCGTATACAAGTAAACTACAATCATAAAATTTTTTGAGCGCTGGAAAAAGAATTAATTTTTAAAGTGAATGAGCCTTGAGCGGCAATTTTACATAATGACTAATTATAAGGACAAAATGATAAACCTTATAAAAAACTAAGTTCCTGAGAATCTCGTATTTTAAAATTTATGTACGATTGTACATTATACGAGAATTTTAAGAAGCGATGGATTGTGTGATCTATTTACTTTGCTGCCAAAAAGCAAAGCAAACGAGGCACGAGTGCAGACATAATAAACATTATAAGAACTAAACGACTACAAACGCATATTAGCTGTAAAGCTGCAATATATGCTAGATTACCTTTAAATAACAAAACTATCGTTTTGTCTTATAAT
>CAJQOH010000033.1 GCA_905479915.1 uncultured Flavobacteriales bacterium
AATCATTATTGAAGAAATTTCCGAAGAATAATTTTTTTTCTTTCAATTGAAAAAAGAAAATGGCTACATTTAGTCTTTGAAAAATGGGCTGTTTACAACTATCATACTATGAAGATTTATCAGGATTTACGGGAGTAAGTCGGATGAAAGTTGTTTATGTAAATCCGAGACTTAAGGCAAAAAAAGAAAGTGATTTTAGCGGAGTAGATTACTATCCATTTGGAGAGAAGATGCCAGGGCGTTCTGCTGTTGGAGCTGGAGGCGAAGCAATGCACGGTTACCAAGGTCAAGAGAAAGTAGGCAATGGCTCTAAGTGGTACAACTTCCAATTAAGAATGTACAACCCAAGTATAGGAAGATGGAGTACTATAGATCCTTATGCACAACATTACTCTCCTTACTTGGCTATGAGTAATAATCCGATTAGTTATATTGATCCTGATGGGGGAAGGGATAAATGTAAGTGTCCTGAGAATCCGTATGGAACTATTCATAAAGGAACGGAACATAGGTTTGATTGGTTACAGGAAACTACTTTAATGGATCTTGAAATATTAGAATTTAAATTAGATGGGTTGAATGATGGTTCTCCTGGTGGCGGAGGAGGCGGAGGAAGTAAAGGTGATGGTACGCCACCAGACTTTGCTAATGAAAGTAGTGGTCCCTCAGCAGGCTTTGGACAAAGGTCACTTTCTATTAATGAATGGAAAGATGGAATGGGGAATTCAAATAAGAGAAATATTTTATGGGGAAAGAACCCTTACTTAGCCAGAGTTTTGATTAATCAGAAAAATGCTGAAAGTGCAGCAGCATCTAAAGAAACTATGTTTAAAGAAGCTGCAAGAGTGAGTAGAGGATTAGAGAGTAGGATAGAACCAAATACTAAGCAGAATACTATAAGGCCATCAGATAATTTTACTTTTAGCGATAATCAATCCAACACTAATTCTTCTGAATTTATGGCTAATAAAATAGGTAATCCTCTGAATAAGATACCTGATTTTAACGTTGGTGGGCCTCCTTTGGCAAGTAATGGAGATGAGGGGTTTGTTTATAATTTTTTAAAAACAACCTTAAGTAATGGTGTAAATATTTCAAATCCTTTTCTTTTATCAGAATCAATTTTGTCTGGAATATCAGGTGGTGCAGTAGCAAGTTCAGTTTATGGTAATATTGATTTACTTTTGGGGTTAGGTGTTGAATATTCGCAAGAAGGTAAAATAGATATTTTGCAAGGTGTTGATGCAGGTAAATCTGCGGAATTAGATTTTGATTCTGGTTTCGGTATTGGAATGGATGTTGGAGCATCTGTTCTTTTTACAAAATATTATTTTACGGGAGAAAATAATCAATTAGATATTCATGATTTTGTTGGTTCAAGAACTAGCATTTCAGGAGGTGCAAGTTATTTTATTGAAGCAGGATTTGGTTATTCAGTTGCCAAATTAAAAGGTGGTTACATAATTGGTGTTACTAAGTATGTTGGAGTATCACCTCCAGGTTTTTCAGGAAATATGAATAGAGGTAATACTCAGTTAAAATATAAGTGATGATTAAATTTAAAAATTATAAAGGGGTTGGAATTATGCTCTTTAGTTGTGTTTTATTTTTTTTAGTATCTATTTCTTACGATTTTTACAATCAGGAGAAACAAGAACCTAATATAATAATAGATAGAAATACATTCATTTCAGGAAAAGTAACTTCAATTCATAAAGGTAGAGGTTTAAAAGATGTTTGTATCGGTAAAGAGGGTTGCTATGGTATGATATGGGCAATTAACTATAATTATACTCCAAATAGAATAATCTCATTTATTGAAATTGGTGATTCGTTGCATAAAAAATCTGGAAGTTATGAGGTAGAAGTATTTAGGGGGGAGGAAGAATATAACTTTACATTCTTAAAAAAAATAGGAGTTGAATCATCATCAAAATAGTTGGTAGCTAACTGCAAATGAAAAGACTACTATTTATACCGTTATTATTTGTTGTTCTATTAGGGCAAGGGCAGGAGAGTGATTAGTACCAAACAATATGATTTCTACATCTATTTACAATTACGATGGATTAGGTAATTTAACGAGTGATTTACGTTCAGATGTTAGCGCTATTGCATACAATGATTTTCACAACTTGCCAACCAAAATGGTAAAAGCCAATAATGATGAATTTAGTTACCGTTATGATGTTAGTGGTAATAGATCTGTTAAGATATTAAACCCTACAGATACCGAATATTATCTAGAAGGGATAGTGGTAGATCAAAACGATAAACCAAAACAGTACAGTATTACAGAAGGTTTTGCAACTCTTGATGTGAGCAATGTTTCACAAAAAAACTACAACATTACTGATTGGTTGGGTAATGTTCGTTTGGTGATAAATGCTTCAGGTAACATAGAAAATGTTAGGGATCACTTTCCTTACGGCAAACTAATGGATGGAAGAGTTTACCAAAACAATACCGAAGGAGCACGTTACCAATTTACAGGGCACGAGTTTGATGGTGAAACCATGTTTGGTTACCACGGGGCAAGATATTATAACAGAGAGTTAGGAAGGTACATGAGTATGGATCCGTTACAGGTTAATTTTACAGCTTACACTCCATATAATTATACGTTAGGAAATCCGATTATGTTGATAGATCCTACGGGTATGGCTGCAACTCCACCAGATTGGGTTGAAGATGCTTCTGGAAATGTAACTTGGAAAGATGATGTAACAAGTAAAGATGATAAAGATTTAAAAAAAGGAGAAACATATAGGGGAGAAGAATATAGACGTTTCGAAAATATTGACCAGAATTCTTATAGTGATGTCCGCTATAATAAAGATAAAACAAAATCTTCAAGCCGAAGAGCCAGGCCAGACGCAGATGGTGTTGTTACTCAAGAAGAATCTCTTGATTGGTATCATTTTGCAGGAGGGGTAGATTTAACTGTAGATATAGGCCAATTTGATTTTATGTCAAGTAGCTTATCAATTCAAGATTTCAAAACTAATTCTTTAAGTGTTGATTTTTTCAATGGATGGTCAAATCATCCTTTTAATCCTAGGATATCATGGCGACCTGCAAAAGATGAGACGTTATCTGATGTTTACGGAACTATTCGATTAGCAATTGTTAATCGTTCTTTAGGTCAAGTAAGGGTTGTAACAGATGGGAATGGTTTTTTTGACACATTTAATTTTTCATCTTTAGGAGCAATAGTTGGCGATAGATTACGTTCAAATGGAAATCCAACAGAGTATAATTTTATTGGTACAGGCACAGGAACTATAAGGTTAACCTCACCTCCTAAGTATGAAATTAAATTCCCTACAGGTCAAAAATGGTAAATTCAAGAATATTTTTCATAATGTTACTGGCTATTTTATTTAGCTGTAATGAAAGCAGTACTAATGTTTTACCTAATGTTAATTTAAAATATCTTGAAAAATATCATTGTTGGCCATATGATGTCAATGTTTACTCTGTTGAGGGTGTAATGGGAGATTCATTATTCCATAATTATCCACTGCAAAGTTATTTTGGTAATCATTCCAAATATGAGATATCAACATGGTCTAAATACTCAAGCTTTGATAAGACGCTATGGAGTGGTATGAATAAATCTCTTAAAGAATGTGATGGTAATATCGAACTATATGACCAAATAATAAAAGGAGATGAAATCTATTACTCTGGTTCTTATCATTATAACAAGAATTTAAAAAATATCAAAAAAAGAAGGTATGAAGAAATTCTGTTTTTTAATTTAAAGAATAATAAAGTACACATATTTAAAAATATTAATAAAGTATATTAATATTTGGTCGCGTTCCAAATGGCACTTTTGATGATTTTTGAATTTTTTTTAATTGATTATCAGTACTTTATATTTTTGTGGAAGATATTGTGAAATGGACTTCAAATATCTTTGAATATGAGAAAGTTTCTTAAATCGCATTAGAATAAGTCGTTTATGACTTCTTGTTCCAAATGGCACCTGAGTTTGCTATCTGTAGCTTGTAGCTACAGATTAATTAACACTTTTTAAGTACTACTACATACATTTAAACAGTATCTTGTTTAGTTTTGGTGTCTCCTTAAAAAATCATAAGAGCAAAGAGGTGAATAGAAAAATTAGAAAGTAAAAAAATGAAAAATAATATAAGACTGTTGTTAGTACTATTTTTTCTGGTAGTTACACAAAACATACAAGCACAGTTTAGTGCTTCTATAGGATTGGAAGGCGCTATTATGACAGCTGAGTTTAAAAATACAGCTTCTTATGGGTTTGGTGCTGCTGCAATTGCAGAAATAGGCATCTCAAATAAATCTGGATTTACAATACAGGCTGGATACCTTCATCTTATTCCAGAAGAAAAGTATGAATCCGCTTATATGATTCCTTTTCAGGCAGGTTTAAAAATGTATTTTAACACCAAAGAACATGGGGCTTATTTTCATCCTCATGTTGGGGTTCATAAAGTAAGTGAAACCATAAAATTCTATTCGAATTATTTTTTAACTATTCCTAAACAAACCTTATCTTTTACGGATATAAGCTATGGTTTAGGAATAGGTTTTATTGCCAACAAAAAAATGGATATAGAGATTCGGTATGATTTTATTGCTAAAAATAGTTCGACAATCAGTTATCTTGGGTTAAGAGTAGCCTATGTTTTATTCTAGCATTTAACCAAATAGTATTAATTTTACCTTGTGCTTTTAATCAAAAATAAGATCCGATTTAAATTAGTTTATTTATTCTTTTTTATAGCTTCATCATTCCTTAAACTTCAAGCACAAAACTTTGTTAATCCAGATTTAAATGGAATAATTACTGGTTCTAGTAATTTACCTACAGGCTGGCAAAATGTACCAAAATCAGATCCTGTTTGTCTTGCAACTAATTTTAATTTTGGAGACACTCCAGACCTTACAGATTTGACAATGCCACATGCACCTGCTGGGATTATAGGAAATCCTTATTCAGGAACAACTTTTGTTTCTGGAGCTCGTTCTTTAACTGGAAATGAAATTTTCGATGAAGGAATTATGCAAGGTGTTACAAGTTTTGTTATAGGAAATAGTTATAAAATTAATTTTCAACAGGCCGTAGTAAAGCAATTAGGGAGTGAAGATAACTCTGGAGCTTGGAGGGTTTATGTAGATTCTACTTTAATAGGAATAACTAACCCTACTTATAGTGCTGACTCTATTAGAAGTACCTCTTTTAAATGGGAGTCAAGAGATGTTTATTTTACAGCTACAGATACCATGCATACGATTAAGTTTTTACCTTATGATGACGATACCAATATTGTCTATTCAGTTGGAGATACAACCGGTGCGTTGCGGATGGGAATTGACAGCATTAATTTAACTCCATGCCTTAATTTTAATTTAGGCAATGATACGCTAATTTGTTCAACAGATACCATTACACTTAATGTTGCCACTCCAGGAGCCACTTACATTTGGCAAGATAATTCTACAGATAGCACATTTAACGTTACTCAAGACGGTATTTATTGGGTAACGGTAACCACAACAGCCTGTAGTATTACAGATACTATTGTTATTGGTAATGCCAATTTGCCTATAGTTAATTTGGGTAATGATACTACACTTTGTGAAGGTGAAAACCTTTTTTTAAACGCTAGCTCATTAAATGCCACCTACATTTGGCAAGATAACTCTATAGATTCTATATTTAATATTAATCAAGCAGGTACTTATTTTGTTGGTGTTACTAATATTTGTGGAACTGTTTCGGATACTATTAATGTTATTGTAGATACTCTAAATATCAATTTAGGAGTTGATACAATACTCTGTTTGGGAGATACTGTTATGTTAGATGCCAGTAGTATAAACGTTACTTACAATTGGCAAAATTTCAATTCAGATTCTACTTTTCTGGTTACACAAGCTGGTAATTATTGGTGTGAAATAAAAAGAGGAAATTGTTTAAAATCAGATACCATCAACATTGTTTATGATTCTATTCCTGAAATTAATTTAGGTAATGATACGACACTTTGTGAAGATGAATCTCTACTGTTAAATGCTTCTACTTTAAATAGTACTTACATCTGGCAAGACAATTCTACCAATACTACATTTTTAGTTGAATCACCAAACATTTATTGGCTTCAAGTAATGAACAGTTGTGCTACAAATTCAGATACGATAGAAGTAACATTTACAGCTTGTAATTCTACAATAGAAATGCCTAATGTATTTACTCCAAATGGAGATAGGCAAAATGACTTATTTCTTCCTATTCAATCCTTTGGAGTTATTTCATATCAATTAACAATCTATAATCGTTGGGGTCAAAAAGTATTTAACTCAGAACAACTAATGTTAGGGTGGGATGGAAGAACTACTGCAGGAGATAAAGTGCCTAATGGCACCTATTTTTGGGTAATTAATTATTCAGATCAAGAGAATCCTGAAAGCTCATTAAAAGGCACTGTTACTTTGTTGAGAGATTAATCCCCATGTCTTATTACATTTTAGAAAATAAAACACCAATAAAAGTTTCCCCGAAAGAGTTTATTGAATGGAATAATGAAGTAGAAGAAAGCTTGCTTCTTGTGAGAATATCCAAATTAAAAAATCATCAAATTATTACTAAGTTTTTTGGATATAAGCAAGTCTCAAAAAAGCAAGTTTCTTTTTTTGAGACTCAGTTATTTATAGACAAAAAATTTGTATTAGTTCTGGCGAACACAAAGACATGGGA
>CAJQOH010000034.1 GCA_905479915.1 uncultured Flavobacteriales bacterium
GCAAGTAATAGAAGTTTGGAAAGAAGTATTAGACGAAGGATTAATAAAAGTGGAGAGTAGAAACTTCAACTTTAAAAGAGACATGGAATAAAAAAGACAATTATTTAAGAGAATTGAAAATATACAGATATGAAAAAAATAATAAGCACAATAGTATTAGGATTAGTAATGAGTTTTGGATTGCAAGCGCAAACAGTGCCATCGCCATCAGAAGTAACCATTAATTTAGAACCAGTAAATGAAGTGGTAATACCAGATGAAGTATTGGATACCTTAACTGATCCTATGAATTTATTGTCACCAACAGACCCGTTAAACTTGTCAGTATCCATGTTATTGGCTGATACCAATACTGTAGCTAAAATTCATGTGAAATTAGGAACAAGTTTAGGAGGGAATAATCTTTTAGAGAATACCTATACTTATGATGTAGCACCAGGAGGAAACCTAACTTACTTTAGAGAAGGAGTAATGATGAATTTAGGAATGGGAGCTCATTTAAATTCAGAAGTATTTTATTGCGAAATAAAACTAGAAGACAGTACAGGTAATTTATCAGAAATCATAAGAACTCAATCCAATCAATAATTGAGAAAAAACGATTCGAAACTAATTACCGACCACAGAATATTAAAAGCAAAAAGAACACAATGAAGAGACTCATCCTAATACTCGTTGTAATACTAACAACACTATCCATTAAAGCTCAAGTAGCAGTAGAATGGACAGCTGTAGTTGGATTAGATTATAATCAAGCAACCCAAACCCTAACCAAGACAGCAGAAAATGGGTGGAATAATGCAGGATCAAGATCTGTAAATAGATTAGAAGCAAATGAGGATGGAAAATTTACCTATACCATTACAGAAACAACAACAAGAAAAGCCATAGGATTATCAACATTAAATGATGATCAAAGAGTCAGATCAATAGACTATGCTTTTGTTTTTAATAGAAAGCGATTGCTGTTACATAAGCGAGGGAAATTTAAAGGGGAATATGGAAATGTTAAAGTAGGAGATGTTTTTGAGATGGAACGATTAGGAAATTTAATTGTTTGTAAAAAGAATGGTCATACGTTTAAAGAATTAACTACCAATCCAGCACACATACTCTATGCAGATCTTTCAATATGCACTTCAGGAGTTGTAACTAGTGGAGTAACAGCTAGTTTTTATACACCAATGAATATTACCAGAACCAAACAAAACGTAGTGTGTGGAGGAGGAGCAAATGGATCGATAGACATAACAATAACAGGAGGATTACCACCATATACTTACAGTTGGGATCATGGAGCAATAACAGAAGACATTGCGAATTTAGAAAAAGGAACATATACATTAGTTGTAACAGATGCTCAAGGAAAACAAGCAACAAAAAGTACCAATATAAAAGTACCAATTATCTGGAAAGATGTAGTAGGGCTATCAGTAAACGACAAGAAACTTACAAAAAATACAGTAGATGGTTGGAATGCTGGAGCAGCCTCTCACAATCATTTACCAGCCAATCAAAAAGGGTCTGTACAATATACTGTAGATCAAACAGAAGCAGTAAAAGCTTTTGGATTATCACCAGACAATACAAACGAAACCTACTACACCATACATTATGGGATAGTATTCTCTAGCAATAATCAAATACTGGTAGTAGAACAAGGAATTCTAAGAGGTGTTTATGGAACCTATCAACAAGGAGATCAATTTCGGATAGTAAGAACACTAAACGGAAAAATTAAGTACAAGAAGAACGGATCAACTTTTAAAACAACAACAGCCAGCCCTAATTTAGAATTGTTAGTAGATTTAGCCTTATACTCAAGTAATGCTACATTCAATGGAATAAAATCAAGTTTCTGTAATGTAGAAGTATTAAGTGTAAGTTGTCAAAAAGAAGGAGCAAACTGTGCAGGAACAGAATTGGGGAGTATCGATCTAAGTACAACAGGCGGAATAGCACCTTATACTTATTTATGGAGCAATGGGGCAACCACAGAAGATTTAGAAGGGTTAGCATTAGGAACATATTCAGTAACCGTAACAGATGGAGCAGGAAATAAAATAGAAAAATCAATAACGATTGATAGTCCAGTAACATGGTCAAAAACAGCCGAAGAAAAAGAAGTAACCCTATTAACCAATAATTTTGATACAGCTGGAGATATAGAAGGCTGGATAGGCTGTAACAATTCGGTAGTAGAACAAGACAATGGTCAGCTTAGAATCAATGTAAGTCCCTTTACCAAAACTACCTCTTGTGCATTAAAACCATTAACAGGCAATGAAATATTAAAAGGGACAGCGGGAACAAATGCGATACATGTCTATAAAATACGTTTTGATTTAGATTGGGATGGATTCTCACCATCAACCTACTTTTACCTTCAAAATACAGCAGGAGGGTCTAGTGAATTACCACCCTTTTTTGAAATTTCAGGACCTTTAGTAAATGGGCAAAACGAGTTGACCTATTATTCAACCCAGTCAAGCAAAGAAATTAAGTTTTTAGAAATATTTGCCTTAGGAGAATCAAATGTTGGCGCATACATATTGATAGACAACTTTGAAGTAGTAGAAATAATCGGTAGTGATGTAACAGGCTTGGTGTATGTACCTACAGGAACAGAATTACCTATGTTTGAAGATAATTTTACAACAGGATTTGATGGATGGGATGCTTATGGAATACCAGAAAATGTAAATGGTGAGTTAGTAGTGAGAGCAGAGCAATTTAATCCAAACTCTTTGTTTGTAGGTAAAAATCTAACAGGAGCAGACCAAATACCATCAACAGCTACAACTGTTGGACCGCATAAAATATACAAAGTAACCTTTAATTGTAATGTATTCAATTATGAGCCTAATGGACTTTCAATACGATTTGGACGATTAACAGGCGGACCACAATTAAGTAGAATAGCATTTACAAACCAAGTAACTAATGGATACAATGAAGTATTGATTTATTCAGGAGAATGGGCGGGAGACATTATTGATTACGGTTTTCAAGTAGATGGAACCCCAACCAATCCGTTTTCTTCAGACCCTAATGAATTGCCTTATATGACTTTAGATAACTTTAAAGTAGTAGAACTAGAAACAGAAACAGTAGAAACACCTCAGGTACTCACCTCAAACAATAAATTATTGGCTGGAGAAGATGGGCAAATTTCTTATACCATAACTGAAACAGGAAATGGACAACAAATAGGGTTAGCTTATTTAGATGATCAAATTAATGATGCAACGATTAATTATGGTTTTCAGATTAATGAAAACAGCATGACAATAAAAGAATCAGGAGTTGTGGTTCAAGATATACCGGGTTATGCTGTTGGAGATCAATTAACCATTGAAAGAAAAAACAATGAACTTTCTTATTATTTAAATGGAGAAGTAATAAGAATAACAGCAACAGACAATCAAAAAACACTAGTTATAAAAATTATTCTTTTAGACCCAAATACGATTGCTGTTGAAAGTGATTTTTGCAACAATAGAACAATTGTATTGCATACAGCAGGAATAGACAATCCAATTAACTTTACCGTAAGCGGAGCAGGAATTGATGCGATCTATAGCTCAGG
>CAJQOH010000035.1 GCA_905479915.1 uncultured Flavobacteriales bacterium
AGCTTTTTCTTTTGACTTTTTTCTCTTTTTCGTTGCAATTTCAACGCTGATAAACTCTCTTTAATCGTGATTTCAAATACTTTTCCCATACCTTAAAAATACACAAAATATAACGTTTTATGAAATTAATTTGGTATAACACTATAATTTAATTATTTGATCGGCAAAATTATCCAATTAATCGGAATGGTTTTTAATTTAATAGAGCAAAAAAAAGGCGATTGAATTTTCAATCGCCTTTTCATTTTTAACTTAAATCCTACCTTATTAAATTAAGGTGGCCAGAATTATCGTGGAATATAGTAGTGTATTTTTCTTTTGCTCTTGTTTTCCAGATATACGTACCATTAGGCACTTGTTTACCTTTGAAATTCCCATCCCAACCATTTTCCATATTGTTGGTTTCAAAAATTAATTCTCCCCATCTATCAAATATTTGCATGTTGAAATTGTTTTTATCAATAGCATCTCCATAAGCTCTAAACTCTTCATTTAACCCATCTCCATCAGGACTAAAACTGTTAGGTACATAAAAGAAGTATACTCCATCAATCTTAACAAATTGACCAAATGTAGTATCTCTACAACCTGCTGCGTTTGCAACGATTAATTGTACGGGGTAAGTTCCTGCTGTATCAGTTGGGAAAATTACAATTGGATTAAGATTGTTAGATGTTAAAGGATCTCCGTTTGTAAAACTCCAGTAGTTGGTATCATTGTCAACACTTAAGTTGGTAAAAGTAATTTCTGTATTGTTCGTATTAGGATTTACAGGTGAATAGCTAAAGTTAGCTATAGGGAATCCATGAGTAGTTATCATATTGGTTATGGTGCTATCCTTTATACATCCTTCTGGAGAAGTAATGGTAAGCGAAACGTCATAACTTCCAGCAGCTGAATAAGTATGTTGTGTAGTAGGGGTTTGGTTTGAGGTATTTCCATCTCCAAAATCCCAAAGAACATTTTGTACAGAAGCTACATTGGTAGAGTTTGTAAAGTCAACCTCTACAGGTATACAAACATCACCCGTTAAATTTGCGCTAAATACATGTTGTATTTCAGTATGCCAATAAATGTCAACAGTCATTGTATCTTCTGGTGTTGAACAGTCATCTCCAACATATACTGTGAACGTTTCTGGACTAGTACTTGGTGATATCGTAACACTTTGTGTATTTCCAATAGGGTTGTTAGCTCCATCAAACCATGCGTATGTGAAACCATTACCATGACCACCAATGGCATTGGCCGTAAGTGTTGTAGTGTTTCCCGGTGCAATAGAACAGACAGTGTCCGAGGCAATAGGATCGATTACAATAGCAGGAAATAGGGTAACATTTATTGTTTCAGTTGCCGAAGTACAACCTAAAGTATCTTGAGCAAAAACTTGATAAGTTGTACCAACCGTAGGTGTTTCATTGTGAGGTCCATTACCAACAAGAGCATTGTCCCAGGTTAAACTTAAAGTACCTGTTCCTCCTGTTGCATTAGCATATAGAAATGCGGTTCCGCCAATACATATTGTTGTATCTGAGGTGTGGTTTGCGATAAGTACAGAATCAGGGTTAAGTACAGTTACATATGCCGTATCAGCACAAGTTCCTGTTCCTACAAAGTAAGCATAAGTATTACTTACATTGATAGCAGGATCAAACATGTTTGAAACACCGTTACCTAAATTATCTACCCATGTACCACCTACATCTGGTGTTCCATTTAAAACATTAAACATATCGAAAGCAGCATAAGTTCTACACAATGTAGTATCTCCATCTAATCCTGGGTTAAGAACTAAAGGGTTTGCTATAACAACTATGGTATCAAAAGTTGAACAAGCTTGATGTCCAGTTTCCCACATTTCTACAATGTAAGTGCCGGTTGCTATTGCAGAAAAAGTTGGGTTGGCAATAGTACTATCACTTAACCCAGCTCCAGGAGTCCATAAATAGTTGTATACTATTTGAGGGCTCACTCCAACAGAGTTAAATACGTTGTTACCAATAATTGGGGCAACTCCTGTAATGTTAAATCCATCAGTAAATATTACGTTACCTGCACAATCAACAATTTCAAAGGTAACTTCATCATCCCAAAATCCACTAATGGTATTGATAACAATATTATCACCATTAAAAACTGAGAACGTTTGACTGGCAGTACTTCCATTTGGCATACCAAAGGTCCCTAATGAGACACCGTTGATGACAATTTCCACTTCAAAACCATTCCATCCATCTCCAAGATCATCGAACATATTAATGGTGTAATCACATGGTAGATTTCCAGGTGTAGTAGGTTGTGCATTGAGTTGGACTATTGATCCGCTACACACAGTGGTATCATTACCAGCATTAACTCCTGCTCCAGGAACTACTGATATACTTACAGTTGTATCGTAAGAACATCCAAAATCATCTATAGCATTAAAAGTGTAGCTAAATGTTCCTGTATCTGTAGGAGTTACACATATAAGGTTACTATCATTTGAAGTAGAAGTGATAAATGTACTAGCAATTCCTGTAGACGACCAGAATGTTGAATCTCCTTGAGATCCAATACTCGGTGTAAACGTTGTTAATGAAGGGTATAATGCAGAATCGATGTCTAACCAGAAGTCAAAGATAAAACCATCATCACCTCCAAATAAATCACAATATTCAATTTCCCACACACCATTTAAAGGACATCCAACTAAAGGTGTTAAAGGATTCACACTTTCATAAGCTCCTGAAATTAGTGATTCATCACCAGGAGAACTGTTAGGAACAGTATTTTGAGTAGGACCACCAATTGCATTTTGTTCCCACGTTCCATTTACTGCAGTTGGAGACCAACCGTAATCCCATCCAACACCTACAAGAAGCGGGTCATCTGCTTGATCAGGATCACCTAAATTCGTAACACCTCCATTATTAGGGTTTTGGTTGTGCATAACAACACTTGTTCCATTTGGACATTTAATAGAAATAACTAAATCTCCCATGTATGAATGTTCCATGTTTACCCAAATCCCCTTTAAATCGTTTATGTTAGTTAGTGTTTGACCAGGGGTAAAAAAGCCATAGTTTAATGAGGCAGTAAAACATTGGCCTACATTATCAGGAAGGTAAGTTGTACCTGTAAGGGATGATCCTGGTGAAGGAGTATACATTACAGGAGTAAAATCAGTTCCTCCGTCTAAGCAAGAGGATTCCCCTAAACAAATTATAGGATCAGGGATGTCAGTATTAAAGTGGGGTGTTGTACTTACCCATACTTTTATAATCTCTGAATTCATATTGATACATCCGTTATCATCAATTACATACAATTGTGTTAAATACTCTCCAGGTTGTGTAGGGTATGTGTGCGTAGTGAATGGAGTTTGTAGTGTGTCAATAACTCCATCTCCATAATCAAAAATATAATCTACAAGATTAAAAGTTGGCATTGCTGTAGAACCAGAAGCATCAAATGTTACAGAGCCTCCTTGACATATTTTTTGTGGATTTTGTGGTACGGTTGGAGAAGTAAAAAGAGCAGTTGGTGGTTGACATGGAGTGCTACATGTTATAGTTGCAGAAAATACTCCAGTTCCAACACTATTGGAATTAAAAACGAGTGTTATACATCCTGTAGCATTACCTGTAGTTGTGGCTACAATTACACCTTGAAGTTGTGTTCCAGTATATGTTCCAAGTGAAGCTGCAGCTACTGAATTTCCATCATAAATGGTAATGTTATCTTGATTGTTTGCTGGTGGAGTTGCTGTGTTTGTGTTACTTAAGTTGAAAGAGTTGAATACTAATGTAATTACATCTCCAGGAACATTAGGACAAATTGTTAGTGTATGACTTTCATTGTTTCCATAACCTGTTGCTCCTTGTCCTCCAGTATCAAAGAGAACACCGTCACAAGTGCTTGCATTTACATCTGTTATTGAAATGATATCAGGTTGACAAAAACCAAAGAATGGTAAAAGTATAAGACCTAAAAAAATTATTGCATTTATTTTATTCATGTGTTCAGTTTATTGACTCTGTTACTTACTTAACTTAAAAAGTAAGACGTAGCAAACCATAATTGGTTGCCATAATTTTAACAAAAATAGCGCATAGTGTTAAAATATAACACCATAAAGAGAGGGATTATTGAACTCTAAGTAGCTGTAGTTTTGTTGTAACTGACTGCTCTCTAGATAAATGAGATGTATTTGGCTATGACTGCTAAATTTAAGGTGAAACTATTTCCATAAGTGTTGCACAAAGGATTGCCCCGTAAGTACCTAAAGCATAACCTAGTACAGCTAATAATACCCCTACTGGAGCTAAGCTTGGATGGAAAGCAGATGCTACTACTGGAGCTGAAGCAGCCCCACCAACATTGGCTTTACTACCTACAGCTAAAAAGAAGAAAGGAGCTTTTATAATTTTAGCTACCAAAAATAGTAGACCCACATGGAAAATCATCCATATTAATCCAATTATAATAAAGTCCCAATATTCTACTAATTCTGATAAATCAATTTTCATACCTATAATAGCCACTAAAATATAAATGAAAACACTTCCCATCTTAGATGCGCCAGCACCTTCCAGGCTTCTCATTTTTGTAAATGATAAAGATAAACCTACTGTTGTAGCAACTACAACTACCCAAAAGAAGTGACTTGATAAAACCGTATCTGCTAATGATGAGGCTTCTGCCCATCCGCTAAAGGTTGTTGCTAAAAGATGCGATAAACCAACACCTCCAAAAGCAATAGCAAATATTTTAATTAAGTCAGTTAATGTTGCTTCTCTTTGAACACTAGCCGTATAATTGGCCATATTATTTTTTAATGTTTCTATAGAAGAAGAATCTGCTTTTAACCATTTGTCAATTTTATCAGATTTTCCTGCACCAAACAATATAAATGCCATCCAAATGTTAGCAACAACAACATCTACTGCTAGCATTGCCCCGTATTTATCTACATTAAATTGGTACAATTCAAGCATAGCAGTTTGGTTGGCTCCACCACCAATCCAGCTTCCAGCCAGTGTTGCTAAACCTCTCCATACAGCATCAAAATCTGCTCCATTTAATGTTTCTGGAGAAATTACAGAAGTAGCCAATATGGCAATAGGACCTCCTAAAATAATACCAATAGTGGCTGTAAAAAACATGATTAATGCTTTTGGTCCAAGTTTTACTATTCCTTTCAAATCTGTACTTAAGGTCATTAATATTAAAGACCCCGGTAAAAAATAGTTTTTAGCGATAGGCCAAAGTCCAGAGAATTTTGGAGAAATTATATTGAATGTACTCAATAGGGCAGGAAGTAGGTAGCACATCAAAAGTGCTGGAATTATCTTGTAAAACCATTTTAGGTTTTTTAATTGTGAAGTGTAAAATACAATTCCCAAACAGCACATTAAAAGACCAAATACAACTGCATCATCAGTTACAAATGGTTTGTTTAGAATTTCCGTAATATTTTCAGTTGTTGCTGCCATAGTGTTACTTTTTTAGCGAATATACATTTTCTCCATTAATAAAGGTTTCTACAACCTTTACTTTTAATATGTTTTCTTCATTTGTTAGCATAATGTCGTTATTCAGAATCACAAAATCAGCAGATTTTCCAATTTCCAAGCTACCTTTTTCATTTTCTTCAAAGTTGGATATGGCTGGCCAAATAGTCATGCCTTTTAAAGCTTCTTCTCTAGTAAGTGCATTTTCCATTTGAAATCCGTCATTAGGATACCCTTTGTTATCTTTTCGAACAACTGCAGCATAAAATGTTTTAATAGGATCAATATCCTCTACAGGAAAATCTGTTCCGAGCGCTACGATTCCATTCTGCTTTAATAATTCTTTGTAAGCGTAAGCTCCTTTTATACGTTTTGGGCCTAGTCTTTCTTCAGCCCAATACATATCTGATGTTGCATGGGTAGATTGTATAGAAGGAATAATGGTATAATCTTTAAAGTATTTAAAATCTGTAGGATCAATAACTTGAGCATGTTCGATTCTCCATCTTTTGTCGTTAACACCTTTTAATGTTTTAGCATATACTTCTAAAATCATTCTATTTGCAGAATCGCCAATACAATGTGTATTCATTTGGAATCCTTTTTCGTAAAGTAGTGGAGCATATTTTTCAAAATATTCTTTTTCATTTAACATTAATCCATGGTGGTGACCAACTACATCAGCGTATGGTTTGATAAGACATGCTCCTCGAGAACCTAAAGCTCCATCAGCATAAAATTTAAACGAACAAACATTAAGCTTATCTGTTTTGTAAGGACCGGTTTTGAGATAATGGTTTAACAGTTCTTCATCTGAAGAAATCATTGCATACATTTTTATTTTAAGCACCTCGTTTTGTTGCAAACTATCTATTAAATCAATAATGCTTTTATCAAGACCAGCATCATCAACAGTTGTAACACCTACACTAAATAAATCTTTTTGGGCAGCTAACAGGGCTTCTTCAAGATCTTTTGTCGTGTTTTTTTGCAGTGTTTCATAAGCGATTAAATCCATAGCTTTATCAATAAGAATGCCTGTTAAAGGTTCAATATCTCTAGTGTTGTTTAACTCTTGTTCCGGATTTTGATGGTTATTAAAGTTAGGTTTGTTCTTTTTTTCAAGGCCAAATTGTAAAATGGCTCCTCCTTCAACTTGTGTTGTGTAGTTAATTTTAGATCTTCTTAGAACTTCACTATTTACCAAAATTGCATGGCCATCTATTCGACTAAGGGCTATGGGTCTATTAGGAAATAAACTATCTAATTTTTCTTTGGTGGGAAACTCTTTAATTTTCCAATCGTTTTGATCCCATCCTCTTCCTAATATCCATTCATCTTCACTTGATTCAGCAAATTTTTGTACCCTTTCAACAACTTCTTCAAATGAGTTTGTACCAACAAGGTCCACACTTTTTTTATTCAATCCATATCCTACAAAATGACAATGAGCATCTATAAATCCGGGATAAACCGGGTATTTTTTAGCGTCAATTATTTTTTTAGCAGTGTATTTGTTTAAGATTTCATGCTCTGGACCAATGTCAATGATTTTACCTTTACTTATAGCCATTGCTTCTGCAATATCAAAAGCACCATTAACAGTGTATATTTTTGCATTGTGTACAACTAAATCAGCTTGCTCCATATCTGAACAACTCAGCAGTAAACAAATTGTAATTAAACTAAATAGTCTATAAAATTTACTCATAATATCCGTTTAAGAAAAGCATGTTTTGCTTTGATTTTTTCTAAATCAACTAATAATAACAAGGCAATTAGTAAAAGTAGCATTCCTGGGATTTTATAGCGCATAATAGCGCCAAAAACAGGAGTGGTTAATCCAATTATAGAAAACAATATGAAAACAAAAAAGAGGTTGAAGAAGAAAATATTTTGTTGCTTGAAAGTCATTTTTTTTCTAAAACTAAAAGCTAAAACAATCAAGCAAAGTATTCCAATGTTTTCAATAGCACTGAGATAAACAAATAGTGAATTGCATTCCCATAAAAATGGTCTTATTATAGTATTAAGCAATGAATTAGGAATGGCTAGTAGAATAGAAACTCCATCTGTCAATTCAGGGATTGTAAAACCACTATTTGTTTCAACGGTTTTTATGTATTTCGAAAATGCTTGCTGTTTATTTGAAATCTGACTGACAAAATTTAATTTAGGAATAATAAGGGGAACTATATTTATCGATAATAGAAATAGACTTATTGATGTTAGGTATCCATAAATAGCTTTTTTAAATGATAAAACTTGATTCATTAAGTATCCTAAGATGGGTACAGATAGTGCTACCAATAAATACATTTTTGTATAGATCAATAAGATAATAGCTACAGTAATACATATCAAGTTGATGACCTTAAACTGTTTGGTAATTTTTAGGAAGTTTGAAATAAGGATGCCCAATGCAAAAAATATGATACTTTCTTTGAGTAATCCAGAACCCCAAAAAAGGATCGATGGCACCAAAAAGATGGAGTAAAAAAGTACTTTTTCTTTGTTGGGAAGAAAAGCCTTGAAGGCTTTGTAAAATAAGGTTAAACCCATAAGGGAAACAAAGTTTATGAATACGTTATGGACTTGAAAATATCCAAAAGAAAATAGCCGTACAAAAGCATTAAATCTAATAATTATGTGACTATCACTAATCAAATCACTAGAGTATGGTCTGGTCCAATGATACATGTATTGGTAGTAATTAACCGTAAAGTATTTGTAATCGAAATCTAACCCTAGTACCATTTTAACATAATCTAAGGGATTTGTTTCTAAAGCTTCAAATATGGCAAGGCTATCATCAAAGTATTTAAAGATATCTGATTTGTCTCTATTGTTGTAGTATTCAGAATATATGACGGTTAACAAAATGCTTACTATCACTTTAATTCCAAAAATGATCATAAACCAACGATTAGGAATTTTATCATCTTTAAAAAAAGTTATTTTACTAATAATAAAACAAAAAATAGTAAAGTAAAATATGCTTAATAAAAACTCTATCATAGTAATTTTGATGAGAAATAAAAGTAGTTAAAATTGCTATCTTAAAAGATGTATTTTTGTTATTATGAATAAGAAAGAGCGATACCAATCATTTGTTGATCATTTTAGTGAGCATCAACCTGTAGCTGAAACAGAGTTGGAGTATTCCAACCCTTATGAACTATTAGTTGCTGTAATATTATCTGCACAGTGTACAGATAAAAGGGTAAACATCGTAACTAAAGATTTGTTTAGAAGATTTCCTGAAGCAAATTCTTTAGCTGAAGCAGATGCAGCAGAAGTTTTTGAGTACATTAAAAGTATTAGTTATCCGAATAATAAGTCGAAGCACTTAGTAGGAATGGCTAAAATTTTGGTGAATGACTTTAACAATGTAGTGCCTTCTGATGTTGATGATTTACAAAAGATGCCTGGTGTTGGTAGGAAAACAGCAAATGTAATAGCTAGTGTTATATATAATGTTCCAGTAATGGCAGTAGATACTCACGTTTTTAGGGTGTCTGAAAGATTGGGTCTAACCACCAATGCTAAAACACCTTTGGAAGCAGAGAAACAGTTGGTAAAATATATCCCCGATGAAGTTATGCACCTTTCTCATCACTGGCTAATTCTTCATGGAAGGTATGTTTGTCAAGCTAGAAAGCCTAAATGTGATGAGTGCCAGATCACTCATTTTTGTAAAAGCTTTGGTAAGTTTAGTGTTTAATTATTTTGTGCGTAACGGCACCTTTCTCATTAGTGATTTTCACAAAATAAACTCCGTTAGTTAGGCTACTTAAATCTATTTTAGTTTGTTTATTTCTAACAGTTTTATTGAGGATACTTTTACCCAATAAATCTAAGATTTCAATTGTAGTATTTTCAGTTGAATTGTTTCCTAAATTTATCGTTATGCTATTTTTAGTAGGGTTGGGGTAAATAGATGTGTTGTTCAGGTTATTTTCTTTTATACTTACTGCCGGTTCTTCTCCTTCATAAACCCAAATATTGTCTAGGTATAAATTGTTACCGCTTCTACTAAACGTTTCAAACTTTATAATTACATCATTATTGGCATAAGCTGTTACATCTATGTATTCAGTTCTCCAATGGTCAGGGTGTTGAGGAATCCAATTGGCTGTAACGGTATCATTTGTTTCTAGATTCGCGCCTCCTTTTTTATAAATTTCTGTAAAACTATCTCCACAATCTGTAGAAATTGAAACGCTCATTGTATCAGCAATAACTGCAACAATCATTTGGTAAGCGATATCAAATCTTATATACAAAGAATCTTGAGCTGGTAATGAAATTTGAGTAGTAATTAACTCGTCTATTTGAGAAGATCCAGCATAATTAAACATTTGCATTGTTGCAGAATAACTACTGTTTGTTAATCCTTGGGTTGCGGTAGTATCCCATGTAATATCTCCATCAGAATTAGAGATTAACCATTCAGAACTATCGATTCTCATGTTCTCAAAATCTTCGGAATAAGGGAGTGTTGCACTATTTTCTCTGATGTTAAATCGTTGTATTCTTTGATTGTTTATATAATCACATTCAATATCATTAGTGTCAATAATAGCTTTAGCTTTAAGTTCGTAATCACCATAATTTAAGGCTGTTATGCTTGGCAGACTAATTAAAGTTGTATCTCCAGGTATGAGTGTTCCTGCCCAATTAAAATTGTTTACAGTTTCATTGTTTAATTGATATTCTATTAAAGCACTAGTAATTGTACTATCGCCTTTATTTTCAATAATGATTTTTGGAGTAATTGTTTGAGAGCATTTAAAATCAGTTGTAGGACTGATAATTTCACTAACAGTAATATCATATTTAAATTGGTTTGGAGGAGTGGGAGTATAAGTTAAAGCTAAATGATTGAATGCAGCCAATACATCTATCATACCTCTACCATAAGTATTATCTTCTCCAGCAACACCAAGATCTACGGCAGTGTTATATAGGGCCAATAAAATTTCTTCGCCACTCACATTCGGAAAGGCTTCTTTTAATAAAAGAACAGCTCCTGTTGCATGCGGTCCTGCCATAGAGGTTCCGTTGTATGCTGCATAGTTGTTTTGATCTACAGCAGATCTAACATTTAACCCTGGAGCCACAACTTCTGGCTTAATTTTTAACGGACCTGCTGGTAAGTTGCATATTGTAGGACCATGACTAGAAAAACCAGTTATTGGAAATGTAGGGTCTGCACCATTAACTGCTCCAACTGTAAAAGTATTTACTAATCCAGTACTTACATATTGAGGTTGACCTATTGTGGTATCAGCTGGACCTTCATTTCCTGCAGAAAAAACATTCGCTATTCCGGCAGTTTCTAAGGCATCAAATATTTGGGTAACATAACCAGCACAAATAGAAGTGTCTTTATGTATATCTATTCCCCAAGAATTATTAATTGCATCCGGAATATCATCTGTAGTAGTTGTATCTCCATCAGGGTTCAGCGCAAATTCAAATACATTTATATAAACAGGTAATGGTTTAATGTCGGCTATATTTGTTACGATTGGGTCTGTAGCTAGTACATAGGCATTAAATGCAACACCAATGGTGTCACTTGTTAATGGGTCTAAACCTAAAACTGTACCAATGGTATGTGTTCCGTGTGATCCGTTTTTATCTACAGGAGTAGAAGAGTCAACTGCGTACCAGGCTTGATTGATAGTTTGGTAGTTTCCCAACCAATTATCAGAAATAGCCGGGTGATTAGTCCAAATACCTGTGTCATAACTGAAGTACTTTCTTCCTTTTCCGGTATATCCCATAGCCCATAATGCAGGGGCATTTATAGCAGCTAAGCCTGGTTCAATTCCTCCAACAGCTTTTGAAGAAGAGCTAATTCCTTCTTGGAATTCTGCAGGTTTTATTTTGAAATGATCATATTCTTCTATGTAATCTATTTCGGCAATGTAACTTAATTCTTCTATTATACTTTTTGTAGCAGAAATACTCATCATATTAATGAGCCAGTATCGCTCGTATGATTCAACTTTGTTTGGTTTACTGTTTAAGAGTTTAACAATTGGGTCTTGAGAAGCATCTGCCAATTGCATTGATTTACGAATAACAATTTTCGCTCTTTCACCTATAGGGGTATTATTTGTTTTAAATTTTAAATTCAATAAACCATGATGAACTTGATCTGTAAATACGATGTTAACTTTTATAAATTCTGACGGATTTAAAGCATTTAATTTTTGATTTAAACTATTTTCAATTACAGCTGACTGACTAAAAGAGCTTAGTTGTAGTAGTGTAAATCCAATGATCAATAAAAGTTTTTTCATAGCTAAAATTTATTCATCAAAAGTACCAAATTAAAAGAGGGCTAAGGGTTTATTTAACTACTGATTATCAACAATCTAAAACAAAAGTTCCTTTTTTGGCATAGCTTTTGAAAGTTGATTGTTAAAATTAAAAGTTATGAGACGTATTAAATTAATGTTAGCAATTATTGCCCCTTTGTTTTTTACAAGCTGTATTGTTGTGGATAACAGTCCAGGGCCAAATGGGAGAGATGGAAATGCTTATTTTGGAGTAGATTATGAACGTAGAGCTCCTTATAGTTATTGGGACAATAATAGTTCAATTCCTTTTAACCCAATATTAGGAGAGTATTATTTAACACGTCCGGGAATTTATGACTTTGAGTATTTCATAAATCCTTATGACTATTATTATGGTACTTATGAAGTTTATATTAATAGAGGAGGTTTGGGAGGGGCTCATGGAGAACCTGGATTTGACGGACTCGATACTTATTTGATGTTTATTGCAGATCCTGATGGGTACCATTTACATGGGGATAGTTTTAAAACTGGAGGAAGTGAACCAATAGTTATAGAGCAAAAAACGGATAAATACAATTATAAGATTACGATACAAAAAGGCAATGTGAATACAAGAGATGCAAAGCCACCAAAGTACTCAAGTAATTAAGATAGTTTTTAGTGTAAGTTAAGTGTGATTAGGGGTGCGAAAGCATCCCTTTTCTATTATAATGAAATAATTCCTTCAATACCTTCTGCTCTTTTGTAAGTAGCAATTACTTCTTCTGGAGACATCATAACTTCTTTGGCAGAAATACTAATGAACTTATTGCTTTTTGATTGGCGTGTAGTGATTTGAGCTTCATTCCCGAATATGGCTTCTACCAATGCTAATTTTTGATTGTCAGAAGGAATGATGAACTTGAATAAATAAGGTTGTGGCCATCCACCTTGTTCTTCTAGTTTCTCTCTAAGGTTAGCGTAAATATCTTCTGCCATTGTATAATTTTAAGTACCCTCGATGGGACAGTTGTCGAACCAATTTGATAAAGATTTGAAGAAGTTATCAGAGCTTTATCATTGTTTAAAGGTTGCTAGTTAATTTTTTATAGATTCAAACTATTTTTAAATATAGTTAAAGTTATTTTAAGAATTAATCCTAATTGTGAATAGATAAATTGATGAAATAAAATATATGTAGAAAAGAACAGATAGTTACTACAGAGAAGTGCTCGTCAATTAGGTTTATAACTAAACTTGATAAATAAAATATCTAAAGTAAAAGGAAAATAGCAGAAGTATAAAACAACGACTATTGTATGCAATATTATAAAATCCCTGGAAACAATTTCGTTTTTATTCAAGAAAATAAAATCCTTTAACAGGGGAAAGTATTTCTTCTAGAAATACTGATAACAAACATGTCTTTTATAAATTAAACCTTTTGAAATTATAATATATTAATTAGACGAGCTAAAACTATAAGAACTATAAGAAACAGCACCTCCAGAATAACTTCCACCATTATATACTTGTATAGTATCACCAGGGTTTGGAGGAGGACATAAGAAGTCAGTACTACTTACTGTTGCACATCCACCACCAGCACAACAAGTACTACAACTTGTACAAGTTGTAGTTGGAGCAGCTCCAGCAACTACATTCATTTGTTCTCCTTCATTTAATTCTTCTAATCTTTCTTTATTGATTGAAAGTTTTTTGTTCAATTTAAATTTTTTCATGAAATTTTTTTTAGTTAATAAATTAAATTAATTGTAGCAATGATATGAAAAAATATCGAGATAAAAAAAACAATTACTTAACTTAGCAACAAACATTCGTCCCAAGAAGTAAGCTCTGTATTTAACATTGTTAAATACAATAATCCAATGCCAGAAGCCCCTTCCAGCAAGCCTGGAACAGCGACATATCCATCCCCTTCTTCTCCAGTAAAATGTTTAAACCCAGCGATTCCTTCAGGATATGATCTAATGTTTAAAGTATGATTATACCAATAATTAGACGTTTCCATAAAAACGTTTTTATTGGTATAATCATACATCTTTTTATAGATATAAGCCGCCCCCATAGACCCATGACAAAAGTCGCTATCTATAATACTATTTTCTGTCGGATCAAGATTTTTAGTCGTATTTATTAAAATTTGAATTCCATAATCTTTATATGATGTATTTCCTATCATACTACCAACAAGAAATATACTATAACCAATTCCTAGATCACCATAACACCAAGCCAACCTCGAATTTATTGGCGTTTCAAATTCAGACACTCTATAAGGGAAAGTTGATCGAGAAAGAGTTCCTTTTGAATCGATATAGCGATAATAATTTATCATTCCATCTATAAGTTTTTTACAATCTTCCTTTAAAATTCCCAATGCAAATAACTTAGCTAAAAAGGTTAATGTAGAGCCCATCCCATGAGCTAAACCAATATTTGTGGATTCTTTTAGATCTTTATTAAAATAAACATCAATCCAATAAATCCTGTCTTCTTCAACGATTGAATACCTTTTCAACCCACTAACATAATAATTAAAAAACTCAATAGATTCTTTTTTAGTCGGATTATTAATAAAGTGCAAACCAATTCCTGTTGCTCCACTCAACAATTCCAAACAATTCTCATCAACTTTTTTCTTTCCCTCTTTTAATAAAATAGTATCATAGCTATCAATAAACGAGATATCTTCTTGATCCAATAATTGTAACTTATTTAAATGATTAAAAAGCCAAAATATTCCACTAATTCCATTTGAGAAAGAAGGCTCTAGATATCCATAATCTAACGCTTCGATTATTTTCTCTAGATTTTCTCCAACTATATTATAATATTTATCACTTTTTGTATTAAGATATAAATAAGCATAAAATAAAGTAATCCCACTCAACCCCGTATATAGACTAACGTTTTTCTTATCTAAATAATTTTTCTCAATTAAATCGTCTCCTATCTCAATTATTATTTTTTCTATTTTTTCCTTATTCATGTTTGTTATATTTTAATCGTGCTACTTGAGATTTATAGTATTTACTTAAATAATAATAAATAACTAATTCTGTCTTTCTTTGATTTAATAGAAATATTCTATTAATAGACATATGAATCAAACTTATAACTAACTCATTTAAATAGTTTATACTATAATTTTTAGATTTAATTCCGCTAATATTTTCAATCAACCAAGGGTGAGAAAAATATTCTTCTAAAATATTATCAATATCCAAAGAATCATTATTCTCTTGAAACACTTTATTAATAGTATCTGTGTAATATCTGTACTTTTTATCTAATGCGAGAGTATCAGGTTTATACAGATTAAATTCATTAACATAAGCATTAGACATTAATTCTAGAAGGGAAGATTTCCCTTCAATAGAATATCTAAATACTTCAAGTGTCTTATCTATTAGTTTAATTGCGTATTTCCATCTCATATGCCCATCATTTAGAGTCAAATTTTTCTCCAATAATTTTATTGTAAAAATACTATCGATATAAAATAGATTTTCAAATAAACCAATATCACCACCACCATATCTATAATATTCTTTTTTATAAGTATCAAAAATTACATCATAAATGGTTCGATTCTCTATTAAGGGATTAATTAATTGATATAAATCATCAATCACTTTTCCTCTCTCTGATAAATCATTAAGTTTTATTCTAAACCTAAGATGATTATCTGAATCATAATACCTAATAAAAAACCAACTGTTAATTAGACTCTTTTTTTTGAAGTAATCCATTAATTTATTGAAATCTGATATAAGAAATTTTTCTAAAAATTTTGTTCCTCCATACAACCTGAAATAAATCCATTCAGATCCTAACATCTTTATTGAATTCTTATCATCAAGCAAAGATATCTTATCCAAATAATTAATATTCGGAGTCACAATCGGATCATTTTTATGTAAAAAAGCTACAAAAGAATTCACATAAGAGTTTGACTTTTTTGATACAATATTTCCACCTTTATCATAAATAAATTCCTTTATTATTATGGATTTGTTTTTCTTAAATTCATCTATAAAAATTTCTTGAGACAATTTATTTTCTAGATCTATTAGAAGTTCATTATCTCCATCAACGATTAATATATGCCTTGGAATATTATACTTAGAACGTATTTTACTAATACCTCTATCATTTTTAATGACATCTAAATCATCACTATTTAAATTCCATGTAGCTTTTGATAAAATTAAATTACCATATCTAACTTCTGGTAAAACTTTAAAATATTGAGATAAATTTCCCCAATTAAAAGACAATGATTTTCTAATTCCCTGGGATTGAAGTTCTCCAAGAAATTTATATAGAGGGAATGATTTGTAATAATAATTATGGGCAGAGGAAACTCGTGGCAATATAAATTTATTCAATCTTTTAGAACGAAGAAAAACTCTATTATCTATAACACTCACGTAAAGATCATTCAATGGTATTTGTTTTACACTTAGCTCATCATTATTTGAATTTATGTTAATAATATAGTCATAATTCACCGTCCTACCCATCACGTTACCACCTCTTTTATCAGATAAGGCTACTACCTCTGCAACTATAAAATCAGGATTTAAATACTTTTCTTTATCTTGTATTTTAGTAACAAATTCTTCACAATTACTGACTGTATTATGATACCTGGTAACTAAATTAGAAGCTGACTCACCTCCAACTCCAATAATTTCAATTTTTTCTTTCTTTTTATCTAACACATTAAACATACAGTAGAACGTGCTTGACAAGTCATCCCAGACTTCCTGTAAACTGCTTATTAATTCATCTTTCAATTCTATGCTGTAGAGATTATTTCTATTCGCTTCAGTTAGTAATTGAAGTTTTATCTCTGTAATTTTATCTAAAGAGACTTTTATATCATTTTTATGATTAGAGTTAACACCCTGAATCAAAGGGTTATTGTCTAATGTTGCTGCAGTATTTATTGCATAAGAGATACCAACATCTCCATCTATTAGTTCTAATAGAGGTATTTCACTATCCTGATAGGATGATATAAACTTTGTTTTAAACTCTTCTAAGTCTGGATTTATCGGAGGGTATGATGAAAATTTATTTAAAATAGTAATACCTTTTAATAGTTTCTTTTGTATAGATGCATCTAATTTGAAATTCGAAATTTCAAGAGTTAATTCTATATGGAAAAAATTATTGCCATCTATATTATTATCAAATAGTTTAAATCTATCAATAATATTTTGGTAATCAGAAACATTATTTATTACATTCTTATCAAACCGATCTAATTCATTAAAAGTAAAATCAAGATTATTCTTTAGTAAATCTATGTCATCATCTTTTTTATATTTTTTTAATTCTATTTTTAATTTATCTTGGTAATGTGTATTTAATAGTGATGCTTTAATACTTGTAGTAAGAAAGTCATTTTTAATTAAGTCTTTGAGATATGAATCTGCCTCTTCCTGATCTATTCCATTTTCTATTAAATTATTTAATAGATTCTCAAATTTTATACCTTGACCTGCACATTTTAACAATATGTGTTCTAAAACTTCATCCACTTGAATTTTACTAGTAGCAAAATTCAAATCATTTTTTTTCTCATATGTCTCTATATACCTGTAATAATTATCTTTAACATAAATTGTGTTGTTTGGGAAAACTATTACCTCATTTATGAAGGATGAATTTAGAAGGAAATCACTAATTTTATACAAAAAATGATAATCTAAGAAAGTTCTTCTACCATGTTTTTCATTAAATTGGAAATTATCTGAGGCATCTTCATTCCAAGAGCCTATTGTACATCCGCTGAATAATCCAAACGGGATATTTCTCGAATATGACCGTAAATAGTATTTGTACAGTATAGATTTAATTTTATAATACTCCTTTTTATCTTTTCTTTTTATAACAGATAAATCTAGATATTTCCTATAAAGACTTGGAGAGGCATTATATAGTGCCTCCTTAAAATAAGGAGAATCCATTGTCTCTTCAAACTTATCTTCATATAACCTATCATTAAATGAAAAAAAAGGAACCCTTAAAAGCACTTCATTAAAGAAAGAGTAATTCATCTTTGGCATTTTACTTTTCATATATTCTGTTGAAATTTATTTTTTTCTTAGATTGCAAAATAATTAAATATATTGAACAATATAGCACCTTTATTCACATTATATTAAGCCATGAAATTTATTATTCTATTTGTTTTTTCTTGTTTATTATTCAATAATATAAAAAGTCAAAACAAAGAAATCAATAATGAACAGTTAGAAGCTTTGTGTAAGGTTTGGGGATACATGAAATATTATGACCCTAACATTTCACAAGGTGTCACAAATTGGGATAGTCTATTAATTAATTGTTTACCCACATTTTATAACAAGGTTGATGAGAATACATTTAATCTAGCATTAAACAATTATATCCTTCCAAAAGAAAAATATTCCTCATGTAATAAAAACAACAGAGAATTAAATGAATTGAGATGGATAAAAGAGTCTCAGTTAATTAATTCGAAAAATAAAAAAATATTATGGAGCAAATTATCAAAAAAAATAGCTTCAAAGCATTTTGTCAAAGTAAATGAAGTCTCTAAAAATTGTTTATTTCCTAATGAAGAAAGATTTAAGAATATATCTTTTCCTAATAAGGAATATCAATTACTTACATTATTTAGATATTGGAATGCTATTAAATATTTCTATCCTTACAAACATTTAATGGATAAAAATTGGGACAAAGCGTTAAACACATACTTACCACTGTTTTATTCATGCTCTAATGAGGCTGAGTTTCACAAATTAACCTTTAGATTAACCACAGAACTTAGAGATACTCATGTGCAAACAGGCAGTAATGTTTTATCCCGAGAAATTGGTTATTACTTTGTCCCATTCAATTTAAGTTATATTGATAGTAGTTATATAATCACTTCATTTATTAGTGACTCTTTGAAAGAAAAATCTTCTTTTCAAATTGGAGATATTATTCTTAGAAAAGATGAGATCTCAATTAGTGTTTTGGATTCAAATCTCAGGTCATTTTATAGGGCATCTAATAATCCTACAACAAATAAGTACATCTCAGACTGGATATTAAACGGGACAACAGAAAGTGTAAACCTGACAATTCAAAGAAATAAAGATACTTTGAGTTACAATACTCTAAGAATCTCTAGAACAAAACATCAAGCCATAACTAATAAAAAAAGAAAAGAGCCCCCTTTTAAGTTGATTGAAGAAAGTATCGGGTATATAAATATTGGTTCTCTTTATAATTACCAAATAGATTCCATTTTTGAAGTTATTAATAAAACAAAGGCATTAATCATAGATTTACGAGAGTACCCTAATGAAACATATTATAAGTTATGCTCTAAGATCATAAAGGAAGATAGTCTGATTTTTGTAAAAATAAATAGTCCTAACATAGCTAAACCTGGAGTCTTTAATAATGAATTTACGTTACAAATAAATGGTAATCCTGATAATTATTATAAAGGGGTTGTTGTCTTGCTTATAGATGAAAACACACAAAGTCAAGGCGAGTTTTCCGCTATGGCTTTGGAATTAGCACCAAACGTTGTTAAAATTGGAAGTCAAACTGCAGGAGCAGATGGTAATGTGAGTATAATAAATCTCCCTTTTGGAATAAGCACTTCTTTTTCAGGCTTATCAATTAGATATCCAAATGGAGAAGAGACACAGCGTATTGGAATAGTTCCAGATATAGTTGTTGAGAAAAAGATTGAAGATATTCTAAAGAAAAAGGACACTGTTCTTCAATATGCAATTTCCTATATTAAAAATATATAAATGAACTTTGTTGAAGATGTTGATTACCTTGAAAGTTTATTTCATTCAGTAGACAGTCATATTACTCTGAAATACAAAAATAAAGATGATGCTTCTTTGGGGTATGGACAAAGTGGTCTCGCTATATATTCAGCATACAACTACTTATATTCAAAGGATGATTTAAATTTATCAAATCTATTTTATTCATTAAACAGTATTATAGATGATTTAGAAAAAAAGAGTTCTCACCATACCTTCATGCTTGGTCAGTATGGTCTTATTTGGGCACTCTTAAAAATAAAAAACTTAGGATTAATTGATTCAACAGAAAATCAAAATTTATTTAATACCGAAACCTTAAAAATTAATATTGAACACTCTATTAATTCAAATAGAGATAAAAAAAACAATGATTTTTTTAATGGATTAACAGGGTTACTTTTTTTCCTTAATTCACTTATAAAGGAAGATGATGAATTCATTCCTTTACACGAATTATGTATCAAATATATGATGAAAATTAGTATTAATGATGAAAAAGGAATAAGGTGGGGGTTTCCTACGGAAGAACATTACGCTAAGCCTTTGATGGACTTATACAATAAGAAAAATATCGTTTTTTTTGGTTTGTCGCATGGAATAACAGCAACTTCATCAGTATTGTCAAGAGCCTTAGGAACTAATAATATTCACATCATACTTAAAACGTTTAAATATTTAGATTCGTATAAAAACATTAATTCTAAAATAGAAATTCTTCCACAATGTAATTTAATTAATTATAAAAAAACAGAAATCTCTAACACATGGGCTCATGGTAACTTAGCAATTGCTTTTGCTTACATTAGCATAGGGAAAAAACTTAATAATAGAAAATTATTTAATAGTGGTATCGAAATTGCTAAAGAAAGTATTACTCGTGGATATTTGTTTAAGTCATTAGATATTTGTAGCGGTATCTTTGGTTATTTATATGTCCTATATAAACTTTACAAAATTACTCATCTCGAAATATTTAAAATTCATGCCAACGATGTAATAAAGGATATGAAAAAGAAATCAACACCTAGAAGCCAGCTAACAAATGAAATAGGAATATTATATGGAGCTTCAGGGATAGGTTTATCTATTTCAACAATGTTGGGAAAAACTGACGATGATTGGGATGAGTTTTTATTATTGTCTTAAATGTCATTTACGATCTCTTTAAACAGCTTACAACTCTCTTTTTTCTCCTCTATCTCTAAGCTTAAATCACAAATTACTAACTCTTTAACTCCTTTGTATTTTTGTAATAAATTGTTTATCTGATCAGAGCATTCCTCTTTAGATCCAACAATAGTAGGGTGTAAATTATCTTTAAATAATTTCTTAATAGATTCTGCTCTACTTTTATCTTCCAAACATATTCCAGATATAGCTAAAGCAGTCTCAGGTAATTTATTATTTGCCTTATAATATAATTCTTCAAAGATTAAAACAGAATCTCCGTTAGGCCAAGTACTTTTTGGAGTATGAAAAAGTGACCAAGCATAATTGGCTTCATTATTTATAGCTAATTCAAATTTTGAATTACTTGTTGACAAAAACCACATATCTGGCTTTAACCCTTTTATATAAGGAGGTGTTTGTATTGTATGAAACTCATTATCTTTATTGAAAGATGTTTCAAAAAAGCCAAATAAATCATTTACTTTCTCACTAAATGAGTCTTGGTTGTTATGTTTTAATAAGGCTTTCATATTAATTTCAGTAGTTGTCCCTGCTGCAATTCCCATATCCACTCTTCCAGGAAACATACTCTCCATTAATGAGTAATCATGAACCAACCTTAACGGATTATGCAGTCGTAATAAATTACCCGCAGAGCCAATTTTAATTTTATCAGATGATGCTAATAGAAGAGAAATAAGAATTTCAGGGCTTCTCCAAGCACAATCATGATCGTGGTGTTCACCTAACCATAATCTCTTATATCCTAATTCTTCTATAACAGGAATTATTTCAAACAAATGATTTATTTTATCAATGCTTTTTCCTTGTGATTTATAAATACCTATATCTAATAATGTTAGATCCATATATTAACTTTTTCATATATTACAATCGCTTACAATATTTTTCATTACTTAAAAATATAGTTTAGTAATAAAAAACTAAATTCGCAATTTGTTAAACACATATTTTATATGGCGAAGATACTATTACTTCTAACACGATACTTATATGTTATTATAATTTGTTTTATTCAACAATATGTAGTAGCTCAAGAAACAGATACATTACAGTTCTTTTACCCTGTTAATAGTTCCTCAATTAATTTAAACCAAAGTAAACATTTAGATTCTTTAGCGAAGAAATTAAAAGTAACTCCTTCTAGCAGCTTGTCTATTTATGGTTTTACAGATTATGTAGGAGATTCTATATCTAATTATAATCTTTCAACAAGAAGAGCTAATTCTATCAAAAACTATCTAATTAATAAAGCAAAAATATCTTTGGATCAAATTAATGAAAGTCTCGGGAAAGGAGAAATTAATAATAACACATTAATTAATCCAAAAGGAAATTCAAGTGATAGAAAAGTTCAAATTATCGTATATAATGATAAGGTTACAATAGATACTTCTTTTTTTTATAATGGGCAGATAGGAGATAAGATCAATATTAAACAAATACAATTTAAACCAGGGACACCTATTTTAAGAGAGGAGGCTATTCCTGTTTTAATAGGTTTGATTAATATTTTAAAAGACCTTCCAAATCTAAGGGTAGAAATAAGAGGTCACATCTGTTGTATAAGCAAGGAAAGTTATAATATAAAATATAAGTACTATAATCTTTCAGAACAAAGAGCTAAAACTGTTTACGATTTTCTTGTAAACAATAATATTGATTTTTCACGACTGAAATACAAAGGTGTAGGAATAAGTGACCCTCTAGTTGTTCCTGAAGTTACTGAGAAAGACCGAATTAGTAATAGAAGGGTTTCTATTGTTATTCTGGACAAATAAGTATGAAAAAGATGAAACTTCCATTCTACAAATAAACGGATCAAATGGCATATGGCTCTACATATTTAAGAACGATAGCTGAGTAGCAAAACAATATGGTAAAAGTATTAATGACTATGTATAATAATCGACTTTTATAAAAAAATCGATTATCGAACTTAAGTTATCATCTTTTTGAAAAAATAAAACCTTCTTACCTAGAACTTCAATAAAATATTTATTTTTAACCTTACTTCCTGCTCTTTTTTTATCATTCTATGAAATATATAACAATATTCTTTTTAACTTTCGTTAGTCAACTGATTTATTCTCAGGGAAGTATTGAAAATCTAGTAATCAATGGAGACTTTAAAGACTTTAAGAAAATTTCATATAACAAAGATGAGGCAATAGTTATCGATTCAATGCTTATTTCTAAGTCTTCTAGAGATAGCGATAATTACCTATTCTTTATTAAAAATTGGCATATTCCTGATTATTCTTCTCCTGACTTCTATGATGATAGCGAAAATTATTGTAATGATAATTCTTGTATCGGTATAATAACTTCTTATAATGGGAATGATTATAGAGAATTCATTGAGGGTCGATTAAAAGAAAAGCTTATAAAAGATTCTTTATACCTAATAAGTTTTAATATTAGACCATTCTATAGAATTTACAAGGAAAAAGGGAGTGTTATACCTCCTGAAATGGGAGTATTGTTTTCTGATACTTTAATTCCAAATGGAGGCATAAACTTTAAGGATACGAAAACTAAATCTTTATATTTTAAACTACCTACTAAAGGTTGTAAATTTGGTAATTGGTGTAGAATTGAAGAGCTTTACAAAGCTAAAGGAGGAGAGCTATTTATTACAATAGGTAATTTTATGAAGGATAAACATTTTATAAAGAAGAAGGTTCGTAATCGTATAGGTTATTTATTAATAGACGATGTATCCGTTAAACCTGCTCTTATTATCGAAAAAGAGAATACTACCCACTTTATGCAAAATAAATGATGATATATTTGCAGCTTGCAAGCTAAAAAAAAATAGGGTTATCAAATAAGCCTTATTTTCTCAAATAAATTAATATATTTGTTTTGTAATTTATAAAATTTAATGTTATGAAATTAAAATTAGAAAAACAAAAAGTAACTACTCTTTCATCTGATGATATGAGTTCTGTAAATGGTGGTGGAGAAGCAAGATCTGACCGTAAACTTGGGGATTGTAGATATTCAAGAAGGAATTCATACTCACTTGATGAGAATAAAAAGATTGATGGTTGTGCTGTTGGTGATTCAGGTTACCCTTATCACTTAGAAGCAGGTTCTGGTCAAGTGTTTGCAGGTGGAGGGCAGACTCCTACCGATACCGTTAGTAGCTCTAACTCTTTTTCTACGAGTTTCGCTATTTCTTAATTTCTTCTTTTAAGAAGAAAGGAATATTATAGAGGTGTTTTTAAGCACCTCTTATTTTTTGCTGCAAAACAAGAAATATCTTAATGGTACATGACTTAAAAATACATTTAGAAATTATAACAAAAAAAATACTAAGCACATCATATATCAATGCTAAAAATATATCTGCACTTACGGGTTGTGCATCTCGACTAATTTTTTTATCTAATTTAATAGAATATCAATCAAAAAATAAAGAACAATACAAAAGTATTATCAAAAATGATGTAATCACAATGCTCGATTATGTCAAAAATAAAAAAACATCTCAAACCAATATTGACGGGTTGGCAGGGTTTGGCTGGACGCTATCGTACTTATGTAGTAGAAATCATTTAGATGAAGATGAAAATAAATTGTTATTTGAATTAGATGAACATTTATTTCAATTAGCAAGAGAAGATATCGAGAATAATAATTTTGATTTTTTTTACGGAGCTATCGGTTATGGAAATTATTTTATCAATAGATCAGAAGCAAATAAAGATTGTAGGGTATATTTAAAAAAAATAGGGAATAGCCTGTTAACTCCAAAAACTGATCTTACTTCTACTTTAAAAAAAGAAACCTCTGACTTTAGTCTTTCTCATGGTTTATCTTCTCAAATAACCTTCTTATCACAATTAATTAGCATGAACATAAATGTAAATGAGTTTCGTGATCGAATTAAGATTGGCTGTGAACAAATACTAAGTTATGAGAGAAGTAATCGATTACCAGATGCAATAGAGGAAGGGAAATCTATATATAGCCCACTCAGATGGTGTCATGGAGAACTTGGTATAGTTTCCGCTCTAGCTTTTGCTGCAAAAATATTAGACGATAATGATATTAACAAAAAAGCCTTCAAGGTCGCAAATGAAATTGCTCTATATAGATTAGATACTAATCAGAAGTTAAACTCCGCTACCATTTGCCACGGAACATTAGGTATTGCTCATATTTTTCAAAAATGGCACAATAATTACTGGAAATCAGAAGAAATTAAACAGGCATCAAACTATTGGTACATAAAAAGTAATGAAATTATGAATTCCAAAACGAAATATAATTTTTTAAATAATGAAGGCATTTATAGAGAACAACAGGGTATTTTATATGGGATAGAAGGTATAGGATTAGCATTAATTTCTGCATTAGATAGCAACGTTAAAGAGTGGGAATCTTCAATATTATTATATTAATAAAAATGAGATTCTTAATAACATTAATTTTAATACTGATAAATATATCAGTTATTTTTTCTCAGATAACAGGTAAAGTACAGAACCTTAAGGGGGAAGACTTACCTTACGCCTCCATCTTTTTAAAAAAATCTGGTATAGGAACTACTTCTAATGAGACTGGGGAATATCAATTAAAATTTCCTAAACAATTTAATTTTCCTTTTATAGATACATTAATTACCTCCTATATTGGCTACAAAGATTATAAAAAACCTATTTATATAAAGAAAGGGACAAGGATTATTAACATAACATTGTCAGGTGTTGTTAATGAACTAAACGAGTTTGTGGTTAAAGGACTAACTTATTATCCTCCAGAAAAATTGATTAAACTAGCGATTAAGAATACAAAAAAGAACTATAATAATGATTACTCTTTATCCAAAGGATTTTATAGAGAGTTGGTAAAAGAAAAAGATCAATGGATAGTATTAAATGAGGCAGTTATTCAATTAAAATATGCTCCTTACCCTCAGAAAGGTTTTTTGTCAAAAGCATTTAGAGCTTATTATAATTATGATAATCTTCCGTATAATATGGGGTTTTCTTCCTTATTTCGACATATGCACCGCTTTCCTAGTTTTATACCTATTAATAAAGATCAAATAAATATGGTTAATTCTCGATTCTCCTTTAATTTTAGTAAATATGGGAAGGAAGTTTCTCCTGTAGGGGGAGCTGGAGACCTCGTTGCTTTAGACAAAATAAAGTATAGGTATGATTTCTTTGATCCTAAATTAATTGAACAATACAATTATAAATTAGTTAATGAAGAATATTTTAATGGTGAAAAATGTTATGTAATTGATTTTTATCCAAAAAAAAACTATCAGAGAAGGATATTTCAACCAATTAATAAAAAAATGAAATACCCTATTTATTTAGGCAGAATTCTCATTGCAGAGAAGACATTTGCAGTTGTTAAATTTCAATATCAGTATGCGCATCATGTAGATTTTAGCATTTACAGGGGTGGGTATGGAATTCCTAATTTTTTAAAAGTAAGTGTTAGTTATAAAAAAAGTAATAATCAATGGATGCTTAATGAAGTAAAAACTGAACAGCGAAAAGAAGAAAAAATCGGAAAGTTAAAGACAACATATACCTGTTTAAGAAGTTTGAAACTGGATGAACCTAAAAAAAAGAAAGTTATTTTTACTAGAGATAGTATAGCTTTTATTACTAAGTCAATTAAGAGCCGTAACTTCTACAATAAATATGATAAGCTTTTTTGGAATACTTATGAAGATTCATTTGCTTACCCTAAATTAACAAAAGAAGTTATAAAGGATTTGGAATCAACCACTCCTTTAGAAAAGCAGTTTTTAAGTTTAAATATACCTATTGATTCTATAGTACACCCTATAGCTCAAGAAATATACTGTCAATATGAATATCATTCAGATACCATACAAGATAATTATAATTGGTTAAGACAAAAGAGTAATGAAGGTGTCATGAATTATTTAAAAAAAGAAAACACTTATTATAATGACGTGGTATTTAAACTAAATGATAGTATTAAAGGATTTTATTTTCGATATAATAGAACGTTTAAGTTACTTGAAGAAAACCATAAAATTACAAAACCAAACTATTTTATTGTAAACAATTTAAAATATAGGTATAAGCAAGCAAAAAATGGAAATATTGGTTTATATAAATTTGTGAATGATACTGTAGACGAATTAATATTTGATAAAACGAAAGCAGGAGAAGGAAAAGTTAATTTTTGGATAGAGAGTATTCAACTTAATAATAAAGGACAGTTAGCCTTCACCTATACTGAAAAAGGAGACATTACTAAAACATTGATAATTAGAAATTTTGGATTAGAAAATTCAATACACGAAATCCAAGATGTATATCGATTTTTATGGTTAAACGATTCAACTATTTTATACACTAAAACCGATGCTACAAAAAGAAGTTATCAATTAAGAGTTTCGTGTTTAAATACAAAAACAGATAGTTTAATTTACGAAGAAAAAGACAAAACATTTGATATTTCCATAAAAAAATCAACTTCTGGGGATTATATTTTTGTTTTTGCGGAAAGTATGAATGAACGAGAATATTATTACATTGATTATAATAAAAATAATATAATATTAAATACCATTACAAAACGATTAAGCAGTCATAACTATACAATAGACCATAAATCGGGCAGTTTATTCTATGCAATATCCAATAAAACAAAAGAAAAATATGAAATAGTTCAATTCCCTATAGACAACCCCATATTAAATAATTGGAAAACAATTTATACAACACCTAACCCCATTGAAGACTTTTATATTACAAAAGATTATATTGCTGTACAAGAATACAATAAAAACACCTTAGAACTTAAATATATTAATAAGGTTACTAAAAAAGCAAACCCTATTGCATTTGAAGACAAAATATTTTCCTTTTATTTCAATAAGAGAAATTTAGACACATCAAATATTATCCAAATAGATTATGATTCACCAAAAACAGCTTATATCACTTATGATATTGATTTAGAAACCGAAAATAAAAAAATTGTAGAGCAAGAGGTTTTCACTTTTGATAAAAAAACTTATAAAGTAGAATCAATTTCTTCACCATCAAGTGATAGTATTCAAATCCCTATTACCCTTTTTTATGATGAAGATGTTATAAATGATTCTATTGTAGGAATTATTTTAAAATCTTATGGAGCATACGGGGCTAAATATTATCCCGAATTTAGTGCTGAAGATAAAGTATATGTTGACAAAGGATTTATAATCGCTTATGCTCATGTAAGAGGAGGTGGAGAATTAGGGGAGACTTGGTATAAAGCAGGAAAATTGTTAAATAAGATTAACACGTTTGAAGATTATGTCTCATGTGCCAAATTCTTAACCAAAAAATATAACATTGATTCCCAACAACTAACAGGTTATGGATTAAGTGCAGGAGGACTAATAATGGGATATGTTGCAAATAATTATCCTGAGCTATTTGGCACATTAATCTTCGACAGACCATATTTAGATGTTATAAATACCATGATGGATAGTTCTCTTGCGTTAACAACAGTAGAATACGATGAATGGGGAAATCCTAATGATGCAACCTATTATCGATATATTAAATCCTATTCTCCCTATCAAAATATAAAAAAACAGAATTATCCAAATATGTTGTTTTTAGCTGCTTATAATGATGAACAAACACCCTATTGGCAGATAGCTAAGAGCGTTTCAAAATACCGAGCTAACAATACTTCCAATTCTATCATATTATTAAATACTGATTTAACTGCTGGACATAGAGGATCAACAAGTTTTAATAAGAATACTAACAAACTAGCAGACAAATATGCTTTCATACTTTATACACTTAAAAAAAATAAAAGGTAACTGTTAATTTGGATATGTTTAATGAATCTAATATACAAAAGCAAGAGTTTATCTTAGGTAAAGGAATTTGTCGATTACCATTATTCCCATTCAATAAAATAAAAAAAATAGATTCAAAAAATATCCGAGAGTTTGCACAAATCCCTATTATTCAGGAATCAATGCTGTTAGCAAGTCCCTCTCTTCATGAAGAGGTTAACAAGTGGTTAAATGGAGAAATTACAAACCCTAAAAGAATAATACATATTGAGCAAACACTTTACAAGTATATTTCCAGAACTTCAACCCGATGCACTCCTTTTGGTATTTTTAGTACCGTTAGCTATATAGAAACCTCCTGTAATGAAGAAATTGATTATGAAGTTCTTATCAAAAACAGTATCACTAAAAATACAAGATTAGATACTTATTATCTTCAACTATTAATTGACCACTTCCAGAATAAAAAGGAATGGAAACCTCATTTAAAATACGGCATCAATAACTCTATATATGAATTAGGAGATTATCTTCGATATTTTGAAGTTCAGAAAGGAAACAGAGATATTTATTTTGAACTTTCAAAAGTGTCAAGAACCCCATACTTAGAAACAGTATTATCATTTTGTTCATCTCCTCAAACTTTTATAGAAATTAAAAATTCTTGTTTTAAGAACGAATTTAGTGATGATGAAATAACATCATTTTTATATGAATTGATTGATGCAAGAATTTTACTAAGTGAATTAGAATTTACACTAACAAACACCAATCCTTTAGAAAAATTAATAATTCTTCTTGAAAAAAGAGTAGAAAACATTCCCCTAGATGAAGGGTCAAAAAAACAAATTTCCATAGTCAAAGGAATATCTGAAATATTGAATAACAGGACAAAATCAATTAATACAAAATATAACCAAATTGCTAACAGTTTTAAATTACTTGGAATAAACCTTACTGAAAAGAACCTTATCCATATTGATTCATATAGATCAATAAAAATGCCTCTACACATCAATCAACCTTTGTTGGATGAATTAATAGAAAGTAAAGAGCTACTTTTGAAATTAACTCCTCCAAAAATTGATATTTTCAAACAATTTAAAGCTGATTTTTATAGAAGGTATGGGGAAAGAACTATTCCATTACTTTATGCTCTTGATCCTGAAACAGGGATTGGATATAATCAAAGGAATGAGCAAGGCGATTACTCATCATTGTTAGATAATCTTGAAATACCAACAGATAGACTCAACACCCAAAATCTTTCATTAACACATATTGATATTTTTTTAATGAATAAGATTCTTGAAAGCAAAAAAAAGGATAGTAAAGAAATCTATATCACTCAATCAGATCTTGATAACTACCCTATCTATAGCGATCAGCCAGACACAATGAGTGTATTATTTACATCCCTATATAAAAGGAATAAAATTTTATTACATGATTTCTCAGGATCAACGTCAATAAATCTTCTAAATCGATTTTCTCACCTAGATAAAAAAGTTAATACCTTATGTTTACAAATAGCTAATTATGAGAGTAATTGTAATAGAGATTCTATTATAGCCGAAATAGTCCATTTACCCGAATTAAAATCAGGTAATTTATTACTCAGTAATCCTTTAAGAGATTATGAAATACCATGCGTGACTACATCTGAAAAATCTATTGAGAAAACCATTTTATTATCAGACATTCAGATTAGATTAGTTAATGGGAATAAAATAGAATTGATTTCTACAAAACATAAGAAACCTATTCTCCCTAAATTATCTAATACATTAAATTATGATAGAAATTCTATAAATGTTTTTAGATTTTTATCAGATTTTCAATTTCAAGATAAAATACCATACATTTCCTTTAGTTGGAATAATATTAGTAATCTTTTTGATTTCTTTCCACGAGTTAATTATAAAAATATTATTCTTTCTCCTGCTTACTGGGTTGTTAATAAAATAGAATTAATAGGCAACAAATCTTCAAATAATTTTGACAATAACTTAGTTAATTGGAAAAATACACGAAAGATACCAGATACATTTTATTTATCAATCGATATAAATAATGATAACAAATTGTATATTGATATAACTAACGATATAGGAAAAGAAGCCTTCAGAAAAGAATTAATAAAATCTGAGAAAGTTATACTTTCAGAAATATTGATAAATAATGACTCCCCTTTTACTGATAAATCAAAAAATTGCTTTAATAATGAAATTACTTTACCAGTAATAAGAAAGCCAAGAGAAATAAATAAACTTTCGAAGAGCGACAATTCTGCTATTGAATATAAAGAAGAAATTCAGAGTGTTTTTTATCCTGGTTCAGAATGGCTAAGTTGCAAAATATATTTAGGACATAAAACAGCAGATGAATTATTAGGTAATGAAATCCCTAATTTGGTATCTATACTAATACAAAAAAAAATTATTTCTAAATGGTTTTTTCTACGTTATTTTGATGAGGACTTTCATCTACGTTTACGTTTCCGTATATCTAAACCTGAATATTTTTCAATAGTCTTAAGAGAGTTTAATATGGTGTTAAAACATTATACTGAAAACAATATTATCCATAACATAGTTGTTGATACTTATAAAAGAGAGGTAGAACGATACTATTCTAAATGTATTGTATTCTGTGAAAATTTATTTTGTCATGATAGTTTTAATGTTACTAATTTTTTAACTCATAATTTTGATGAAGATCAAAGGTGGCTTTTTGGAGTCTTAAGTATCAACGAATACTTAAACAATTTTCGTTTTTCATTAAGTGATAAGGTGAAAATATTAGAGCTTATTTCAAGTCAATTTTTTTTAGAATTTAGAGGCGACAAAAAGTTGAAAGTTGAATTAGATAAAAAATATAGAAAGTACAGAGAAAAGTTGCAGAACTATCTAAAGGAAAAAGAAATCTCTGAAAAAGATATTAATTTAATGCAATTAGTAAAGCAGGGAGCTGAAAATAATAAAGAACAGATTAAAGATATTTTGGAATATATGGATAAAAACAAATCAAAAAATGATTTAGTTGATATTTCCCTTAGTATTGTGCATATGTTCTTAAATAGATTGTTAATTTCCAACCATAGAAAACATGAAATGGTAATATATTATTTAATGTGGAAACATTACAAATCAGAATATGCAATGCAATTAAAATCCATAAAGAAGTAAGTCTCTTTTTTGACTATAAATATGTTTAAAATACAAGATTGATTACGATGAAATTTCCTTTTTATAAGCAACCTGATGAAATGGACTGTGGAGCAACCTGCTTACGCATCATCTCGAAGCATTATAAACGTAATATTTCTTTAACCAAACTTCGTGATTTATCAGAAACTACACGAGAAGGAGCTTCATTGAAAAATATTGCTACTGCTGCTGAGAAAATTGGTTTTAGAACTTTAGGTGCTAAATTGTCATTCAAAAAATTAGAAAAAGAGGTTCCTTTACCTTGTATTGTTTTTTGGGAACAGAAACATTTTGTAGTTGTTTATAAAATTAAAAAAAGTAAAGTATTTGTTTCTGATCCTGCATATGGGTTGATAGAATATACCAAACAAGCCTTTATAAAAAGTTGGATAGGGAATAATACAAGTGAATATGTTGAGGAAGGTATAACTTTGTTACTAGAACCAACCCCTAAGTTTAATCAAACAGAAGCAGACGATAACACAGAGGCTCAACAAGGATTTTCATTTTTGTTTCAATACTTATTCCGATATAAGAAATTTTTAGTCCAATTAGTTATTGGTTTATTAGCAGGAAGTTTGTTGCAATTAATCTTTCCTTTCTTAACTCAAAGTGTAGTTGATATTGGAATACAAAATCGAGACATCAACTTCATTTACCTTATTCTATTAGCACAACTCTTTTTATTCATTGGCAGAATAAGTGTTGAAATAATTAGAAGTTGGATCTTACTTCATCTAAGTACACGAATTAACATCTCCTTAATTTCGGATTTCTTCATCAAACTAATGAACCTTCCTATTGCCTTCTTTGATAGTAAAATGACAGGAGATATTATGCAACGGATAAGTGACCACCAACGTATAGAGAACCTCTTAACTTCAACCAGTTTAAGTGTTTTATTTTCTTTATTTAACTTAATCATTTTTGGAGCAGTCCTCGCTTGGTATAGTGTTCAAATCTTTATTATTTTCTTAGTTGGAAGTATTATTTATCTCATTTGGGTAATGTTATTTTTGAAAAAACGAAAAGACATAGATTATAGACGATTTTCTATAATGGGTGATGAGCAAAGTAAGGTTATGGAACTCATTAATGGAATGCAAGAAATTAAACTTTTTAATGCTGAAAAACAAAAACGCTGGAATTGGGAATACGTACAAGCAAAATTATTTAAACTAGAAGTTAAGAATTTACGATTAGAGCAAACACAAGTAATAGGTTCTAACTTTATTAATGAACTTAAGAATATACTCATTGCTATTTTCTCTGCAAAATTAGTTATAGATGGAGAAATCACTTTAGGGATGATGTTATCTATTTCTTACATTATTGGTCAACTTAATAACCCAATTCTGCAATTGATAAATTTCATTCATTCAGTACAAGATGCTAAAATAGCATTAGAACGATTGTCAGAAATACATAACAGAGAAGATGAAGAAAGCATCGATGAACAAAAAACACAAGATGTTTCTATAAATAAAGATTTATCGATTAGAAACCTTCATTTTAGATACAAGGGAAATCAAGAAGAAGTATTGAAAAATATCAATTTAACCATACCAGCGAATAAAACAACAGCAATTGTTGGTGCAAGTGGAAGCGGTAAAACTACTTTAATGAAAATGCTTCTAAAGTTTTATGAACCTCATAAAGGAGAAATAAATTTAGGAAACGATCATTTGTCTAATATCTCTCATTCAGCTTGGCGAGAGCAATGCGGGGTGGTTATGCAAGATGGCTATATTTTTAATGACACCATTGCTAATAATATTGCTATTGGTCAAGATATAATTGATAAAGAACGATTAAAAAAAGCAGTTGAAATAGCTAATATCAAAGATTACATAGATGCTTTACCACTTAGCTATAATACCAAAATAGGAATGGAAGGCGTTGGCATGAGTGGAGGACAACAACAACGTCTATTTATAGCAAGAGCAGTCTATAAAAATCCAAACTTTATTTTCTTTGATGAAGCAACAAGTTCGCTAGATGCGAATAATGAAAAAATGATAATGGATAACTTGAATCAGTTTTTCAAAGAACGAACAGCAGTTGTAATTGCTCATCGATTAAGTACCGTTAAAAACGCAGACCAAATAGTAGTATTAGATAAAGGAAAGATAATAGAAAAAGGTACACACACTGAGTTAATAAAACAAAAAGGGAATTATTATAACTTAGTAAAGAATCAATTAGAATTAGAAAAGTTAAACGGATAGTAAGTGCCAGAAAACAAAGAAATAGAAATACGTTCAGACGAAGTACAAGAAATACTTTCCCATGTGCCAACATGGATGATTCGTTGGGGGATTACTTTGATTTTCGGATTAATTATAATGTTGGTATTTATCTCATGGTTTATCAAGTATCCTGACGTTATACAAGGACAAGTAATTTTAACTACAGAACAACCACCTGTAAAATTAGTGAGTAAGACAGCTGGCTATATTGAACAGCTTTATTTTAAAGACAATACTACCATTAAAAAAGGACAGACAATTGCTCAAATAACCAATCCAACCAAAAAGGAAGTTATTGATAACTTAAATCAGTTGCTACATAATTTTGAATTAAATAATATTGGCGAAATAATTCCTTTATTAGAAGATATAGGCACATTAGGAGAAATGCAATCGGAGTTTAATAATCTCTATAATAACCTAAAAGAATACCATCAAGTTACCAAAAATAACTATTACAAAGAGTCATTAAAGAATATCAATTTACAAATAGAATACAATGATAGGTTAGCATGGATAACCAAAGGAGAGTTAGACCTTCTTAATCAAGAAATAAGTAACGCCAAAGAAAAATTTAAATCAGATAGTTTGTTATATCATAAACAAGTTATCTCAAAAAATGAGTTTTTCACTAATCAAAGTGAATACATTTCAAAAAAGCAACGAATAATTAATACAAAGAAAATCTATGTAAACAATAAGATTACTGTAGCTAATTATTTAAAGCAAAAAAATGACTTGAAACAAACCAATGAGAATAAAATTAGAAGCTTAGAAACCAACATAAAATCAGCTATTAATTCAATAAAGAGTTATACTGAAACTTGGCAACAGAATTATACCATAATTGCACCAACTGAGGGCAAGTTATCTTATTTAAGTTCGATAACAACGAACCAATATATTATACCACAAACTCCACTATTTGCCGTTACACCGAATAATCAAGCATACATTGGAAATGTTCAAATTCCTTCCCAAGGATATGGTAAGATAGCTAAAGGACAACAAGTAAGAATTAAACTGGATAATTACCCTTATCAAGAATATGGTCAGTTAACTGGAGAGATAAAAAACATTTCACAAATAGCAGGGAAAGAAGGCTACTTTGTTCAATTAAGATTAACGGAAGGATTAACAAGTACTTATAAGAAAGAGCTGACGTATAAACCTGATATGATGGGAACTGCTGAAATTGTAACAGAAGATTTAAGGTTAATTGAACGTATCTTTAATAAGTTTAGAAAGGTGTTAGATAAGTAAAGATTACTGTTATGGACATTCAAAAAATATTACTTGATTTCGAAAAAGATAAAGAAACCAAAGAGTTTAAAATAGCACTAGATAGTACGGTTAATGAGATAAATAAACTATTTGAAGAAAGAATAAAAAAATTAAACGGAAAAATTACGTTGCTAGAAAATAACCTAAAAGCTTATCGTAATGTTAATTCTCAGATAGAGTTTATGCTTAAAGAAAAACTTCATGAAAATAATAGATAAACAGAAACGATGAATTACAAAACAAAATCAACAACCATCTATATTTTAGGAGCAATTATAATTATTACTGGGGTAGCGTTAAAGATCATGCACATTGAGTATGGTTTAGCTGTTTTAATGATTGGAATAGGCATTGGCTCATTCGGCTCTTTTTTTGAAATAAAATACCTCAAAACAAAAGTTAAAGAACTAGAACAACAATTAGAAGGAAATACTAAATGAGAAGAATCTTATTACTCATATTATTTGTATTTACTACTTGTATAAGCTATTCTCAAGAGCATTGGACATTAAGCAACTGTATCGAACAAGCTTTAAGTAATAATTTAACCATTAAAGAAAACCACTTAGATGCTGATTTATCAAAAGCCAATTTAAATAAAACTATTTTTAATTATTTGCCCACTTTAAACGGAAACGCATCTCACGGTTATAACTGGGGGCAACGAATAGATCCGTTTACCAACACTTTTGCTACCGAAAGGGTACGTTCTAATAACTTCTATTTAAGTAGCAGTATGACATTGTTTTCGGGCTTACAGAATTATCATACCAAACAGCAAGCAAAATCGGATTATAAGATTCAGCAATATAATATTGAAATACAGCAGCGAAATTTAAAGATTGATGTAACAGCAGCTTATTTACAAGTTATTTTAAATCAAGAGATATTATCAACTTACCAGGAGCAATTAAAACTAACTGAACAACAAAAGGTAAGAACAAAACTTTTAATTGAAGCCAATAGAAAAACGAAATCAGAATTGTTGGAAATAGAAGCTCAGCTCTCGTTAGATGAATTAAATGTTACTAAAGCGACCAACGACATTAAAACAGCAACATTATTATTGAAACAAATTATTAATTTACCAAAAGATACAGAATTCAAAATAGAGCAAACAGAAATCAATCAACCAACAGAACAAGTAACTAAGGCTGATTACACTTCTTTGGTTGAAATAGAACAAGCTAAAGAAAGGTTAAATAGTAGATTTAAATCACTTCAAATAGCAAAGGGAGGTATTTCCCCTTCCCTATCCTTAAATGCATCACTAGGTAGTGGTTTTTCAGGAAGTAACGTAGAACTTTCTCCTAATGGAGAGTTCATCCCTAAGCGATTTAATACTCAGTTAGATGAAAACCTATACCAGTCTGTTACTTTAACATTAAGTATCCCTATTTTAAATAGACATCAGACGACTTATAACATTCAATCCGCAAAAATAGCAGTAGAAAAAGCCAAAATCAATCAAGAAAGAACCAACCAAGAGTTGGAATACAAAATAGAGCAATTGGAAATTGACATTGAAAATGCAAAGTTAGAATTAGTATCATCAGAAAAAGCGTTGAAATCTGCCCAAATCTTAGCTGAAAATGCCAAATTGAAATATGAAAATGGAGTAATTAATTTTACAGTATTCAATGAAATTAATACAAAGCTATTTATTGCTCAATCCAATACTATTCAGGCTAAATATCAGTATTTTTTTAAATCTAAACTGAATAACATTTATAGTAAATAAGCATTAATCTAAAGTTGTGTAAGTAAGGACTAAGCTTTTTTAATACAAAAGAGTTAAATTAGCTCCATGAAAGTAAGAATCAATGAAAATGATAAAATCCAAGTCCTTAATTCAACCGATTTATATCCAATCATGCAAAAGATTTTGTTACGTCAGGATAAGATAAGAAGAAGAAAGGAATACAGTTGGATTATTGGATTAGAGACAGATAATACGATCAATTTCATAGAATTAGTTGGACTTGGGGATTTAAGTTCTGTTATTATGCCTCCCAGAGAAATATTTAGAATAGCCGTAATCAAAAATGTTGAAAAAGTGATACTTTGTCATAACCACCCGTCTGGAAATTTGACACCATCCTTACAAGACAGAATTATGACAGATAAACTCCAAGAAGGTGGTAAATTATTAGGCATAACTATTGAGGATCATTTAATCATCTCAGAAGAAAAATATTTTAGCTTTGCGAATAAAGGCTACATTTAATTCTTGTGGTTCTTAATAAAACGAATAACATCAGCTACTTTATCAAATTTAGGTCTATCCATCCAAGAAATATCAGTTGAAGCAACATAAGGTACATTCTCTGAATCAACTTTGATTTTAAAGTTAATGTAATAAGGCGTATTTCTATTTCGTAGATGATAACTCAAACTGTATTCGTCAATGGGTTCAAAGGATTCTTTAAAACCTAAATTTAGCAACTCGTTATGTTCTTCTGAGATCATCAAGGTATCATTACAAGTAAAACAATCCTTAATGATTTTATTGGCTTTATCTTTTTCACTGATAAATCCTGATTTATTAGCACATTTCGGACAGGGAATTGAATTACTCATTGTATTTGTTTTTTCAAAAAAGGCAAAAATAGTAATCTATTGTTGAGTGATTGTAAATAAATATGGAAGATTAAACCCTTTTAACTCAAATAATCCAATACAGCTTCTTTCAGTGCTACATCTCCTAAACCATCATTCAATTCGTTATAAGGGATAACAATAAAAGGTTGAGAAACACCATCTTTAGTGTGTTTTACACCAACCATTTTTACGCTCTCTTTTTCTTGAATAGCTACTTTTTGTATTTCAATCATAATTATCGTTTAATAAACTTCAGGTAATCCTCCGGACAATAGAACTTTAATCATTCCGGTTACTCCGCTTGCTTTTGATGTGAGGGCTTTTGCAAATGTACCTGGCCATCCATAAGAAGAAGCATAAGCACGTCCATTTATGTTGCTCGTATAAATGTTATCTCCTATATTGACAATATCTACTGTCATTTTTACATCAATTATTCCGGCATATTGAATGGTTAATAATTGATCCTTTTCTCCTCCAACTTTTACGACACCTATAACATCTTCACTATAATAGGAATTAGTTGTTGTAACAGATAAAGGGTTGGTTTTATCAATAACTACAACATCTCCATATTCCAATAGCCCACCAGACCTATTGGTTAATTGGATTGTTCCAATTTCTTCAGGAGATGTTCCGCCACCATCAGTAGAAGTCCCTCCTTTAGTAATTCTATTTCGAGTTAAATATCTCATTCTAATTAAGCCTGTGCTGTTTTGTAATATTGGATTCTAAGGACATGACTTTTACCTGTTTCAATACCAATTACCTGAAAATTATCAAGGCTTGTTTTACCAAACAGTTCCAATACATCTCCATCTCCAAAAGGAAGTCCTGAATCAGCAGTTGGAGCAGTTCCATTCTCTTTGTATCGGATTGCTCGTGCTTTGTTGGTCGCAGTAGCATTGATCTCAAAAAATACAGTAGCAGAAACTGCATTGTCGGGAACGGTAAGACTTTTTGCTTTAGTATCATCTACCGTTAAATCTTCATACCCATCATTAGTTTCCTCAATAGGTATCCGACCACGTTCTCCCGAAGTCCATAACATTAACTCCTCCAAATAATCTTCGGTGGTAGCAAAGTTTTGATGCGGATATGGATTCTTTTTCATGTTATTTCTTTAAAATTATCTCAGGCATTGCCTGTTATGCTGCTAATTTTCCTGTACGTTGATATTCCCGATAAAGGCTTGCTATGGTTTTCCCTCTTAAATTCTGAAAGTGGGGTTTATCTTTAATGGATTTCCATCTGCCTCCCCATTCCAATCCTAGAGCTTCTCCCATTAGCCCGATCTTATCCCAATTGGAATTTTTCCATAATGGTTTACCGTTTTTAAATTCTACTACATCTACAGCTCGTTTGTAATTGTGAGAGCTTTTACCACATCGGGCATTGGTTACAATTTTACCAGGAGCTGTTCTTCCTTTGGCGTATAATTTATTTTGTTCAGCACAATCTCTGTGTGCTGAAATAACCCTTAATTCAATGCCTTTATCCCTTGCTCTGGAAAGCAGTTGCTTTATTTTCTTTCTGAATTTAGGTTCTAAAGAAAGTAGGAGTAAATCCGTTTTATAATCGAAATGCTCATATATTTTCCTGCGAGAAAAGTAAATACCAACACCTATTGCTACAACTGATGCAGCTACACCTATATACACGTATTTCTTTTTAATTTCCATCTTACTTTTTTCCTGTTATTTCTCTTTTTCTTTACAATTGCAATCTTTCTTTTTTGCTTTTCGAATAAGGTTAATACTTATCGAAATAATACTCAAGGTCAAAAATGTTCCTGAAAGCAATAAGACGAGTTTGTTATCATTTTCATTCATTGTTTTGGGTTGTTGATTTGAGTTCATTTAATTTTCTTAACAGTTCTTTATTTTTCTTTTCCATCTGCTCTACTTTTTTCTCCAAACATCGAATTTGCTTGCGTTGTTTTTCAAAAATTTCTTCCATTGCAGCGGTGTGTTCTTCGCTTTCTTTTACTCTTTTTTCCAATGTTTGCGACCATTGAACCCAATTACCAACGATACTATTTTGAGCAGTAGCATAAAGGTTGTTCGCTTCTGCAGACTTCAATTTCTTATCGCTTCGGTACTTGATTATAAGATCTAATATTTTCCAAAAACCTCCTGCACTGACAATAATTGTGATGAGTTTCCAAATTTCTATTTCCATTTTTTAAAGATTAAGATGGTGAAGCTTCGTTATAAGTGATGGGAAACTGAGCTACATACGGTTTGATATTAAAAAGCAATTCATCATTAGCATCAATGAACGTCCCGTAAAGGCTTACTTTACCATTACTATCTAATGAATATTGAAATACTTCTCCTTTATTACTCACCAATGTTCCCGAAGCTAGACCAGTTGGATTATTTAATGGTTTAGGAAAATTTAATACCCAAGCACTTACTAATCCAGCCCCTCCAGTTCGTTTTAATCGGATATCACTCACTAAAACCATATTGCCATTAACCACTGAATAACGGTTTCTCCCAGGGGTATGATACATAGTTGTTCCAATATGAGCTGCAGCAATGCTTAGTAGATTTTCTCTATTGATATAATTATCTAATCGGACTTTTAATTTTAAAGGGCTTACTGCTTTTTGGTCATCTGTTCCTACATCCACAATAGCTTGTGTAGCAATTTGTATTAATCCTGTTGCCAGTTCAGTAGCTATTTTGTTACTCAGTAATGTGGCTAATTTTAACGGAGTAACTACCGTAGTATCATCTGTTCCAGTATTGACTAAAGTTTGTGTAGCAAGCTTAACAATCCCTGCTAAAGCTTCAGTAGCTTGTACTAAATTCGCTTGCATCACATTCCAATCTGCACCAACTGTAGCTTGTGTACCTCCTGCGTTATCATTTAAACAATGAATTACATCATTGGCTTGAACTTCAACTCCTGCAGCCCCTCCAATTTTACCTGCTACACTTACCGTATAAGCATCTCCTGAAAGTCCTACTGGGTAATTGGGATTGCTTGAACAATCAATAAACCCTTTATTATCCCATAAACCTGTTACCTTATCGGCAACATAAGCAATCATTTTTTGAGGAGTAATTCCTGTTGTATTATTTGCGGGATCATTACTTTCTGCAGTAGTAGAAAACTTAACTATTCCTGCTTGAGCTTCTGTAGCCGGATTAACAGAACTACTTGTTATTCCTGATGCAACTTGAAAGCAAGTTCCATCATAAATTAATAAATAATGAACCGTTGTATTGATTTCTCCTGCTTCAACGTCAACTAGTGCTCCTGCTCCTGTAATTTTTTGAATGGGAACAGCTCCTTTTCCATTTACATTCAAAGTAGCATTTCCGGTATTTAAATGATTAAATTTTACTTGAAGTAACAACCCTAATCGGTAAGCTTGTTTTAAAGGTGGGGTTAGAATCAATTCATAATCATCTGTTCCTCCTGTTGTACTTCCTACACCTCCTAAATTATTCTCTACGGGAAAATCGCCAACATAATTTATGTTGTTTAAATTCACATCGCTTGTATAACCTCCTGTTGCTGTCATATTTCTAATTCTTAATTACTAATACTGTCATTATTCCTAATCCAACTCCCATTAGTAGTTTATGGGTTTTACTTCTTTTTAATTTTCGTTCCTGAACATTGATGGTCTTATTCAACAAGACCATACTCATCTCTTGATTGTGAGAGATTTGTTCCATATGCCGCATTTTTTGTTCTAAACTACCAACTACACTATCATTCACTTCAATCGTTTGGTCAAAAAGCATGATTAACTCATCTTGTGCTATTGTTATCGAATCACACCATTCATTTGCTTCAATTCTCTGAGCAATTACTTTGCTTTGAGAAATGGTAAAACAAAAAATAGTATCATCATTCAGCTCTTGTACTATCGGTGTCAACCCCTGCGAAAAACTGGAACAACTTATCGTTAGTATAATGCCCAATAGCTTTAATTTTTTCATATTTTATTTGATTTAAATTCTTAATCTTTTCTCCTTTTATTTCGACTAAATGTTTTAAACTATCCTGCTGAATTTTCAATAATTCGATATTGATATCTAATCTTTTATTTTTGGATAAGAGCGTATCGTTTTGAACTTTTAGTCCTTCAATTTCTTTAGAATAAATCGAAACATGTTGTTCTATTCCATTTTCATAGAAGAAGTAAAAACCGATTAGCATCAATCCAATCACTACAATTAATATGGTATTACAGTTACTCACTTTCATTGAGGAGTATTATTAAATCGATCATAATAACCGTTTGCTGATGATTCCTGATTTACTGTTTTTGCTTGTAGCTTTTTTCCAATGTATTTGGTCAAACCTTCGAGAATAAGCTTATGGAATACTAAAGCAAATACAAAAGATTGAAAAAGACATTCTATTTTTTCAATGGTGTAACCTCTAATAAAATATAATGCTACACCATAAAGCAATCCAATTATTGCAACCCTGTATTTTGTTTTTGATGTGATTTTGGTCAGCTTCTTTAAACCTCCTTTGATTGTTGTATGGTTAAAACCATAAGCAATAACTATAAAAGTGATGATGTACGCCCAATCTAAACCCGACACATAAGCTGTTAATTGATTCCAAATCTCTGTTGTTATTGTACTATCCATCGTTGTTTGTTTTAATTAATAATTCGTTTTAGTTACCCAGGGAAAACAATGTTTTCAAATGGAGCTAATCCAGCCCGTTCTGTTATCTTCTTTTCTTTCATTTTAAGAGCCATCTTTCTTGTTCGTTTAGCTCGTTTTTGGCTTGTGATATTTCCTTGAGTATCTAATAAACCAAGCTTTAACCAGGTATAAGCCACTACTAATTCTAAATCGTTGTATTCCAATTTTTGAAATGCGACTTTCAAATCCTCTTTGTTCAATTCCTTTTTTTGTTTTTTTGCAGCTTCACTCCATTTCTTCAACAACCATTTAATCAATGTATTCTTACCAATAGGAGTGTTTGCAAAAGCAACATATCCCAAGCCTGCGAAAACAGAAATACCGAATAACGTGATGGCTAACTTTTTCATTTTTTACTGTTATCATTTAATTATCTCAGGCATTGCCTGTTAGTTGATCCATCTTTTCCATATTCTTAACTACTCCACGTATTCCGAAAACCATCACGGTAATAACAAAGGCTGATCCTACCAAGTACATCGAAGTTTTTCGTAAAGTTTGGTCAGACATGGTTATTTTGATGTCTGTTTTTAAACCTTCATCACTGAACACATTATCCAAATAGTCTTTTAATGTCTTTGCCATATCAAGCCCTTTTTAATTGTTCAATATCACTTGAAGAAGCTGTTGTTTTTCCTAAGTGCTTTTTAACTCCTGCTTGTGTTTTATCTCCATATTTTCCATCTACACCATCTTTATTACTTCCACTAGTTCCTAAATCTGCCCCTAATACATGAAGTATCTTTTGTAATGCAATGACATTCTTACCACAACTACCATGTTTTAAAGGGTAATCATCTCCGTATTTACAGAACCCTGAACTTGATGGAGCTGAACTACCACTTTCGGTGATGTCCTCATTTTCTTTTTTCTTCTTGAAATAAAAATATGCTCCTGTCCCTAAGCCTGCTAGAAGCAAAATTCCTCCACCTATCCAAAGTGCATTGTTCTCTATTTTGAATGTATCTTTTTCCATTTTTTAGTATTTAGTCTTCAACTATTAATTATCTCATTCATTACCTGTCATTATTCGACTACAACCGCATCCTCTCTAACATAGCCCTCTGATTTTCCATTAACAGGTTGGTCTAAACTGATTTTGTACCAGAAATAACCATCTTCGCCTTTTACTCGGCTTAATATGTTTCCTACCGGATTCGATTTCACTTGCTTAATCAGGTTGTGGGAAAAATCAAAACGTCCCCAATTCTCATTATCTACTTTTGGAGAACTACGAACATTGACATAGCCTTCAGAACCATAATTAACTTGTTTGCTCATTAATTTTTGTTCTTCTTTCTTTTTCTGTTTGTTGCTACTCGTAGTATATGATTTCTTCTTAAGCAGTTTGAAAACACCAAAACCTGCTCCTGAAAGAACTACTGTAGCAATCCCTGCTATCATCAAATATTTTTTTGTTTTTTCCTCCATATTAGTAGCTGTTAATGATGTCTTTTATTCGTTCCATTTCGCCTTTATCATCCAAGTAATAAGTTATGTATTCAGCTAAACTTTTCTTGTATTTAGCCGTAAACATTCGAGCAATTAAGGAGAGATTATCAGCACTTCCTGCTTCTTCCAAAACAGAGTAGAAGCCTCCTTCATCATCGTTGAATACTCCTCCTGCATCCTTTATCTGTTTGGCTAACTTTTTTGCTCTATCATGAGAAATACTCACTTTACTTGAGCGGGAATAATTAGGATCAAAACCTTTGTAATTCATAATATCTCGCATCTTTTTTCCTTTTTTACAATCTGCGATACCTGTGGCACAAAGAACTGGGCGTACAACACCAAAGTAGGTTAGTCCTAAACCAAGAAGAACCACACCACCAATAACATAAGGAGTGGCTTTGTTTTTTGCCAATCCTTCTGCTGCTTTTGCTCCTGCTATTGCACCTACCATTTCTTTTAACTATTAATTGATAATTTCATCCATTGTTTCTTTAACCTCTGTTTTGGTTAAACCATTTTCCTTTAAAAAGGCTTCCAATCGACTTTTTACTTGATCCTCTTTCTTTTTCATTTTTCCCTTGTCGTATTTGATATAAATCTGACGACTTAACCAAAACCCAACTGCTAGTGTGATAACTGTTCTCATCGTTGAGATTTTAAATTGTTAATTTCAAAAAATGTTCTTTTCTGCTACTCCGATACCTTCTAGCCATCTAGGAACATTGAAATGGGGCATTTCAACTCCATCAAGTGCCGGAACTTGATTCAATCCAATGACAATTAAATCGGGATTTCTTAATAGGTGGTATTGTACATACACCTCCAAAGTCTCTTTTTGTTCTTTGGTTCGGGTGTCCCATTCTTTCTCATCATCTTTAGTTCTACCACCAACAAAGGCTACATATTTGGCTTGCCCGGACAACCCATCAATGCCTTGTGAGATTCCCCATAAATCCACTTCATTCGGGCTGCTTTCAGGTATGATATTGATTAATTCGCCATCCAATGAAATGAGATCATCAATTCTCGGACGGTTTAATCCCAATCCATCTAAATGAATGGGATTTGTATGATGCTCAATAACATCTGCTTTTGTAATTTCTATCCCTCCTGGGGTATTGGTGTTGACTATAATCAGGTAACTTAATTTTTTCATGGTTTTATTTTTTTGTTTCTATTTATATGGTGCTATCAATGTTCATTTCTCAATAATCATTATTCGTTTTCTAGTCTTCTAAAACCTAATAGTTGTGAAGCTTTATAGGCTCGAATACATACTTGATTGCTTTGATTTCCTCCTAAACAATAGATGTATTGTTCATCTTCTGAATGATTGATGTATATGGCTACGTGTCCTTTCCAACTTGTAGGTTTGTCTCTCCAAAAAATGACCACATCTCCAGTTTCAGGAGTTTCAATTTCTTCTCCAACTTTAAGCCATGATCTTGCATTTAATTTCCCTGAACGAACAAGGGATGCTTTTTTAGCACACCAATTCAAGAAAATGGAACACCAAGCTGTTTCATCAGCTACAATTCCTCCATATCCTATATCTTTCGAGTAAGCAACAATAGTTGGATTGTGTTGTTTCCCTTGTATTTCTTTTACTCCATATTGGGAGAGTGCTATGCTTAATAGTTTATTCATGTTAATTGGTTTTTATAATTGTTTTATTGTTCTTCTGTATTGATTTTGAAGAAACTTGATGATTATCACCGGACATTGCCCGATAAGATTCAAACTGTTTGAAATACACCAATAGGGTAATGGTTTGTAGTCCTGCTATTTTAAAGCCCCAACTTGTTTTACCATCTATTACTGTTCCCTCTAAGTCTGTTAATTCAGAAACATTCAAGAAATTTTGAGGGCTTTTATAATTTTCGTGGGAAATAGGAGTTGTTGTTCTTGTTCCTGTAGGAGTTTCTTCCATAAAATGAAGCACCTTAAATCTTTCTTCTCCTGACATTACCCATTTTGTATGTTTGACAATAGCAGGGTTGTATAAGAAATTTTGAGATTTGTGAGCATAATCTTCGCTAATAGTGATACTGTTACTTTGAGTAGCATAACCAATGAGGTTAACCTGATCTGCTGATGTATCTGAAATGAAGAGTTGATTATTCGCTTGATTAATCGCAAAACCAATGTTCACATTCCCTTTGCTAATTGTATTTCGAATAGACTTATCAGGAGCAATTACTGTAAAAGTTTCATCTGCTCGATTGCCTACATATAAATAATTGTTGTTGGTATTGAAAACACTTTTATATGGGCTATTTCCTGTTGCAATGGGAGGGAGTAAGTTATGTGTATTGGCTTCAATTGGATATATTTCATTGCTTCCAGTTGTAACCACATACATTTCTTCGTTAACAGGATGGTAAGTAATGGAAACAGGAGTAGTGCCTACGCCTGCTATTGTTGTTGTTAAGTTATCTGTAGCATCAAATACACTAACGGTATCATCACTTGAATTGGCAACATAAATTTCTCCAGTAATGGGATTGATACCTACACCTAAAGGATCTGTTCCTACGGCTAAAGTTGTGCTAACACTTTCTGTGTTGGTATTGATTACTGTTACATCATCTGAAAATAAGTTAGCAACATACAGTTTATCGTTAATAGTATTAAAAGCAATGTCTATTGGACGAACCCCAACAGCAATAGAATTAGTTACGTTATGAGAAAGGTCAATAACACTCACTGTATTAGAAACTGAACCCACTACATAAACTTTCCCATAATTGGGACTTGCCGTATTTGAGTTGACTGCTATGGCTACGGGAGAATTAAAGCCAGGCATTAATGATGGTTGTAGCTCAATCAAAGTAACCAATTGCCCTGTAGAATCTATTACAGAAACATTGTTGCTCAATTGGTTAGCTACATAAGCTAATCCATTAGCAGGATTAATAGCTATTCCTTGAGGATGAGCCGGAGAACCTCCGGTGGTAAATATTGGATCTGAATAATCAACGGTATAACTAATTTCATGATCTTCTACATCTGTTGGCAATGGAGGGCTTACAGAAAGTCCTTTGTTCATTCCCCAAAGACTAATTACTCTTTCTTCAGTAGAAGTGTTAGTAATGGTAATTTGTGTTTTATTAAACTCCTTGAGTAACCACTTGTAAAAGGCACTATACCTTGTGGGTTGTTCTTTGTGTATTTTTTGAATAATTTTTGGGAAAGCTGAACGGGTAATATTTTTTCCGGTAGCTAACATATTTTTAGCAGTCCTTTTTTTCTGTTTTTTCGCTAATTCATCATTAGAAACATCTATCACTCCTTGTTTTGTTCCATAGCGTTTTAAGTCTTTTAAGAACTGTACTTTTTTACGTTCATTTAAAGGGGTGAGAGCTGCTTGAATCCGCCCGTTACTAACGGATATAAAATCATCTTCGAGTTGTTCTCCATGATTTTGTTCTGTTTTATCGTTTTGATTTTCTTCTTTTTTTTCTGAATCCTCTTTAGAATTTTTTGAACCAATAGCCCACGCTACTCCTACACCAATGGCGGTAAAAGTTGCTAATAGTCCTATTTTAGTTCCGTTATTCATTTTAATATGATGTTGCTTTAGCGTTTGAATGTTCTTTATTCATTTGCCTCATTGAGGCCTTGTATCGATCAATGAAATCAATAATATCCTTGGTACGAACCACTTGCCCTTTACCAATAGTCTCAGGATGCAATCGGAACACTTTTGTTGCTGCATATACCGCTTCAATAGTTGGATAACCCAAATCCAAGTACAGTTTTAATGCAGCTAAATCTGCAGGCTTTTCCTGACGAGTAGGTAGGGTAAAGTGTTGGCGTTCATGTAATAGAATGAATAACCTTACTGGAACAGTAAAGCGTTTGAATAAATCTTGTGCTACTTGATGTCTGCCTGTAACTCTGTGCGTTCGAGCCGGTGTAACCATCACTTCCCCTAACTGTCCTTTTATTTGGGGTAGGTAATGAACGAGAAATTGATAATCTGGACTGTGATAAAAACCTGTTTTTACATAGCCTGCTTTTTGACTAAAATTTTCCGCAAATTTGATAAAGTCGTGCATATGCTGTTCTGCCCAAATTTTAGCAGGAGGCATTTCCTCTACTTTAAATTTTTCTACTTGAAAAGCATTATCACTTTTGCTGTATTTGTCAATGAGTTCAACGGATAATGTTTCAGGAGAAATGGGCATCGGAATAATAATTTCCCGATAAGCTTCTCCCTCTTGAAAATCACTAGAACGAAAAGGTACTTTTCTTCGAAAGTAATGAGTATTGTATCTTGTAGCATCATAAGCTTTTATTCCTAAATGAAAAGGAGTAAATGCCCGTATGCCAATACGGATTCTAAATCGTTTTTTATTTGAAGGTACAGGTATGACCACTTTTTAAATTGATTATTGACTAATGATTATTTTCTATTTATTACTTTTTACTGACTCCTATTTACTGTTAACTGACAACTTTTTTATCGCCTGATTCTTTCGATAACGACTATATCCCCACGCTCCAATTGCAAGGACTGCTATTCCACCAATGATGATGACTTCGGTTGGAATTCCTTTATCTTCTTTGGCTGTTTTTTTGGCTTCTTCTTCCTCTTTAGAGTGTCCCATTCCTACCTTAAAATCGCTAGGTTCATCACTTGGTTTGATGAAGTCTTTGACTGTTCCTACTGTTCCAACAATTCCCGCAGCACCTCCAATATCTTGATAACTTTGACCTATACTTGCCCAAAAAGCTCTCCGTTTCTTTTTCCTTGCTTCTTTTTCTGCTGCTGTTTTCTTTCCAAACAACTTTTTAAAAAAGTAGTCATACTCGTAATCCTGTTCTTCCCTTTTACCGTTTAAGTATTCTATTTCGCCTGTAATCATTTCTTTAGTAATTAGTAGTCAGTATTTAGTAATAAGGAGTTAATAGAATTCTTAACTTCTTCATTCTGTATTCCTTTTTAAACAATCATCATTACTCGTAATGTTGAACCATTGACAGTAAAAGGAACTTGTGGATAGCCTTTCCCCACAAATGGATATGATTTTGCTTCTCCAGGGGGTAAATCCACTCCATTTACATTGGCAATTTGATTGCCTACATTTTTGATAGCCCCGAATAAAAATCCTTGTGGTAAATTTCCATCTGCAGCATAATCTTGTTCGGTAACTTCTGCTAGTATGTTCATCTTTTTAGTTTAAAGTTGAAAAGTTCAATGTTTAAAATCAGGAGCTAATCTTATTCTTAACTCCTTCATTATGTATGCTCAATTACTAAGCTGCTTTAGTAACTACTACAGGCTTTTTGTTAGCACTCAAAAGAACAACTCCACCAATAATGACTACTGCAGCAATTCCTCCAATAATCATCATGTTATTGTTTCCTGATTTTTCATCTCCTTTACTAGCAACTGATTTATTCATTTCAGCTCTACGTCTTCGATCTTCTTCCTCTCTACGTCTTCTATCAGCTTCTTCACGCTCCCTTCTTCGTCTGTCCTCGGCTTCTCTTCTTCTGCGGTCAGCTTCTTGTTGTTGTCTTCGTCTGTCAGCTTCCATTTGTCGCATTCTCGCATCCATTTCTGCTTTTGCACGAGCTGCATTGGCTGCTGCTGCCGCTGCTGCGGCATTTCCACCACCACCGCCACCACTACTAACGGATTTTTTTCCTCCTCCTCCAAACAGTCCTCCCAATGCTCCTAATGCTCCTTTAGCTACACCGCCTATCAACCCACCTAAGAACTCATCCTCATCTGCTTGATTGAACAAAGCTCTATGGCTTTCTAAAGCCATTATTTCAAGTCCTTTATTTTCTAAATGAATAGCAAGCAATCGCTCTAAATCTTTATTGAATAAAGCGTTACGTTCTCCTAACAATTCAATAATTTCATTGATTAGGTCTTTCCTTTTAGGTTTAAAAGAAAAAACAACCCCATGCTTGGCTAACAATTTTTTAACGGCAACAGGTTTAGTTAAAATTAGATGTGTAATCAATTCCAACACATCGTTTTCTTTTTTGGTGTATTTATCGTTATAGTTTTTCATATCCTACTTTTTAGTTTCTAAGTTTTAATGATTTGTGAATTACAATCCGCTTATGTTGCTATTGCTAATGGAACTGCTTTACTTTTTTTAATTTGATAAATTGCTATTCCTGTTAACAGAGCTGCAACTGCCATAACTCCCATAGTGCCAACGACTTTTAGCCCATTTGACTGCTTTCCATCAGCTTGACCTTCTTCTTTTTCTTCTATTTCTTTATGGGTTTGGTAGTTGCCCATACTTTGGAGGCTTTCCTGTTTCCCTTTTTGTTGTATCAATTTGATATTGTTTGTAGCAAGACCCTTTTGAAAGGTTTTCTTCATTGAAGCTGCAATAATCTGTTCCGCACTAGGTTTTACTGCTAAGTTTCGAGGTCGGGAAAATTTTATTAATGCACTAGGAACAAATGAATCATTGTTATCAGGGATAACTTGTGCTGCAAATAACAGAGCCAAATCATAATTAAACTCATTGTTTTTCTTGCTCATTGCCAAAATAGTAGCATCTGCTAATGCAGAATGGTTGGGTTGATCAGAAAGTGGAACACCATATCTTCTTAATAAACCCGCTAATTCTTCGGGTTTATCCGATATTACGATACCAAGTAACCGAAACAATGCTTTGGATTCCTCATCCAGTGTTACAGGAGTTTTTACTTTTTTATGTTCTTCTGTTATTCTTACCATTTTAGTTACTGCTTTTAAATGCTGAACCAATTAATATTCCCGTAACCAAAATGACACCTGCTATAGCAAGTTCGCTTTTAGCAATGTGTTTACAGAATGAATTTTCTTCGGGCTTTTCTTCTTCTTTTTCAGCAATATTCATTCGTTGCCGGAGTTCATTCCATACAAGCTGAACTTCATCAGCTAGTTTACTGTCCTGTGGGTTTTGATTGGCTTTCTTGAATATATCCTGATAATATTTTTCTAATTCAGTAGTATTCATTTCTATGAGTTGGTCTAAGAATTGACCAATATCAGTAGTTCCAGTAAAATTAACATGTCCACATCCTCCACAATAATTGTCTTCAGGGAGATAGCTATGATTGCCACATCCTCCACAAAAATTATCTTCACTAGGTTGTGCTAATTTTAAAATAGCTCTTTTATCGGGGTGTATTAGAATCAGGTCTTTAATAACTTTTCTGCCCTTTTTCTTAACCAACAGTTTTACCGTATCAACTAATCCATGAATATCTTTAGGTACTTCATAACCATAGTCATCAACCAACTTTCTAGCTTCCTTTTGATTGCCATACACGATATAAGCTATCTTGTTTTGAGCAAATCGGGAACGTTTAATATGTTTATTTTTTCGCATTAGATTTTACAGTTTTTTATCGGTGGGGATTCCCCACTACTTGTTGTTAACCCAAAACAGCCAAAGAGAGAGTGGATTACCCTTACTTTGGCTGTCTTTATCTTTCTCAAACAAAGCCTTTTGCTAAGGAAACTGCTTTGTGATTTTCTATCTTCTTCTAACCAATCTTCGAGGTCTTCCTACAGAGTATCTTCTAGGCATTGGTCTTGGTCTTCTTCTCCTTACTACTCTTCTTTTTCTTGGTTTAATTCCAAAAGCCATAGATTTTCTTTTTCTCAACAAATCAATCTGTGGTAATCCAGTAGTTCTAGGAACAGTAGATAATTCAGCGACATTGTTCCCTTTTAACAGGTTACCCATGTTCGCTCTAGCTTTTACTGTGAAGGTAAATACCAAGGTTACTCCATCTTTCACAGTTACCCTTAACGAATCTTGACCAGTAACATTCATTTCGAAGTTATCATCGTCAATTAAAGTTTGGGTAAAGTTTTGTGGGGATGTTGCATTTCTTGGTTGATACACTCTTTCAGTATTACTACCTGCTGCTGTTCTTTTTACTACTTTCAACACATGGTCAAATTGTAAAGGATCAGAAACAGATAATTTCATACCCCCAATCTTAAATGGGTTGGCTTTGGATTCTTCACGAACCTCTTTATGTGAACTTTCCTCTACAATAACGGTTACTCCTGCAGGCTGAGCTGCTTCTTCATTTGCCCCAAATAAAACTGCTTGGGCATCTGCTCCTGAAGTATTTTTTACAACAACAGTAAGTGTTCTGTCATTCGGGTCTATTCGACCAATTGACGAGGATTTGTAATTGTCATATACCGCATCCATTCCAGGAGCTGCTTCTACATATTCCATTTCCTCTTCATACTCTTCATCGTAACTATCTTCATTGCCATCAAGTCCTGTGTCGAAGTCATCTTCATCATAATCTCCATTGAAATCATCATACCTGTCTTCGGCATCGTCCTCATAGTCTAATATTTCGTCATCAAAATCTCTCATGATTCTAAATTTTAAGTGTTAGTAAATAATTTTCTCAGGCTTATTTGCCTGTAATGGGTTCTTCAAATTCTGTAGAACCTTATTTTTTGGACGTAGTTTTAGTGTCCTTTTTTTGAGCCAACTTTTTTGCTTTGGCTTTATCCAATTGTGGCTTTACTACAAATACTCCTAATGCTGTTCCTGCTGCTAATAATCCTAGTCCTACAGGTAGGCATATTTTCCAATCAATGTCTTTCATCTGTTTAAAGATTTGTGATGATGCCTATTTGAAATAATATTTTCAGTCAGACACCGTCTGTGTTAATTGTAATTGGTCAGCCTGAACTGACATTTTTTGATGTTGTTTTATCGAATTTTTAAATGCTTTAAAACAAGCTTTTTAAGGTGGTCTTTAAACCAAATACTAGGCTAAATTCTATACTATTTGGACTACTTCCAAGGTTCTTTTTTGTACCTCGGTACAAGAAATAGGGAGGGTGTTATCGTAAAAATGAATGAAAAATCGGTACAAAAGTTTTTAGTTTCTAAACTAAGATTAGAGTACAAGAACAATGTTTGTTGTGTTAGAACATTAAATGAAGCTAAGAATAAGATATATATCATAGTAGTTTGCACCCTCTTGATGGGTGGGTATTTTACTATAAAACATAACAAATAATAGTTGTTTTAAATAATTAACTGTAATTTTGGTACACTTTAAAGTAAGCAAACACCTAAAATAAGGGGAGTATATTACTATGAAATATAAAGTTACAACACCGTTAATATCAAAATTCATTCAACACCTTCATGAAGAAGGAAAACAGTTTTTCACGTTTGAAGATGCAAAAATATTTTTAAACTACTCATCAAAAGCAACCACAAAGTTTTTGAAAGATATTAAAGAACGAGAATTAGTTTTATGGATTAAATCCGGCTTATATAGCCTAGTACCATTTGAAGAATCAGCAAAAGATTTTCTTCCAAATTGGCATTTAATAGCTTCAAAAGTAGTTGGGAAAACAAATTATTATATAGGTTATTATAGTGCTTTAGAGATACATAGTTTAATTACTCAACCCGCTTTAGTTGAACGAGTTGTTGTTGAAAAGCAAATTAGACCGAGTAAACAAACATTTTTAGACATACGTTTTCAATTTATACAGCATAACCCAAAGCATTTTTTCGGAATGAAAAAGACATGGATTGATAAGCATAATAGAATACTGTGTAGTGATTTAGAAAAAACAATTATTGACTGTTTGTTTAAACCTGCTTATGCTGGAGGGATTGTCGAGATAGGAAAGGCTTTGCATAAGGCTCAGGATAAATTGAAATATGATAAATTATTAGATTATTTGATAAAATTCGATAGTCAGGCAGTAATTAAACGGTTAGGGTTTCTTCTTGAATTGTATAAGATAGAACATCCAATAGTTGAAGAATTACAAAATATAAAAAGCAATTCTGTTGTGCTACTTGACCCATCTTTGCCTAAAGAAGGAAAAATAATAAGTCGATGGAAAATTCAAATTAATGCCGATACTGAAACAATTAAAAACGCACCACATAGCTAATGATACAAAAAGGAGAAATAAATAAAAAAGCACGAGAAAATAGGGTGTCTGATAAGCAGATTGAGAAAGATTATGTATTAACATGGGTTTTATATGGCATTTCTGAAAATGAAGTACTAAAAAATGTACTGGCTTTTAAAGGAGGAACTGTATTAAAGAAAGCGTATTTTCATGACTACCGGTTTTCCGAAGATTTGGATTTTACATTATTGGATGAAAGCCTTACAAACGATCAAGTTTTAGATGAATTTAGAAAATTGCTAGAATTTGTTGAGGAAGAAACAGCTATGGTTTTCAGATTAAATGAAGATAAAGAAAAGGAACATAAGGAGAGCGGAAGCTTAAAGTTTTGGATTGAATATGTTGCACCGTTAGATGGAGGAATGGGAAGTAGAGATTTAAAAATGGATGTTACCAGGGGAGAGAAATTAGAATTTGATCTTGGGTTTAGACCTATTGATAATAGTTATAGTGATATATCGGATGTTGATTTTACGATGAATTGTTATTCATTATCAGAAGTGATTATTGAAAAAATGACAGCAGTTATGGGTAGAACAATTCCAAGGGATTTGTATGACTTATGGTATTTATTTGGGAATGAACAAATGGATATTGAAGATCATTATTTTGAGTTTGAAAGGAAGGCTGAACATAAAGGGCATAATCCAAAAGAGTTTAGAGAAAAATTAGCTGCAAAAGAAGGGAAGTATCAAAGGGATTGGGAAACAAGTTTAGGTGATCAAATTTATGACTTGCCAAAATTTAAGGATGTTATGCGAGAACTTAATAAGCATTTCAGGCTTTTAGGGAAGTACGAATAAAAAAAAATGGTAATATGTCAGGAATTAATTACAAAAAAATACTCTCTAAATCTGATTTTAAAGTCGCTCAAAGTTGTGCGACCAAACTGTATTACCTAAAAAATAATTATCCCTCTGCTAATGATGGAAACGAATACATGGAGTATTTAGCCGAGGGAGGGTATGCCGTTGGAGAAATGGCAACGTTGTTTTATCCCGATGGTCAACGAATAGACAATAATAAAGGTATTGAATCAGCTATTGCAGAAACGAAAGGATTACTGCAGCAAGAAAATATTACCCTTTTTGAAGCTGCCGTTTTATCCAACCATAAAGTAGCTGCTATTGACATTCTTGAAAAGAAAGGTGGTGTATTTAATCTGATTGAGGTTAAATCGAAAGGCTATGATAGTGAAAAAGCTTCTTTAAAAGGGTGGGAGGATCATTTGGAAGATATTGCTTTTCAAAAGTTTGTATTATCCGAAGCATATCCACAAGCAAAAGTTAATACCTTTTTGTTTGTTCCGGATAAAGCTGCAAGAACAACGATTGAAGGGTTAAATGCCTTGTTTGAACTTAAAGAATTTGAATTACATAACGGGTTTAAACTGCTCAACATTGAATTTACTGGAGATCCTGAAACAATTCGAAAAGATGAATTAATGACTTTGGTTGATGTTTCGGAATACATTAATGGTATCGAGCGAAAAATACAACACAATGCAAAGCTCTTTATCGAAAGTTTACTCGATGAAAGAAAGATGGTTGTTCCAATAGATAAGAATTGCTTTAAATGTGAATATAGCATAGAGCGTGATTCGGATTGCTCAGGCTATCAGGAGTGTTGGTCAAAGATAAAGGAGGTAGAACCTCATATCAGAGATTTATATCACGTAGGCACAATAGGGGGAAACAAAGAACCAGTTATTAATTCGCTTATTGCCGATAAAAAAGTTTCTCTGTTCGATATGCCTTTGGATGCGTTAAAAGGTAAAAGAGGAGATAGGCAATTGATACAAATTGAGAATACCAAAACGGGTACAGAGTGGGCTGCATCAGAATTAAGAGCTGAAATTGATTCCTGGGAATATCCTTTACATTTTATTGACTTTGAAACCTGTACCACCGCATTGCCTTTTCATCGCGATATGCGACCTTATGAAATGAGTGCTTTTCAATGGAGCTGTCACACTATAAAACATCCAGGAGCAGAACCTGAGCATACCGAGTGGTTAAATTTAGAACCCGCTTTTCCTAGTTTTGCTTTTGCTGAAAGTTTGATGGAACAAATTGGTTATTCAGGAACGGTATTAATGTGGAGTCCACATGAAAATACTACTTTACGGAACATCTATTATCAAATGGAAGAATACAACCATTCCAATCCTGCTTTGGTAAAATGGTTAGAATACATTGTGAAATTTGATTCTAAAGGAACAGGCACTTTGGTGGATATGAATAAAATGGCTCTCGATTATTATTTCCATCCGGTGATGAAAGGAAGAACATCCATTAAGGTTACTTTACCTGCCGTTTTAGCTGCTAATAAATCTAATCGTACTATCAACTGGTTAGAGAATTTTGAAAAGGAATTGAACATCCTATCAAAAGGTGAGCATGGAGTGATAGAGAACCCTTACAAGAATTTACCTCCCGTTGAACTATTAGAATCTGCCGAATCTGTAAATGAAGGTACTGGAGCAATGCGAGCTTATGAAGATATGCTCTTTGGATTGAATAAAAACAATAAAGAAATTAAACAAGCATATGCTCAGGCATTACTTCGTTATTGTAAACTCGATACCCTAGCAATGGTAATTATTTGGGAACATTGGAAAGGGTTATGATATTTTTTCTAAACTATTCAATTTCATTATCAAATTTCAATAATTCAATCGCTTTATTTATTAAAACTTCTCCTCTTGATGAGATGTGTTCTTTATCCCACTTAGGAGCATTGGATAAACTGTACTGCTTCCTATCAACTTCATATTCAATGTTGTTCAAGTACAATCCGTTTTGATAACCTACATTGATTTTCTGCCCGTGAACATTTACTGACTTCTTCTCTTGTTTAATATCAAATGATGAATTGGATAAACGGCTGTTATACCCTGAAAGCGATAAATTACCAATGGTATCGACCCATTCGTACCATATTTCTTCAGCATCTTCTTTATTTCCATCTGCAATCATATTTACCCAGGCCGGTTTAATATCTTCATCTTGAGGCAATACATGTTCAATTGTCCAAACATAAACTCCTTTAGCATTTCTTTCCCATAAATCGGGCTTATATTCTCTTGTGTGTTGAATTTCTTCAATTTTGATAAGTACAAACCTTGCACTATCTCTGCTGTTATCATAAATGTCACCTAATAAAGCTTCTTTTAAACTTTCTAATGTTGCCGGTTCTCCACGTCCTTTGAATAAATTGGTCTTTACCCATTCATAATCTATGGGTTCTTCCAAATCCATTTTTTCGAATATCTTCTTACAAAGGTCTATTTGTATGGTGTCTAAATCTCTTGTCGGAGGTTGATCGGTTAAGTTTCTTCTTACAAAATATCTAACGTATAAGTCAATTACCTTTTCAAAATCATCATCGTTCAACAACTTTGTTTCCCACAACAACATTAAACTAGCATAAGCAGGAGCAGCTCCCACTTGACCTAAATCTTTTAGTTTTATTTTTAATTCTTCTGAAACCTCCTTTAAATTTTCGGGGTTCAATAACTCCCAGTAAATCTTTGCTCTTTTTATCAAATTCTCTAATAATAAATTAGCATCTACCGAAATAGCATTTTTAAATGCCAGTGTTAAATTACTTTGTGTTGCTTTTGATAGCCCTTGTGTTTGTAATACAGACTTTTTCTTCTCTTCCTTATCAAGAATTTGCTCAAATTGATAAACATTATAATACTGCCTAAAAAAACGTATTTGAATATCTTCAGGTAAGTAGGCTATTAATTTCTTCCATTGTCTAAAGGCATAATCATCGTTAAGTTTACCTTGTTGTGGTGTTGCTAATTGAGAAAGAATCTGATTTTTAATAATATCAACTGGAGTAAGCGGTACACCTCTATTGTTAAGTGTTTCAAACATACGATACGCCATTGATGGATCGTCTGCAGTTATTAGTATAAAGTGTAGATTTTGAATTCTATTTAAAATAGTTTCTAATTTTTTTCTGTCGTCAGGAAGGTTTTTATGAAAAAATCTGTAGGCTTTTACAAATCTTCTATTCCCCCAATTACTTGGATAAGTAGGTTGGTCTTTTAACAAACCAATTTCGTACAATAGATAAATATAATCTTCGAGGTTATGGTTCTGTGATGTTGGCTTTACTCTTAAAAACTTGGCTTTTCCTTCATCCCATAAGTTACTATTCTCTCCCGATTGTGGATTATCTTTTATACGTATTAGGTATTTTTTTAATGAATTTCTATTGAGAATCAGATTATCATCTTCATCACTATCAGGTTTAAAACTCTTATACTTCTCATAGATTGCCATTAACAACAATGATAGTGTAGTTAATCTTTGCTGTCCATCTACCAAATCATATACTTGATCAAACCCGTGTGCAGTATCTTGTTTTAGACTAATTAATGAACCCATAAAATGACCAACAGGATTTTCCTGAATATCCTCCAATAGGGCTTCCCAGTTTACTTTCCGCCAAGCGTATTCTCTTTGATAGTTTGGTATGTGATAATGATATACCTGACTTGTGGTATCTAATATACTGTGTAATGTTAAATCTGAGATATTCATAGGGAGTGGATATTAAACTTCTTCGGGTAAATATTCGTTATACTTCTTTTTCAATACCGAAATCCCTTCTTCATCTTCTGTAATATTGTAGTTCAATTTTTCTTTAAGGTATTGGTGTCTTGCATCGGCTTCATTTAAGATGTCTCCCCATTTCTTAACATAAACCTCGTAGTTATCCTTTGAATCTATATGTCCAAACTCTCTATCTTTTTGATTACATTCGCTAACGGCATCGTCATTCATTCCTGTTACTAGAAGAATGAATATCCACTTGGTTTTTTCTTTGGGGAATCTATCATCCTTAGCAATAGCCCTAGCGTATTTTTTTATTTGCTCCAACTCATCCACACCAACAGTTTTGTTGGGTCTTTTTAGCTCAATCACTAAATTCTCATGGTGTCCAGCTCTACCTGAATTGTATTGCTTCCATAAGCATACATCTGGAATGTCATTTAACCCTTTGTTATCTTTATCTCCTACAATTTCTTCAAAATTTTCTCGCCCTAAGTGTTTTAAGTATGCTTTGAGGACACTCTTTAAGGTAACATCATCAGCTCCATAGGTATAATCATCTCCAAAAATCCATGTCTCATTTTTGACTATTTTATGTAGGTGTTTTCTTTCCAATACTTTGTCCTTAATTTCCTTATCAAAAATTAAAGTTCTAAGCTCATGGGTAATTCTAAGTCGGTCAGTTATCTCTTTCATGGCATCAATAACAGTAGCCAATGAAGTTTTGTCTAATATTTCTGTTAAATCAGCTCGTTTATCTTCGGGCAGCTTAATAACTTCTTCTAAAATTGTTTGCAAACCGCTAGTATCACTAATCAACACTTCCTTAATCAGTTTCAGAGTAAGTTGTTTGCTTTTTTTCTCCTGACCACTAAAATCAGGCATGTATTCATTTAGTTGTAATGCGACTATATCAAATACTTGTCTTTCTGCAGCTTCTACCTGATCTTCAGGTTTTGAAGCAGGAAACGGGTAGATTCCGTCATTTTTTAACTCTTGAATAAAGCCTTTAGCTTCTTCATGTTTTCTGTTTCTGATGTATTTTCTACCAATATTACGACCTAGATTGATGGCATCATTAAGGGTTTCGTTTAATTCTACAACCTGCAAATCATTCTTTCGATGCAGTTCCTCAATATAATCAGATAAGATGTGAATAGTAATTTGATAACCACCAGTACGAATTTTCAAATCTGTTTCCTGAAAAGAAATACCTGCCTTACTACATAAATACATTTTCTTCTCACAAGTTCTTTCCCATTCTATTACTTTATACTTGAACGGAATTTTTAGGATTGTGCCATCTTTTTGTTCAACTTCAAAAGTGATTTCTTCTTCGTGCTTATTTTTGATGTATGATTCAAAGTCTAATTGCTTTTCATTTATGCTAACCTTAAAGGTAGGGTAGGACATGTAATAAACGGCAAACTTTTCTTCCAGTTGTTTTATTCCATTCTTAAAAAGTGCATGAGCATTTTTATCATCTACGTTATTTATCTCAACAGTAACCCCAGGTTTTCCTGTTCCTTTTTTTAAGGTTTTTAAATCTCCAATTACCGGACTTTTAATTTTATTTCTATCCAGTTTAATTTCAAATAATTTAGCCGTTCCATTGGCTTGGTAAATGCTTTTATAAGTGATCAAATTCCCTAACGCATAGACTTTAAATCTACCTTTTCCTTCTTTACCATGAAGTACCCGACCGTCTTTACTTCTAGATCGTTGTTTTTTATCTGAACCACCAATGGTTTCAAAAGCATTTTCTGCAGTAGCGTAATCCATCCCATGACCATCATCGGCTATACTAATGTGTTCTACTTTCAGATCATTGGACTTGTAATTGATTTCAATGTTATTCGCATCAGCATCTAAACTGTTCCAAATTAATTCTGCCATTGCAGTAACTCCGGATGCCTTTGTTAAAGATTCAATGTGATCTTTCTCAACTTTTATATCTAATTCTTTAGCCATAGGGTAAAGGTCTTAATTTATTATTCAAATTTTAGTTTTGGTAATTCTATTACTAAATCAATAGATTGTACACTTACATTTATCACGCTTAACACCAGTTATTTTTATAATTACTCTTCGATTTAATCATCTTCTTCCGGTAACTCTAAAGCCTGTACGGACTGTATAGCATTTCCTGCTATTCCTTTAATAGAATTATACATAAAGTTAGTATTTAACACTACTTTCTCAATTTGTTTTTCACGTCTTTTCCAATGACCTTGCATTGATCTTTTTTCACGATCAAGGTCTTCTTTCATTTGGGAGAACCCCTCAACAATAGCTTCTATTTGAAGTCTAAATTCATTGCTAGTAAGAAAGTCATAGAGCATTGACATTTTATCTCCTTTGTTTTCCTGTGTGGAGACAGCCATACTTAACTGAATAATTGATTCACGCAATACAGCACAAAGCCCTTTAAACTCCTCAAAAGAACATATCCAAACACCATCTTTCATTCCGAAACGATCCATATCTCCAGGCATAGTGTTAGTAACCAATACACCAATATTTGCTCCTTTGTCTCGAATGTCATTCTTGAATTTTTCAATCCATGTTGGCTGAAAATCTTTAGTTCTTTTACTTTCGTAATAGATAGAACCGCAGTTCTGACGTGTTCTTGTATTAACGATTTGAAGACAATCTCCACCTCTTGCTCCTTTCTTAACCTCTGTAATGGTATCCAATGGAAAGTTTGAAGCTAGAAATTCTTCAATAGCTAATTCTTGAACTTCTCCTTGCATTTGCATTGAACCTTGTTCTTGCTTACGCTTCATCTCCTCCGTTAGCTTCTTTTGGTCTTCCAACTGCTTTTGAAGTTCTTTAAACTTCAATTCATTTTTTTCTTCCTCTGCTTTTTTTATTTTTTCTTTTTCTTGAACCAAAGTTTCATTCAACTTTTTCTGAGCTTCTGCTTCTGCAGCTTCTTTTAGTTCAGCTTTTTCCCGTTTAAGTTTCTCAATTTCAGCTTTGGTACGATTAAGTTCTTTTATCTGTTCTGATTTCTCATTTAACTCTTTTTGAAGAGCATTAAATTGCTCCGAGTTTTCTTCGGAAAGCTTAGCTTTTAATTTTTCTTCAATTGATTTCTTTTCTTCTTTTAATTGCTTTTCTAATTTCTCTTGGAACAATTCATTTTCCTGTTTCTTTTTTTGTTCAAAAGCCTTTCGTTCACTTTCTAGTTTTTCTTGTTCTGACTCAAACTTCTTTTTCTCATCAGCCAGTTGAGCCTGATACTTTTGCTTAATTTCTTCCTCTAGTTGATGAGCAAGTATATCTTGAACATCAATTGAAGTTCCACAATTAGGACATTTTATTTGGGTTTGGTCTTTCATAAAAATCAGTTTATTGTCACTTTAGGCAAGGATTACATTCCGACTAAGGTCTATTCTGGAAGACTCTAGATTAAACATTTTGTATTTATATCTAATAAAAGAAGACAGCATCTCTTCATGTGTAGAAACAAAAACTTGTCTATCCTTAAAATCATTTCTTAAAACATCAATAAAGCCTGCCGTATTAATATCATCCATTGATTGTACAGGGGCATCTATGAATAGCAATCTACTTATTGAGTATTTCTTATTTAATGCCAATGTAAATGATAGTATTAGAGAAGATAATTGACCTGTACTCATTGAGAAGACAGCATCGTAAGATTTGTTTGGAGAAGTGACAAACTTTATTTTATCTCCTTTATCAACCATGAACAATCCTAATCCCATGTGAAAATCTTGCATCACTCTTCCAGAATAAATATGAAATAATAATTCCACATCTTTAACTAACTCTGCTTTATAGGCATCTAAAGATTGTTGTAATCTTTCCCCAATCTTACTTATTTTGTTAATTGGTTCTTTTATCTTTATTAAATCTTCTTCAATTTCAGCAAGCTTTTTATTGTTATTGGTCACTTTTTCATTCAAAAACACAGAATGTTTCCAGTCAATGTATTTCCTTTTGTTCTGAATAGAGTTCAATTCAAATAAATCAAGTTTTTTTAAGCTAGAACTAAAGTATTCATTATAGAGGTCTTCATATTCTTCGCCTTCGAATGATTCCAAATCAACTTTAACTCTTTCTATCCCCTCTTTGAAGAGTATAAATTCAGGAGCAGGAAAAGAAACAATTTCTTTTGGCAATAGGTCAACGTAGTTAAATGAAAGCTCCTCTAAAACTTTACGTATTTTACCAATTTTTCTTAGACTATTTGGCTTGAAGAATTCATCTTTGAAATAATCAGGATTAAACAAAAAAGAGTTTATCATTTTCTCAAAATCTGGCACAAACTCGTTTTCAGTAAATTCGATAAATTCATTTACCTTTTTAGCTAAATTATTCTCCAGGTTTTTGTTAATATCGTCTAAAGCCTTCTTCTCTTCTTCAATTGATTTATCTAAGTTTTCGATTGTTTCCCAATCTCTTCCACAAAAGAAACATTCAGAGTGTTCAACTTCATTTTCCCTTAATTGAAGTAGGTGTTTTTCTAGAGCCTCTCTGGATTCATTAACTCTTGAATATATCTTTTGAATTGTTGTAGAGTTATTAGCTGCTCGCTTGATTTCATCTAATTTCTCTTGGTAGGCATCAATTAACTCAACTTTGAAATATTCTGAATTAAAATTTTCAGGTAATGAATATTCATCATCATTTATTAAATCAGCTTTAAATTCACCAAGGCTCTTCTTTAGGGATATAAAATCTTTACGAATCTCTCTTTGTTCAGAAATTTTATCATATCGATCAAGGAAGTGGAAATAGTGAAAGAACATTTCTAAATCAGGATTATCAAGAATTCTTTCGATGTTTCCGTTTTTTAAATAATTGACAAATTTTTCCTTGTCTTTTCCCAATTTTTCTAGCCTAATTAAAATACCAATCTCCTCATTTGTTAGGTCAGAATAATTGGTGTTTCTAAAATCTATATCCTCTTGATCCCAAATAAATTCTTTATCCTCAAACAATGCTTTATATTCAACTTCATCACTAGTTTTTAACTGATCTCCTATTGCCTTATTCTCTTCTAAGGTTACCCTTTGTTTTTCTTTTAACTCACCTTCAATATCCTTGAATCGATTCAGCACAGTTTTAACTGAGTCAATTCTCTCTTGAAAATTTCCAGTATTAAACAAGTAGTCGATACTTTTCTTCTTGTCTTTCTCCTTCTTTTGTTTTATAAAATGAAAAGTATCTTCTTGTTCCACATAATGAATAAATTCAAAATTACTTTTGATATTTTCTCCAAAATAAATTTGCAATTCTGAATCCTCTATTTCATTGTCTTCACTTAATTCTGATTCAAATGAATCCAGTCTATGCAATTTGTAATCATTAAAATTAACAACAGGTTTATTAACTTCATCATTTTTTCTAGCCAGACATATATCCTTACCGTCAACCGAAATTAATGCTTTGATTATTATGGGTGTACCATCTCCGTTTTCATAATAAAAAGGATTTTCATCTCTTCTTTCTCTACCATCAATAATATTACCTAAAGCATCATATCTTCTTATTGTTCCTGTAATTAACAATTCAATAGCATCGAAGAAAGAGCTTTTTCCAAAACCATTCGGACCATCAAAAACAGTCAATGCATTTTCTTCAAAATCGAAGATTTTATTTTTATAAAGTTTAAAATTTTGAAGTTCTAATTTTTGAATACGTATAGACATTTACTCTTCGATTTTCTTGATTAGGTCATTAAGATTCAATTCTTCCAGATTAGCAAAATCTTCTCCCGCAATAAATTCATTTAGTTTTAGATAGTATTCGCTAAAATTATCTCCTTCAATCAATTCTTTACTCATGTCATCCATGTTAGCGATAGATTGGTTTTCCTCAATTAACAACTCTAGAAAAGGCAATTTATGGGCTACAGTATATAATAAATGTCGCCAGTTGTAATTATTATAATCCGATTTATAGTCTTGGAATACTGAATTATCAGAGATTAAAAGTTTAACATTCTCATAAATTTCAGTTTTGATTTGGTCTTTCAAATCCGTTAACGCTTCATTTGTATATGGAATAACGTATTTTTTAAATTGATACGGATCTTCTTCTATTAGTTGTACCAACCCCTTCATAATTTCTGAAGGATTAGTCTCAGTCTCATACAGAATTAACAATGATGTGTTTTTATTGAAGCTTGGTGAATCCACCACTTTCTTACACTCATCAAAATATTCATCTTGGATTGAATTTATTAAATCTGGCGTCAAAGAATCTGTTTGAACTACTAACCAATAATAGAATACATCATTTTTCCTATTTTGGTACAATTCTCCAAATTCGAAGCTTTTTACGCTTTCAAAAGAAGATCCCAATAAAATATCATTAATTATCTCCTTCATATTACACTATTCTTAATATTTCTCAACCTTACTAGCTCAATATCCCCCCACTTAGTTACGTTGTTTTTTCCTTCATTTGGATCTTCTGGAGAATCGTTTTGATTGTTCCAGATATCTTTCAAAGATTCAACCTCTAATTCTGAAGTAATTAGTCGATCAATTTCATAAGGTAATTCAATATCATTATTCAAAATGTTCTTTTTAATACTTCGTGCTATTCTTCTTACTTGACTACTGGGGTCATTAATACCTGTCAATGCATTTTTTTTACCACTATCACAGATCCATACAGGTTTTTCCATAACGTTTTCACATAATATTAGATCAAATAACCCTTGAATAAAACTCCATTGGAAATCACTTTTTTGCAAGCTTTCATTAAACTGTATTAAATTGTTGAATTCCACATTTCTTTGCGGAGTAATGTCCTTGAGTAATTTCAGCAGTTTATTAGTCGAAAGAGCATTTATCTCCACTAAGTAATTTTGCATCTTTAGCTTATCATTTTTAGAAACCACAAAACCTTGGTCTTGAAGCTCATCTCCAAATTCCATAAACCAATCATTGATCATTATTTTAGCTGTTTCCAAATAGTAATCATCATTAAGTGCGTTTGCGGGGTTATTTGTTAGAACATTAATAAAACTTTGAAAAGGTATAGTACAGTAGAACGCAGCCTCAGATATTCTCAATCCATTTTGTTGATGATTAATTGCATGAATGCTTACTACTTGAGTAAATATTATTCCTTCTAGCTTACTCCTAATAATTTCAATATTCACAGTATTATTCCAATGTTGTAAATTGTTTACATTTAAAAAGCTAGAGATCAACCCATCTATTAACGTTTCTATTTCATTCAATTCACAATACAAATTTCTATTTGTATATTCATAAAACTCAATTGTTGGATGATTTGCTTGAAGTGCAACATTGTCTTTTTCATTTTCTTTCGCCACGTGAAAAAATGCACATGAACATGGGTGTGTTGCTCTTCTTTGTTCAAGTTTCTCGAAGTCTTCCTTGTAGCGATTGTAAGTAGTGTTATTTACAGCCTTAACTTGATGTAACGAAATCAAGTCATCATTATCATCTAATACTGCAAAATCCTCCAATGAATCTAATTGTAGAGAGTAGTTGTTTGAATTTTGAACATTATTTAGAAGATAAAGCACATGATATAGGGATACTTTACCTTGATAAATAAAACCACTCCATGTGTCAACGGCAGAGTGTACGGTATTTGGATCTACATACATTGCCATATTAATCCTTTTTTATTTCCAACATATGATTGATGATCATTGGTTAATTATTCGTTATCTCTTTTATTAAATCCACAATTTTGTTATTGCTAAATTGAGTTTTGAAGTCTATTTTAACACTACCATTAAAGAATTGTTCAGCATGCTTAATTTTTTGTTTTTCTTCCTCTCTCAAACTGTCTTCACCTTGAACATTCTTTGTTTCCACAATGAAGTGTAGTTTTTTATCTCCATTTTCAAAATTGAGAACATAGGCAAAATCAGGAGAGTAACTTTTACCTCCTGCAACAGGTATTTTTATCGAGTTTTTAGGAATCTTTGTAAATACAACTACCTCTTTAATTTTGGTTTCAATATTTACTTTTTCCAATTCTGAATCGTAGAACAATTCTTCCAAGAAATAACTTTCAGCAACTTTTGAATCAGTATGTAATACACCAACATCTGAAGCAACAATTTCTTTCAGAACATTTCCAGAACTATCAGTGAACTTGGTTGGATGTATGCTATTAGATACTTTTTTATACTCAATACTAAACTTATCAATAGCATTATACATTAAGTAATTATCAAAATTCTGCTTTATGATACGAATTGTAGATGTGTTCAGATACTTGTTTATATCAATCTTAGAATCAACAAGGGAAGAATGAATTGTTTTGAGGTTTATATTAAGAACTTTAGATAGATCCCTAATAAAGTCGCTATATTTCATAGTTGAAACAGGAGTGATTTCATTATCTAAAACTGAAACTTCATCTGTAGTGATAGCTTGTTGATCTTTAATTTCAACTTTAGCTTTTCTCTCCTTAATTCCTTCTATGGTAAAATTTGTTTTTTGTCCCTTAAAAAACGAAGTCAAGAGGTCTTGAAAATCAGATTCACTATTGAATTTATATTCTAAAATGACCTTTTCATTTAACTTCTCCCATAAACCTTTCAACTCATTATACTTATCCGTTCTAATTGTAACTTGCTTTTTGATGTCAGTCGATTTACGAACTTTGTTCGATCCTACGCCTTCAAATATTTGCGGGAAATTTTTCTTTATATAGCTCCAACCACCATCTTTAAGCGTATTGGTTCGGTTAACTACACTTTGTTCGTCTAATTTTTCAAGAAGATCATCTTCGTTAGTCTCATATACTTCACATATTTTTTTGATCAATTCATCCGATAATTTTTCAGGTTCTTTCTCAATAGATATAGCACCTGATTTCTCGTTAATCTCGTTTACTAATCGATCAACAAAATCATTTTCAGTAAAATCTACAAAGTAGTTTAGGTAAAACTGTTCATCCTTAACTCTATTACCATATTCATTAACTGGTAATCGCAACCCACGACCAACCTCCTGTAACTTTGAAATATCACTTCCGCTACTTCTTAATTTGCATATTTGGAATACATTGGGATTATCCCATCCTTCTCTTAAAGTCCATTTAGAAAAAATAAACCTTCTAGGATTTTCTAAGTCAAGCATTGCTTGTTTGTCATGTAATATTTCATTTACTTCTTGTTCAATAGCTTCGTCTTTCTCAGAATTGTCTTTTGAGAAGTATCCTGCGTGAGTTAAAGAAATGTCATTCAAAGTCTTTTCTAAGTATGCTTTATAAAAGGTGTCAGTTTCGGTCTTTAAGAGTTCCTTAACTTCAGCAGTAACAAGTTGTTCTAGAGTGTGTTTTATGTATCCATTTTCACCTCTATATTCTTCAATATTATCAATAAAGAATAGCGTTAAAGGTTTAATCTTGACTTCTCTGGTTAAATATGCTTTTTCTAATTCAAAGTGATGTTTAATCGCTTTTTGAATCATTATCTCTTGTAGAGTTTGAGCATACGAATAAGGGTTGATTTTATCTCCTTTTTTTAATTCTAGTCCATTGGATAAAACTACGTTTGATTTATTCAGATTCTCAATAGTCAAATCCGTCATTTCTGAATGAACTTGTTGTAAGCTTGACTTCTTAGTAAGCTTTACGGTAGATTTTTTTGAATTTTGAATTAACTCAAATGTTGCTTCTGTACCATCTGTATTAACAAGCCTTATGATAGCATTTTTACCATTTTCAAATTCTGTGATATGACCTACAACTCCTTTTACCAGATTCTTATTGAAAGAATCAACTGCCGATAAAGTATAAACTAAGTTTTCGTGTCCTTGAAACGTTGCTCCATATCTTAAAATGAATTGAGGGTTCATTTTTTGAATATTCTCCCACGTTTTATTAGCTTGAGAAAACTTGTGTGGTTCGTCAATTATTAAAAAAGGATTTACTGCTGCAATTCCCTCGAATGGCACAGTGTATTTATCAAATAACCCTTTGTCAAGGCTTTTTTGCATTGTATCGGAATTAATCATACCTGCATTGATAATCATAACTTGAATGCTATTTTTTTCAAAATCTCCTGATGTAACAAAACTGTTTACAGCTGGGGGCATATAAGACCTTTTACTCTTATTTCCTTTTTTACTCTCTACAATATGGAGTTTGAGTGTTTTTCCATATTGTTCTTTAAAGTGTTCTCTTGCACTTTCTGATTTCAAAAAGTCAACTGTACCTGCTTTAATAGAAAGAGTAGGTACTATAACTACAAACTTGAAGATCCCAAAGTTTTTATTTAGCTCAAATATAGTTTTAGTATAGGTGTAAGTTTTACCTGTACCTGTCTCCATCATTATATCGACTATATTACTTTTACCGTTCCTAATTTCTCCAATCCCATTTTGTCCCTGAATTTTAATAATATTCTCAATGTATTGGTAACCAACTTCTTTTTGAAGCAAAGGGTTTATACAATTCTTATCTGCACCTTCTGGTTTTAGGGGGTGAAGATGTTCAAATACAGCAATTGTGCTATTTACTGCTTGAGTTTGATGACTAAGGTTCTTTTCAAAATTAAATCCCTTCATGCCTAATATCTTGTTATAAAGTCAATGTCAATATTCTTCTTATTAGCATAAGACTTAATGTTTTCAGCAATTTCTCGAAGATTCTTACTGTCGAAATGGTAACCAAATGCTATGATCGAAGTGGGATTAAAATCTTTATCAGAATCAATTTTTTCAAGAAGAATTGATAGATTTTCTGTTGAGAAGTCTTTGTTAATTAAATATAACTTATTATTTACGTAATATCCGCTATAGCCCCCCATGTCATATTCTGTATAGGTTTCAGATAGAGGTGAACCATCATACGTTTTCCATGTTACAAGGAGTGCTTTTAAATCTTCTTGCGAAAGTTTAGATTCATCAAACAATTTTATTTGAGAAGTTAATTCTTCTGAATTCAATTCATAATCTTCCCAGATTGATGTAGTTTCAAAAATTTTAAATCCAAGATCTAATGCACCCAAATCTGAATCGATTTCTTGAATTCTTTTTGCCGATTGGATTAATCTTTCCTTCGTAATGTCGAATATTGTAGGAGTATCTATACCTAGTTCTTTTTGAACAAATTCAAACGCAGCCTTATTTTTCTTTTTATCTATTCTTTCTGGCAACTGGGCTAAAATAAATTTTCTATTTCCCCCATCATCCAGATTAAGACGCATTACCGCATCCCCTGTTGTACCAGAACCAGCAAAAAAATCAAGTATTAGATCGTCCTTTTGTCCTGCAAAAGCCATTAATTCTTGCAGTAGTTTAACCGTTTTAGGATTAGTAAAGATTTTTTTAACTGATGGAAATAATTCTTTTAACTCATTTGCTCCGATTCTACCATCTAATTGAAATACGGAACTAAGCTTCTGAGTATAATCTTTTGCATATACTTTAATTTCAACAAGCTTATTCTCATTTTTACCAAAAATGATTATTCCATCTTCAATCATTTTATTCATAGTTTCCTGAGGAAACCTATATCCCATAAGTGGTTCTTTACAAGGTCTTTTGGTTCTAGGGTGAATAATGTCATATCTATAACCATCTTTACCAGGGTTATGAACACTTTGACTTCCTGTGTATATTCCTCCTTTATCTATATATTTATAACGATCTAATTCTCCAAGCTGGTTTTTGTTTTCACGAAACCACTTTGTATATTGAGATTGTAGTTCTTCTTGGTCTGGATATTTGGATACCAATTCATTTCCTTTCTCAACTAATAATTCTTTGATATCAGATAAGCTAGATTTCCAGAAAGGAGCAATTTTATTTTTGTTGACGGAATAGCATATTACATATTCATGTTCAGTAGCAATATTTGACGGATTATTGTCGGTAACATTTTTCCAAATTATTTTTCCCACAAAGTTCTCCTCGCCAAAAATTTCATCCATAATCAATCTCAATTGAGATAATTCGTTATCGTCAATAGAAATAAATATTATTCCGTCTTCCTTTAATAATTGTTTGGCGACATAAAGTCTAGGATACATAAAAGTTAACCAAGCAGAATGAGAATTACTTTTACTTTGTGTGAACTCTATAATTCGTGAAGCTTTTTCCTCATCAATTCCAGCAAGTTTCTTTAATTCACTAGCGGTGAAATTTCGATTGTCTTGATATACAAAATCATCTTTCCCCGTATTGTAAGGAGGATCAATATAGATTAAGTTTACTTGCTCATAGTAGCAGTTCGATAGGTGCTTTAAAATTTCCAAGTTATCACCGTTAATGAGCAAATTCTCACTTACCTTATTTTCTTCCTTTTGATTAAACTGGTCGTCTTCTTTTAAGAGTGTAGTTACGGGATCACTTGCCAAAACACGAGCATATGATTTTCCTAGCCAATCTAAACCATAACTCTCTTTGTAAAAATCAATTTCATTCTCAGAAAATTCCTGCTTGAATTTTTCCAAATCAAAATTCCCACTTTTATCAAAGCATTGCCCGAAATGTCTTTTTAAAACATCAATATTTTTATTTTTCGCTTTTATGTTATTTGTTATATTTTGCTCCATACCCTTTTCAACCTTTTTTATTCTCGTCATCTTGTATTAAATCTTTTACATTGACCTCCAATAATTTGGCGATCTCAAATAGGATTTCCAGTTTTGGTTGCCTGCGGTTTTTCACATAACCGTTAACCATATTGTAGCTTTTTCCCAGTTGTTCCGCCAACCAAGTTTGTTTTAATCCTTTTTTGTCAAGAACTTCTTTAATTCTGTTCATATTTTTGTTTTTAGAACAAGATTTTTTGAAGGTAGCAAGGTAGTTAAAATGATTGAGACCTATATCAAAAAATGATATAGATTTGTTCATATAATCTTTAAAATAAAATCGGAAATTTACAGTGTTATGACGAACTACTGCTTTAATGAAGGCTTAAATAGGATAAAAGTACTCAATCCTAATTTTGAGTATAAAAAATGGATTAACAACATTGCGATTCATCCCGAATCTATTCCTGAGTATCATTTTTATGAAAAGCAAAATCCAATAATAAAAACATCTTATAAAATAAATTCCAAACAAATTACTGGAACAAGCCATCCTGATTATTGTAACAAAAGTTGGGTTGAAGTATTAGGCAATTTGAAAAGATGGAAACTTTATGTAGATGAGATACATTTGGCTACTGAGAATGTTTTAAATGAAAAATTGGTGGATAAAAAATCTGTTGCCAAATATGGAGACAATATTATCGTATCAATGGGTAATCACCGATGTTGTTTTTCAAAGTTTTTGGAATTAGATGAAATTACGGTTGATATGGAGGAATATCAGTTTAACCATACTCTTTACTCGATGGTAAAAGAATATGAGAATAGAGGATTCTTTATTGATGAGAATCAATATAAAAATGAGACATGGAATATAAGTATCAACAATTACCTTGTATCTATTCCAGAGCATTTAAAAAATGGTTTCTTAGAGTTTTATGATAGTGTAATGATGAATATTAAGTCTATTATTTCGATTGAGTTTAATCATTTAATGAACCTTAATAATAGGAGTAAGATTCATTTCAAATTAGAATGTTCTGATAGTTTTCGTAAGATTCAGAATCAAGTTGTCGCACATAAATTTGATTTGTCAAAAAATTATAAAACTTTAAGGACATAATAATATGCTGTTACAAGTTAACTTATCAATAATACTTTATCTTCTCAATAATTTTATCCTGCCTAATTTTATTTGTCAGCTCTAATTGTATCAATGCAACCCGGTGTCCCGAACGAAATGCTGCAGGACTTTCTTCTACCACAGCTCCACGAGAATAATCAATACTTTCATCCTCATAAACAGGGTAGAAGTACAACCGCCCTTTACATACTCGATATGCAGCACTATGATGTTTTACCGTATAAGTTTTAAAGGGAACTTTGTAAGGTTTCTTTCGTGGAGTTTGTCTAGTAGATTTTGCCATCATTAATGGTGGTTTTTCATTTTAGCTTTGGCAATATTTCCTTGTTTATCTAAGAAGTATAGGAATCCTTTTTCTTTACTAATTCTTGTTTTGACTACAACTTTTTGATGTTTTGTTTTTGGTTTAATTTCAGCTAAGTTTCCATCTTGATTGAGAAAATATAACATTCCTTTTTTTCTTTTGAAGTTGATTCGTTTAACTACTGTTGCCATATTAGAAATTTAAAATATTGGGTTATTAATTCTTAAAAAGCTGAATTTGGTTTTTGTTCGTGATGTCTGAGGTATTTGCTAATGAGATGAACAACTACTTCGCTTCGGTTTTTGAATTTTGGGGTATCATCCATGTTCATTTCCTGCAGCATCATTTTTACTTTCTTTGCTTCGTGGGTATCTATGTATTTTTTAGCTGCCCTGATAAAGGCTTCCCGACTAACTCCCCTCAAACGTAATCTCCTCATATCCACATACACATAAAAGCTTTTACGTCTTTTAAATTCATCTTTACTAATGCTTCCATTTACATAGCTATCATTGGCTAAATCATACTGCTCATCTACAATAAATGTAGCCATGCGAACTAAAAAATAATTTGGGATTCGTTCTCTGTATCTAAAGATGTCATCTACCTGATGATGTAAACGTAACCAGGTACAATTTTCCCACTCTGTTGTTGTAATTTTTGCAATGGATTGATGGCTAATCATAATATCCAATCCATTATGTCTATTGGTCGTTAGTAACCCTATAATGCTTTGTCCTTTTGCTCCTGCCATATATTTATCCAAGTCCTCCAGTACCAACAAACCATTTTTAAAGCGGTTGACCATTTGCTCTACAACATCTCTTTTTTCATCCAAATTCATATTCCTTCCTTTAGGAGAAATAGGTCGAATTCGTCTTGCAGCAATTGCAGTTAGGTTTTGAATGAGATTAACTTTTACCGTTTTAAATTTGGGGTAATCATGGTCATTTACATCAAAAGCTAAAACTTTTCTCCCTTTTCTTCCGGTAGCAGCATTGTCTTTCATATAGCGGAAAATTTCAAGAAGATTACGGTAAGTTTTGCCAACCCCTGTTTCTCCACAGGTTAGAACAAGCATAGGTTGCCGTTCCAAATCTTCTTTGGAATAGACAATCTTCTTTCTACCTCTTTTTGAACTTTTAGGTGTTACTTTTTGAATATTAGAATCAGTATTGCTCATCATCAATCCTTTTCAGGTTTAATTCCCTCCTCATCATCTACTATTTCCAAAACGGTATTTTGGATGAAATTTTCATCATCGTCTATTACTTCAACTTCCTCTACAGTTTCATTTTCTTCGGTTGTGCTTTCTGCTGCTGAATCAGTTTCTTCTTTGGGTTCTTGTTCTTTAGATTCATTTTCTTTTAATTGAGGAGTGTCATTTTCCGTTTCTTCTTCCTCTTGAACATCTTGGTCAGAATAGCCTTTTTCTTCTCGAATAACATCTAAAATACGGTCAACTAAAATTTCGTTTTCCGCTTTTATTTCCATTACCATTTGTCCTTTTTTCATTAGGATAGATAGCACAGCTCCAATTAATTGTTCTTCGGGAGTTAATTTCTTTGCTTTTTTTCTGAGAATGGTAATCAATAGGGGGCGAAGCAAAATTTTATCTTCATCATCCAGCTTAAGTTTCTTTACATTTTTTTCATTCTGCTCCTCAATGATTTGGATGACTTCTTCAAAATCGTAAAACTCTTTGTGTTTTTTGATTTTAACAAAGAAACCACCTCCAATTGACATTAAGTTATTTGCAATTCCGAATACGGTATCTGTTGCTTGTTTGGCGTGAGAATTAGGGATTTCAAAATCCTCGCCTTCGGGCATCTCATCCTCTAATTGTTCATCATATTCTCCTGAACCAATTTCTTGTTCCGGAACATCATCATCCTGATTGGAATCGAAATAAAAGTCTTCTGCAGTATTATCAGTGGATGAAGAATTGTCATTAGCGTCAATAGTTTCTTCTTCTGAAGAATGTTGAGTGGGTGCTTCTTCGTTAGTTTCAGCTTGAGGCTTAACTACAACATCATCTTTTTGCTGCTTTTGTTCTGTTGATTGTTTAGTACTGGATGAATTATGTCCTATTTCACCTTCTGCTACGGGTTGGTTTAATGGACTGTCTTTAGCATCTAAGGATTCTTCAAATTCTACTTTTTCAGTAGTTTGATTCAATACTTCTTTAACTTCTTCTTCTACGGTTTTTCCCATGCTGTTTTAATTAATTTCTCCTATAAATTTGATGGTATGAGCCTCGATAGCTTTATACCTGTCAACAAAATCTTTATGCCCTTGGAGGGATTCCAATAACTCTTTACACTTATGACAGTAATACAAAATGTTGCGTTTTTTCAAACCAAATAATTCTCCAATTTTGGCATAGCTGCAATCGGTATAGGTATGGATGATATGGTAACAAACCATTCTTGCTTCTCGATATTCTTTAATGGTGCTAGTATGAAATTCTTTTTCGATTAAATCGAAATGAAGAATACTCTGGGTAACAGTATTCGAAGTAATGAGTTTAACCTTTACTTGTTCAGCATCATTAACTGAGGAATTAGTATCAAAGCTCTCTAACAACACAATTGTCTTTTGTATGCCAATTTTATCGACCACTTGCTCCAATGCTAGTTGTAGTTTCTGAAAGTTTGTTATTGGTGTATTCTCAGCCATAAATCCTTCGTTTACTTATTTTACTGTGATGTAGTAGGTGTAGCTGAACAATGCTTTTTTTAGTTCATATTTCCCAACAAGATGTATGGAATGTTTTAATTCTCCTTTAAACCCCAACTCTTGTAATGCAGAACGACCTATGCTTTTTTGTCCTTTTTGAAACAATTTTTCGATAATAACTTCATCAGCGTTATCCTTTTTTGGTTCAGGTTTTAGAGCCTCTTTATTCGACTCTGTTTTTTGTAGGGGCTTCTCCTTTGATTTTGGAGAAGTTTTCTTCTTTCCTATTTCAACACCGAATTCATCGTAATCATTCAAATCAGCTTCATTTTCTATCAGTCCTTCTGTTTCTTCTGATCGATTAATTCCAAATACTTCACGATTGTCTTTAAAGATTTCCAATGCTTTCTTTTTCGGAATCATGAGCCATTTAAAGCCATCACTCATGGTATAGATGATTTCCTTATCATCTTCTTTGATCTCATCGTTATTTTCTAACCATTCTTCGTATTCATCATAAAGATCTTCTTCCAATTCCATATCCAATTGAAGGATTTGAGATTTCATCTTATCACTGTCTTCATCTACGGCATGTTCGTAATCATCTAACAATTCTTCAAATCCTTTTATCCGTTTTTGTAATAAGGGAGAGAGCGTACTGGTTTCAATGTTATTGTTCTGTAAAAAATCTCGGTGTTTGTAGTTCTTATTTTTCATACGTCTATGTTTATTGTTAATTAATGTCACATGTAACTCGCTATGATATTCATCTTTTTTGTAAAAACTTTATCGTGCTCGTTTCATTCTATTTTGATTTATGTGTTAACTGGAATTGGTTTTTCTACCATAAGTTTTTCTATTCCACTAGAAAGAGCTGCTGTTAGTATAGAGGTAATGGCCACAGCTGCTAATGTTTTTCCTAATTCTTTTCCTACAGGTATTTCATAGTTAAATTCCTTTCCCTTTCGTTGTTTTCCCATGTTGTAATAAATGAGAGCTTCAGCAAATCCTATAACTAATCCTGCACTTGTAATAATGACTACTCGTTTGTTCATCTTTATAATTTTATGTCTTTTCCGGTGTTGCCTTTTCTTTCAGTTCATCAAATTTTTCTTTCAATTCATCTTCAATGGGCTTAATTTTATTCATGCCCCAAATACATTTTAAATCACTTAGAAAAATTTGTACTGCATGTTCAGTACGGACAATCTTTTGCTCATCTTTCTTTACCGCTTTGGGCATCATACCAATAAGCTTCTTCATGGTTTCTTTAAGCTTGGTGGTTAATTTCTTTTTTACAGGAGCTTTAATTTCTCCTGATTCAATTTTTCGTTTTCTTTCCGCTCGTAACTTTGTTCTACACTCTGCCAAGTAGTCCATTGTCTTATCCGCCTTTTCTACAATTTTTTTTGATTGGGCTTTTTGAACACGTTTCTTTTCTTTTGTTTTTTCATCATCTTTTAGATCGGTTTTGACTTTTTCAATGTCTTCCTCCAATACTTCAATGGCTGCTTTCCCAATTTGTTCTGCCATATCTTTTAACGACTTGTCATTAGGAAATTCTTTTAATCCATCCAACGTTTCATCATAAATGGAAAGGGCTTCTTTGGCTTTATCGGATAATAGCTTTTTGGCTATTCCTGATTCTTTTAATAAAGCGTATGGGTCATTTTTTATCATTGGTTTTTATTTTAAATCGTTATTAAATGAGGTTATGCAGCCTTTAATGCTTTGATTCGTTTCAATCTATCTTGCATAGCTGTAAATGCTTTTTTCAGGGTTTTGATTTTATCTAGTCCATCTGCAGCACTCTCTAATGTCTCTCCTTTTTTTGCCCGTCTTTTTGTTTTGGTTTTTGCTGCTTCACTACCATCATACACCATTAATTCAGTGAGTACTTTATCGTTCATGGAGGCAAATTGGGTTACTCGCTCTTTTGTTGTTTTAGGCTGATACCCCTTATCAATGCGTTCTTTAATAATCTCCTGAGCTTTCTCATTAACTGCATCTTGCCCAGTGCGTTCTTCTAAAATCTTCTGATTTTCTTCAATTTCTTTATTGATTTTTCCAACCACCTTGTCGTAATCGAAATTGATACCAAACCCTTTGGGTTCAAGTACCTGTTCTAAACCTCGTTTAAGCGTAGCATTGGCTTTTCTGACGGTATCGTAAATGGTTTGATCCCGATAGGTGGTTTCGGTATTTTCATCTTCTAAGTAATCTTTGTAGATCTTAAAGATGGTTTCAATCGTTCGGGCTTTTACTTGTATCGAGTTTCCATCTTTATCAATGGTCTTTTGTGGCTTGTAACGATTAACTGCTTTTTTAACTTGCTCAATGTTTTCATTAAAATCAGTTCTCGCTTTTTTAATGTCATCTAATACTGATTGTTGATTTTTCAAACTATTAATGGTGTCTTGCAATTGCTCCCGTTCTTCCATTAAAATCAATTCCGATAATGCGTGAGGGTCTGTAATCAATCCTGTTTTTAACTCTGATGGATTAAATTCTTCTAAATTGAGTGAATTGGTTTTACCTGCTCGATACCATATCTCATTGATACGGCTTGTTTTTTCTTCGAGTTTTTGAAAGATAAAGGTGTCCACACTATCTTCCATCAAAGGATTAACAATACGAATATTAGCATGTCTGTTACCAAATCGCCAAATTCTACCTTCTAATTGCTTCACATCGGTTGGATTCCAGTCTAACCAACAATTGTACAATACCGTAGTTCTATTCTGCAGGTTGATGCCTTCTTTTATAGTGGCACTTCCAATAATAATTTTCATTGTTCCTGCCAAGAATTTTTCTTTAATTCCTTCTTTTTTAGCTGCACTCAATCCTCCTTTGATGATTCCTATCTCTTTTTCATCATAACCTATTTTCTTTACTAGGTATTCTTTAATGAGCGTAAAGAAATGTACTCCAGAATTCATATAAATAACTTGTCCTGAAACAGGCTCATTCCGTTTTTCATGGAAACGTTTTACAGTTTGAATACATCCCATCACGTATTTTAATTTCGGAGAGCTGTCAATGTATTCTTCGTAGCTTGGATTTTTATTGGGGTTACAGGCATAGAGATAGGGACTTAAAGCCAATTGTCTGGCAAAGGATAACCCCCTTAATATTCTTGCTCCTTCTTCTTCATCGTCAGACATATTAGATTCATTGAGGGATTCACCTTTGTTATCATCTGTTTTTTCTTCAAATCCCATTGGGTTCACACAAAAGTTGACTAGACTCGTATTTCCTGTTACATAAGATTCTACATCTTTCATATAGTCAGCTTGGGTTGCTGTTAATGGTAAATTGGTGCTGATTTGTTGCTCAGGAGGAAGAGGGACTATTTTTTCTCCAATTTTCTGATTCATCATTGGCAACACAATCTTGTTGGGACGTTGAATGTTAGCATCTTCTCCTGTTTTGTAAGTAATGAACTTAAAAATGAGCGATTGCAAAGCAATGAGGTTCGCAAAACCCATCACAACTTCTTTCCGTTCGGGTTTCAACTTGGCATTGATGACCAATTGTAAACTTGTCTTAATGTAAGTGTCAAAGAATTCTTTGATGTTTTTAACGCCTGATTGTTCCAATTGCTGATAGCCAATCAATGCTAATATGGAGTAAATCTCCAATGGGCTATTGGTAAATGGGGTGGCGGTAAGGAGCAATACATTTCGCATATTGTTGTTGCGTAAGATGTATTGGCTAATCATAAATCCTCTGAGTGCGGTCATAGAGGGTTGTCCTGAATTAATTTGATAGGGAGCTTTATCTCTTTTAGAAGTATCTCCTTTTTGTTCGCCTTTGACTTGAGTAAAGGATTTCTTCATAGCATGAGCTTCATCGGTTACTAAGTAATCAAAACCAAGTTCCTCGATATTAACCGAAGCTCCTTTGATGCCTTTACCCATCATTTCTTCTATTTTTTCAAAAAGCTTTGCTTTGTCACGTTCTTCTTCTGTTCCTTGATTGAGTATGTCAAAAAGTTCAATACCTATATCTTTCCACGTTTCATCACTAAATGCCAAACGGTTAAAGCCTTCATAGGTGAGTACAGAAATGGTGTATTCCGGAACAGGTTTGATGTTTCCTTCTTTATCTCGAAGTTGGTCTAAATAGGATTCACCTAAATTGTACAAATCCATTACCTGATACTGAGGTAATACTCCCGTTAAAGAAACTTTACCATTATCAATCACTCCCTGCAATTCGCCCAACCAGTTCTTATAAGTTTGATTGGGAACAACAATAAAGGGGCGTTTACATTGTCCGCTCTCTAAAGCTTGTGCTACGGATAAGATAGCTGTCATGGTTTTACCAACGCCTACATCATAGGCAATACACCCTGAACCGTGAACACTGATAAATCCAATACCTTCTCGTTGTGCAGGACGAATAAAAAGTGGTTTATTTTTAAAAGTAGAACTGCACGTAAAGGCTACAGGTATTTTAAAATAGTTGATTTCCACATAGCCATTATAACGCTCATTCCATATTTGTTCAATAACGAGTTGATCTTCTCTTGTTAATCCTTCAGCTAGAAACTTAACAAAAAACGCATCGCCTTCTAATTTGGCATTTTGCTTCATACGAAGCTTTTCCTCTTTTTCGTAATAGCGTGGAGGCGTTTTGTTTTCTAAGTAGTACTGGATGATGTTCCAGTCACTCGACTTTTTAAAATCATCTTTAGGTTGTTTTTTTAACCACTCTTTGAACCCGTCTATTAAGCCTGTTTTTCCAGCTTCCCATTTCCCGGTGTTTTTATTGTATTCATTAAAAGATGTTCCATCAGTCAAACTTCCAATACGTATTTCATTGGCAAATGCTGCTGTAGGTTTAATAAACAAACGATTTTCTTGAGCAGGGTCGGATAGGGTTAATTTCGGTGGTTTTACATTTTCTAATCCTTGCCATTGCCTGTCGTATTGTTCTTGTCCGTGACTGGCTATGATAGTATCCTTTTCTGCTAAAAGCACTTGTTGTCTTTTATAAATGTTTTCAGCATAATAGAGGACACTAGGCATAAAGTCTCCTTTGTAGGAACATATCACTCCCTGTTTCAGCCATTTTGAGGTGTAATTTGCAATTTGACCTAGTGGCACAACATAGTCGGACCAACCATTCTTTTTGTTTAAGATGACCGTTTCATCATTGTAGCCGTTAGTTTTACGCTTGTACCATACCCAAGCTTTAATTTCATCATCAGTAATGCCTTTATTGTATTGCTGCATGATGTCTTTGAAGGTGAATTTTGCATTTAGGTCAATGACTTCTTTTTCCCCATCAATAGTTTTAAGTTGTTTTTGAGCTTGCTTTTTCTTGGTAGCTTTAATAACCGAAGCAACATTTTCTTGATGTATTTCTTCTGAGATAAATTGTTCTAAGGGCTCTTTCACATTGGATTCCAATGCTTCTACATGGTTTTTAGGAATGTTTACTGTTGGAACATCAATTCCCTGCAGAGCATCATCCATTTTTCCTTTTACTTTGGTAACAGGTTTGTTGAAACGATTAGTGGTCTGATATTCCTCACCTAAAATTTTTGCAGGATTTTGTTTGAACCATTCATCACCGACCAAAACGGGCTGTTGTTTTGAGTCATCATTATCTAAAGTTTCAGGCTCTTTTTTTTGTGTTTTATTTTTCCAAAGACTTTCTACTTTTTCTTTGATGAGTTCAGGTTCAGCAAAAGCTATTTCATGGAAGTAATTATTGCTACCTCCTGAATAATCTTTTAAGTGGGTAATGGTTCTATACAGTACTTTATCTTGAAATCCATCTTTACTATAAGAAATGTAAACGCCTTGTTCGGATTCAATCATTCCCATTAGTGTTAAATCTCCACTTACGGCAACTCCTGCTTTATTAAAATTGACATTAAATTTGGTAAGCCCTAAATATTCAGCTAGTTCTTTAAAAGCCCTTTTTCCGAGTCTTCCGAATTTGTCTTTTACCTTGCCATCTTCCATATCTCCATCTATTGTTGAATAGTTGGAGATAAAATCTGCAAATTGTTGAAGTGCTTTCATAATGATTGTTTTTTTTGTGTTTTCTTACCTGATATTTCTTCACTCATAATTTCATTCATTCATCTATCCGATTCACATCCTATTTCTGCAAATCATTTGTTACCTCTTGCTTTGTTAATCTCTTTCCTGGTGTGCAAACTCCTGCTCTATCAATGCAATGGCAGATCCTATGGGCATTGCTTCTTTTGCTACATACCGAATAATCATTTCTTCGATTCTTGCATAGCCTTTTTCAGTGCTTTGCATTTCACATACAAAAGGCCATTTGTTGGCATCACAATCTTTTAATTCTTCTTTGATGAGTTCTTTTAGTTCGTTCAAATTATTTTTTGCCATAATCTTAATTGTTATAATTTTTTAAACACCACGATGTCTGTACCTATATCAGTTGTTTTAAACACTCGTTCAGGTAATCGGTAAGCATCTATTAAATCTGCTTTTGCAGCAATATTTTCTTTGAGTTTATTGTATTTTGCTCCATTATTTAAAAAGGAACTTGGCACAATAAAAATGAGTAAGCCATTTTCTCGGAGTAGATCTAATCCCCTTGTAATGAAATATTGGTCATATTCGGTAGCTTTAGTCCATTTCTTTTCTCCCATACCTGCCCATTTACCTGAAAATTCCCCATAAGGAGGATTCCCGATTACCAGGTCATAGCGTGTATCTCCAAAATCATCTTTCAAATGCACATTACCTGCAAAAAAGAGAGTTTCAAATGGTTGCTGATAGATAGTAGCATGAGGAAACAAAATTTCTGCTATTCGATTGGAGTAGGGATTGATTTCATGCCCTACCACTTTTGCATTTTCAGGAGTATATTTGATGAAATTTCCTATCCCACAAGCCGGTTCAAGCACATCTCCGTCTTTATATCCATATTTAATGGCAAGTCCCCACATTTTTTGTACAATTGCATCGGGAGTAAAATATTCATACAAAATGCCTTTGCCTTTAGCTCCTTGTTTAATCAATCCTCCACCTCCGGTATATTGTTTTAGATAGTTTTTATCTTCTTCGGTGTAAACATGATTCTCGCTGTCTTTTTCTACAATAAAGTCTTCAATGAGTACATTGAGTTCGTATTGATTGATTTTGCTTGTCTTTTTTGCCATTTGCTTTGGTTTTGAAGGTTTGTCCACCAATTTTTCCGCTGTCTCAAATAATTGGTTAATGAGCCATGCCATTACACCATCTTCTATTTTTTTTACTTCTCCTCCGGTAGCTTGTATTTGCCACAAATCATGGTCGACAATGATGTCATCCACATAAGAACGAATAATGCTTTTTTCTTTTTTTTCTTCGGATTTACTTAGTGTGTCAAGAGGTTTTTTGCTACCTGAATAGGGTCTTCTTTCATTGAATACTTTTGATAAAGTTTTGAGAAGATTCTGTTGAAAGGCTAAGGACTGTTTGTTTAATTCGGTTAATAAAAGTTCCCTTAACCGACTTTGATGATAGGAAATGCCTTTAATGATTATTTGATTGACAGGGTGCGTTTCATCCTCTTCTTGCCAAAGAGCTGCTTCTAAATCTTTGATAATGTTGCTCGTTACTTCATTTTCGCCAAGTCGTTCAGGATGTTTTATCATATGTTGAATGGCTTTTTTGAGTTTATCTTTTGGCATAGTACTACCTCCATAGGTAAGGGCTTCTGAAAATGAAGTTAAACTGCTAATGAGCATTGTATTGTCCTTGTATACCTGAAAGAAGATTTTATCCTTGTCAGAACTAATGGTTGCTGATGCAACTGTTGGATTTTCTTTTCCATCAATGTCTAAATATTCTGATGGTTCAAGAGTTGTTTTTAATTTGTTGGGGTGTTCATTAATAAATTGTTGAAATGCTGCAATTGTTTTCTCATCTAAATTGCTCCATCCTTGATCGAGCTTGTATTGAGTATGAGATGTTGTTTCTTCCTCTTTACTTAATTTGGAAACACCTTGTTCCTGAGTAAAGGTTTCAACAGCTATCAATGCTGTTTGGAGCATTTTATCCTTTCTAAAGTCGTTGTTTAGAATAGAATCATGGCTTTTAAGTTCTTTTTGAATCCTTTTATAGATTTGTTCAATAGCAACTTTAAGAGCTTCTTTTCTAGTTTTGTATTGTTCACTTATCTCACTTACTGGAGAGCTATGACCACTAAAATCTCCAAATTGTTTATGGGTATCGGTAGCCATTCGAAAATATCCATTCTCATCCTTTACCATTGTAATACTTGCAGTGTATTTGGCACTTTTAGGAATAGGAATGTCTATGGTTTCATAATTTTTTCCGGCAGTATCCTTGGTGTAAACACCATTTTTGTTGGTTAATTGATTGGAAGATTCTTTAGCAGTTTCATATTCTTCTCCAATATTATCTTTTTGTTCTTCCAACAATTCAAAAGCTTTTGCTTTTTCCATCTCTTCATACTTCATCTTGTCCTGACTAAATTCAGGTCGCCTTTTGATGTAGGCTTGTGCTTTTGCTTCTGAGATTTGAAGGCTATCTATTTTGCCTTTACTGGAATAGACTACCCAGGTTGTTGATGAGGGAGTTGGAGTTTCTTTTAATGAACTCTCTTTTGGAGGTGTATGTTCTTCCAAGCCTGTAATGACTTTCCCTTCGACTAATAATTTTCTGACTTTCCGTTTAAATTTTCTTGGGCTAACATCAATAGCAATAAAATCGGATTGGTATTTTGATCTTCCATAATCAGTAGCAATTGCAGTTGCCACTTTTAGATAAGAATCAAACACTACATAGTTGTCTTGCTGCTTATTTCCATCTTTAGTATATGAAATGGTTACATAACTAAATTTGTTATGGTCGATATTTTCTTCTGATGGTTGAAATGAAGGTGTAATTAAAACACTTAAAGCATCTCTTTTTTTAAGTAATACTTCTTTTAGTTCTCCGGCATAAGTAATATAAGCAGGGTGCTGTGCAGCTGTCCACTTTAAGGGAACAAGAAATCCTTTTTTGAAACCATATGCTTTTAAGCGATGAGCCAATTCTTTTGGCAATTCCTCGCTAAAGAGTAACTCAACACCTTTTGGTTTTTGACTGAAGGATATTTCAAGTTTCATATAAGAGGTTGTTTTTTAGTTGTAAAAAAACAGACCTCTTTAAAGGCAACGCTTTTTATTTGAAAAGAAAAGATCCACTATAGGGAAGCTTCTCGGTATTTTGTTTTAAACTTCCCTATAGTGAAGCCTATCTTTGTTTTATTTTATACGCCTCACTATAGTAAAGCTTCTTTTTACTTTTTTAAAGCAGGTATCTCTATAGTGAGTTCTATTTGCTCAAAGTGAAGTAAAAGTACAAGCAGCATTTTAATAATCCTTGGTCAATTTTTGTACCTCGGTACACTAAATTTGAACATCTATAAATAAATAATCACATAAACAACTGAATTTTAAATGATTATAATTTACCTCTAGGGTCAATTGCAACTGATAAAGTCGGTACAAAACTTTTTCATTTTATTTTAGGGTTCACTATAGTGAGGCTTCTTTTCATTTTTGGTTTGAATGCACTTAAAATCAGTAAATGCTAAAGGCAACAATTCAGATAAGAAAATACTATCCGGTTTTCCTTCTTTATTTTGCTGCAGCAAGATGAAATTGATATCAAAAATAGAGCGAGTGACCTCATAATTTTGATCCTTAATTTTCCAAACTTCATCTTCTTTTAGTTCCAAATTGTGCTGTTGTAATTCACAAATTAATGTTGCTAATTGATTCCCTTGGTTGATGTATTTTTGAAAATTTAGTAGTGCATGAATTATCATTTCACATTCTTTTTTATTGCTATTATCCATATTAGTTTTTTGCAAATGAGGGGAGGATGAGTAATTCGGGAGCAAGTTTTTTGATGTGATATGCCCCCAATTTTTCCAAGTAATGTTGACATACTTTTGAGCAAACCATATTTAATTCTTGTTTGGTCACATAGTTAGCTAAAGCTCCCGATAATGCTTTGGATGATTTTTCATGATCGCAAATTATTTCCAGACCGTTGATGTCGTTTACATTCCCCATTCTCATGACCAGGTTAATGACTTTAGGTAACATCAAGTTTGTTTTTAAGAACCATAGAAAATAAGGCTCTAATTCTTTATTTGTTTTCAACTGTTCAATTACTGTTTCGTTCATCTTTTGGTTGATTTATTTTTTGTTTGAATTCAATTTGAGTTAATGCTGCAGCTCGTATTTCGTTTTGCTTTTCCCAATCTCCATACTTTTCAGGAAACCACTTGTCAGTTGCTTTGTGACCTGAAATATGTCCGTTTAATTTCTTAGGATTAGTTGCTCCTAATCCGCATTGAGGACACAAATAGGCTTGCGGTTCTAAGCGGATGTCTTGTGCTAACATTGCGGTTACTTGTGCTACCTCTGTGCTTACTTGCGGTATGATTGCGGTAGCCTTATCTTGTTTCGCTTTTTTCTTCTCATAGTAGAATAAATGGCTAAAGCTAAAAATGGTAATGGGCAAAGTGGTGTGTACCAAAAAGATTCCATAAGTACTTTGATAAGGCAAAAATTGACCAATGAGTGCATGAGCAATCATTACCAATAAATAAAGAAATGCTATAACTAACCTTCCTTTAACTGTAAAGATGAGTATGGCCATATCTATCCCGATAGCATAGCACCACGCAAACCAAGGACTTTCGTATTGAGCATTGTTGTATGCAAATACTTTAAAGGAGGAGGCTACTTGTGGAATAAGCAAAAAACTTAGTGCCATTAACCAAAACCCTTCATGACTAATTAGAGATCCTAAACGTGAACCTTTCTTTTTCTTTGTTTCCATAGTTTAAATAAAAATATCTTGTAAAACTTTCAGATTTCGAGTGGTGTAACTGTGATTCCTCCAAGTATTTTTAAATGCTGCTTTTCCTAAATCATGACGATAAGTTGTGTCCTCGATGAGTTGCTCTATTTTTGCACTCCATTCTTCAGGTGTTGTTGCCAGTAGTCCTGTTTCTTTATCTTCTATGACTTCTTTATAAGGAGAAATAGCAGAAGCAACAACTGGAATAGCAAAAGTGGAAGCTTCTAAATATTTGACGACTGATTTTCCTGCAGTATTAAATGGAATAGTTGTTAGCGGTAATAGTACAATGTCTAATGCTAAATCATTGAGTTTATCATAATACCCTAAAAAACTAACCGATTTTTCAAAACCGTACTCCAGTTCTTTGAGAGGTTCTTTTCCTCCTGGTAACTTTCCATCCCAACCGAAAAAGATCAAATCAATTTTCTCTTTGTATTTCTTTTGGATGGCAATTAATATTTCTTTTATGGAGAGCATATCATAATAGCCACTCAAATTGCCGATGATGCCTATTCTGATTTTATCACTATCATTTTTTTTGATACCTGATATTTCTTGAATTCCAAAATCAGAAATGAGATTGGGTTGGTATTCCATATAAACAGTTGATGATGGATGATGTTTAGTAATTAACTTTTCATACTCCAGTAATAATTCAACTGATGCTCCTGTAAGGATATCTACCTGAGCCATATTGTGCAATAGGGTTTTTAATTGCTCTTTAGTTATTTTCGTGTGATTAGGATGTTCTTTGGGGTAGCAGTGGTAGTTACAATCAATATCCATCACAAATTGCAGGTCATCATTTATTTTGTTTAATGATTCAATAATGTAGCTTGCATCAGAAAACATAGCCGGTAGTACCACATAGTCTGCCCATTCGATTAATCGTTTATCAATAGGGTTATCATAGTCATCAAACTGTTTGGCAAAGCTCCATTTGTGAATAATAGAGATTAAAGCAGCGTGAGTGGCTGTTTTATTTAATTCCAACATGGGGGCTATCATTCGATAATATCCTGTTCCATTAATACAGGGAGAGATATAGAGGATATGAATTTTTCCATCCTTTTCTCTATAAAAGGGGTATTTCGCTCCAAAATCATGCTTTCCATTCAGTAGTTCATAGAGTTCTTTTACATTTTTCATCTTTTAATTATTAGTGTTTAGTAATTTTTAATTATTTCAGGCATTGCCTGCTGCGAAATATTTAACCAAACCTTTTAAGGGGATAGTTTCTATAAATCGTTTGTTGAGATAAGCTCCGACCATGACTTCTTGAGCAGGTTTAGAAATAATAATCGTCAGTTTGCTTACCTCAATTCCTGTAATGGCAGCATAATCTGATAAGTAATTAGATACATTTTGTTCAACTTTCTGCTCCAAATCAAACAAGGTTGAACTACCTTCTCCCATAAAAAAGTTAATGAGTTCAACTGTCGTTACCCGTTTCATGGGGCTACTTTTATGGTAAACAAAAGCTTTTAATTCTTCTCTTTTGTGGATTCTTACATGAATATCATGTTTTGATACTCCATTGAGCCGAGCAACTTCCTCAAAGTAACCGGTAATGTTGTCAATGACTATTTCTTCGTAGTTAAAAACATCTACACTTACGGTACTCATATAGCTTTTAATTTTATCCGTGATGCGTGTTTTTTTCTTCTTTTTATTGAACATAATTTTTGGATTAGTGATTGGTTATTATTGAAAGTATTTTTCTGTGTACTTGTGATGAAAGCCAATGGCTTGTTCTTTAGTAAACTTCTTTTCTTCTATCATCCGGTGGCAATAATCCCTTAAGGACTTTTCTGTGATGAATCGCTTCATGGAAACATCAAACGGATCATTAAACCCTCTTTTCTTGTAGATGTAAAGTGATTTTACTTTGTTGATGTCCCCACTTTTTAGAGCTTCATAGAAGCTGTCCAAGAACTTGAATACCTCTTTGTTTTCCATTGCCCAACTGGTATCTAAGGCTTCATAGTAGCCATAGAAAAGCCTGAGAATTGGTTTTTTATGGGGGTTAGTATTCAGAAAATACTCTATTTCGGTAATTTTTCGCTTCTTATCAAAATGATTGGCATCCAAATATCCGGATTTGTGCATTCGGACAATCCAATTGATAAGAACAGCTTGTTTGTCATTCTTTTCAGCAAATCCTTGCTTTTTGGAATACCCCATAAATTCTAAGCCATTTTTCAATGAAATAACTTGAATATAGGTGCTGTCATAAATGTCCCACGCAGCTTTATTAAATTTATTTTTAATCATTTTTCTCTCCTAACTTTTAGTAAACTTTGTAAACGTTTGAGTAACTTTTTTTGATACTGTAAACCTTGTAAACACTGTGGATAAAACTTTTCTGAAAATTTCAAAATTGATTAACAGAGAACTTATTAGCAGCTCAAAAAAAATCGACTTTTTAGACAATACTCTCCTGATTCGTCCAAATGGGTGGTTTGGCGAATAGGTTGAAAAAATGCTTTTAAATTGGTAGCTACAACAATTAAAAGCTCTATTTACTCGGAACTTTTTAAGGAGGTGGTTTTACCCTCATATTGGATTGAAATGGTTTTAATC
>CAJQOH010000036.1 GCA_905479915.1 uncultured Flavobacteriales bacterium
ACTTCAGATTATCAAAACTATTTAGAGCAAGAATGGGTAAAGGATTTAAGATCTAAATATGCTGTAGAAGTAGATAAGGAAGTGTTAAAATTAGTTAAGTAAATCTTTTTAAAACATTTAAGCTGCTAATATTGTAATTAGCAGCTTTTTAATTTATGAGAATTCTATTTCTTTTATTGACCTCATTTTTATTTTCCTGTTCCTTTTTTGAGGAAGAAGTAAACGAAGTTATTCTAGCAAGAGTAGAGGATAAGCATTTGTTTAAAAAGGATGTTTTAGGAATTGTTCCTCCAAAAACATCTAAAGAAGATAGTATTCTTATTGTAAATAATTATATAGAAGGGTGGGTTAAAGACAATTTAATTTTACAAAAAGCGGAATTAAATTTAAAAGAGAATCAAAAAGATGTTAAGAAGCAATTAGAAGACTATAGAAGATCATTGATTATTTATACCTATGAAAAGGAGTTGATAAAACAGCGATTAGATACAATGATATCTGAGGAAGAAATTCAATTGTTTTATAAAGAAAATGATCAAAACTTTGAATTGAAGGATGACATTGTTAAAGTGCGATATTTGAAAGTAAATAAGAAAGCACCTAAACTAAAAAAGATTAGAAAATTATATAAATCTGATAAAGAAGAAGATATTGAGAAATTAAAAGAGTTGGCTCATCAATATGGAGAAAAATTTCATTTGAATCATGAGCAATGGATTCTTTTTGAAGAACTTAGAAATGAGGTTCCCATTAAAGTATCTCAAGCTAAAGGTTATCTGAAAAACATTAAAAATATAGAGGTAGAAGATTCTTTATCTTATTACTTTGTTAGAATTAAAGATTACAGACTTAAAAATGATTTATCACCTTTAAGTTTTGAAAAACAGAACATTAAAAATATCATTATAAATAAAAGAAAGTTAAGTTTGATCAATAAAACAAGAGCCGAGTTATATCAAGAAGCTTTAATGAATAAGGATATTGAAATTTATGATAATCAGAATGATGAAAAGTAGAGTATTAATTTTAGTCGCAATAATAGCAATATCTTTTAATGTAAAAGCTCAAGACGAAGGTGTTGTGATAGATAAAGTAATCGCTGTTATTGGAGGAAATGTAATTTTAAAATCAGATTTAGAATCTCAGATAGTATCATTAAGAGCTCAAGGAGTTTTAATTGATGATAATGCAAGGTGCGAGATGTTAGAGGAGTTATTGTTTCAAAAATTATTGTTGCATCAAGCAGCATTAGATAGTGTAACAGTCTCTGAACCAGAAGTAGAATTAGAAATTGATAGAAGAATGAGCTATTTTATTGCTCAAATTGGATCAGAAAAGAAACTGGAGCAATATTATAAAAAATCTATTCTTGAGATTAAAGAAGAGTTTAGAGTTATAGTAAGGGAGCAGATGATAAGTCAACGTATGCAAGGCCAAATTACCTCTAATGTAGAAGTAACACCAAAAGAAGTTAAAGCTTATTTTGACGATCTTAATGAAGATAGTATACCTACAATTGAATCGGAAGTAGAATACGCTCAAATTTTATTTAATGCAAAAGAAAGTGAAGCCGAAAAGAAAGCTGCTTATGATAAAATTAATGGTTTTAGAGAGAGAATTATTAATGGAGAAAGCTTTTCAACTATAGCTATATTATATTCTGATGATGAAGGATCTGCTAAGAATGGAGGAGAGCTTGGTTTTATGGGGAGGGCAGAATTAGTTCCTGAATTTTCTGTTGTTGCATTTAAACTTAAGAATAAGGCAGTCTCAGAAATTATAGAAACCCAATTTGGTTATCATATAATGGAATTAGTAGAGCGAAGAGGTCAAAAAGTTAAAGTAAGACATATCTTAGTTAAAGTTGAAATTTCTGAAAAAGAAGTTGAATTGGCTAAAAATTTAGCTGATAGTGTTCACGGATTATTAGAAACAGATACATTAACATATGAAGAGTTGGTAGCTATATATTCTGATGATGAGCAAACAAAAAAGAGTAGAGGTTTGGTTGTAAACCCTCAAAGAGGTACTTCAATTTTTGATATTGATCAATTAGATCCTCAAGTATATTATTCTATAGATAAAATGAAAGTAGGTGATATCTCAAGCCCTGTACCTGCACAAAGCCAAAATGGTAAAAGAGGATATAGAATAATTAAGCTTATTACTAAAACAGAACCTCATCAAGCAAGCTTTGAAGCTGATTATTCTAAAGTTCAAAGCGCTGCTTTGGCTGATAAACAAAATAAGGCTACACAAAAATGGACTGTAAGTAAAATGAACAATACTTATATTAAAATGGATGATGAATATAAAACTTGTCAGTTTCAGAATAGTTGGATAAAGTAAGTCAATTTTTGTAATTTTAGTTGCTTAGAAAATTAATATGTCAGAAAATCAATATAAAACAGAAGTTGAAGCCGTAGATGCCTTTGTAAAGAGGTATCAAGATTTAACTGCAGAAATTGGGAAAGTAATTGTTGGACAAGATGAAGTGATAAAAAATGTACTTATCTCTATTTTTAGTAGAGGACATTGTTTATTAGTTGGTGTACCTGGATTAGCTAAGACATTATTAGTTAGTACTATCTCAGAATCTTTAGGACTTGATTTTAACAGAATTCAATTTACTCCAGATTTAATGCCCTCAGATATTATTGGTTCTGAAATTTTAGATGAGAGCAAAAATTTTAAGTTTGTTAAAGGACCTTTATTTGCTAATATCATATTGGCGGATGAAATCAATAGAACACCTCCTAAAACACAATCAGCTTTATTGGAAGCAATGCAAGAACGAACAGTTACTGCTGCAGGACATCAATATAAATTAGCTGAGCCATTTTTTGTTTTAGCGACTCAAAACCCGATAGAGCAGGAAGGAACATATCCTCTGCCTGAAGCTCAATTGGATCGATTCATGTTCAATGTATGGGTAGATTATCCAAAATATGAAGAAGAACTAGCAATTGTAAAAAACACAACAGGAGATAAGACCTTAGTATTAGATAAGATAATGGATGCTGATGAGATTAATTACTTTCAGCAATTAATAAGAAAGTTACCTGTTGCAGATAATGTTTTGGAATATGCTGTTAAATTAGTAAACAGTACAAGGCCAGGGAATAAGATGGCTTCAGATATTGTTAATAGTTATTTAAGTTGGGGGGCTGGACCTAGAGCATCACAGTATTTAATAATTGGAGCTAAATGTCATGCAGCTATTAATGGGAAATATTCCCCAGATATAGAAGATGTTCAAGCTGTTGCAGAGCCAATATTAAGGCATAGGATTGTAAGAAACTACAAAGCTGAAGCAGATGGTTATTCAATTGAGAAGATTATCAATAGCTTACTTTAGAAAAGTATAGACATAAAAAAAACTCCAAAATATAATTTTGGAGTTTTTTTTATGTTGTAAAAAGGAGCTTAAACTACTTTTACATTTACTGCGTTTAATCCTTTTCTACCTTCTTGTAGTTCGAATTCTACTTCGTCACCTTCATTAATTTCATCAATTAATCCGCTAACGTGAACGAAATATTCTGTACTGTCTTCTGCATCAACAACAAATCCAAATCCTTTTGTTCCGTTGAAAAATTTTACTGTTCCTTTTTTCATTGTAATAAATTATAAATATTAAGGTTCAAATATAGTTAAAATTATTTAGCTATAATTTTAAATTCCGTTCTTCTGTTTTCTTGGTGCGCAGCTTCTTTTTCATCTTCAAACTTAAGTTTTGCAATTTCAGCATCAGACTTAATTAATTTGGTTTCACCATATCCTTTAGATACGAGTCTGCTTGAAGCAATACCTTTCTCAATTAGGTAGTCTACACAAGATTGTGCTCTTCGTAAGGATAGTTTCTCATTGTATGTATTACTACCTCTAGAATCGGTATGAGCTGATAGTTCAATTTTAATTGTTGGGTTATCATTTAATAATTTAGTTAAACGGTCTAATTCATTTTTAGAAGCATCACGCAATGTAGCCTTATTGTAATCATAAAAGATGTTCTTTAAAACAATTACACTTCCAACTTCTATTTTCTTTAAACAAATGTCTTTTTGAACTTCTTCATAGGCTGCTGTGGCAGGGATATTAAAGTTTTCAGAGTGAAACAAGTAACTCTCTTTTCTTACAATTAAACCATAGTTTTTACCTGAAGGTAATGAAACTAAGTATTTACCTGTGGTTTTATTAGATTCAAAAGTTGCTAAGGTTTTATTCTCATCCACATCAATTAACTCTAAAGAAGCACCTACAGGTTGAAGTGTTTTACAATCACTAGTAACCCCTTTTAAGATGGTAATTCTTTTAGTTAAAGCGTCTACTTGTTTTTCAACAACTTTCTCGCTTACAGGCTTTGCAACACTTGCCAATAAATTATCTTCAGAATTTAATTGAAAAGGTTTCTCAGGTCCTAAAAAAGTAATCATATAGATATCTTTTTCTCCATGTCCATCTTCTTTAAATGAAGAATAATAACCTCTTCTTCCACTGGCATTTATTACAAAAAAGACATCATCATCAACAGTATTGATAGGATATCCTAAGTTTTCAGGTGTTCCCCAAGTACCATCATCATTTAAAGAAGACTTAAAGATGTCATAGTTTCCCATAGAGTTGTGTCCTTGAGAACTAAAGTAAAGTGTTTTACCATCAGGATGTATCAATACTGCTTCTTCGTTATATTTGGTGTTTAGATTAGTTCCTAAGTTTTTAGCTTCTCCCCAGTCTTGTTTTTCTTCATCCCATTTGGTAACATACATGTCATGATTTCCAATTCCACCGGGTTTATTACTTACAAAATATAATGTTTTTCCATCGTTAGAGTAACTAGCAGAAGATTCATGATATTTAGTGTTGATATATTTATTCAACTTCTTTGGTTTAGACCAAACATCACCTTCTAATTTACATTCATATATATTACCATCTCCTTTAGTATCCTTATAAACTAGCATGCTTTGAGCATCAGGAGCTACGGCAATAGTTGCATCATGTCCGTTAGTATTAATTTGGCTTCCCATATTTTCAGGAACTGTCCATTTCCCATCTACTTTTTTTGTAATATATATGTCTTCGAAATAATCAGTAACGCCTTCAGGCATTTTATTTGCTCCAGTAGAAGTATTTCTTCTTGAGGTAAACATCATGATAGATTCATCAGCAGAAATTATTGCCCCATATTCAGGGTATTTTCCATTTACTGGTCTTCCAAAGTTGTCAATAAATACTCTTTTAGGCTTAGCAATTAACTTCTTACCTGTTTTACATTCTTCAATTCTTTTGTTTACATCCTCTAATTCAGCAGGGTTTTTGGATGCCAATGTGGATTTATACTTATTGAATGCGGCAATTGCTTTGTCAAAATCCATGGTTAAATGATAGCCAATACCTAAATGATAATGAGCATCTGAGGCTACATTAGGGTTTAATTTTATAGCTTTTAATAAATGGGGAATGGACTCATCTTTATAGACACTTGACATTAGATAACACCTTCCTATTTTGTAGTTTAATTCTGCATTATTGGGGTTAAATTTATTTGCTTTAAATAAAGGAGATAGTGCCTCTCGGTAAGCAAGTTTCCTCTCTGTATATTGTCTATCATTAATATCTAAATAGGTGTTAGGATAAACTTCAAAAATGGCATTTCCTGCATCAAGGTTCTTTTTGGCTTCTTTAAACTCGTCTTTTCTTTCTTTAAATAACTTTTTATCGAAAGGAATATCTTGTGCATTAATAACACTAGCAACAAGAATTAAAGTGAATAGGTAGATGTATTTTTTCATGATAATTTTTGTTAATTACAGCTTTGTTGTGAAAATGATTTTCCATTTTTTAATCCTAATGAAGCGGCTTTATTCCAATCTTCACAAGCTTTATCTTGTTCTCTTAGCATTTCTTGAGCAATACCTCTATTCAGATATGCAGCAGCATATGAGTCGTTTAAAGTAATTGCCTTGTCACAGTCAGCTACAGCTCCTTTGTAATCTTTTAGTTTGTATTTAGCTGCAGCTCTATTGTTATAGGCATATACATAGCTAGCTTTTATACGGATAGCATCATTGTAATCAGAGATAGCACCTTTGTAATCGCCTTTTTCATGTTTAGCAAACCCTCTATTGTTATAGGCCATGTAATAATCATTCTTTATTTTAATGGCTTTATCATAATTGGTAATTGCTTTATCATATTGTTTATTGTTTCTGTACGCACTTCCCAAGTTGTTGTATACAAAAGGTAGGTTTTTATCTACTAAAATAGCTTTTTGATAATCTTTTATTGCTCCGGTTAAATCTTTTAATTGTCTTTTAGCACTTCCTCTATCGTTATATGCATAAGCATAGTTTGGCTTATTCTTAATAGCATTCGTATAATCAGTAATTGCTTCCTTATATTTTCCATCCAAAAAGTATATCCCACCTCTATAGTAATAAGATTCAGGTTTTTTAGGTGATACTCTAATTGCATCAGTATAGTCTTTTATGGCTTTTTCTTGGTCTTTTAATTCTTGATGAGACCTTCCTCTTAAATAGTAAGCTTCACTAGAATCAGGGCTAAGAGTAATTGATTCGTTAAAGTCAGTAATGGCATTATTGTAATCTTTTAACTGAAATTTAGCAGAACCTCTATTAAAGAAAGCTTTTTCATAGTTAGGAGTTAATGTTATTGCAGAATCAAAATAGATAATTGCATTCTGATAGTCTTTAGTATTAAACTTTTCGATTCCAGTATTGTAATAACCTTGAGATATCATTCCATCCAAAGCTGTGGAATCACCAATGTTCACATCGTCTTGAGCAAAACTTATTAAGCTAAAACTTAAGAGCGATAATAGTAAAAATGAATTTAATGGTTTCATAATTTTTATTTTTAGATAGCACAATTTATGAATAATTGATTTGTTTTAAAATAAATAATAATGTTAAATTATAAAAACTTAATAACACAATTTATGCCATCAAAAATTAATAGTTTTGATACTGATGGAAACAATTGTTTATACTGTAGAAACTGCTGTTAAATCTTTTAGAGAAGAATTGCAGGAACACTTTAGTGATTCAGAACTTGAACAAACCTTACAAATTACTTTTTACCATTATTTTAAATTAAGTAGAATTGATTTAACATTAAAAAAAGATGATCTTATAACAGAAACAAACTTTAAACAACTAAAAGAAGTAATAGTTGCTTTAAAAGCCAAAATGCCTTTAGCTCATATAATAGGAGAGTGGGAGTTTTACGGATTGTCATTGATGGTTAATGAACATACCTTAATACCAAGACCTGAAACCGAAGAACTTGTAAAATTGATTGTTGAGGAAAACGTTAAAGAAGAACCTGAAATATTAGATATTGGTACAGGGAGTGGTTGTATTCCATTGGCCTTGAAACAAGAATTACCTAAAGCTAGTTTAAATGCTTATGATGTTTCTGAAGAGGCTTTAAAAGTCGCTCAAGAGAATTCTAAAAATAACAATCTTGATGTTGTATTTAAAAATGTAAATATATTGACTATTGGTACAGGTGATGTAAACAATAAGTTTGATATTATTGTGAGCAACCCTCCATACATTACCAATAAAGAAAAGAGCTTTATGGATTCAAATGTACTGGATTATGAACCTCATTTAGCCCTTTTTGTAGATGATAGCGAACCTTTATTGTTTTATAATACTATTGCAGATTTTGCGATTAACTCGTTAAAAGAAAATGGGAAGCTCTATTTTGAAATTAATGAACATTATGGAAGTGAGGTTAAGCAGATGTTAATGAACAAAAGTTTTAAAAACATTAATATTGTAAAAGACATTAATGATAGAGATAGGATAGTGAGTTGTAATATTTAAATGAATATGGATTTGAAATTAGATATATTGGCAATAGGTGTTCACCCTGATGATATAGAGTTGGGTTGTTCAGGAACACTATTAAAGCATATTGCCCAAGGAAAAAAGGTAGGAATACTTGACTTAACGAAAGGAGAACTAGGCAGTAGAGGTAGTGGAGAGTTAAGGTTGGTAGAAGCAGCAAATTCAGCAAAAATATTAGGTGTTTCTTGCAGGGAAAATTTAGGATTTGCAGATGGGTTTTTTAGAAACACTAAAGAAAACCAGATTGAAATCATTAAAGTTTTAAGAAAGTATAAACCAGATGTAGTTTTGGCAAATGCTCCTGTAGATAGACATCCAGATCATGGTAGAGCTTCTCAATTGGTTTCAGAATCTTGTTTTTATTCAGGTTTAGTTAGAATAGAAACTAAACTAAATGGAGAAAACCAAGATATATGGAGGCCAAAGGCTGTTTATCATTATATACAAGATAGATTCTTAAAACCTGATTTTGTTGTTGATGTAACTGATTTTGTTGAAACGAAAATGAAATCAATACTAGCTTTTAGTTCTCAGTTTTATAATCCAGAATCAGATTTGCCTGAAACTCCAATATCTAGTAAAAAGTTTTTAGATTTTGTTGAAGCACGTATGGCTAATTTTGGAAGAGATATAGGTGCTGATTATGCTGAAGGATTTACAGTAGATAGAGTAATTGGGGTAGAAGATATCACTCAATTAAAATAATTACTTTAATCCAAGCTTTTTAAATATTTAATAAAGATTAAAAATAGTGCTAATCCTGATACCCATAACAGGATGCTTGTGGAGTAAGCAGCACCAATGATTCCATATTTTCCAACTAAGAAGTAGTTTAAAATAATATCTAAGATTAACGCAGCCGAAGATGTTATAGCGCTTACCTTAGCCCAGCCAATTGCATCCATAAGGTTTCCAAATAAATTTCTAAATACAAAAGCACCAATAATACCAACACTAAACACAGGTATAAGGTTAGAAGCAGATTGGTATTCGGAGCCAAACATTGACATTATGAATTCTGAAAAGAATGATAATCCAAAAGCGATAATAATAGATACAATAGCAAAAACTTTCATGTAATTAACAATGTATTTCTTTAAGAAGGTTTTGTTCTGATATTCTTGAGTCAATTTAATGATATCTGTTTGTATAAATCCACTAGGTATAAACAATAAACTAAAAGGAATAATACTGGCGACTTTGTAAAGAGCAACATTATGAGCGACATCAGCTTCACTGTTTATCAAAAAACCAATCATAAGAATATCTATAGTAAACAATAACTTAGAAGTTAATCCGCCTAGGCTGGTAAAAAAACCATACTTCCAAAAGGTGCTCTTTTCTTCTTTACTAAAATTATTAGCTCCAGTTTTTGACAGTATTTTATGTTTCAATAATAAGTATAAAGAAATAAGTAGCGGACTAATCAATAATGCACTTATATACCCTAAGCCATCAAAAAAGTAAGTTAAAACAACTCCTGAAATCAGTAATAATATGCTATGGCTTATTTCTAAGTATGCGAAGAATTTATTTAATCCATATATCCGATAATAAATTTTAATGGTTTCAAAAATGAATAAACTTAAAACTAAGAAGCTAATCCATATTAGATAGCTTTGAGATTTTGGCAGTGTGCTTGTGATTAATCCTGATAATAAGAAAACAACACCGATAATAATAACAGATGCGGCAATACCTCTGTAAAATACAAACTTGAACAATTGATTTTTATTTTGTTGTGATTTAGAAATAGGGCCAAATCTCCCTAAGCTTTGGTAAATTCCAAATCCCATAAAAGGAACTATGAAGCTTATTATATTGTATGCATAGGAGATATTTCCAAATTCTTGAGTGGCAAGCTGATGAATAACATAAAATGATAGGGTAAAAGTGATTACTTTATTAAAAATAATGGAAAATAGTATGTAGGCACCTTTTCGTTTAAAAAAACCGTTAATAAAACTTTTTATATCGATTATTGAATTCAATGCTTAAGTACTGTTTTGTAAATTTCTAAAAACTGTTTGCTTACGTTACTAAAGCTATATTGATTTGATGTTAAAGCGTTAATTTCTTTAGGATCATAACTAGAGTAATTGTCTATCATATTTGTGATAGCTTTTAATAACATTTCCTCATCTTTTGGAGCGATGCTTATTCCGTTTTTATTATTAACGTGTTCTGTTAAGCCTCCGCATTTACTTGCTATTACAGGTAATCCAGATGCCCATGATTCTGCAATAACAATAGAAAAAGTTTCGTAGTTACTAAATAGAATAAAGAAATCGCTTTGATTCATTAATTCAGCAACTTCTTTTTGTGTTTTTTCTTTTTCAAATTTGATTAAGCCTTTAGGAATGTTTAATTGTTCAGCTTTAACTTTAACAGCATCAACATCACCATCACCTGCTAGTGTTAAACAAAAGTCGGTTCGTTCAAGACTTAATTTTTTAATGACATTAAGAATACCAGTAGCATTTTTATGTTCATCTTTTAAGTTAGAGATGTGTAATAGTTGAGTTATTGAATTCGGATTCTTTTTTGGTTTGAATTGGAATAAGTCAGTATCTACAACATTAGGAATTACTTTATATGTATTATTTATTCCAAAATCTATCATTGATTGTTTAAGATGATCTGAAACAGGACAAATGATGGATGCTTTTTTTGCTATCTTTTTAATGTAGTATTTTTCTAGCTTGTTAAACGATTTCTTTTGAAAAGCTGTCCAATGTTCTGTAAGGATAAATGGGAGTTTGTATTTTTTATTTAAGTAAAGTGCAAAGAGCCCTGCAGGGTAAACTACGTTTAAGTGAATCAAATTAAATGAGCCTATTTCTGAACAAGCTATTTTGTAAGCTTGAAGATAAGCTTGGTGCTGCCGTTGCACTTTTTTATACTTAGAAAGTAGGGGAGTATTTGAATTTATATTATTGTAATAAACAACAACTTCGTAAACTCCATTATTCCACTCTTGAGTTATTTTTTCTTTTGATGGATTGTTTACTGGTAGTGCATGAATAACAGCAACATTACAGTCTTGTGATATTGCTCTTGCATGCTGTTGAATAAAGTTTCCTGCTTGGCTGTATTCGGTATTTGGATACCAGGAAGCAAGAAATAGAATATTTAATTTATTATCCGTCAAAAAAGAACTTAGTCAGTTAGATGTGCTAATGTATGAAATCTGATTAATAGATACGCTTTGCTTAAAGAAATATTATAAATACCTTGAAATAAAAAAAAGGTGACCGAGGCCACCTTTTTATTTGTTTGTTTTATGTTTGTTTAAGTTTGAATACCACCACAAACATTTAATGTTTGACCATTCACATAGTTCGATAAATCTGAAGCTAAGAATAATGCTGCATTAGCTACATCTTCTGGAGTTCCTGATCGCTTCATTGGTATATCTTCAACCCAACCTTTAATTACATCAGGGTCTAAATCTTTAGTCATTTCTGTTTCAATAAATCCAGGACAAATTGCATTACATCTAATGTTTCTTGATCCTATTTCTTGAGCAATAGATTTAGTAAACCCAATAACACCAGCTTTAGAAGCAGCATAGTTAGATTGACCTCCGTTTCCTTCAATACCAACAACAGAACTCATGTTGATAATAGATCCAAAACGTTGTTTAAGTAAAGTTCTTAAGGCACACTTTGTAACGTTAAAAACTGATTTTAAGTTGATGTTCATTACATCATCCCAGTTTTCTTCGCTCATTCTCATTAATAAACCATCGCGAGTAATACCTGCATTATTTACTATGGTATCAATCTTTCCAAATTCTTTAACTACATCAGCAATAAAGTCTTCTGTAGCAGCAAATTCTGCAACATTAAATTTATACGCTTTAGCTTTAACACCAAAACTTTTTAAATTTTCTTCGATCACTTTAGCTTTCTCATCTGAGGATACATATGTAAAAGCAATGTCAGCTCCATTTTTTGCAAAAACTTCTGCTACACCTTTTCCAATACCTCTTGTTGCACCAGTAATTACAGCAACTTTTCCTTCAAGTAATTTCATTCTTTTCAGTTAATAGTTTATAAAGTTGAAAGTTGATAAGTTTCAGTATGATACTGACAGCTTATTACTAACAACAGATAACTAATTTATGCGTTCACTTTCATTAATTCAGCCATAGCTTCACCTATATCAGCTGGAGAATCAACTACAGTAATTCCACAAGCTCTCATAATCTTTTTCTTAGCTTGAGCTGTATCTTCTTCACCACCTACAATTGCACCAGCATGTCCCATTGTTCTTCCTGCAGGAGCAGTTTCTCCAGCGATAAATCCAACAACTGGTTTGGTACCGTTAGCTTTAATCCAATTAGCAGCATTAGCTTCTAAGTTTCCACCAATTTCTCCAATCATAACGATCCCCGCAGTTTCTGGATCATTCATGAATAATTCGATTGCTTCTTGTGTAGTTGTTCCAATGATTGGATCTCCTCCAATACCAATTGCAGTAGAAATTCCTAATCCAGCTTTTACAACTTGATCAGCTGCTTCATAAGTTAAAGTTCCTGATTTAGAAACAATACCAACAGTACCTTTTTTGAAAACGAAACCTGGCATAATACCAACTTTAGCTTCACCTGGCGTAATAACACCTGGACAGTTAGGGCCGATTAAACGACAATCTTTACCTTTTATGTAACTAGATGCTGTAATCATATCAGCAACAGGAATACCTTCAGTGATTGTAATAATAACTTTTATTCCAGCATCGGCAGCTTCCATAATTGCATCGGCAGCAAAAGCTGGCGGTACGAAAATAATGGTAGTATCTGCTCCTACTTGTTCTACTGCCTCTAAAACAGTATTGAAAACCGGTCTGTCTAAATGTGTTTGACCACCTTTCCCTGGTGTTACCCCACCAACAACGTTGGTTCCGTATTCAATCATTTGGCTGGCGTGAAAAGTACCTTCACTACCTGTAAAACCTTGAACTATTATTTTTGAATCTTTGTTTACTAAAACGCTCATAGAAGATTTTTTATCGTTATTTTATTTACTTAACAAAAGTAATTTTTTGAATTCTATTTTTAAAGTAAAAACCGAATTACTTTTTGTTATTTTTTTATTGATTTTAATATTTCAGGAATCTTTCTAATATAGGCTAATTCCTTAAATTTTTCTCTAGCTTCACCTGCAGGTGAACCAAAGTATGCTTTGTTAGCATCGGTTGAATGTCCTAAGCCTGATTGCGCGAAAAGCTCGGTGCCTTTTGCAAGCGTAATTCCACTTTTAACGCCCGCTTGTCCCCAAATTACAACTTCATCTTCAACAACCACACAACCCGCGATACCTGCTTGTGATGCGATAAGACATTTTTTCCCTAAAATGGTATCATGCCCAATTTGAATTTGATTATCTAATTTAGATCCATAACCAATACGTGTATCGGCTGTTACACCTCTATCTATAGTACATGCAGCTCCAATATCAACATGATCTTCAATAACCACACGTCCGCCAGATTTTAATCTATCATAACCATCAGGACGTTTTTTATAATAGAATGCATTTGCACCTAAAACCGTTCCTGAATGAATGGTAACATAATCACCAATTACGGTATCATCATATATACTAACATTGGCATGAATTAAGCAGTTTTTGCCTATTTCAACATTATGCCCAATAAAACAATTTGGTTGAATTACTGTGTTTTCTCCAATTTTAGCTGACGCTGAAATAGAACTGTTAGCCAACTGAAAAGGCTTAAAGTGATTGGTTAAAGTATTGAAGTCTCTAAACGGATCGTCACTAACCAATAATGCTTTTCCTTCTGGACATTCAACCTTTTTATTAATTAAAATAATAGTTGCCGCAGAATTTAAAGCTTTATCGTAATATTTTGGATGATCTACAAAAACAATATCACCTGCTTCTACAACATGAATTTCATTCATGCCAAGAACAGGGAAGTTTATATCCCCAACAAACTCACAACCAATTAGGTCTGCAATTTGTTTTAATGTATGTTGCTTTGGAAATTTCATAGGTTTAGAAAACTATATTGCAAAGAATTGTTTTATTCTTTTACACGCTCTTTGTAAGTTCCTTTTGCTGTTTCAACTTTAATTTTATCACCTTCATTAATAAATAAAGGCACATTTACAGTTGCTCCAGTTTCTACGGTTGCAGGTTTAGTCGCATTTGTTGCTGTATTGCCTTTAACACCTGGCTCGGTTGCTGTAATTTCTAAAACAACACTTGCTGGTAAATCTACAGAAAGTGGTGAGTTATCTTCAGTATTAATTAATACGGTTACAACTTCGCCTTCTTTCATTAAACCAGGATTATCTAAAGCCGCTTCTAATAAACGAATTTGAGTATAATCTGCTTCATTCATAAAATGGTAAAATTCACCATCATTATATAAATATTGAAATTTATGAGTTTCAACACGAACATCTTCTAATTTATGACCTGCAGAAAATGTGTTATCTAAAACCTTTCCGGTAGTTACACTTTTCATTTTAGTTCTTACAAATGCTGGACCTTTTCCTGGTTTTACATGTAAAAATTCTACAATTTTATATATATCATTATTGTATCTAAGGCATAAACCGTTTCTAATATCACTTGTAGTTACCATAATTTAATTTTGAAATTTAATATTTGTTTTAATCTCTTTTTTGAAAGATTAAATAATCGATTTAATTTGCTTTGAAGTATCCCTTCATGATACCTCTATGAGAATTTTTTATAAACTGAAGAATCTCATCACGCTCTGGAGTGGCTTCCATTTCTGCCTCAATAATTTCAGCAGCTTGCGTGTTGTTATAGTTCTTCTGATATAAAATTCTATAGATATCTTGAATTTCTCTAATTTTTTCTGTGATGTAACCTCTTCGTCTTAAGCCTACTGAATTAATACCCACATAAGAAAGTGGCTCTCTTGCAGCTTTTACAAAAGGAGGAACATCTTTTCTAACTAACGATCCGCCAGTTACAAAAGCATGATTACCAATAGATACAAATTGATGCACAGCCGTCATACCTGCTAAAACCACATAATCACCAATAGTGATATGGCCAGCAAGCGTACTGTTGTTAGAAAAAATACAGTTATTTCCAACAATACAATCGTGTGCAACGTGGCAATACGCCATAATTAAACAATTATTACCAATAACTGTTTTCATTCTATCGGTAGTACCTCTGTTTATGGTAACACACTCACGTATAGTTACATTGTCTCCAATTTCAACAGTAGTATCTTCATCGTTATATTTTAAATCTTGAGGAACTGCAGAAATTACAGATCCTGGAAAAATATTACAATTCTTTCCAATACGTGCACCTTCCATAATGGTTACGTTACTACCTATCCATGTGCCTTCGCCAATGATAACATTGTTATGTATGGTAGTAAAAGGCTCTATGACCACGTTTTTTGCAATTTTTGCACCTGGATGCACATATGCCAATGGTTGATTCATTTGTAAGTTTTTAGTTTAGTCTTAATTAAGTTAAAACAGGAATTACCCGCTTTTACCTACTTATTTTACTTTTGATATTTGAGCCATTAATTCTGCTTCTGCACAAAGTTTACCGTTTGAGTAAGCATAACCTTGCATATGGCAAATACCACGACGTATTGGCGTAATTAACGAACATTTGAAAATTAATGTATCGCCAGGAACAACCTTTTGTTTAAACTTAACCTTATCCATTTTCATGAAAAATGTTAAATAATTTTCAGGGTCTGGAACTGTATTTAAAACTAAAATACCGCCCGTTTGTGCCATAGCTTCTACTATTAAAACACCTGGCATAACTGGTGCGCCCGGAAAATGACCTTTAAAGAACTCTTCATTCATGGTAACATTTTTTTGAGCGATTACATGACTATCAGACAATTCAAAAACCTTATCGATTAATAAAAATGGCTGACGGTGAGGTAACATATCCATAATTTGATTCACATCCATTAAAGGTGTTTGATTCAAATCTATTTTAGGAACATTGTTTCTACGCTCAATTTTAATAAGCTTCGATAATTTTTTAGCGAACTGAGTGTTAATATAATGCCCAGGTTTGTTAGCAATCACTTTTCCGCGAATACGGGTACCAACTAATGCTAGATCACCTAAAACATCTAACAGTTTATGGCGAGCCGCTTCATTTGGGTGATGCAGTGTTAAATTATCTAAAATACCGTTTGGTTTAACAGCAATATTATCTTTTTTGAAGGCTATTCTTAACTTCTCCATCGTTTCTGGAGATAAGGCTTTATCAACATAAACAATAGCATTATTTAAATCGCCACCTTTTATTAAGCCATGCTCTAAAAGCATTTCTATTTCATGAAGAAAACTAAATGTTCTTGAATTAGAAATATCTTCTTTAAAATCTGAAATTTGATTTAAAGTTGCGTTTTGAGTTCCTAAAACCTTAGTACCAAAATCTACCATAGTAGTAATTTGATATTCTTTAGCAGGCATTACTAAAATCTCGCTACCAGACTCTTCATCTATATATGAAATAATATCTGTTACCTCATACTCTTCTCTAAAAGCATCTAGCTCTACAATTTCAGCTTTTTCAATAGCTTCCAC
>CAJQOH010000037.1 GCA_905479915.1 uncultured Flavobacteriales bacterium
CCACCAATCCACCCCAAGCAAAAGGCAAAAGAATTTACCTTTTCAAATCCTTTTCGGGCAGTTTTTTCTCCCAACTTCCCGCTCAAAAAACTACAAGGTATCTTTAATTATTTTAAGGTCTCCCACCTTAAAAATCTGGAACATCAATTTTAGTAAATGATTAGTCTAAAATTTAAAATAGCAGTACAATCATTTACTAAAATAGATGCTTAACGACCGTAGGAAGTTAATTTTTGAGGAACGAAAAATGCAAACACATACCTAGAGCGTAGGCATAAAAATAGCGACTAAGGGGGCTTGTGTGCTTAGTTTACATAATTTGGTTATGGGACAAAAGGACTGACTTTGGCAAAGGAAAATAGGGTAAGCCTTGAGCGATTTTTGTACCCATAACAACAAGTTATGTAAAAGCTGTTTTTAGTTGGGGAACAGTAGAAAATACAAAAGAAATTTTGAAGAAATGATTGTATTTTTTGCTGTGAGGATGACTCTTTAAAATACATATTTAAATATGTATTCTTAAAAGCTTATTTTTTCATTTCAATTGAAATGAAAAAGAAACTCCTCTTTTACCATAGAAGTAAAAGAGGAGAAAAAAAGGTTGAAACCTTGCGAGTAAACAACCGCTACAAAAATAAAGAAATAATTTTTTTTTCAGTTGAAAAGAAAAAGTTATCTTGTTGGCTGAAAATGGGCTGTTTAAAACTAACATATCGGGAAGAGTTGCCACACTTAAAAGTTGTGAGTGGGAATTTTTCTGTGAATGCAAATAGTAGTGTAGGTGTTTACCGTTGATGCTTCTAATCAAGTGAGATATGGAGGAGATACTTTATATATAGTAGATTCAGTAGATTTTTCATTTGAGACACCAATAGATATTAATGGTGTACCAAGTGTAAGTGATTTTGATTTAAACCAAGTAACTGCAGGACAACCTCAGACACCTAATCAAACAGGTATTTTTACATTTACAGATGCCAATCAAGCAGGAGAATATAATGTTAGAATGTTTAATAACCCAGGTAGGTATACTGAGTTGGTTACCAATAATTTTTGGGTAATGTGTCCAGAGATAGTAGATTCATTAACAATGACAATTTGTAAGAACGATACTGCTACTATAGGAACATCTAAGTATTTTGCTACTGGTTTATATGCTGATACTTTGGCTCAAGCAGGAACAAATTGTGATTCTATTGTGTATTTGGATTTAACTGTTATCGATATGGTTACAAACATTAATGCACAAGTATGTAATGGAGATAGTTTAGTAGTAAATGGAATTACTTACAATGCAGCAAACCCAACAGGAAGTGATACAATTAACAATGTAGGACCTTTTATGTGTGATTCAGTATTGAATGTAAGTCTTACATTTTTTAATACTATCACGACTAACTTGACCCCAACGTTATGTTTTGGAGATAGTATTGAAATTGTTGGTAAATTTTATGCTGCTACAGGAGTTTATGCAGATACAGTAACTGCTGTTGGAGGATGTGATTCTGTGATTAATACGAACCTTACGATATTGAATGATAAGGTAGGAGCAGTTTCAGGAAATCTTTGTGCAGAAGATACAATTATGGTAAACAATGTAGCTTATCATGGAGGTAACTTAACAGGAACAGAGGTTATAACAGGAGTAGGAGCATTTATGTGTGATTCTACAGTAACGATTAACCTAACAGGGTTAACAGCGTTAGTTGGATCAGTAACAGATACGATATGTAATGAAGGAAGTGTAACTGTAAACGGAACAGTTTACGATCAAGCAACTCCGAGTGGTACAGAAGTATTTGCAAATATTGGAGCAGACAATTGTGATTCTACGGTAACGGTTAATTTACATGTGTTACCAGCGATAACTGGAACAGTAAACACTACGATTTGTTTCCAAGATACTGTAATGGTAAATGGAACACCTTACTGGAGTGGTAGTCCAAATGGGACTGAGACATTTGCAGGAGTAGGACATGGGTCATTTAGTTGTGATTCTGTTGTTACAGTAATGTTGAATGTATTGCCAGATAATGTAGTGAACATTTCACCAGTATTGTGTAATGGAGATTCTATTACGGTAGGAACATCAGTATATAATGTAGCAGGAAACTATTCAGATACATTGGTTGATGCAGCAGGATGTGATTCTACAGTAAATACGAATTTATCTTTTGTAACAGCATATACAGTAAACAATGTGTTTACGATTTGTAGTCATGAAAGTGTAACAGTAGGATCAACAGTTTACAATACTACAGGGATCTATGCAGATACATTAAGTGCAGTAGGAGGATGTGATTCAATAGTGAATACAGACTTAACTGTTATTCCAGAAAAGACAGGAACATATGTTGGACCTATTTGTGACAATAATAGTGTAACAATAAATGGAACTGTATATGATATCAACAACTCTACAGGAACTGAAGTGTTGTTAGCCGGGCTTTACAGTTGTGATTCTACGGTAACAATTAACTTACAATTTATTCCATCTCTAACTACAATTGTTAATGATACAATTTGTGCAGGAGATAGTGTGATAGTGAATAATGTAGTTTATAACATGGCAAATCCAACAGGTCAAGAAATAATACCTGCTGTTTTAGCCAATGGTTGTGACTTAATTATTGATGTAGCATTAGTGGTTAATGCACCTAACACAGGAGTAACGAAAGTAGGAGGAGTATTAACTTCGAACCATAGTGTTGGTGGAGCAACTTACCAATGGATAGATTGTAACAATGGAGATTCTATAATTGTAGGAGAGACCAATAGAATTTACAAACCAACAGTAAATGGTAATTATGCTGTAATTGTAACAACAAGTTGTGGAACAGATACTTCAGCATGTACATTGGTAAACAATGTAGGAATAGATGAGATAGTTACAGAAGAGTTTGTAATGTATCCAAATCCAGTAAAAGATCAATTAACGATTGAGTTAGCTAATGCCGGAATGGTTTCTGAGATAACAATTAGAACAATTGAAGGGAAGTTAGTGAAGACTTTAACTGAATCGAGTAACACATTAGTAATAGATGTTGCAGGTTGGTCAAAAGGAATATACTTTGTAAACGTTAGTAATGATGATTACAATAAAACACTTAAGCTTATTAAGAACTAAATAAGTTTTTATAAAACATAAAAGCCTCATCATTTGATGAGGCTTTTTTTATGAATTATTTTTACAGTTAATAAGATCAAAATAGTTTTTAAAAAGACACTTAAATTGATTGAGGTATAGTTTAATAGTCGTTTTAGTAGGTATATTAAAGCATACCATTCATTGTTATGGAGAATAAAGGAAGTGAATAAGATTTAAAGCTTATAAGGTGTTTTCTTTCTGTTGTTCTAGGAAACGCCTTGACAAATTAAAAGAATGGCTTAAATAGAGGTGTGCTCTTTTTTTGCAGTGATAAGAATGTTAAAGAGAAGTTACTTTACTTTAACCAAGAATAATTCATTAGAAATGTTATTTACATATCCATACCAAAGTTTGCCTTCTCTTTCTAGTATCAGATTTGTTAAAACATTATGTTGATTTACGGTTCTTTTGGTTGCTTTTATTCTATTAAAGTAATTGGAATATTTAGTTTTTGTATTAAAGGTTTTGCCTGATAATGATATTTTACAAACGTAGTATTGTGCTAAACTTTTTTCATAAGTAAGAAACGAATTCGTTAATTCAGAACCCTTGTTGTTGTTTTTATGCATTTTAGCCGCTTTTTTTGCCTTTCCTCCGCCTTGTCCACCACCATTACCTTTTCCTCCTCCTTTTTTTCTTTTTGAGTCAGCTTTTTCCATCATTTTTTTTCTACTCTTCCCACCATTTTTTGTGTAACCAATAATTAGTTCTAAGCTGTCATTTTTTTCTGATATAAAAAGACTAGCATCTTTACTGATAAATTTTGACAGTACTACCTTTGATTTTAGTTGTTCAATACTCATTGCTTGTGTTGAGCTGATAAGGTTGTCATAACATTTGTCTTTAATAAGGTTGTCATAGTTTAAATAGGTTTTGGCAACAATTTTAGTTGAATTCAGGTTGTAAATATTTATGGTAGCATCTTTTTCACATCCACTTGCAACTACAATGTAGTTTTTATTCATGGTAGATTTTACATATTTTGTTTCACTACATTTTTTGTCTTTGTTGCTAAAGTACTTTGTGCTTTCTTTTTTGTTTTTTAGGTTTAGAGAAATTAGTCCAACACTTTTACTAATACTATCTTCAATAGTAATATAAACTTGTTCTTCAAATTGGTATATTTTTTTCTTTTTCCTTTCTGGTGTTAACTCATTCGGACCACTACTGTTAATCTTTTTAATAGGTTTTTTCCTGTTCTTCATGAAAAAATCTAAATTGTTATCCTGAAGCATAAACGAGGATAGGTTGTAGTCGTTATAAAGATTCATTTTATTTGATCCGATATTGTAGACTCGAATACTGTTTTTGCTTTTTAAATAATTTAATATGTACAAAGTGTTTTTATAGGATAACGTTCCTAAATATTTTTCTTCTTCTTTTACAGGTTTGTTAAATGAAGACCATTCTTTTGTTTCGAAGTCATACTTTGCAAAACTCATATATCCATCTTTTTTTGTAAATAGATATTGAAGAGAATTTTCGGATGCAACCCCTTTTACTAGGGAGTATTCGTTGCCAGGTAAAATGTAATTGATGGTATCCTTGGTTGCGCTAAAATCTTCTTTAAGTGTTAGAATATTTAAGTTACTATTATCAACAAAAGCGATGTAAGTCTTTTTTTGTTTTTTTTCGTAATTGCTGTATGAATAGGTGTTACTAGATAAACCAAAATGACTTAAATCAATTGTTTTTTTAGCATCTTCTTGCCCTTTAGAAGTAGAACTGAAACATATTAATATAGATAGTGTAATGTAGTAAAAAGCTGTCTTCATCTGTTTTGTTTATTGTATAATACAATGATATCAATAATAATACCTAAAAGCAAGAACTATTGATTCAGTGCTTTATCCTTTTTAGACAAGTCAATTTTATAAAACCCTCTTAAACCAATTATTTGATTGATTTTATTGGTTGAAGTATTAATAGTTTTCTGGTAACTATAATAAGTCATTAACATTAATTTTTTAGAGAAGTTCCAGGTAACACCTAATGTACCCCGGTAGGTTCTAAAACCATTAACTTTATCTAAGCGGTAAAACCATTCTTGAGTGGTATAAACTTTGGCTAGAGCATTTAATTTATAGCCAAGGGTAAACAGATTTCTGATATTAGAAGTGCTGCTGTTGTTGTCATTCCATACAAAGGATTGAAAACGTTCTCTGATATGAAAGTAGAATTTAGAGCTTTGAGGTTTGAGGGTGTAATGCGCTTCTAAAGCATACCGGTGCCTTAAACCTCTTTCATAATACATGTGACGGTAATTGCCATTTGCTCTAAAATTTTTGATGGGTTTATAGTTAAAACCAATTTCAGTAAATGTATAATTGTACTCTTTGAAATCATTTTGAAATCGAACTTGATGTTCTAAATCTATTCGAATTTTTTTACTGAAGCTCATTTTGGTTCCTAAACCACTCCAGAGCTCTTCATTGTTTTCTTGCCCAATACAAATTATTGGAGCTAAAGCAAGAAATATAAGAATGACTCTTTTCATAAATAGGTGAGACAGGAAATTTTTAATTCTGTTTCATTACAAATCTTGCAGTTTGTCTACTTTTTTGTTCAACTAAAATTTCTTTATCAAGTGTAACTCGATCTATGGTTTTTTGATCGTAATGTCTAATTGTAACTAACTCTAATGCATCGTTGTAAAGCACCTTGTAATTCTTTTTAAGTTCATCAATTAGTGACATTGTTTTTTGATTGTCAAAATCTACACAAACAGAAAAGCTGATGGCAGCATTTTGCATTAAGTTAATTTGTACTCCTCGTTCAGAAAATAAACCGAAAATATGACTTAAACTATCTTCCATAATAAAAGAATAATCTTTCGCAGAAATAGAAATTAATACCTGATTCATTTTAAAAATAAAAGAGGGAACCAAATCATCTTTTTGGGTGTTTTGATTGATGATCGTTCCATCGTTTTTGGGAGAAACAAATGATTTGACAAACAAAGGAATGTTTTTGTTGTGTAGTGGTTTTATTGTTTTTGGATGAATAACAGAAGCACCATAGTATGCTAGTTCTACTGCCTCATGGTAAGAAATGTTGTCTAATTTGGTTGTTTCATCAAACCACTTAGGATCTGCATTTAGCATGCCCGGAACATCTTTCCATATGGTAACACTTTCAGCATTTAAACAATGGGCTAAAATTCCTGCGCTAAAATCAGAACCTTCTCTTCCTAAAGTAGTGGTAAATAACTCAGAACTTGATCCTATAAAACCTTGAGTAAGTATTACCGATTGCCCTTTCGCAATTTTAGTTTGAATCTCTTTCTGGGCCAACTTTTCGGTTAACTCCCAATCTACTTTTGCATTACGGTGTGTATTGTCTGTTTGGATTACATTTCGGATATCTTGCCAGGTGTTACTTAAGCCAGTTTCGTTTAAATAAGCACTTACAATTTTGGTAGATAAAACTTCACCTACAGAGACTATTTGATCATAAATGTAATCATACTCCCTTACTGCTTCGTCTTCTATTTCCCATTCTATTTCTACAAAAGTATTGTGAACCTCATTAAAAATAGGATGTTTTTTGTTTTCGAATAGTTCATTCAAAATAGAAGTATGAAAATCTTTAACCTGATTTAGTTTTCCCTCTGTTTTACCATCTTTTGCAAGGTATGACTCTACAACTTTCTCTAAATTGTTGGTGGTTTTTCCCATAGCAGAAATAACTACTACTAAATTTTCGTCATGTAATTTAATTACTTCACCAACATTTTTTACCGCGCTAGCATCTTTTACTGATGCTCCTCCGAATTTAAATACTTTCATTTTCTTCAGTTTAAAAGTTAACAAGTTTATAAAGTAAGAAAGTTTATAAAGTTGGAAAGTTAGTTGAAAAGTTTGTAACGTTATAACGTTGAATGTTTATTTGTTTTCAGCGCTTCAATTATCAATTATCAATTATCAATTATCAATTATCAATTATCAATTATCAATTATCAATTATCAATTATCAATTAAAAGTTAGTTGTCCATTTATCCAATTATCATACAATTCAGCATCAAATTTTTTATAGAAATTTATTGCTGGTTCATTCCAATCTAAAACTTGCCAGTTCATAGCAGTTGCACCAATTTCCTTGGCAGTTTTTATCGTTTCTTTAAAAAGAGTTTCCCCAATTTTATGCCCTCTAAATTCTTCTTTTACGATTAAATCTTCCAGATATAAACTTTTACCTTTCCATGTAGAATATCTAATGTAATAAAAAGATATGCCTAATAAGCCATTTTCATTTTCAGCTAATAATACCCAATAGAGCGGTTTTTCTCCAAACCCATCTTGCTCTAATTGTTTTAAAGTAATAACAACAGCCTCTGGTTCTTTTTCATATATAGCCAATTCTTTAACCAAATTCAATACTTCTGGTAAATCATTTTTGGTAGCTTTTCTGATGTTGAAATTCATTTAACAAAAGTAGTTTAAAACTTGCTATTTAGCTTAATGGTCTCATCATAAATTCATTACTTTGCAACATCAAAAATTAGATTATGGGTAAAGTAACAACACTAAACGAATTTATACACAATAAGCAAGCGGATTTTCCTTTTGCAACAGGAGAATTGAGTCAACTTTTAAGTGATATTAGTGTTGCCTCTAAAGTGATTAATAAAGAAATTAATAAAGCAGGTTTAGTTGATATTTTGGGTGCAATTGGTAATACAAATGTACAAGGAGAGGAACAGCAAAAACTGGATGTTTATGCAGATAATCAGTTTATTGATGCTTTTAGAAATGGTGGTGAAGTGTGTGCAATTGCTTCAGAAGAAAATGATGATTATTTACCCTTTGAAAATGAAGAGTCTAGAAACTCAAAATATGTAGTAACATTTGATCCTTTGGATGGGTCATCTAATATTGATGTGAATGTTTCTGTAGGTACAATTTTTTCTATTTACAGAAGAGTATCTACTGAAGGTGCAGGTAAATTAGAAGACTTTTTACAAAAAGGAACAGAACAAATTGCTGCTGGATATGTGATTTATGGTTCATCAACCATGTTAGTATATACAACTGGAAATGGAGTTAATGGTTTCACATTAGACCCAGGTATTGGTGAGTATTGTTTGTCGCACCCAGATATGAAAGCACCAGATGATGGTCGTTTATACTCTTTTAATGAAGGGAATTACAATACATTTACTGAAGGATTAAAAAAATATTGTGACTGGGTTAAAGAAGATGATCCATCAACAGGAAGACCTTATTCTTGTAGATACATTGCTTCTATGGTTGCAGATATTCACCGTAACTTAATTAAGGGTGGAGTATTTTGTTACCCTGCAACAGCTGGTTCTCCAGATGGTAAATTGCGTTTGTTGTATGAGTGTAATCCTATGGCATTTATTGTTGAACAAGCTGGAGGAATTGCAACAACAGGTTATAAAAGAATTATGGAAATTGAACCAACTGAATTGCACCAAAGAGTTCCTGCTTTAATGGGATCAAAAAATATGGTTGGCAAGGTTTTAGAGATGATAGAGAAGTACGGTTAATTATCAAACTTCACCATGAGAAAATTACTTTTAATCTTTCTAATTATCCCTTTGTTTTCTTCAGCACAAGTTGTTGAGGAGATCATTCAAATCGATACAATAACCGAAACCATTAAAGTAATTTATAGACCTTCTGAAAATACTTCTTATTATTTTAAAAAGATAGCTGTTTTTGCTGATGATACTTCACAAATAGCAATTGAAAAATCTTACACCAATTACGGTCAGAATGGAGCGTATAAGGTGTATTATCCTAATGGCCGATTAAAAATAAAAACAGTTTTTGCGAATGGTAAAATTCATGGAGAGTGGACTTACTATGGGTTGGATGGAATTATTATAACCAAGGGTGTCTATCGCGAAGGAGTGAAATTTGGATATTGGGCCTATAAGTCTTTGAAAATATATGGACGTTATAAAAAGGGGTTGAAACATAAAAGGTGGAAAAGAATTGATGCGAGTGAAAATAAATACATTTCCCATTATAAAAAAGGAATACTTACGGCCGGAGAAGGAGTTGGTAATGAAGTTCCTACTTATATCAGCAAACCTAAAAAGACTTCTACAATAGAAAAAACAGATACTACTTTAGTGCTTGATTCTAATAGTATTAGCAAGGAGTATGAACAGGTAGTAGCATTTTTAACCAACAATGTCCTTTTTAGAAAGGCACTTAAAAGACACTTGGGAACCTCTATGAAAAGAAGTCTTGCAGTTAAAAAGCTATATGATAGGGAGCGTTTTCAATTTGCTATTTCTAAAGATATAACTGCGTTGGATATGTCTAAATTTATAAAAGAAAGTGAAGCGGGTAAAATTTTAGTTGCCAATATAGATACTATATTAAAGACGGAAAAGACAACTCTAGCACAAACTTTTACAGGTCTTAAAATAAAAGAAGATACTGTATTGTACAATAACTCTACCGATAAAGAATCTCCAATGAAAATTGTCTTTTCTGAAATACATAAGAACCTTTTAAGATTGGATGTAAACTGGACGTTTAAAGAAGAGAAAAGTAAGTTTAGAATACTATTGTATTTTGATGATAGCGGTAAGTTGAAAGGAGCAGAATATGAAAAACCTTAATATTCGGTTTTAATCATGTCATAGTATTCCAATTGTTTGTTTGCTTTTTTTCTAACCCATTTTGGTAAGTGGCCTGTTTCTTTATAGTCGTTTAAAACCATGTATAACTTTTTCTTTCTATACTTAATTAGTAAGTGACTACCGTTAACAAACAAAGGGAAACTAATTACTGTTAACCCCACAGCAATTTGGGGCGAAATTACTGCAACTGCTATTGAAATTGGCAAGAATGACATTTGACTAATAGCTGTGTTGTCTTTTTTGTCAAAGAATATATCTATAATAACAGCAGAAGTATCATTTATGGAGAATTTGGTAAAATCGTTATAGGTTAATTTTCGATACTTTATTTTTTCTTCTTGTGCAAAAGAAGTTAAACTGATCAAAAAACAAATGGTGATTAAAATGATTTTAGCCATCAAAAAATTAAAAAGTAAAGTTATTAAATAATTACTTGAGATTACCTTAATTTTACTCCCCTATGAAAGCCTTAGAGTTGAAAGCTGTTTTTTCTAATTCTGAGAAGACAACAAAAATTTGCGAACATTTTGAAAATAATGAACTTTCTCATGTTCATTTAAAGGGATTGGTGGGTTCGGCCCCTTCGTTTATTGCAAATGGAATCTTTTCAAAGTTTCCTGTTAATCAAGTATTTATTTTAGATGATAAAGAGGAAGCTGCTTACTTTTATAACGATTTACAAAGAATAGTAGGAGATGATAAAGTATTGTTTTTTCCAGCTTCTTATCGAAGACCTTATCAAATAGAAGAAACGGATAATTCTAACATTTTATCTAGAGCTGAAGTATTAAATGCGCTTTCTAAAAAAAACAGTACAAAGTGTATTGTTACCTATCCTGACGCTTTATCAGAAAAAGTAGTTACAAAAAAGAACTTAGAAAAGAATACCACTCGAATAAATATTGGTGATGAAATTTCTATTGAGTTTTTGAATGAAGTGCTTTATGATTATGGTTTTGAGCGAGAAGATTTTGTAATTGCTCCAGGTCAATTTTCTATACGTGGAGGAATTGTAGATGTATTTTCATTTTCTAATGATAATCCATACCGTTTAGAATTTTTTGGAGACGAAATCGAATCGATTAGAACATTTGATCCTGTTAGTCAATTAAGTATCAAAGAATATAAACGTTTGGCAATTGTTCCAAATGTTCAAACAACATTATTAAAAGAGAGTAGAGAAAATTTCTTAGAATTTTTATCCAAAAACACGATTGTTTGGGCTAAGAATATAGAGCTTTCTTCGGTTCAAATTCAGAAAGATTTTGATCAAGCATTGTTTGCGTATAAGGATATTGAAGATTCTCCTTTAAAACATGTTAAACCAGAAGATTTATTTACGAGCAAAGAAGAATTTGTTGCTGAGATATCCAATAGAAATACAGTAGAATTTGGGTCGCAATATTTATTAGCGCCTGATTTAGAAATTCAATTTAATCAAAAACCACAACCAAGCTTTAATAAGAATTTCGATTTATTGCATGATGATATTGGAGCAAAAAAGAAGGCAGGATTTACCAATGTTCTTTTGGCCGATAGTAGTAAGCAGATAGAACGTATCACCAATATTTTTGAAGATATAGGGAAGGATTTGGATGTTCATCCAATTCTATTGCCAATGCATGAGGGTTTTATTGATTCGGATGAGAAGATGGTATGTTATACAGATCATCAAATCTTTAACCGTTACCAACGCTTCAACTTAAAAAATAGTTATAAAAAGAAAAATGAGGCTTTAACCTTAAAAGAGATTCATGGGTTAAAACCTGGTGATTTTATTACCCATATTGACCATGGAGTTGGAAAGTTTTCTGGGTTAGAAAAGATTGATGCTCAAGGAAAGAAACAAGAGACTATTCGAATTGTTTATTCCAATAATGATTTGTTGTATGTAAGTATTCATTCATTGCATAAGATTTCAAAATTTGTTGGTAAGGACGGTACACCACCTAAAATAAATAAGTTAGGCTCTGATACGTGGAAAAAACTAAAGAATAAGACCAAGAAGAAAATTAAAGAGGTTGCTTTTGATTTGATTAAACTTTATGCCGAGAGAAAATCAAAAAAAGGATTTCAATATGCACCAGATACTTATTTGCAAACGGAGTTAGAAGCTTCTTTTATTTATGAAGATACTCCAGATCAATTAACTGCAACTATTGCTGTTAAAAAAGATATGGAGGCTGAATATCCTATGGATAGGTTAGTTTGTGGGGATGTTGGTTTTGGGAAAACAGAAATTGCCATTCGTGCAGCTTTTAAAGCTGTAGCAGATAATAAGCAAGTGGCAATATTAGTTCCAACAACCATTTTGGCTTTGCAGCATTACAAAACATTTAGAGATCGTTTAAAAGAGTTTCCTGTTACGGTAGATTATATTAATCGTTTTAAAACACCTAAGCAACAAAAAGAAACGCTTCAACGACTATCTGAAGGTAAAGTGGATATCTTAATCGGAACGCATCGTATTGTTGGTAAAGATGTCAATTTTAAAGACATAGGATTATTAATTATTGATGAAGAGCAGAAGTTTGGCGTATCGGTAAAAGACAAGCTAAAAACGTTTAAAGTAAATATTGATACGCTTACATTAACAGCAACACCAATACCAAGAACGCTTCAGTTTTCATTGATGGCTGCTCGAGATATGAGTAACATAATGACTCCACCACCAAATAGACAGCCTGTAGATACAAAGCTGGTAACATTTAGTGAAGAAGTTATTCGTGATGCTGTTACTTATGAAGTTAGTAGAGGAGGGCAGGTTTTTATTGTAAACAACAGAATTGAGAATATTAAAGAAGTTGCAGGAATGGTTCAACGTTTATGTCCTGATGTGCGTGTGTTAATTGCTCACGGACAAATGAAAGGGGATGAGTTGGAGCAGAAAATGATGGCTTTTGTTGATGGAGAATATGATGTAATGATTGCTACTACGATTATTGAATCAGGATTGGATATTCCGAATGCGAACACCATTATTATTAACAATGCAAATCATTTTGGATTGAGTGACCTACACCAAATGAGAGGAAGAGTAGGGCGATCAAATAAAAAAGCATTTTGTTATTTGTTGGCTCCACCAATGCATAGTTTAACTCCCGAAGCAAGAAAAAGATTGACTGCAATTGAGCAATTTTCTGATTTAGGAAGTGGTTTTCAGATTGCAATGCGAGATTTAGATATTCGTGGAGCAGGAAACTTATTGGGTGGAGAACAAAGTGGATTTATTTCTGAAATAGGTTTTGATATGTATCAAAAAATACTGCAGGAAGCCATTGATGAATTAAAAGAAACTGAATTTAAAGAGTTATATTCTGAAGAATTAAAAGACAAAGATTTTGTTAAGGATTGTCAATTAGAAACGGATTTGGAAATCATGATTCCAGATAAGTATATTTCTAATATAGGAGAGCGATTAAATATTTATCGTGATTTAGATAATATTCAAACAGAAGAAAATTTAGATCAATTAAAAGAACAATTAATTGATCGTTTTGGGGAAATACCAAAACCAACTCAAGAACTTTTTAGTGCCATTCAATTGAGGTGGATTGCTAAAGGTATTGGCTTAGAGAAAATGGTGTTGAAACAAAAGAAACTGGTTGGTTATTTTATTGCGAATCAAGAATCATTGTTTTATCAATCTCCAAATTTTACAGCTGTTTTAAAATATATACAAGCGAATCCAAATGCTTGTAAAATGAAAGAGCGTAATGATAAACTAACATTGGTTTTTGAGAATGTAAATAATGTTAGAGAAGCTATTGAGTTATTAGAACCAATCAATGAAAAGCAATTGATAATAAATTGAAACTATGGATAATCCTTATGTAGTAATAATGTTGGCAAGTTTATTAATTGTGTTTTCATACATTTTTACACAAATTTCTAAATACACAAAAATACCTTCAGTCATTTTTTTGATCGGAACAGGTGTTGCAGCTCAGTATGGTGTGAAATCTATGGGGATGGAGATCCCGAATTTAAGTCAGCACTTAGGTTTGTTGGGTGTTGTAGGGTTGATGATGATTGTTTTAGAAGGGGCTTTAGATATTGAGATTCATCGAAATAAAATCAGGACAATATTGGCCGCCTTAGCTACTTCGATAATTATTTTAGGAGTAACCAATTCATTAATTTCTTGTATCCTTTACTTCACGCTGTCGGTTGATTATATGACAGCATTTTTATATGCCATACCTCTTTCAGTTGTAAGTAGTGCTATTGTTATTCCTAGTGTTCATACCTTAATTCCAGCAAAGAAAGAGTTCATGATTTTAGAAGCTACGTTGTCTGATATTTTTGGGATTATGCTTTTTTCTTTTTGGATTAAGGAACCATCAGCAGGTCAAACTTATTTCGAAGCAATATCATTAAATATAATTATATCAGTAGGTGTTTCTGTATTGATGAGTTATTTTTTAGTCTATGCATTTCTTAAAATTAAAACTGAAATAAAATTCTTTTTGTTTTTAGCATTATTGGCTTTACTATTTTCTGTCGGAGAATATTTTCATTATTCTGCTTTAATAATCATATTGGTTTTTGGTTTAGTGTTGAACAATACACACATGTTTTTTAGAGGTTTTTTAAAAAAATTAGTGAATCTTGATAAAGTAAAAGAGATACGGCATGAGTTTGTTATTATAACTATAGAATCTTCTTTTTTAATCAGAACCTTCTTTTTTGTGGTGTTTGGATTAACTATGAATTTAGAAGGCCTGTTTAATCCAGAATCAATAATCATTGCTGTATTGATAATGATGGTTATCTTTTTTACAAGGGCTTTAAATTTAAAAGTCTTTTTAAAAAGTACCATTTTTCCTCAAATGTTAATTGCTCCAAGAGGTTTGGTAACAATTCTATTGTTTCAAAAAATAGTAGAGCATTATCAAATCATTCCATTTAGCGAAGCAATTTTGGCATGGGTAATTATAGGAACAAATCTGGTAATGATGTTTGGGTTGATTTCTAGTGGAAGTACAGAAGAAGATACCTTAAGGATTAATGCTGTTGATGGGACTTCAGGGCCATTAGGAAATGATGAAGAATTGCCTTTGTTAAATCAAGCAGATACAGATTTATCAGAAGGAGAAAGTCAGTCAGAATAATTACATTTGTTACCCTTAGAATTAAAGTTTAAAAGATATGAGATACCACGCAATAGATAATTCGTTATACATTCACAACAGAGCAAATTTTGTAAAACATTTAAAGCCAAAATCGCTTGCTGTTTTTAACTCTAATGATATGATGCCAACCAATGCAGATGGGTTGATGCCTTTTCGTCAGAATAACGATTTATTGTATTTAAGTGGTGTAGATCAAGAAGAATCTATTTTAGTGATTTTTCCAGAAGCAACTAATCCAAAACACAGAGAAATTTTATTTGTTAAAGAAACAAGTGAATTGATTGCTATTTGGGAAGGAGAAAAGTTGGATAAAACTGCCGCAACAAAACAATCTGGAATTCAAACAATCTATTGGTTAACTGATTTTGAGCAAGTGTTTCATACATTAGCCATTGAGGCAGAAAGAATATATTTAAATCAAAATGAACACTTAAGAGCTTCGGCAATAGTTCAGACTTGTGATGATCGTTTTAGAATAGACTGTAAGGCAAAATACCCTGATCATGAGTACGAGCGTTTGGCGCCTATAATGAATGTTCTTAGACCAATTAAGTCTCAGTTAGAGATTGATACCATGCAGCATGCTTGTGATATAACTGAAAAAGGATTTAGAAGGATTTTAGAATTCGTTAAGCCGGGGGTTATGGAGTATGAGATTGAGGCTGAATTTTCTCATGAGTTTTTAAGAAATAGATCTAGAGGTTTTGCTTATACGCCAATTATTGCTTCGGGATACAATGCATGTGTTTTGCATTACATTGAAAATAATATGGAGTGTAAAGCTGGTGATGTAATATTAATGGATGTAGGTTCAGAGTATGCGAATTACGCTTCTGATATGACGCGTTGCGTACCTGTTAGTGGTCGATTTACTGATAGGCAAAAAGAGGTGTACAATGCTGTTTTAAGAGTGATGAAAGGTGCTACTTCTATGTTGGTTCCAGGAACTGATCATGAGGAGTATCATGCAGAGGTAGGTAAGATGATGGAGTCAGAATTGTTAGGTTTAGGATTGCTTGATAAAACAGCTATCGCTAATCAGGATCCTTTAAATCCAGCTTACAAAAAGTATTTTATGCACGGAACTTCTCATCATATTGGATTGGATGTTCATGATATTGAGAATAGAGCTACGCCTTTTGTCGAGGGGATGGTTTTAACCGTAGAACCGGGTATTTATATTCCTTCTGAAAATTTGGGAATTCGTTTAGAGAATGATGTGATGATTACTAAAGATGGTCAGCATGATTTAATGCGAAATATTCCATTAGAAGCAGAAGAAATTGAAGATTTGATGAATAGTTAAATCCTTATGTCATTCCGAGCGAAGTCAAAGGATTTATCAAAAATAAAATGAAGCAATCTCAACCATAAGATTGCTTCATTATTCGTTCCTCATTCTTCGCAATGACGTGTGAGAAAAAATGAAAGAAAGAGTCATAAAATTTAAAAGCATTAACGTTGCCTTTACTGATGAAGGTCAAGGAAAAGCTGTTGTTTTTCTGCATGGCTTTTTAGGGGCTAAAGAAGTTTGGACTAAGTTTTCTAAAGAACTATCTAAAACCCAACGTGTAATTACTATTGATTTATTGGGACATGGAAATACAGAATGCCTAAGTTATGTCCATACGATGGAGGAAATGGCTGAAGCTGTTGAAGCTGTGTTGAATCATTTGAAGTTGCGTAAGTACTTTTTAATTGGCCATTCTATGGGTGGCTACGTTAGTTTGGCAATGGCAGAAAATAACCCAGATAATATCAAAGGGTTAGTTATGTTCCATTCGTCTGCCAATTCAGATGGAGAACAGAAAAAAAAGGATAGAACGAGACTTGCTAAAATAGTAAAACGAAATTCTGAAATTTTTATAAATGAAGCTGTTCCGAATTTATTTAATTTAAACTATAAGCCCTATAAACGTGGAGTTGATCAGATTAAAAAGATTGCTTTAAATACTTCAAAGCAAGGCATTGTTGCTGCTTTAGAAGGAATGAAGAATCGATTGGATAGAGAAATTGTTTTAAAGTTTGCTCCGTATCCTATACTTTATATTGTTGGTAAAGAGGATAATGTTTTGCCTTATAAAGAGTTGGTGGAACAGGCTAAAGTATCAGAAAAAGGAAGTTGTTTATTGCTGGATAAAGTAGGGCATATGGGGTTTGTAGAATCTGAAAAAGAAACCTATTTGGCAATAAAGAAGTTTGTAGTAGAGAATTAATTCTCCCTTTGAAGGGAGGTAGGAGGGATGTTTTATTTCCCGTTAAAGTTTGACATTGTTCTTCCTAGGCCAATGGTTCCAAAACTTTTGATCATTTCAGTAGTTTTTTCTAATCGTTCACCCATTTGGTTTTGTTCTTCTGGAGCAAAATCTCCTAAAACATAATTGATTTGTTTTCCTTTAACAAATTCACTTCCAACACCAAAGCGTAGACGAGCAAAATTAGCATTTCCCAATACTTTTATAATGTCTTTTAACCCATTGTGACCACCATCACTTCCTTTACCCTTTAAACGAAGTGTTCCAAATGGTAAAGCAATATCATCGGTGATTACGATAAGGTTTTCTTGTTTGATCTTTTCTTTTTGGAGGTAGTAATTTACTGCTTTTCCACTTAGGTTCATGTAGGTGGATGGTTTTAAAAGAATAAAAGTTCTTCCTTTAAATTTAAGGCTTGCAGTATCTCCAAGTTTGTTTGGTTCAAAAAAAATAGTGGATGCTTTGGCTAAAGCATCCACTATTTTAAATCCTATGTTATGTCTAGTATTTTCGTATTCAGAGCCAATATTACCTAACCCTACAACTAAATACTTCATAAGTGTATTGTTTATTCTGCAGCAGCAGCTTCTGGAGCAGCTTCAGCAGTTTCTTCTCCACCTTCTCCTTCTTCACCTTCTTCTTCCTCTTCCTCATCAACTGCGTTTCTACTCATTTTCACACCAACAACAACTGCGTTATCAGCACCTAAAAATGTTAACCCATCAACATTTAATTCTCCAACTTTGATAGAGTCACCAATTTTTAATTCAGTAATGTCTAACTCAACGTTTTCTGGAATAGCAGATGGTAATCCATTAATTCTTAACATTTTGATAGGAGTCTTAAGTGTACCACCATTAGCGACACCTTTAGATCTTCCTGTTAAGTTTACAGGGATTTTGATTGTTAAAGGTTTTTTCTCATCAACTTCTAAAAAGTCAATGTGTAATACTCTATCAGTAACAGGGTGAAATTGAACATCCTTTATGATAGCTTTAATTTTAGTTCCTTCAATATCTAAATCAATAAAATATACTTCTGGAGTATTAATGATCTTATTAAATTTTACTTCGTTTACAGTAAAATGAATATTTTCTTTACCACCGTAAATTACAGCTGGTACTTTTTCTTCTTTTCTTAGGATGTTGGCATTGGAAGTTCCTCTTTCTGCTCTTTTATTCCCGCTTAACGCTACAGATTTCATTTTATAATGGTTTAAATAATTAACAAATAAATGCTTCACTAATCGATTCGTGACTAGTTACTTTTTTCATAATATCAGCGAACAAATCGGCTACAGAAAGTACTTTAATCTTATCACTTTGTCTTTTTAAAGGGATAGTATCTGTAACAATTAGTTCAGTTAGTTTTGAATTTTCAATTCTTTCGTATGCTTCTCCAGATAGAATAGCGTGAGTTGTCATAGCTCTAACACTAGCAGCTCCATTGTCCATCATTAAATCAGCAGCTTTAGTTAATGTTCCGGCAGTATCTACCATATCATCAACAATAATAACATCTTTTCCTTCAACTTCTCCAATAAGGAACATGTCAGAAATAACGTTTGCTTTTTTTCTTTGCTTGTAACAAACAACTACTCCGCAATCTAAATATTTTGCATAAGCATTTGCTCTTTTTGTACCTCCCATATCTGGCGAAGCCATCATTAAGTTAGGTAAGTTTAAGCTTTGTATATAAGGTATAAAAATAGTTGAAGCGAATAAATGATCAACAGGAACTTCAAAAAATCCTTGGATTTGATCAGCATGTAAATCCATTGTCATTACTCGTGTTGCTCCTGCAACTTCAAGCATTTTAGCAACCAATTTTGCTCCTATTGGAACTCTTGGTTTATCTTTTCTATCTTGTCTTGCTAAACCAAAATAAGGCAAAATGGCAACAACTCTTCTTGCTGAAGCTCTTTTTGCAGCATCTGCCATCATCAATAATTCCATTAAGTTATCTGCAGGAGGTACGGTAGATTGTATAATAAACACATCTGCACCACGTACAGATTCTTCAAATGATGGTTGAAATTCACCGTCACTAAAAGTGCTAACAATCACGTTTCCCAAAGTAGATCCATGTTTCTCAGCTATTTTATTAGCTAATTCCATAGAGGCCTGTCCTGCGAATAATTGAATTTTTGACATTATTATAGTTTAATCCTTCATTTTAAAAGGGGTGCAAATTTATTAATTTATTCATACTAAGCCAAATAAAAGAGAAGAATATGAGTAAAAATTTGATGGATATGTTTTTATGTATCAAAAGTATTCAATATTTTCGCAGACCGTTTAAATAATTAAGTGTTTAAACAAGCCTGAGTGGCGGAACTGGTAGACGCGCACGACTCAAACTCGTGTTCCATTGGAGTGTGGGTTCGATTCCCACCTCAGGTACTAGAGCGCCAAACGCGCCAAAACACAAAAAAAGAGCAAGCAAATAGAGCTTGCTCTTTTTTGTTTGTGATTAATTGTATTGAAATTCTGTAAGTATTTTGCTTTTGATGTTGACCTCGATTCGAGTTGGGAAAGAAGAAGTTAGTGTCACCTCAGGTACAATTAAAACTCTTCAATATTGAGGGGCTTTTTTGTTTGTGTGATGTTGTGTAAATGAGTAGAAGTTAGTAGGGGCAGAGTTTGTGACAATAGTTAGTGTAAAATTTGTTTTAATACAGTTTAGTGTTTGTTGCAGGTAGTTTTATTTTCTTTCCCTATCAACAATTAGTTCAACGCAGTTAGCTTTTTGAAAAAGTTCGATTAGTATGTCAAACTTATCTTTTCCGAAAACATTCTCTAGCTTTTGACATCCAATTATTTCAATAATACAATTCTCGGGATATCCTGGGCCTTCTGCATAAAGTGCATCATTTAAAGCGTCAAGATTTCGTCCAAAATTTTTAGCTGCATCTGACCCAATTTGATTGGTATATTTATTCCAGAATTCTTCAGTCGAATCACATACTTCACCATTTATGAAAATTTTTCTACGGTGTTTGATATTACCTTCATCATCTTCAATGATGCTAACAAAAGTGTCCTTTCCATAAGCCATTTTATCAAAAACTTTTGAATAGCCTTGATTAATCCAGCGCTTATAAATTAGTTTTCCATTAGAATAAAGATATAGCTCGTTATCGTGTTTTATTTCTTTACGCAAATCCATCCCCCTAAATTACAAAATAAACACTCCACTAATTCTACAAATAATACTGACTGGATAAATAAAAAAATGGGAGAATGTTTGTCTGGTTTTATTAATACTCCTGAATTGGAGCATTTATTGAATGAATGAATTAATATGAATCTTCGTTAACGACCCGGCTATGCTTAGTGCGGGATTTGAAAAGCGAAGTTTTCAAATCTGGCACGTAGCCAAGAGTTTATATTTTGTTTTTAATTTATTCACTTTAAATACCAAATTAAAGTATTGGCGGACTTTATTAAATGCATTGACCTTTCATTTAGCAGAAAACCCGTATTACGTATAGCCATTGTTGGCAACTGGCTTTTTTATTATATTCTTAAAGATTACTCGGGTCTTTCAGGAATATAAACAACATCAACTTCTATATTATTTCCATATGCTATTACTATGGAACATAATACAGAAACACTTTCTCCATTTTGGGTTGCAGGTTTCATCACCGGGATTTTTCTAAGCACTCTTAAGATTTCTGCTTGAACGGTTACTTCTGAATTTCTAACTTTCATTCCAGTCAGGTTTCCGGATTCGTTGATTATAAAAAAAACATCTACTTGCTTAAGTTCTGAAAGATTTAAATCTTTAGATACACTCAAGTTAAACTCTCGCTTAATAAATGTCGATACTTTATCGTTAAAACATTCTCTTGTTTCTTCTTTTGAAAGATCTTCACAACCATTAAACACTGGGGTAATTTCCACGTCTTTTAATATCATACTATTGTCAGTAGTATAAGTTGCTAAACCGTCATTTTGCGACACAATGCTACATAAACTTAATAAAGCCTGTTCTTCTACTTCTGTCATATTTCCTTGTGCCATCACTTGTTCCTGAACAGCATTTATTTTCGTTATTAAATCACTTTCTGTGTTTTTTAACGAGTTGGATTCTTCTTTACAAGAAACGCATAATAGAACCATAAAAATGGTTAAGAGAACCATTATATTTTGGAATTCAAATTTTGTTTTTCTGTGAAATGTGTATTTCATAAGGTTTGAATTTTTTTTGCTTGTTACCGTTTAGTATATGGCAAGTAGGGCAGTAGAAAGCGGTAAAGTATCAAGTTTGCACTGAGCCAAAGCGTTGTATTTTGTTTTTATCTTTTTCATTTTAAAAGCCAAATCAACGATTTGGCGGTATTTTTAAATAGCACTGAACTTTCGTAAACCACCGAACGCCCTTTTTGCTTTATACCGTGTTGGCAATAGATTTTAATTCTTCTTTTCGATACTGGATGGATTAGTTCTAAAGACATAACCAAATAGTATTGCGAAAACGGAATAGACTATAGTTAACGAAATAACTATTTCTGAATGGGTATGAATTTTAGTGATGATTTTAATCAAAGCCAATGCCCCAACAGCAAAATGCATGAAATTCCCAATAGAAATAGGCCGATTGTAAATACCACCAATTAGAGATCCTTTTGCCATCCAATTCAACATTGCGAATCCGAGATAAAGTGCACCTAATAATTGTAGTGACAAAGTTGATATTTGGTTTGGCGTTACGCTTAGACTTGAGATAATTTCATCAGGTATAAACGAGAAAGTGATTCCGAGAGTACCTAAAAAAATAGAGCTTGAAATCATTAATATTTTAGTATTCATTCTTGTTTTTTAATTATTGCCAACGCCCAATCTATGTTTTTGTAGGGCGATTTAAAAGTACAATTTTTCGTTTAACTAATTAGCCAAAGCTTTGGCTTTGGGTTTTATCTTTTTCTCCTGTTAAAACGTCAAAACAAAGTTTTGGCGGTGTTTGTTAATTGTTTTACCGTTTCAAATATCTGCTAACTGCCCTATGAAATATAGATGATGTTGGTACCAGTTATTTTTTTAATTAATATTCACAATATTGCTCGATATATTGACGAGTCATATTGATGCCCCCATGCTCTCTGGCTTTAAAAAGATTTTCACATGCTATATTCATTTCATTGTTGTCGATATGTAACAATGCTAAATTAAAGTATGCATAGGAATTTGTTGGGTTATATTTTAGCGATTCAATTATTGTTTCGACTCCTTTTTCTATAGAGTATTCCTTTCCTTGTGAATATCCCAAATTATTTAGTAGCGATCCAACCCAGATTGAATCCTTTGCAAATTTCAATCCCATCTTGGCATAATGGATTGCAGATTTATAATCTTTAACTTCTCCATTATAATAAGCTAAATTATTAAGTATAGTTACATGGGTTGAATCTAAATTCAGTCCTTTTTTCAAGGCCTTAATACAATTATAATATTGACGATTCTGTCCATAGTAGTATGATATGTTAAGAAGATAGCTTAGGTTTTCTGGGAATTTTTTAATCAAGGATTCATTATCAGCAATAGCTAAATTAAAGTCACCTGAAAGAGCATAGGATAACCCTCTTTGAAATAACAATTGCCAATAAACAGAATCTGATTGATTCACTTTGGTCATGCCTTCTGTCGATGAACTAACTGAGGAACTGTATAATTTCATTCCGTGTTCACAAAGAGCTTTGAGATAATATATTCTACCTGAATTATTCCCCTCTGTAATCTGTTGGTTTGCCATGTTAAGAGCTTTTCCATAATTTTTTTCCTTAATAAAATGTTGAATTTCTTCATGTTGCGCAAACATAAAAGAGGGGGATAGACAAATTATGAGAATAATAATATTTTTCATTGCTATTGGTACCAACGTTTAATGTAAAAAGTCGTTTTAATGCTTTTTACATAGTGTTAGCAGATCGTTTTTTTATGAAAGCATTTGTACTAATAAGTCTAGTTGGGGTTCTATTTTTACTTTCTTCATTTCTTTTACATTTTCGTTGCCTCCAAATGCCAGAGCAGGTACAAAAGTGAAACATTCATCAAAGTTTAGAGTTCCATACTCTTTTAAAGCCTTTAATTCCACTTTTCCATAACAATCTTCTTTCCAGAAGTCGTTATCGATTATATCAAAACACATAAAAACTTGAATGCTCGTACTCACCAACTCTATCTTTGAAGTATGAAGGTTCACATAAAAAATGCCATCTTGTTTCTTATCTAATACAAACAAACCCGCACACCCAGAACGAGCTATTATATAAGCGCTGTCAGACACTTCTGGCAATTGAGCACAAATTTCTGAAAATTTAATTGGGTTGACCATCCAAAATAAACCTTTCTTGTATCCTCTAAGTCCATGCTGTTTCCACAGAAGATGCAGAACATCAACTTTATCCTTATTTAGCATCAAGACGCCTTTAAATTTGGAGATTTCATCTTGTGAAAAGTCGTCATAATGAACACCCTCGCCTAAATCATCAAACAAATCCTCTTGAATGTCAAAATCCATAATTACTTTTATTTAGTGTAGGTTAACAGGATTGCTTTGAATGGTCATTGGTCGATCATGTGATTTTTTGAAACTTTTAATATTCATAAAAAACAATGTCATCAGGAGCAGACTGAGATACAATATCTAAATATTCAGACATCTGCACTATTTCTAGTTTCTCAGAATCCTTTGAACCGCCAAGAGATAGTAATGGAGTGTAACCGAAACATTGGTCATGTTCTAGCTTCTTATCCTTCAGTTTGTCATAAATCTCTTTATCACAATATCTATTAAGGAACCAATCGTCTGTTAAATATCTATTGAAAAACCATTCGCTATTAGCTGTTGTGAAGTCAACAAGTGCCATAGAAGAACTCAAGACTAAGATTTCACCTTGTCGAACAAAAAAGATATCCCCCATAGCGCTTCTGGCAAATGGTACACAAAAGTCATCAAATGGTAGCCAATCATTTAACCATTCCGAATATTCAGTCGGATCTAAGGTCCAAAAAAAGCCACCGATATAACTTGAAACGCCATCATTTTCTAGTAATCTCGTTACGGCAGGAATTAAATTTAATTTTTCATTATCATTAAGCTTGTTTAAGTCTATAGAGTGATAAAATGTACCCTTACCGTATTGCTCAATAAAATCTTCATATTCATTCATACTCTATAATTCTCATTTCATTTTACTCAACTTTTCAATCCCTGCTAACGTTTAAATATTATTGACATTATTCATCATCATCTGGGTCAAGAATATCCATTACGTAAATATGGTCTCCTTTTTCTCCATCGTCAAGATTCTTATAATAAGAAGCGCTATCGTAGTTATCCAAAAATGCAGGTAATGGAAAATTTAATGGGCGGGCAACTTTCCAACAATAAAAAATCCACTCTTCAAGTCTATCGTACAATTCCAAATCAAGTTCTATATTTTGGAGCTCGTTTGGAAGAAAACCGTAACCCTCATCGAGTTTAGTTTTTTCAACATATAATTCATAGAAAAATGAAATCTCTTCATTTTCATCGCATCCGTCCAAATCTTCATCAACGATTGAACAGTATATGTTCAAATCATCATGAGAATAAGAAATTTTAAAAGCCTTTATTTCTTCATTTAAGCTCCAAAATCGATTATCTCGATTTTCCAAGACTGTATTTAGATATGAGATAAATAGATTGGCATTATCGGCCAAATGATTTACCAGAATTTCAATTTGTTCATGTTTTCTCATATTGTTTTCTATTAATGCTAACGTTTGGCTAAAAAGCGTTGCCATCCCGAAGGGTGGCTATGATTTTTTAGCCGCTGTTATGGAGCGTTTTTTTATTCTTTTTTGTTTTTTAAATCTACGTATGTACTATCTGACAATTTTTTAACAGACTTTATATAATCATTATTATCTAGCATATTAAGCTGATTACTTGAAATTTGTTTCAACTCTTCAAACCTTTTTGTCTTGTCTAATTTTTGAGTAATCAGTAATGAATTGATATTCTCTAAATTAGAAAGAACGACTAACTCATTTATACTTGCAAAATCTCTAATATTTAATCCTTTTTTTGAATGTTCTAGATTTGCTTCTCGCCAATCTTTAGCAGTACAATTAAACAAAGCCACATTCAATAAATCAGCTTCTTCGGCATATACTAACCATTCTTTATTTTTAGAGTAATTCTTTTTAGGAATGATGTGATTTTTAATAGCATCAGTATGAATTTGATAATTTGTTTTAGTCAATATTCTTTTAACATTCCATTCTAAATTATACTGATTACTTTCTATTTCTTTTAATCGTTGAAATTCTCTAATCAGCAGTAACTTGAATTTTGGGCTAATCCATCCTCCGAATTCAAAAGCAATGTCTTTATGAGCATAAGTCCCGCCATATCTTCCTGCTTTGGCAATCATTCCGATAGCGTTTGTTTGTTTTATCCATTTTTTTGTTGAGAGATAGAATCTATTAAGCCCTGCTTCATTTTTAATTCCCTCGAATTCGAGGGAATTAAAATCAGGGTTATTTAATTGCTCCCAAATTCCAATAAATTCAATTGTATTTTTATTTCTTAGCCAATTTTCAATAATAGAATTTCCTCCCTCAAGATTCTGTATCATATCCGTAAGGCAGATGTAGTCATTTTCAACAATAGAAACTGTTGCGTCTTCTATTTTTACTTTTTTCGTTTTAGCCATTTAAAAATACTTAATTATTTATCCCAGTTTGTTGATGTTAAAAGTTCTCGAATATCAACTTTTAAAAATTTTGAAATCTCATAGAGTATTTCAACAGAAGGTTGAATATCATTTGTACACCACCTTGAAACTGAAGACTCAGTCCTATCTAAAAGTTTAGCCAAATCTTTATTTGTTTTGTTCTTTTCAGCCAATACAGATTTGATTCTATTATAATTTATTTTGTTCACAGCGTAAGATATTGTTATTAGATGCTAAGATAATGATAGTGTTTGTATTCATTTTTAATGAAAATTTCGATTTCGTGTGTATTATATTCGATTTAATCAAAATTAAATTTCTTTAAATCGAATTAAATTGTAATTTTGAAAAAAGTAATTTTTATTTAATCGAAAGTATTATGAAAATCAATTACCCTAAAAACTTACCATTAGTCAAAATTCCTCAAGAAGCAGAGTTTGCAATATTTTTAATCCGACAAGAATTAAAAAGTCGAACGCTAACTAATGGTTTTACTGAAATGGGATTTGATGGGAGTATTTGCATTTCAGATTTCAGTGACCTTATTTTTTCGGTCATTGGTCTAGATGATAAATCCGATTCTTTTTACGAATGGTATCTCGGTCAATTAGATGTCTTTTGCCAAGATGTGGATTTGTCCGATGGAGCAACTCTGTCAAAACAAGCGTTTGACTTTTATATCCATTTATTGATTGAAAAAAGAGGTCAAAGGGAGAGAAGAAAATAAATATATCTTAATGCATTTATATAGAACCGTATTATAAAACGTTTTTAAGTTTTTCTTTATTAAGAATTCGTGTTGTAAATGGAGATTTGTCAATGTCAATTATCAATTCTTTATTTTCTAGTTCAGCTATAATTTTATAAAAAGATTCCGAAGTGTTTATTTCATCTAACACATAGCTTAAAGTGTCAGTTGTTTCAACAAACTTTAATAAATAGAAATCACTAATCGTTCCATAATTTTCTTTTCTATTTATTTTTACGTCTAATAGTTGTCCGCTTTTACTGTTTTCAAACTTGCAAGCATCTCCGTGAAATTGATAATTCCAATTTTCCTTTATAGAACCTTTCCATAAATCATTCTTTCTAGTTATTAATTTACCAAAAGGATGTTCCTCTTCAAGATTTAAATCATATTTGTAAGCTAAATATCCAATTAGTTGATTAGCTTTTTGTTCAAATGCAATAATAGCTTCAATTAATATTTTTTCTTTTTTACTTATCAAATTTTCCGTTGCTTGTAATGCTCCATAACGTTTAGTATATGAAACGTAGGGCAGTAGGTTAGCACTTATGTTTCGGATTGGCACTTAGTCAAATATAAATATTTTGCTTTTAATTTGTCTTAAATGTCAAATTTTATATTTGGCGGACCTGGTAAATATAAAAGGA
>CAJQOH010000038.1 GCA_905479915.1 uncultured Flavobacteriales bacterium
CTACTTTTAAAATGATGCTATCAAACATTATTTCTATGGCTGTTTTTACATCTTCTTTATCCGTTATTAATCTGCCTTGTACATCTTTATTTCTTTGGTATTGATTCAATAAGGTTACTTGTTTTACATAGCTTTGGAACAGGTCATTTAATCGCCTAATCTTATGGGCTTCTTTTGGGAGTTCTATTTTATTGGCATAAGGATTTACAACTTCTAAAGGCTGTAATAATCGCATACAATTCCTCAAAAAATCTCTAATCTCCTTTTCCTTTTTGACATCTATTAATCCTGCTGCCTTATTGTTCTGATACTTGATAATATTGGCTGTCTGTCCTACAGACTCATCAACTGAAATTAAAAAACATCTACTCATATTGTCCTCATAGATTTCTCCTTTTGTTGTTGCTGATAGCGAAGCTATTGGGCCAAAAACTGTTTTTATGTAAGCTGCAATTTGCCCAGTATGTTCATTCTTTCCGCTTGTGCTACTGCTGATTTCTCCTTTACTCATTAGCTCTCTAAAAGCAAATTCTGCTTTTTCTTCTAATCCGTCAAAATCTTCCATTCCTATTAATTTATTACTTAGTTCATATTCTCCATAGTTGTAAAAACTGCTTTCGGTTACTCGTGTTAAATTAATGGTGTCTTCTGGTGGCATAAAATCCATTATGGTTGCGAGTAGATGCGTTTTTCCGCTTCCGCTTGTGCCTTGTATTAAAGCGTGTAAAGTGTTTTCCATTTTGTAAGTGGATGCTATTCCAAATAAAAATAGTCGGTTCTTTTCTTCGCCTACTACTCCACTTTTTCCGATTAACTCATTAATGTTTTGCAGTAAATTTGGCTTTTTCAAGAACTCAAAACATTTGTCTTTTTCTACTGCAGGAATAATTACTTTTTGAGTTTCATTTTCGCCTGTCGGTGCTACCGACTCTCTGTACTGGTCTAATAAATCAGTTAAAATATTTAAGTCTTGTTCAATTAAATCGGCTCTTAGGTTTAATCTTTCTGCTGATTCTCTTGCTATTTTTTCTGTTTGCTTATCTTCATACAAATCTAATTTGTTTCTACTTTTAACTTTGTTTTCAAGATGCTCTATTACTAAGGTTACTCGTAAACTGTCTAAATCTTTTCGTATTCCTCCTTTGATGTAATAGGCTGCTGTTTCGGTTGTGTAAACTATTTTATTAGAATTACTTGTATTTAAAGCAGTTGATTGTACTTTTTCTTGCTCCACCTCTTCAATCACCTCTTCTAAATCTAATTGCTTTGGCTTTTCTGAAGTAGCGTTTTCTTTTTCAACTGAAAGAAAAAATTCAGTTTTATTCTTTAATAATTCTAAAAACACTTTTGGTTCGTGACCAATTGAAAGACTATTAATATCTTCATTTTCTAAAGTTTCTACTACTGATATTTTAGTCTTTGGTAGCAGCTCTTTTAATATTGTTCCATTATTGGTTATTGCCTTTCTCCCTGCTTCATCTCCATCAAACCAAAGTATCAGCTCTTTCAATTGTTCAAGCTCTGTTATTGCTGTTCTTATTTCTGCAGTAAGTCCATTTGTTCCGTAAAGTGCCAGTACTTCATATTTGCTTTTGATTGCTGCAATGCTTAACAATGTTGCCGCATCAATAATGCTTTCAGTCAGTATTAGCTTTTTAGTTTCTTGCCCTGGGTATTTTGGATAAAGTCCTGTTCTGTTAGTAGTGTAATAGTGTTTTGCTTTGTTATTATCTCTTATGCTTCTCCCATACATTGAAACAATCTGATTTGTTTGGTCTCTTAACCCAAATGTTATGCAGTCCCTCAAATATTCAAATCTTGAACTTTTAAAAGCATTGTAACCAATTTGTAGAAGCTTCCAATCTAAATTCCTGCTCTCTGCATATTTTCTTGCGGTGCTGCTGCTTACAAAACTGCTTTGCATTTGCTCAAAGTCTTTGTGGTAGTTTGGGGTCTCTTTGAGTGGCTGCACTTCTTTTTTTTCAACTGAAAAAAGAAAGTTCTCTTTTAAATAGTTCAATGTTTCGTGTGTATTCTTTTGCAGCTGCCTTTCTGCTAATCCAATTACATCAACTGTCCCTAGATTACAATTACTACTAAAACAAGTTGCTATCTGTTTTTCTTTACTAAACTGTAAGCTCGGGGTTTTATCAGGATGAAAAGGACATTGAGCTTTGTCGCCTTTTCCTATTCTTATTCCTAATTGTTCTGCTACTTGGGTTATTTCTAAGCTGTTTTTGATTTCTGTGATTTTCATTTGTTGAAAAATATTTTATAATGCTAATACGCACACAATATTACAAATACTCTTCAATAAAGAATGTAAAGAATTATCAAGTTATGAACATTTGCATTACGAAAAACGATTAAGCCGTGAGTTTAAAGTACTTTTACACTGTTGATAAAACTTAAACCCACTACTTATGAGCTTTCCAAAAAGATTAAAAAAAGCAAGACTTGAAAAGGGACTATCTCAAACAGAATTAGGGAAACTTGCAGGTGTTCACTACACTCAAATAGGAAGATATGAAAATAAAGGCTCTCAGCCTTCTGCAGACATACTTTCTAAAATTGCAAATATTCTTGAAGTTTCATCTGATTTTCTAACTAACGGAACTAAAGATGACCTAGCAAATAGCACTCTATCTGACAAAACATTATTAAATCAATTTAAAGCAATTGAAGCCCTAAGTCCTAACGATAAAAATGTTATCAAAACTCTAATTGATGCTTTTATTACTAAAAAACAAATTCAACAATTAGCCTCTTAAAACTTGCAATTATGAAAATTACACTTGACATACAAGAAAGTAGATTTAGCACCTTTTTAGCCTTTATTAAAACATTAGACTACGTTTCTATGCCTAAAGAAGACTTTATCCCACAATGGCAAAAAGATGAAGTAAATCAACGCTTAGAGGATTTAAAGAAACATCCCGAAAAAGCAATTGATTTTGACCAAGCTATGGATGATATTGAAAAAAAATATGACTTATAAATTAATTACCTCTCCTGAAACTGAAAAGGATATTGATAAAGCTGTTGAATGGTATGCTGATATTCGAAAACTCGTTGCCAAAAGGTTTGTTGCAGAACTTCGAGCTGTTAGAAAATACATTCACAAGAACCCTGAAAAAATTCAAATCAAATACAATAACGTCCGCGTAGTCTTTTTAAAGAAATTCCCTTACGGTTTACATTATATTTTTGAAAACAACACTGTTACTATCATTGCTCTTTTTCACACTGCTGATGACCCTCAAAAATGGACAGACAGATAAACAACCCATAATACCACCTAAAAAACATTAAAACGATTGTTTAGCTTAGGGCATTATGGTTTACTACTTCTTTTATTAACGCTGTGCGGAGATTTGTAATATTGTTTTTCAGTTAGATTAATGCGACAGAACTGATTTATTCATCAACTTTTTTCCCGCCTAACTTATTTATAAACTTATCTTCTACAATCTTAATTTTTTCCTCTTTCGAATATTTCATTGATCCAACTGTTGTTATCGATGCAATAAAAAGCTCAGAGCTGTTATTGTTCGACCAATCTAATGAGTCACCATAATATCTTAAACAAAAATTTACACTATCTATTGTTATAGTAAAGTATGGATCTTGGTTATAGTAATTATCATTTGGTGGTGGGTCTAAATTTTTCCTTTCTACAAGAGAGTTCGTTTGTATAAAAGAATCGATTTTTGATTCCAAATAAACTTTTGATTCAGAAAAAGAATAATTACCATCTGACCCATGACCTTGCGGTGCCATCCGCATAATCGTACTAAAAAAATAGATTCCTATTACAATTACTAACCCTAAAAAAATCAAAATCGGGGCTGTTCTTTTATTAATTTTCATTTTCATCTGTTTTTAGCAGGATTAATATTTCAGCATATGTCTTTGTACTATCTAACTGTTCAGCTAATGAAGTTACAATTATTTCAGTTATCCTCCTTTCTTTGTAAAATCTCGCTTTAAAGGTTTAGGCTTTGATTTCATTGTTTCAACCATCTTAAATGCACCCTTCCCAAAACTAGCCGCTTTTTTTGTTTCCTCGGTAACTTTCTTTCCTGTAACATTATCAGTCCCTCCTGATTCATACTTATTAATAGTCTCATTAGCTCTATCGATGTAATCTTCATTTGCCTTTGTAGATTTAGGATCTAACACACCTCCTGCTCCTAGAATACCTTCCTTATCATAATCTAAATCATGTTGTTTGGCATTTGCATCAGTTTCGTCAATAGGATCGAGACCATAATAATCTGGATATTCACCTTCATCATTAGGTTTTTCCCAATATTTTTTAGGATTATTTGGTCCCTGATATACCCCATGCATATTTTTCTTCATAATTGTATATCCTGATTCCTTGCCCTTATTCTTACCTGATTGCACTACAGTATGATATTTATAGGCTACACCTTTTCCTAGCGGTCCATATCCTTTCTCTGTATCTGTATGTGAAACTTTCTTCATAAATGACCTATTGCCATTAATATCTTGTTTAATATGAATAGTATGATATTCCAACCCTTCCAATTCAACTCCATCGATAACCCTATTCTCACTAAATGCATAAGGGGAATTGTGAGGGTAGTCTGGTGCAAGTGGATCAATACTCAAGAATCTACCAATACGAGGATCATGCATCCTGAATTTGTAATTCAAGCTTGTCCCTGTCCTTCCTTTTATCTCATCATCTTTTTCCTGTCCTTGGAAGCCGTATCTGTAGACGAAAGCTCATTAAAGATTTGCGTAGCATTGTCAAGAGTCAATTCGTTATTGTTTACTGAAAATTCTTGAATACGTCCACTAGTAACAGTGTTCCAATTCAGTATACTATCCAACTTATTACCGCTTGCATCTAACTTTTCTAAATTAACTCCATCAAGCTTACTTAAATCTATGCTTCCGTTAATTTTATTATCATCAATTAATAATTGAACCAATTTATTACAATTATCTAATCCAACCAAAGAGGTAAGATTACCACCATCTCCTTGAAATTTATACAAATCTACCATATTAGTGAAATCTAAAGATTGTGTATAAGCAGTATTACTAAACTGACCTCTTAAATTCAAAAAGGTAATATTATCACTACCAGTAAAAATAGCAGTATCAAGAGTTCCGCCTCCACTAGTAAGTCTTACTTGTTGCAAATTAGGACAATTAGATAAATTTAAATATGTTATATCTCTCACTCCATAACCACTAATATGTTGCAAACTTGGTGAATTACTAAGATCTAAAGACAATAGACCAGTAGATCCACACATAAAGTGTGTTAGATTATTTAATCCTAACACATTAACACCCGTAAGGTTATCTTGAGAGCTGACACAAAGAAATTTCAATTCAGTAAATGCTGAAAAATCAGCAACTCCCATCAATGTCGAGGTCATATTTGTTGCTGTAAAAACATGCATAGACAAACTATGACCATGATCACCATTACCATAACCGTTGTTAGATGAACCAGCAGCACTCCCATATTCATGCAAATTTAACTCTACAACCCTTCTAGGATTATTTCCATCCCAAGTAACACCGAGCCATAAAGCAGGGTTAGGTTCAGTACCCCAATTCAACATGTTTCCAGCGGCAAAATTATTAATTCTTATGCTATCTAAAGCAGCAAGATCTCCAGCATCAAACTGAGCTTTCATACCAAAAGGTACTAGCATTAATACTGCAAAAAGTGATAAAAAGTAATTTCTTTTCATAATGTGTTTAGTTATAGTTTAGTTTACAAAACTAAACTATTATAATTTTTCTCACAACTTTTATTTTAAAACTTAAACTCTATATTTTGAAATACTAAATACGGCTTTATTTATCCTCAATTTAATATTACATTTGCTGCCACTAAGCTTAAAAAAATGATAGAAGATTTAACACAAAAAATACTAAATACGAATCTAGAGGATCCGAGTTTACTAGACAATACAGCTCAATTTCAAAGTAAAAAACTATTACCCAATGCCAATGTGGTAAAAATTGGAGGGCAGAGTTTTATTGATAGAGGTAAAAAAGCTGTATTTCCATTAATCAAAGAGATTAAAGAGAACTTACCTCATCATCAAATGATAATTGGTACTGGAGCTGGAACTAGAGCTAGACATGCTTACAGCGTAGGAATGGATCAAGGAATGCCAACTGGTGTTTTAGGTTTATTAGGAACTTTTGTTAGTATCCAAAATGCTAAGATGATTCATTATTTACTAACTGAAGAAGGTGTTCCTTATATAGAGCCGGGTGGGTTTTCTCAATTACCCCTTTATTTAAAGCAAAATAATGCTGTTATCTTTTTTGGAATGCCACCATATACATATTGGCAAAGGAGCCCAGAAATTGGTAAAATACCTCCTTATAGAACAGACACAGGTTGCTATTTAATTAGTGAGGCTTACGGTACCAAAAACATGATTTATATAAAAGATGTTGACGGACTATATACAAACGATCCTAAAAAAGATAAAAACGCCAAATTTATTCCAAGCATTACTGCTGAAGAATTGGTTGAAAGAGATTTGGATGATGTAGTTGTAGAACGTGCTGTAATCGATATGATGAAGAGCGCGAAAAACGGAACACAAATACAAATTATAAATGGTTTAGTTCCTGGTAACTTTACCAAAGCATTAAATGGAGAAAAAGTAGGAACTATTATAACATCAAAATAAAATGGATAAGCACAACAATCATATACAATCAATGTTCATGAGAGAAAGCCTTTTAGATAAAGAGGTTATGAAAGCTGGGCATGGCACTCCTACATTTAAGATGTTACCAGATGTACACATTGTAAAAATAGGAGCTTCTTCATTTATAGATAAGGGTAAAGATGTTACTTACCCTATTTTAGATGAAATTAGAAAAATCTTAAAAAAAGAAAGATTAGTAATCAGTACTGGTGGTGGAGCTAGAAGTAAACACTTATTTTCTGTAGGAATAGATTTAGAAATGCCAACTGGTGTTTTAGCACAGTTAGCTGGTGAGGACTGTTTAGGTAATGCACACATTCTAGGAACTTTATTGTCTCCTGAAGGAGTTATTGCAATACCACCAGAATCAATAGGACATTTATTACCACTATTTTTAAAAGCAGCTCCTGGAGTTGTTTATGCTGGTATGCCTCCTTATTCTTTATGGGAACATCCTTCTAAAAAAGGAAATATTCCTTCTCACAGAACTGATGTAGGACCAATCATTCTATCTGAAACTTTTGGCTTTAAATCTGTTACACTTGTAAAAGATGTAGATGGGCTTTATGACAATGATCCTAAAACACATCCTGATGCTAAATTTATTGATAAAATAAATGTAACTGAATTAAAAAAAATGAACCTTAGAACACTACCATTTAATAGAGTGGCTATAGATGTTTTAAAAAGCAACAAACTTTGTAATAGCTTCCAGATTGTAAACGGAAACAATCCCGAATTAATTGAAAAAGCAATTAATGGTGAGCACGTTGGTACAATTGTACACAACGACAATTATTAAACTGAATTTTGGTTATTAGGATTTAAAACTCCTAATAACCAATAAAATTCTATAAATGTGAAACCCTCTCCTACCTTAAGAATAGTATACATTCTGGTTATCTCGGTTTGTATTTTTGTTTTTAACAACATTTATGTTGCACTCAGCCTACTTCTATTACAAGTAGTATTGTGGTTTTCTCTTCAAATTCCATTAAAAAAATTAAAGCCTCTAAAACGAATCCGGACCTTTTTATTGGTGCTGATTTTTTTCTACACTTTTTTTCATGGTGAGAATGACTTCATTCTATTTTCTATAAAAAAATGGAGCTTTGGAATTAATTACAACGGCTTTTATTCAGGGTTATTTATGGCCTCCAAGCTTTTAACAATGCTATTGGCAACATTTATAGTACGTTTTACTACATCTAGCCAACAGTTTATGTTGGGGCTAAAAAGCTTAGGAATGCCAAACGATTTCACATTAATTATTGATGGTATACTGGCAACAATAGAAAGTCAGCCCAAGAAAAAGAACAAATCAGAAAAAAATAAAGGCAATGGTATCTCTATTAAGTCTGTATTAAAAGGGAATTTTTCTGAAATTACAGACTTAATCAATACAAAACTAACTGAAGCCAGATCCAACTTTGCCAATAACGATGTTGCTATCATCTCAGCATTCAGTCTTATTGTTACGCTAATTCGATTTATGAAAATAACACCTGGTTTCCCTATAGCTCCAGGTCATAAAAACGCTTTAATTATTCCTTTTTTCATCCTAGCCAGTAGGTTAACAGATAAAAAATTTGCCGGAACATCAATCGGTTTTCTATCTGGAGTAATCCACTTTATGTCGGGCTTTGGAAAATATGGTCCTTTAGGTATTGTACAGTTTGCATTACTCGGATTAGTGGTAGATTTATTTATGCTACTCTTTAAAAAGTCAAATTCAATTTTCGTTTTTTGTTTGATTGGATTGGTTGCAGGGTTCACGAGAGTTTCAGCAGAAATTGGTTTAGCTTGGTTATTAAGAATGCCGGTAGAATACTATTTATTTTATATTCCTTATGTTACTTCTCAATGTCTATTTGGAGTAGCTTCAGGTATTGTTACACAGTACTTAATCAAGAAAATTAAGTAAGCTAAAAATCATTTTGGAATTTTTACTCCAATAATTTTACCATCAACCAATATTCGAAGGGATTTTGAGTTTTCACCTTCATCTGAAGAAACAACTTCTCCCATTACATCTACCTTTTCACTAGCAAAAATTTCTGAAGGTGTTCCTCTTTTAGTGAAAACACCATCTTCCATAACCAATACTTCATCAGCCAATTTAAATACCTCTGGTAAATCATGACTCACAAACAATATGGTTGTTTTAACAATACTGTTAATTGCCAATATCTCTTCTTGAAGTTTAACCCTCATTTCAGCATCTAAGGCAGAAAGGGGCTCATCCAACAATAACAACTTTGGTTTCCTTACAATTGCTATAGCCAGTGCAACTCTTTGCTGCTGACCTCCAGAAAGTGTTTCTGGTTTTCTATCCAACAATTCTTTTAAATCTCCTATTGCTATAATACGATCTATTAACTCTTGGTCAGGTTCTCCTTCAACTCCGTATAGAATGTTTTTGAGAACACTCATATTTGGAAACAAAGAATAATCTTGGAATAAAAACCCGATACTTCTTTTGTTGGTTTTTACATTCTTTTTAGCTGAGCTACTGAACCAATCTTCATCACCAACGGTTATAACACCTTTATCCGGAACAGTTAATCCAGACAACATTCTAAGTAAACTACTTTTACCCACACCAGATTTTCCATATACCGCAATAATCTTCCCTTCTTCACAAGCTGCTTTTAAAGAAAGATTAACAACTCTACCATGAGATGTAAACTGTTTATGGATATCAAATTTGATCATTTTACTGCCCTCAATCCTTTTTTATTAAACAAATAAACTACAGCCAAAATAGCAAAACTAAAAAGCAGTAAAACCAACGAATAAGTATGAGCTGTACTATAATCCAATTTATTTACACTATCGTAAATGGCTATCGAAGCCACCCTTGTTTTATCAAGATTACCCCCTATCATCAATACTACTCCAAATTCACCAATTGTATGTGCAAAGCTTAAAACAATTCCCGTAAGCAATGATGCCTTAATGTTGGGCAACAAAACCTTTATTATGGTTTGAAGACGAGATTTTCCTAATGTATAAGAAGCCTCTTTTAAAGCTAGTGGTAAATTCTGAAATCCAGCCTGAATCGGTTGTACCATAAAAGGCAAACTATAAATAATAGATCCAATAACTAAACCTGGAAAGGTAAAAGGCAAACTCAAGTCAAAATAGTTATCAAGAAATTGTCCTAATGGACTCTCTCTACTAAAAGCAACCAATAAATAAAACCCTAAAACTGATGGTGGAAGAACCAATGGTAAACTAACCATAGCCTCAAAAATAAACTTTAATTTCACTTTAGAATAGGCCAACCAATAAGCCAATGGAATTGATACAACAAACAAGATACTTGTTGTTATAAAAGCTAACTTAAGAGTAATCAGAAAAGGAGTCCAATCTATCATTTACGGCTATTTAACCTCGTAGCCAAATTTCGTTAAAATAGATTTAGTTTCATCAGAAAACATAAAATTATAAAACAACTTTGCGTTTTTAAGGTTTTTTTCTTTGCCTGATTTCAGCAAGACAACCCCCTGACTTATTGGTTTATATAATTTTTTGTCTATTTCAATATGATTTCCTTTTTGTTTTATTTTGTTTGAGAACAAAACAGATTTACTGGTTATTCCAGCATCAACAGATTTAGATTTGATGTATTGGTTAACTTGACCAATACCTTCTCCCCAAATTAATTTTGAATTAAGGCTATCATACAAAACTGCATTCTTCATTGCTTCCACAGCGGCTATTCCATAAGGAGCTGTTTCTGGATTGGCGATAGCAATCTTTTTAAAATTATCAGATAGCAGAGATTGTATTCCTTTAGAAATATCTAAGTCATCTAAAGTCCATAAAACCAAAGATCCATAAGCGTAAACCTTAGGGTTAGCTGTAGTAAAACCTTCTTCAAAAAGTGTGTTTGGGTATTTCATGTTTGCAGATATAAACACATCAAAAGGAGCACCTTGTTTTATTTGTGTTGTTAAAGTTCCTGAAGAGCTAGCAGAAACCTCTACTTTAACAGTATACTTTTTCTCAAATGCTACAACAATTTCTTCCATAGCATACTGCATATTGTTTGCCACAGCTATTGTTACTTTATCCTCTTTTTTACTTTCACAAGAAAAGAATACTAAGGATAGAATAAGTATAAAAGGTAATCGCATATTTTAATTTTTAATACCATTGCGAAAATAATGTTTCCACAACCAAAAATAAAACAGAAACTCATTATTTCTATTCTCTAAGAAATAAAAAAACCCAGAATATCAGTTAAAAACGCCACTATATCAGTAGTTATACTGATTTTTCAACCAAAATTAATTGTAATTTTACAAAAGGAACTAAATCACTACCACAATGAAAAATGCATTAATACTTATTGCTATAACGCTGTTATGTCTAAATTCGACATCAGCAGTTGCACAAGGAACATTTACCAGTAATGTTACGGATAGAGGAAATTGGAATGTCTCTGGAAGCTGGACACTAACAAGTGGAAGTGATGTTGACGGCATTCCTGATAGTGATGATGATGTAACTATCATTAACGGAGACACTATCGATCTAGTATCAGATGAAGAGGTTTCAACTTTAACGATCGATGCTGGTGGTGTATTAATGCATTCTAACAATGACCAAATTAGTGTATATGGAAATTATACGAACAATGGAGTTCAAGATGGAGGAAACAACGGTAGTGATTTGCTATTTATTACAGCAGGTAGTGTCTTAGATGGATCTGGAATTATCAGTAATGATGGAGACATTCATATTAATGCCAACCTTACCATTGCCACTACTGCCAACTTAAATATTGAAAGTGGCACTGAAACTGCTTTTAATGGAGCCCATACTGTTACCAATAATGGAACAATAGATATCAATGACGACCTTACAGGGTTTGCTGGTTGTACTTGGACACAAGGATTAAACTCAGTTTTAAAATTTGGGAACAACTCTATTCCTGTAACTGATGGAACGTTAGATTGTTCAACCAATGCCAATACTTTCTTTTATGATAAAGGCAACACTCATGATTCCATTCTACCTATCGATTATCACCACTTAACAATTGATATTTCCAACACAAACAGAGCTGCCAATGCAAAAAATGATTTTACTGTTAATGGTAATCTAACAATAAATAGCGGAAGAATAATGACAAATTCTGGTGTTACATTAACTGTTTCAGGCACTACAACAATTAACACTGGAGGAACTCTAGGGTTTAATAATGATGCTACTGGCATTAACAATTTACAGGCTATAACTTTAAATGGTGGACAATTAGGCAGATCGCAGAATGGAACAGTAAATTGTACATCCATAACCTGTAATGCTAGTACTTCATCCACACTTAACAGATGTACGCTAAATGCTTCTGGAAATGTTACTGTTAATGGTGATCTTAATTCAAATAGTAACAATGGAGTCAAAACAATTTCAGGCGACCTTACTATTTCAGCCACAGGAAGTTGGTCAAGCACTAGTAACGAAAGTTTTACAATTACTGGAGACTTTACCAACAATGGAACATTCTCTACTGGAACGGGGGATTATACATTTACAGGAACTTCAAAATCATTTAACGATGCTAGTGGGCTTTTAACGTTTGGTGACAACATTACAATTGATGGAACCTACACCAACAATGTAACATCTTTAGTATTTTCTGGAAATTTAGCCGGAACTGGTTCTTTAACAAACAGCACCAACACATCTTTATCCATTGGAGGGAACGCTACAATTACTACTCTTGATGCTTCAGCAGTGCCCAACACGGTAATATACAACGGAACAGGAAATCAAGGGGCTGCTGAAATAGATTATTATAACTTAACAATAAGTAATACAGGCACATCACCAAATAATGAAGTTACATTAGCATCTGGTACAAATATAGATGTTGAAAACCTGATTAACATAACAGCTGGAACTTTAGAATATTCAGGCGCTGTACAACATCTTTCAGGCAATGCTGATGTTACGATGGCTGCCGGTACAAATTTTAGAATTAGAACAAGAAATTCATCAGGTACGGTACCAGGACTTACAGGAACATACACACTAGACCCAACCTCTACATTCACTTTTTGGAGAAATGGAGATCAAAGTATCTCTAATGCCTTCACTTATCAGAATTTAACTTTTGAAGGAAGTGGAAGTAAAGATTTAACAGGAAACATTATTGTTGAAGGAAATTTAAATATTGATGAAACTGCAATATTAGACGTTACCGCATCAAACTTTAGCATTACTCTTGCTGGAAATTGGACCAGCACAAGTACAGATGCAGACGCATTTTTACAACAAGCTGGAACTGTTACTTTAAATGGAACAGGAACTCAAACCATAAGCTCTGCTACAATTGGAGGTGAAACATTTAACAACCTTATCGTATCAAAAACAGCTGGAGGAGTAACTTTAACTGACTCAGTTACTATAGAAACATTCTTAACGCTAACACAAGGAATCGTTTCTTCATCTTCTACTGCTTTAGTAACATTTAATGATGGTTCTGATAGTAATGGTGGTGATGCCGATAGCTTTATTGATGGACCAGTTAAAAAAATTGGTGATGATGTTTTTACTTTCCCTTTAGGAGATGGAACAAGTTGGGCAAGAGCAGCAATATCAAACCCTACTGAAACAACAGAAGAATTTACTGCTGAGTATTTTGCAAACGGTCAAGGAGATCTTTCTGTAACTGGTGGATTAAACAACGCTAGTACTCGAGAGTATTGGAATATAGATAGAGGTGTTTCTACAACCTCTAATGTATCTGTTACATTGCATTTCGAAAACACTACATTTAGTGACATCACTGCATTAACAACTGACTTAGTTATAGCTAGGTATGATGGAACAGATTGGACGAGTGAAGGGCAAAGCGCATTACCAGTTACTAGTCTTACATCAAGTGGTGCTGTAACTTCTTTTGGATCATTTACTTTTGGATCATTAAGTAGTGCAGTTAACCCTTTACCTATAGAGCTTATCAATTTTGATGCTATAGAAGAAAACAAATCTGTAAAATTGGTATGGAGTACTTCTTCAGAAATTAACAATGATTATTTTACTATTGAAAAATCACAAGATGGCGAAAGTTTTGAAACACTTACCACAATAGAAGGTGCAGGAAATAGTAATCAAGAGTTAAGTTATTTAACCTTTGATCACAATCCTTTTAGTGGAACTTCTTATTACCGATTAAAGCAAACAGATTTTGATGGAAAACATGAATATTTTAAAATAATACCTATTAGTATTGATAATAGTGAAATGAATTCTTACCCTAACCCGATAAGTAGTATGTTTACTTTAGAATTAGAAAATATTTCTGAAAATGCTGCAATTAGGATTACAGACATTAGTGGTAAAACAGTTTTCAGTAGAGATAACTTATCGCAAAATGCTATTACAATAATTTCTGAAAAATGGAATTCTGGAGTTTATATGGTTACTCTAATAAATGATCATAATACTAAGACTATAAGAATAATTAAGTAGGGTTTTTAACTAATCATTCATTGACAATAGCAAACCTAGCAATTTAGCTGTAGCAACAGCATCACCAGCAGCACGGTGCCTTACTTCTTCTGGGATAGGTATACCCATTTCATCACACAATTTACCCAAGCTATAAGAAGCTGCATTTGGCAAGTGTTTTTCGCTCAGTTTTAAGGTACAAACTTGAGGCTCATTAAAATCAAACCCTACTTTACGGAGTTCTTCTTTTAAAAATTTAAAATCGAAAATAACATCATGTGCTACAAAAATATTTCCTTTTGTAAGGTCAATAATTTCTTGAGCAATAGCCGCAAATAAAGGAGCATCTGCAACCATTTTATTGGTAATACCTGTCAGCTTAGTTACATACCAATCTATCTTAACTTCAGGGTTTACAAGTGTAGAATACTCTTTAACAATCTTTTTACCATCAAAAAGAATAACTGCAATTTCAATAATTCTACCATTAATATGGTTCCCACCTGTTGCTTCTATATCTACTACTGCGTACACTTTACAAAAGTAACTTAATTAATTGATTTTTTGATGCTTCCTGATCTTTACAAGAATCGATCTTTATAGTTTGGATCTGCAGGTAATTCGCAAGCAGACTTCCCAAAAATTTTATAACGAACACTTGCAATCATATCGTAAAAAAAATCTCTAATAAACCGCGGAATAACTATTAACCCATAAAAAATTGAAGAAAAACCTCCTAAGGCTTTAACGATATGAAGTGCTCCAGAAGACTTAAAATAGACGTTCTCATGCTGAATTAAAACCAAAGATTCTATCGAAGAATCTATTTGGTATTGATCAAGTAATTCTCTACCCTTTTCGGATTGTAAAGAAGCAAATCTAAACACATTTTTTGCATCTCTTTTAATCACATACTTCACCCAGAAGCTGCAAAAATTGCACTCTCCATCAAACAGGATAATATGTTTAGCTTGTTCCATTCTAACTTAAATCTTTCAAGGCATCTTCAAGCTTTTCATAATTAAACTTAAAGCCACTATCTGTTAACTTTTTTGGAATAAAATTCACACCATTTAGAAGCAAAGAAGGCTCTATATCAATAACACCACTCATTAAATTCAGTCCAAATGCCGGTGCAGGAAAACCAAATGGAACATTTAAACTCTGCCTTAACATTTTCATAAAATCAGCGTTAGATTTAGGTTGGTTTGTGGAAAAATTTATTGGACCTTCTACATTGGAAGTGTCAATTAAAAAAGCAACCGCTCGAGCCGCATCTTCAATATGCATCCAAGACATCATCTGATCTCCCGAGCCAACAAAACCTCCTAAATAAAATTTAGTAATCTTTTGGAGCACATCATAAACTCCCCCATTCTTCCCTAAGATTAATGATATTCTTAATGCTAACCTTCTCGTTTTTGGTAAATCTCCTTTAAAAAATTCTGATTCCCATGCTAAGGCCATTTCACTCAAAAAACCTTTTTGATAAGATTGATTCGTTTCTACATTTGGCTCATCCAACAATGCGTACATAGAACCCGCACTCGCATTTAAAAATACCTTTGGAGGGTTTGTTAACTCTTTTATAGAATCAACCAATACCTTTGTTGAATCAATTCGAGAAGACAACAATTTTTCTTTATTCTTTTGCGTGAATTTGCAATTAATTGATTTACCCGAAAGGTTAATCAACACAGCAGCACCTTCCAGAAAATTGATCCATTCACCCTGCTGCTTCCCATCCCAATTCACATAATTTACCTCATCTTTAGAAAAGGATTTTTGTCGTGTTAAAACAACAATAGAATAGTCTTTCTTAAAAAAATTAATCAAATAATTTCCAAAGAAACCTGTTCCTCCAGCGATAACCATTCTTGGTTTTTCATCCATATCGTAAATTTACTCCATAAAGGTTAATAAATAAGCTATCGTTTCTTTTTAACATCTTCTTTACAATTTGGGGCTTCCCTTCGGTCGGGTTATCCATTGTATCTAATAATCGTACACTTCGGCTCCGCTCAGCGTTCAATTATTAGGATGTCATTCCTACCCCTAAGCCAAGCGAAATAACTTTTAAACTTTCCATCTTTCAACTTTATAACTCAATTCAACAACCGTATATTTGCATTCAAATTTCAACCATGTCAATTAGACTAAGAGACAACAGAAAAACAGAAGCAATAAGAAGTTCCGTTCGAGAAACAGAATTGAACGTTTCTGACTTTATCTACCCCCTTTTTATTGAAGAAGCAGATGATGTTAAGAAAGAAATTGTTTCTATGCCAGGTATTTTCCGTTACTCTTTAAACAGAATAAATGAAGAACTGGATGAAGTAGTTGCTTTGGGTATTAATGCTGTCATTCTATTTGGTATCCCTCTAAAAAAAGATGCTGAAGGTTCAGAAAGTTGGAACGACAATGGAATAATTCAAAAAGCAATTCGCTACATCAAAACCAACTATCCAAGTTTAAAAGTAATTGCCGATGTATGTTTTTGTGAATATACTGACCATGGTCATTGTGGAGTTTTATGCGACAATGATGTTGACAATGATTTGACACTAATCAATCTTAGAAAACAAACATTGGCTCAAGCAAAAGCAGGAGTTGATATGGTTGCTCCATCAGGAATGATGGATTTTGCAGTACGTGAAATGAGGGATGAGTTGGATAAAAATGGATTTGAACACATTCCTATTATGGGCTATTCTGTAAAGTACTGCTCGTCATATTATGGACCATTTAGAGATGCTGCAGATTCTGCTCCAAGTTTTGGAGATAGAAGAACCTACCAAATGGATCCTGCCAATAGAAATGAAGCTTTAAAAGAAGCGCAAACAGATTTAGATGAAGGTGCAGAAATTTTAATGGTAAAACCTGCCTTATCTTATTTGGATATTATAAGAGATTTAAAAAATAACTTTGATACACCAATAGCAGCTTATAATGTTAGTGGAGAATATTCCATGATAAAAGCCGCAGGAAATAATGGTTGGATTGATGAACAAAAAGTAATGCTAGAAACATTGCTTTCAATAAAAAGAGCTGGAGCTGATATTATTATTACATATCATGCTAAAGAGGCCGCTAAACAATTGAAAAAAGAAATAAGAGAATAGAAACAAGAAAAAAGACTTCTAGTCTTTGCTCTTTATTCTGAAAGCAAAGCGGTCTTTTCTCTAAACAAAAGAAAATGAATAACACAAAATCACAAGAATTATATACCGCTGGACAAAAGCACCTAGTTGGAGCAGTAAACTCTCCTGTTCGTGCATTTAGTTCTGTTGGCGGTAATCCATTGTTTATGGAGAAAGCATCAGGTTCTAAAATTTACGATGTAGATGGAAACGAATACATTGATCTAGTGCTGTCTTATGGTCCAATGATTATTGGTCATGGAAATGAAAAAGTTCTAAGTGCTGTACAGAATCAGGTTGCTACCGGTTTTACTTTTGGAGCAAGTACAGCAAATGAAATTAAGTTAGCCCAAATGGTTTGCAACGCTTTTCCAGGAATGGACAAAGTAAGGTTTGTAAACTCGGGTACTGAAGCTATTTTAAGCGCCATACGTTTGGCAAGAGCTTTCACAAAGAAAAACCACATTGTAAAATTTGCTGGGTGTTATCACGGCCATTCTGATGCACTATTAGTTGCAGCAGGTTCTGGTTTAGCTACTTTAAGTATTCCAGGAAGTGCTGGAGTACCCAAAGAAGCAGTTCAAAATACATTGATTGCAGAATACAATGACATCGAATCAGTAAAAAAACACATTGCAGCATGTGATGATATTGCTGCTGTTTTTATTGAGCCAGTTGCAGGAAATATGGGGACGGTTATCCCTTCAGACTCTTTCATTAAAGAACTTAGAAAAATCACTAAAGAAGCAGGTATTCTTTTAGTTGTTGATGAAGTAATGACAGGCTTCCGTTCTAAATTTGGTGGAGCTCAAGAGCTTTTAGGAGTTGAAGCTGATATTACGTGTTTAGGAAAAGTTGTTGGTGGTGGATTTCCAGTAGGTGCTTATGGAGCAAGAGAAGAAATAATGCAAATGGTTTCTCCTTTAGGAGCAATGTATCAAGCAGGAACATTATCTGGAAATCCAGTTGCAATGGCTGCCGGAATTTCTACTTTAGAAGAGTTACAGTCTCAAAATCCATATGATAAATTTAATGAGCAAGCAGCAACCATTGAAAAAGCGTTGCTAAATGCCGCTGCTGAAAACGGAATTGACTTAACAGTTAGCAGATTTGGATCTATGGTTAATCCGTTTTTCACTTCTAAAAAAGTAACAAATTTTACTGAGGCTCAAGAATGTGATACTGCTCGATTTACTAAATTCTTTTGGGGTTTAATTGAGAATGGCGTTTACATTCCACCTTCTCAATTTGAAGCGTGGTTCTTATGTTCAGTGCTTTCTGATGAAGATATAAATAAGATTATTAATGCAATTAATTCGGCTATGGCCGGAATTAATAATTAAAAATGGAGAATTGATAATTATTAAATGAGCAAAAATGTTGTAAAAGATAAAAGTTACATGTTTGCAATTCAAATTATTGAATTGTACAAAGTTCTTATCGATAAAAAAGAATTTGTTTTAAGCAAACAACTTTTGCGCTCTGGAACAGCAATTGGAGCTTTAATACAAGAATCTGAACACGCTGAAAGCAAAAAAGACTTCATTCATAAGTTATCAATTTCACTAAAAGAAGCAAACGAAACAACTTATTGGCTCAACTTATTAGTTGACACCCACTATATTGAGCAATCTGATTTTAACAAAATAAACAATTTAAACATTGAATTAATTAGGCTTTTAGTCTCAATAATTAAATCAAGTAAAAACAATTTACAAAATGGATAACTTTCCATTTTCAATTATACATTATCAATTCATATGAAATTTAACGATAACTTTTTAAAAGCTTGTAGAAGAGAAGAAACTCCTTATACTCCACTTTGGTTAGCTCGTCAAGCAGGACGTTACCAAAAAGAGTATATGAAAATTAAAGAGACTTACAGTATCATAGATATTAGTACAACTCCAGAAATTTCTGCTGAAGTAACATTACTTCCTATCAATCAATTTGAATTAGATTCTGCAATTATATTTTCAGACATTTTAATTCCTTTAGGACCTATGGGAATTAGCTTTGAATACAAAAAAGGGTACGGACCATTAATCCATAACCCGGTTAGAACTGTTGCTGATGTAGAAAAACTTAAAGTAGTTGATCCTGCATTAGAAATGGCATACACCGGTAAAGCGTTAACTATTCTAAAGAAAGAATTAAATGTTCCTTGTATTGGTTTTGTTGGAGCTCCATTTACATTGGCTAGTTACATGATAGAAGGTGGTCCTTCTAAGAACTACGAAACCATGAAAGCTTTTATGTATAACGAAACAAAAGCTTGGCACTTACTAATGGATAAGTTAGGGACTGTAATGGCGAATTACTTAAACTTTCAAATAGAAAGTGGCGCTATGGCAGTACAGATTTTTGATAGTTGGGTTGGTGCTTTAGACATTGACGATTACAATGAGTATGTTTATCCTCACGTAGAAAAGATGATTGAAATTGTTAAAGGAAAATACCCTAATGTTCCTTTAATCTCTATGGGGGTAAACTCTGCTCATTTAATACCAAGTTTAAGAAAAGCGAACCCAGATGTTATTGCCATTGATTGGAAAACTGACTTGGCTAAAACGTGGAAAGACCTCAACTACGAAGTTGCCGTACAAGGTAATTTAGATCCTACTGCTCTTTTTGCTGATTGGGATATTATTGAAGCAAAAACCAAAAAGATTTTAGATTCTGTAAAAGGAATTGATGGGCACATATTTAACTTAGGACACGGTATTTTACCTGGAACACCTGTAGAGAATGTTAAACAGCTTTGTAAGTTTGTGCATGAGTATACGAGGAAATAATCCTCATTACTCCGAAACAAGCTCTTCAATTTGATCCAATTTCTTAGCGGTATATTTTCCTGAGGTAGAATAAACAATTTTACCATTTGCATCCAATACAAAAAAGTAAGGTTTGCTTTTATCTTTTAGATAAGCTTTATAAGGGTCTAAACTTCCTTTGTAAAAGATAACATGAGGGGCCAATTCTGGGTCTATTTCTTTTTTGGTTTTTTGCATGGCCTTTTCATAAAAGCTTTTATTCGCTCCAGTAAACATAGGAACAAAAAAGATATCCATATTGTAATCAATTGGGATAAACGTGTTTTGATTGATAAATAGATCATAAACCGGTTGCATCCAAGATTGTAAATCTGCCTCTGCTTTTTGAGATGAAGCCATACCAATTAAACAGTATTTTCCTTGAGCAGATTTTGGCAATTCAATCATCTTGTTTTTTAAAGTTTCACCTTTTATGTCTGGGAATTTATCTCCATTATTAGCAATTGAATAATGGGTTAAGAATAAAGATATAAGGAATATGGTTAAGTTTTTCATATTAAAAGAACGGTATATCCATTCATAATATTATACAAATCCGTCATTGCGGGCTTGATCCGCAATCCCCCAATTATAACTACTTTCGTATAATGGAACGTGGTGGCTTTATTTATTTTATGGCAAATGCTCATAACAATGTTTTGTATTTAGGAGTTACATCAAATTTACATGTCAGAATTCACCAGCACAAAACCAAAAAATTCCCTAACTCATTTACAGCAAATTATAATTGTGACAAATTGGTTTATTTTGAATATTATTCATCAATTGAAGAAGCAATTGGTCGAGAGAAAAATTTAAAAAACTGGAAAAGAGAATGGAAAAATGAACTTGTTGAAAACCTCAATCCTGATTGGTATGACTTAAGTGATACAATTGAAAAGTAAAGTTATTAATAAGGAGATTGCGGGTCAAGCCCGCAATGACGAAACATCACAACAAAAATGACGTTAATCAACAATAAACATTTCTGCATACTTCCATGGATACATTTACATATTGCTCAAAATGGAAGGGTAAGTCCTTGCTGTAACAACAAAAGGTTTTTAGGCAATGTTCAAGAACAATCAATAAAAGACATTTGGAATGGTAAAAAGTTTGAAGAACTAAGAACCCAATTCCAAAACGACATTCCAGATAAAAGATGTAGTCACTGTTACAATATCGAAAAATCAGGCAAATTAAGTCTACGACAAATATCCAATCAGAAATACAAAAAAGACCTAAAACGAATAGATGAAAATAATCCTGAACCAATCTATTTAGACATTCGGTTTTCTAACATTTGTAACTTTAAATGCAAAACGTGCTGGCATGGCAATAGCTCAGCTTGGTTTGAAGAAGGAAGTAAGCGTAATGCCTCTAATGAACGGATCATTAAAGCCTTTACAAATAATTTTGATGAACTTTTTGAATACATAGATGACATAGAAGAAATCTACTTTGCTGGTGGTGAACCCCTTATTATGGAAGAACATTATCAGGTTTTAGAAGAGCTCGAAAAAAGAAAATTATTCAATATTGAACTGCGATACAATACCAACTTCTCTAACCTCAACTTTAAGGATAAAAATATTTTAGAGGTCTGGAAAAAATTTAAAAAAGTACATGTAAGTGCAAGTATCGATGCGAGTCATGAGCTTGGATCTGAAATCAGGGAAGGTTTTAATTGGAAGCAGTTTATACAGAATAGGGAAAAAATGATTCAGGTGTGTCCTGAGATTTATTTTGAGATTGCCCCAACGGTTAGTTCAATGAACATTAATAACCTTCCAGCACTTCATCAAGAACTCGTAAATCTTGAACTATTAGAAATCAATCATATTTATATTAACATCTTAGAACGGCCTAAAGAATTTAACATTCAACAACTTTCCTTAAACGAAAAATTAAATTCTGAAACGAAAATTAAAAAACATATCGATTGGTTAAAAAATAATGATTCTTTACTAAGTGTTACCACTGATTTTGAAAATTTAATCTCGTATTTAAAGCTTAACTAACTTTTTTACAATAAATTCGCAATCAATTACACTAACGAACGAACCTTATGTACCCAAACAAGCTCCCTGCATTAATTGCATGCCTCATCATTTCATTTTCTCTACATGCTCAAAAAAAAGCATACACCGTTTTTGACGATTTAGGAGGAAAATCCAGTTACGAGAAAATTTTAAAAAAAGCTGCTAAAGCTGACATCATTCTTTTCGGAGAAATATACCGAAACCCCATTAATCATTGGTTAGAATATGAATTGGTAAAAGATATTTTTGAAAAAGTAAACGAAGACATTGTTCTTGGTGCTCAATCTTATCATACAGACAATCAACTTGTAATTAATGAATATTTGGGCGGGCATGTGAATTACAAAACCTTTTGTAAAGAAGTTAACTATGGAGAAGACAATCACACAGAATATAGACCATTGTTAGATTTTTCTAGAAGTTTTCAAATCCCTTTCATTGCCACCAGTATTCCTGATAGATACATTAAAATGGTAAGTACAGAAGGGTTTAAAGCCTTCAATCACCTTTCAAAACAAGCCAGTAAATACCTTTGCCCTACACCTTTTAAATATGATGAAAACTTAGAAGGATATAAAGCGATAAAAAGAATGAAAGATCATGGTAAAATTACTGGAGACAATTTAGCCAGAGCACAGGTTACAAAAGATGCTACCATGTCTCATTTCATATTAAAAAATTATAGAGAAGGAAGTACTTTTATTCACTTTAACCACACCTACCATTCCAAAAACTTTGAAGGCATTATGTGGCATTTAAAACAGGCCAATCCCGACCTTAAAATTTTAACCATTCATTGTGTTAAACAAAAGGAATTAGACAAGCTTGAATTAAAAAATGAAAGTACAGCTCATTTTATTATTGTTACGCCAAAGTCTATGAGTAAAACGCACTAAGCGTTTAACATTTCTAATTCTTTTTCAGATTTTTCCCAATCTTTCATCGCTTGGTCTAACTCTTCTTTAAGAGTTCCATATTCATCCATTAACTCTTGAGAATATGCATTAGGATCTAGTAATTTTTGATTTAGCCCTTCAACTTTCGTTTCTAATTCTTCAATCAATTTTTCTAACTTACCTACTCTATTCTGAGTTTTTCTAATATCTTTATCACGTTGCTTTCGGTCTTCATAACTTAATTTATGAACAGAACTCTGTTTTTGTTTTTTCTCAACTACTTTCTCTTTATGCTCAAATTCACGGATAGTTTTAGCCTGTTTAGATTCTAAGAACTCATAAACCCCTCCTAAAAACTGTTTTACATTCCCATCACTAAACTCATACATTTCTTCCGTTAAGCCGTCTAAAAAATCTCTATCGTGAGAAATAACAATTAACGTTCCATCATAATTTTGTAATGCTTTTTTTAAAACATCCTTAGATCGAATATCTAAGTGATTAGTTGGCTCATCCAATACCAACAAATTAATTGGTTCCAACAAAAGTTTACACAACGCAACCCTTGCTCGCTCACCACCAGAAAGTACTTTTATTTTTTTAGTGATCTCTTCTTCTCCAAACATAAAAGCCCCTAAAAGACTTCTTACCTGTTTTCTTACTTCACCATGAGCAGCTTCATCAATAATTTCAAAAACTGTCTTTTCTTTATCTAATTCTTCTGCTTGATTTTGAGCAAAGTAAGCCATTTCTATATTGTGCCCTATTTTCAATTCTCCTTCATGCTCCAATTCTCCAACTAAAGAACGAATCATGGTAGTTTTACCCTCTCCATTCTTCCCAACAAAAGCTACTTTTTTACCCCTTTCAATAAAGTAATTTACACCACTAAACACTTGATTATCTCCAAAGGCCTTTCCAACTTCTGAAGCTTCTACAGCAACCTTTCCCGATCTAGGTGCTGGAGGAAAAGAAAATTGCATAGCTGCATTATCTTCTTCTTCAATCTCTATTCGATCCAAACGATCCAATTGTTTTATTCTACTTTGAACCTGAACCGCTTTAGACGCTTTAGACCTAAAACGCTCAATAAACTTCTCTGTATCTTGAATTTGCTTTTGTTGATTGTTATAGGCTGCTAGCTGCTGTTCTCTTCGCTCTTGTCTTTGATGTAAGTACTTAGAATAATACGTTTTATAGTCATAGATTTTTCCCAACGAAATTTCAATAGTTCTATTTGTTACCCCATCTAAAAAAGCTTTATCGTGAGATACTAAAACTACCCCACCATGATATACTTTTAAAAAATCTTCTAGCCACTGTATTGATTCAATATCCAAGTGATTGGTTGGCTCATCCAATAGTAAAACGTCTGCATTCGACAATAAAATTTTAGCCAATTCAATCCTCATTCTCCACCCACCACTAAAATCGTCAGTTAATCGTGTAAAATCTTCAGGACTAAAACCTAATCCCTTTAAAATTGTTTCACAATTAGAATCAATATTGAAACCTCCTAACAAACCAATTCGCTCATTCAAATCACTCAACTCATTAAGCATTTCTGAATAACTGTCAGACTCATAATCTGTTCTAACTGCAAGTTGTTCATTAATTATCTCAATCTTATCATTAATACCATTTACTTCTTTAAAAACAGATTTGGCCTCTTCCATAACTGTTTTTCCATAAGCAAAATCCATATCCTGAGGTAAGTAACCCACTCTAAATCCGCTTGGCATCGAAATATTACCACCATCAGATTCTGATTCTCCAGCTATTATCTTAAGCAAAGAAGATTTACCTGCACCATTCTTCCCAACCAAACCAATTCGATCTGTCTTATTTATGATAAATGAAATCTTGTTAAACAAATAACGTTCTCCAAAATTTACTGTAAGCTCATTAATTCCAACCATGTTGCGAAATTAGTTAAAGTAAGTGTATTGATTAGAATTTGGTATTACTGAATTAAATATCTTTGTAGTAGAATAAACCTATTTCAAATGGCTCAAGACTCTAATATTGTAAAAAGTACTTTAAATTGTAAATGCCCGAAATGTCATGAGGGTGATTTATTTCTAAATACAAAGACCTACCAGTTCAAAAACTTTCTAGAAATTCACGACAACTGCAAAGCATGTGATCAAGATTTTCAGATTGAAGCAGGATTTTATTTGGGCGCTATGTTTGTAAGCTATGCCTTAACCGTAGCAATATGTGTTGCCGTTTTTGTAGCATTTATTACGTTTAATGCATACAGTTTAATTCCTTACTTAATTGCAACAGGGATTTCACTTACCCTTCTTACTCCTTATACTTTAAGACTTTCTCGATCTATATGGATTACCTTTTCTGTTCGTTATGATCCAAATGCCATAAAAAAATATGCAGCACAAAATAAAAATAAATAAAACCGCTACATATTATACTGAAGGTGATCTTAAAACTGCCAAAACAATATGGTTTGTTTTACACGGTTATGGTATGTTATCCAAATACTTTATTAAAAAATTCAGTCCGATTATAAATGATTCTACTTGTATTGTAGCACCTGATGGTTTATCAAAATTTTACACCAATGGATTTCATGGTAGAATTGGTGCTTCTTGGATGACAAAAGAAGACAGAGAAAATGAAATTGAAGACTATATCAACTACCTTAATCAACTCTACACAACAATTCTTGAAGAGAACAACTCTTCTAAAGTTAAGGTGAATGTGTTGGGCTTTTCTCAAGGAGGAGCAACAGCGAGCAGATGGATTGCCAACAAACAAGTAATCCCAAATAACTTTATCCTTTGGTCGAGTATGTTTCCTGAAGAAATCGATTTTAAAACTTTCGGACAAGCATTTAACACCTTCATTCTCTATGGAAATAAAGATGAGTTTTCAACAGATACACAGATTAAAAAACAAGAAGAAATAATAAAAGAAGCCAAGTTTCACCTAATAGAGTTTAATGGAACTCACGATATTCCTAAAGAAGTATTAATAGAAGAATCAATCAAAAACAATTGGTAAATGAATTTTAAGGTATTCTTATTTATACTAACAATCGTTACGCTGCAATCTTGTAAGGAGAATTGCTCTAAAACTGAAACAGCAAACGAAGCTACTCAATTTCCTCAGGCTTTAGATAAATATACCATAAAGGGAGAAAACAATTACCTTACGGGGTATGATCCAATTGATGCTGAAGGAAATGTGAATGTAGTAATAGAGATTCCGACTGGAACAGTTGAAAAATGGGAGGTTGAAAAATCATCTGGAAACTTAAAATGGGAATTTGAAAATAATATACCCAGAAAAATAAATTATCTTGGTTATCCAGGTAATTATGGAATGATACCTCGCACTTTATTGCCTAAAGAATTAGGTGGAGATGGAGATCCATTAGATGTAATTGTTTTAGGGCCAGCAGTTGAACGTGGCACTGTTTTAAACACCAAAATCATTGGAATATTAAAACTCCTAGACAGAGGCGAACAAGATGATAAATTGATTGCAGTAATGAAAGGTTCTCCTTTTTTTAAGGTTAATAATTTCGTTGAATTAGACAGCCTATTTAAAGGATCTACAACCATTATTAAAACTTTCTTTGCCAATTATAAAGGTCCAGGTAAAATGGAACCTTTAGGCTGGGAGAATGAAATTGAATCTAAAAAGATGCTAAACTTCAGCATAGAAGAGTACAAGAAAGTAGCACAGTAAACATCAAAAAAAATAGAGACCCCCTTAAATAAAAAAACTTCCAGTGTTTTAACAACAACTGGAAGTTTTATAAGTACAATATATAATTTCTACTTTTTTAAAAATCTCATTGTTTCTGTTTTAGTCTCGTAAACCATTTTCGCGAAATAAACTCCGTTACTTAAGTTTGATACATCAATAGAAGAATAATCAGTTGCAGTTAACAACACCTCTCCTACAACATTTGTAATCTTTACTTGATTAGGAGTTTCTCCTGTAAACGTAAAGTTAAGCACATCACTTGTTGGGTTTGGATACAGCGTAAACTCATTACTTTTTTCAGTAAAATTATTTACACTAGCCAATACAGGTGTACAATTTACATTTCCAGGTATATTGCTTGATGTACTTGTATTGTCTACTTCACCATAATACTCAGCTGCAAACAAATAAGGAAAAGCAGGCTCACCTACAGCATCCATTGTAGTAAAGTAAGCATAAGTACCTCCTGGATATTCGGGTGTAACACATACTCTCCCGTTGTATTGATCTAAAATAGAATCTGCAGCTCCTCCAACAAAGTCATAATCCTCAATATATGTTCCTAAAGGAAAAGCTCCTCCAATAGCTGGACCAGCCGGAGATGATGTAACTGAACCTGGCAGTAAAGTTCTATCATTGATGTTTCTTAATTCATATCCTGAAATCATTCTTGTTATAGCGCTTGTATTATCCATACCAGTAGCATAACCATAAGGTCCGTAAATTGGAAAGCCATCATAAGAATAACCAATTAAAGGAGAATGAGTAGCTCCAGTAGATGAAGTTAAAGCAGATGGAATAGCATGATAATGATAATTAGAACTTTGGTCAGGATGACCATTTCCTGCAGCATCCATAGTTGCTCCTTCAGATACCCAAGCATCAGAATTCCAATTACCATCTCCCATTGATCCACCTTCATTTTGTCCTGTAGTAGAACTATAAGATTTTGCATCACCATAACCGTAAAAGATTACTCCATTTAAAGCAACACCAATAGAACCTTTTAAAGGAACAGAAGTTTTAGTACCTAACTCTTCAGTAGGATTTCTAGATATTTTAAATACATGACCTTGCGCTCCAGCAGTATTTGGATTCATAGGATATGGCCCCATAGAATAAGTCCCGGCCAAACCTGTAGCTGATATAAATACAAAGTTAGTATTGTAACAAACAGTCTGTACATCTCCAGAGTCCGTATAAATTGTACCATTCTCTTCGGCAAAGCCTGTTGTCATGATCCATGATGATAATTCAGGTTGTGCCTGAGCAAAGTTTGTTAGGAACAAAATTCCTAAAGCGAGTAAAAGTTTTTTCATAGTAATAGATTTAAAGTGTTAATTTATTTTCATAAGACTTAAGAAAGATAAAAAGGTTTAATCAATTAAAAAATACTTCTTTAACGATCTCTTCTTCATCAATATCATTCATACATTTAAAATGTTTTTTAGGACATTTATTATACCCTATCTTAGAACAGGGTCTACATTTTAAATCCTTATTTTCTACAATAGTGAACTTCTCTGGAGTATTAGGGTAGTATGGATACATTCCGAAATCAGGAACTGTATTTCCCCAAACAGATATTATTTTAACATCTAAAGCAGCACCAATATGCATCAAACCAGTATCATGAGTGATTAAAACTTTACAACTTTTTACCAATGATGCAGATTGATTGAGAGAATATTTACCACATGCATTGTAAATCAAATCACCTACTGCAGCTTTAATTTGTTCAGCTGTTGTTTGATCTTCTTTCCCTCCTAATAATACAATAGGTAAATTAACTTTCTTACAAACCGAAATCAATTTATTTAATGGTAAACGCTTTGTAGCATGTTGTGCTCCAATAGCTAAAGCAACATATTCTTTTTGGTGAGTTCCAGGAAGTTCAGATAGTTTAACGTTATCTGCATCTCCAATAAAATACTCCAATCCTTTTTGGTCATTGGTAACACCTAAAGATTTTACGGCTTCTAAATACCTATCTACAATATGAATTTTAGGTAACTTATTGATTTTAAATGCAGTCAATAACCACTTTTTGTAATTTAATTTCTCGAACGAAAATGAAAGTACTTTTAAACTTTTAACTACCCTTTTTGAGCGTAAATTTTTATGCAAATCAACAACATAATGAAACTGCTCTTCAATTAAAGCATCCATTACCTCATTGGTACTTTTGTCAATCGTATGAATTTTAGAAATGTGAGGATTATTGTTTACAACACTCTTGTACTGGTTTTTAGTTAAAAAATGAATTTCAACATCGCCTACCAATTGTTCCTTTAAACATCGTACAACAGGAGAAGTTAAAACAATATCACCTATCGAACTAAACCGGATAATTAATATTTTCACCTTCTGCTCTTCCACAGAACAAATATAGTTGAAAATTTTAGAGCTAATTATTAATTAATATGATTAAAGTTAGTTACAATTAATCTGTTCTATTTGCTTACTTTTACTTTCCTTAAATTAATGAAGATAGATGCAAGAATTAATTGAAAATTTTACAAAACACATTTCCGAATCAATAACTATTAGTAAATCTAGTAACTTATCTGCATTTTCGGGAAAGGTAGAAAACGTTTTAATCTGTGGTTTAGGAGGTTCTGGTATTGGTGCTACAATTATTGCTCAAATAGTTGCTCAAGATGCTAACTGTCCTGTAACCATAAACAAAGATTATAAAATCCCTGCATTTGTTAATCAAAACACCTTAGTTCTTTGCTGTTCTTATTCAGGTAATACTGAAGAGAGTTTAGAAATGCTAGAACAAGCTCAAGCAAAAAATGCAATTATTACTTGCGTTACTTCTGGAGGGAAATTAGAGGAAATCGCAAAAGCGAAAAATTACAACCACATTATTATTCCTGGAGGTCACCCACCAAGAGCTGCATTTGGTTTAGCTTTTCCTACATTATTTACAATACTAAAACATTACAGTGTAATTGAGAGTGATTATACGGATCAGTTTAACAATTCAATCAGTACAATTGATGCTGAAGAAGAAAACATCATAACTGAAGCAAAATCAATTACAGAAAAACTGATGAATAAGATTCCTGTAATTTATGCTGATGCAAATTATGAAGGTGTTGCTGTAAGGTTTCGTCAACAAATAAACGAGAATTCTAAAATGCTTTGTTGGCATCATGTTATTCCTGAAATGAACCATAACGAATTGGTTGGATGGACTAAAAAGAATGAAGATTTAGCTGTAGTAATTTTTAGAAACGAAGATGATTATTTCCGAACTCAAAAAAGAATGGAAGTAAACAAAACAGTTTTTGAAAAATACACATCAACAATTATAGAAATACATTCTAAAGGAAATTCTCAATTAGAAAGAGCGTTATACTTAGTTCATTTAGGTGACTGGGTTTCTCTTCTTATTGCGAATAAAAAAGGAATTGATGTTACTGAAGTTGATGTAATTACTCATTTAAAAGGTGAGTTAGCCAAAATTTAATATACCGTCATTGCGAGGTACGAAGCAATCTCGTTTTTGAATCATAAGATTGCTTCACTCGTTACCTCGTTCGCAATGACGAAAAAGACAAAACAAATTCATTTCCAAGATTTAGGACTAATTGACTACAAGGAAGCATGGGATTTTCAAGAAGAGCTTTTTAAAGCCAATGTTGATGCTAAAATTGAAAATCGAAAAGCTGATAAAACAATTACAGAAACCCAAAATCACCTTATTTTTTGTGAACACCCTCACGTATATACACTAGGCAAAAGTGGTGATGAAAGTCATTTATTGCTCTCTGAAGCTCTCCTAAAACAAAAAGGAGCTACTTACTACAAAATAAATAGAGGTGGAGATATTACCTACCATGGCCCAGGACAAATTGTTGGTTATCCTATTTTAGATTTAGATAAATTCTTTACAGACATTCATAAATACCTTCGGTTCTTAGAAGAAATGATTATTCTAACCTTAGCCGAGTATGGTATTAAATCCGGAAGATCTGATGGTTTCACAGGTGTTTGGTTAGATGCTGACAATCCACTTAAAGCACGTAAAATCTGTGCCATGGGTGTACGCTGCAGCAGATGGGTAACCATGCATGGCTTTGCATTCAATGTAAATGCTAATTTAGACTACTTCAACAACATTGTTCCTTGCGGAATTGCAGATAAACAAGTTACCTCACTACAAAAGGAACTTAATCGAGAAATTGACGTAAACGAGGTAAAGCAAAAATTAAAAAAACACTTCGTTCAGCTTTTTGAAGCCCAATTTATCTGACTCAATGAAAAGATTAAAAAAGACATTACTAATTATAAGTTCAATATTAGTAATCGTTTTTTTATTAATAATTGTATCAGGAAACGCTCACCTATTTAAAGCTGTAGCTTCTACTTATTTAGTTGGTAAAACAGGTCCGAGTATTGATGATCACGCTATTTTTGAAAGTAGAGAAGTTGCTAATGGAGAACATCAACAATGGGAATTTGGCAAACATTACAACAAAGTCTACGATAAAAAATTGCTTACCGAAATTGAGCAATTGAACCCTGCAGCTTTTCTAGTAGTTAAACATGATAAAATTGTTTACGAAAAATATTGGGATAACTACAATGAAAACTCTTTAACCAATTCTTTTTCTGTGGCTAAAACCTTTATCGGTTTATTGATTGGGATTGCCATTGATGAAGGAAAAATTAACAGTGTAAACGACCCTGTAGGGAACTATTTGCCCCAATACAATGAAAACCCTGAACTAACAATAAAACACCTACTCACAATGAGCTCAGGTATTAATTTTGATGAGAGTTACAAAAGCCCTTTCGGGCATATGGCCAAAGCTTATTATGGAACAGATATTGAAAAGTTAAATGAGAATTATTCGGTTTCAGAAACTCCAGGAAAAAACTGGAAATATTTAGGAGGCAACACCATTATCCTTTCTCTTATCTTAGAACAAGTAACCGGAACAAGTATTTCTGAATACATGAGTAAAAAAGTCTGGCAGCCTATTGGAGCTAAAAACCCTGCACTTTGGAGTTTAGATAAAAAGGATGGTAGAGAGAAATCTTACTGCTGTTTTTATTCGAATGCTAGAGACTTTGCACGTATTGGAAAGTTATATTTAAATAATGGCTTATGGAATAAAAGAAGAATTGTCTCTGAAAAATACATTAAAGCCTCAACTTCTGCTGCTTATGGGTTAAAAGATAAAGCCGGATTACCGGTAGATTTTTACGGATACCAAATGTGGATGACCTATTACAATGACTTAGATGTGTTTTATGCCAGAGGTATATTAGGGCAATTTATAATTGTAATACCCGAAAGAAACATTGTAATCGTCCGTTTAGGACATGAAAGAGGAAATAACCTACCCAACCATCATCCAAACGATTTCTATACTTACATCGATTTTGCTTTGAAGCAGTAAGTATAAAACAAAAAGTCCTCACAATGTGAGGACTTTTTTGTTACTATATTAGAAAGGATTTATACCTTATAAATCCATCCGTGTGTATCTTCAATCTTACCACGTTTAAGATCTTGTATAATCTGACCTACTTCATTAGACAATGTTCTACTATCCAATGAAGGCAATTCAAAACGTTCATCATTATAAGTAATAGAAGATATTTGAGCTAAGGTAGCTGCTGTACCTGTACCAAAAGCATCTTTTAACGTTCCATTTTTGATCGATTCAATTACCTCAGCAACAGAAACTTTTCTTTCTTCTACTTTCACTCCTAATTCCTTAGCAATCGTTAGAACACTATCTCTAGTAATACCTGCTAAAGTTGTTTTTAAGTCTGTAAAAGGGGTAATTAATGTATCTCCGATATGGAACATAATATTCATTGTTCCTGACTCTTCTATGTATTTATGCTCTTTAGCATCTGTCCATATCAATTGTCTAAATCCTTGTTCCTGTCCTAATTTTGCTGGGTACAATGCTGCAGCATAATTTCCTGCCGCTTTTGCGTAACCCACTCCACCTTCTGAAGCCCTTGTATATTCTGTTTCAATTTTTACATGAACCTCATCTTGGTAATAACCTCCAACTGGTGAAGTAAAAATCATAAACTTATATTCATCTGCAGGTCGAACTCCTAAAAGCTCTTCACTAGCAAACAAGTAAGGTCTAATGTATAATGAGCAACCATCAATAGAAGGTACCCAATCAGCATCAACCTTTATCAATTCTTTCACAGCTTCCATAAATAATTCCTCAGGAATTTCTGGCATGCATAATCTTGAAGCTGACTTGTTAATTCTTTTCGCATTTTCTTCTGGTCTAAAAAGAAAAATTTCTCCAGATTCGTTTTTGTAAGCTTTCATCCCCTCAAAAACAGATTGACCGTAATGTATAGCTGCACAAGCAGGACTTAATGTAATTGGAGCGTAAGGAAGTATCTCAAAATTTTTCCACTCACCATCTTTGTAGTCTGCTATAAACATATGATCTGAGAATTGCTTCCCAAATTGTATGTTATTAAAATCTACAAATGGCAATTTAGAACCTTCTGATTTATTTATTTTGATGTTACTTACTATATCCATTGACTTTTTCTCCTCTTTTATCATTCCTTAAAATTACCAATTATAATTGTTGTATTAGGATTTAATACAGTACTGAATCAAGAAAATCTTAACAAAATGAAGTTACGCGACAGTAAGTTTCTCATTTACATAGTCTAAAGCAATTTTTAATTGCTCATCCTGAGTTATTTCAGAATTATCAATAACAATGGCATCTTCTGCCTGAATAAGTGGATTTTCACTTCTACTGGTATCGTCATTGTCTCTTTTTGTAATGTTTTCTAAAACATCTTCAAAGGGGATATTATCACCTTTGGCCTGTAACTCATCAAACCTACGTTGCGCTCTAACGTTATGATCTGCAGTCATAAATATTTTTAGTTCTGCATTTGGAAATACCACAGAACCAATATCTCTTCCATCCATCACCAACCCTTTAGCTTTACCAAGCTCTCTCTGAACCTCTACTAATTTAGCTCGTACCTCTTTTATTTGAGCTACTTTACTTACTTGATTAGAAACAGCTATTCCTCTAATTTCTTTTTCAATATTTTCTCCATCCAAATAAGTTTCAGACGCATTTAAAGTTGGGTTATAAGAAAAGGACACCTTAATCTCAGGCAAAGATTCAATCAATTTTTGTTCATCAAAATGAGCATCAGAAATTATTTTATTTCGAATAGAATAAAGCGCAATAGCTCTATACATTGCTCCAGTATCTACATAGATATAGCCTTTCTCTTTAGCTATTTGTTTTGCCAGGGTGCTTTTACCACAAGAAGAATATCCATCAATAGCAACAATTATTTTACTTGTAGTGAGTGTAGCTGAACTATCCATTTTTTTTCTCTTTTGATTTTTTCTCCTTTGGAGCTTTTACTTTCTTAGACTTTTTCTGTTTTGGAGGTTTTGGTGCAGCTCCTTTTCTATAATATTCTGATAAATTTGTTGTAACGGTAAAGTGATTCGATGGACCTGCTAAATGGTATTTAGCACTTCCATAGCTGATATGGAATTTTTTGATACGAAATCCTAATCCCCAACTAAAACCAATCAAACCGGGTTTAACTTCATGAGCAAGTTCAGTTCTTCTTTTATAATTGAATCCAAATCGCAACATAAAACTTTTTGATGGAACAAATTCACCACCAAAAACCAAGTGTCTAAATGTTTCTCCGATAAAATTTGTTTGATTCCTTTCTGCTTTTTCTTCATCAGATAATGCAGTGTTATTATTTGTAGCAACTATAGAATCATTGTAAGAAAGGTTCCAATTTTGCAATTGAATTAAATCTATCGACAATCTAAATGGAACATGTTGTAATTTTTTAGAGATCCCAGCTTGTATCTCAAATGGAATCGGTTCTTTTTCTCCTCCTTCCACATAAGGACTTAATTGTACTCCAACATTCTTAAAAAGGATAGATGCTGTAAACTCTTTATTTCGATTGTAGTAAGTTCCTGAAAAATCTAGGGCAATCCCAACTGAATTGTACGTATATAAATTGGAATAAACAGGTTTAAGATTGGCTCCAACAGAGAAAGAAGAATCAATGCTTTTACCCCAACCCAATACAAAAGCATAATCAGCTGCAGTAAAACTTCCCAACTCATTACCTCCTTCATCTGTCTCTACAAAAGTTCCATAATCTAAGTATCGAATACCAGCAGAAAATGTTCCTGCTTTCTTAAAATCTTTTACATAAGAAAAGAAACCATGATTGATATCAGCAAAATAATTAAGGTATGAAAAGGTAACCATTCCACTCATCTCTTTGTTGATTAAAGATGGGTTTGCATGCGCTAAGGTTGGATCATTATCGTACACTCCGATAACACTCCCTCCTAATCCTGCAACTCTTGCCGAAATAGGAATATTTAAAAACTCATAAGTATTGGATCCGCCAATTTGAGCACTTGCTACAAATGATGTCCACAACAAAAAAACGGCAATTAACTTCTTCATCAATACTTAGTACAATTCAAAGCTAAATTACGTATTAATTGGAGAAATATTGTTTACGGTTTTAATTTCAAGCTATTTAATAACAACCTGTTTAGAGGCAATTGTTCCATCAGATACAATTGATAAAACGTACTCTCCAGATGATAAGTTAGAAACATTAATACGCATTGTAAAATCGCTATTGTCTTCAAGTTTCTTTTGATAAACAATTCTACCAGCAATATCATACATTCTAATCAATGAACTTTCTGCTAAATTGGTTGAAGTAACCGTTAAAAAATCTGATGTAGGATTGGGATAAATATTTAATTGTACATCCTCTTTTTGATTTAAACTCACAGAAGTTGAAAGTACTTCAAGTCCAACATCATTTGCATTTTTAAACGTATAACTCCCTCCATTGTCTTGCCAAACAACAGTAGATAAATGGATTTGATCTAAATCCCATGAAGGATCAACACGTATTTTATGAAAATTAGTATAGCTTGCTCCTGCAGTTACAGCTCCAGATACTACTTGTTCCCCTAACGCATCTTGAGACAAACTAGTTCTTAAAATATGGTTGTGGTAAATATTACCATTTGGTATTTGAGGATCATAATTCGCTTGATATTCATAAATACTATCTTCACTAAGATATACGGCAACATTAAAATCTCCATTTGCTGCATTAAAAAACGCTGTAAGTGTTTCTACATAGAGGGTATCATTTTGAATAAACCATTCAAAACCTGCATTTACATCAGTAGTTGTTGCGTTATATGTAGAATTTATAGTGTTCACTACAGTTGTTTGAATAGAAGAATTATAGCTTCCTAATCCAACTCCATTTAAGGTCCAATAAGGTTGCCCAGATGTTCCTATTGCATTTGCAATATCTTCTGCTGTACTTGAATACAATAGACTACTTGAACTTTTATGCAAGCCAAGCACAACTGCTTTATTACCTACTTGATTAACAATTTGATCTGTTACAGGAATTCCGTATTGTCCACAGTTACCACACCATGTAGCATCAACAACCCCATAAAAAGATTTTTGAACCTCAGGAACATTAATTTGGGCATTAAGTGCACCACAAAACATAAAAATTGCTAAAAAACTGAAAATATTTTTCATCCTTAAATTGTATTGATTAAGGTACAAATGTCTCAATTAATACAATCAAAAAATGTCAGTCTGTAGACAGAATATTTCTTTTAATAAATCGAAGGATATTGATCTTCATCAGCTTCATTCATAATGGCATAAGCAGCATCAAAAATATCATCAGCATTTGGTTTAGAGAAATAATCTCCATCAGTACCATAAGCTGGTCTATGTGCCTTAGATGATAATGTAACCGGTTCCGCATCTAAATGGTAGTATCCTTTTTGTTCTACCAATATTTTATCTAGAATATAAGCAGAAGCTCCACCAGGAACGTCCTCATCAACAATCAATAATCGATTAGTCGTTTCAATTGATTCTGCAATCATGTGATTAATATCGAAAGGCAATAAAGATCTTACATCGATTAATTCAACAGAAACTCCAACTTCTGACAATTGTTTTACTGCTTGCTCTGCAATGTTACAAGTAGATCCATAAGATACTATCGTAATATCTGTTCCTTCAGTTACTATTTCTGGAACACCTAAAGGAGTAGTAAATTCTCCTAAGTTAGAAGGCATGTTCTCTTTAGTACGATACCCATTCAATGGCTCAATAACCAAGGCAGGGTCATCACCTTTTAACAAGGTGTTGTAAAAACCTGCTGCATCTATTAGGTTTCTAGGAACACAAACGTGCATCCCTCTAACAGCATTTATGATCATTCCCATAGGAGATCCTGAATGCCAAATTCCCTCTAAACGATGTCCACGTGTTCTAATAATTAAAGGAGCTTTTTGACCACCTTTAGTTCGGTATTGAAGTGTAGACAAATCATCACTCATTACCTGAATACAATACAATAAGTAATCTAAATATTGAATTTCAGCAATTGGTCTTAACCCTCTTAAAGCCATTCCAATTCCTTGCCCTACAATTGTATTTTCTCTAATTCCTGTATCAGAAACTCTTATCTCTCCAAATCTCTCTTGTAAACCTTCTAAACTTTGATTTACTCCTCCGATATTTCCTGTATCTTCTCCAAAAGTTAATACTTCAGGATAGTTTTCAAAAATCTTTATAAAGTTATCTCTCAGAATAATTCTACCATCCTCCATTTTTCCTGAAGGAACAGGTTTTACTTCTTCAACTTTCATTGGAGAAGTTTCAAACTCTGAAGTTAACGTAGAACTATATCTATCATGGTTTGCAGTTTTAGATGCTGCTAACCAATTTACCAATTGAGATTTAGCAGGGATACTCTCTTCTCTTGTAACTCTTAAAACCTTCTTAGCTGTAGAGATAATATCTTTTCTATTTGGTTCTGTATTCCCTTTTAATGCAGTTATTATAGGAGTAATAAAAGGAGCATTACTGCTAACTGCAGCTATGCTTTCCAACAAACCAACAATTGTTTGCTGCTCTTCTTTAATAGGATTTAAATAAGCGGTCCAAGCTGCACGCTTTTGAGCAGAAACTTCTTTTTTACCTTCCTTCTCTATCGTTTCTAATTCTTCTTCTGTAGCTAATTTATTTTCAAGAATCCATTCTTTAAACTTTTTAACACAGCAGTATTCTGTTTCCCAAGCTAATCTTTCTTTGGATTTATAACGTTCATGAGAACCTGAAGTTGAATGTCCTTGTGGTTGGGTAACCTCTTCAACATGTACTAAAACCGGACAATGTTCTTCTCTTGCAATTTTAGTTGCTTTCTCATAAGTTTCTATTAATGCTGGATAATCCCAAGCTCTTACTTTAAGAATTTCAAAACCATTCGTTCCTTTCTCTCGTTGAAATCCCTTTAATATTTCTGAAATACTTTCCTTGGTTGTTTGGTATTTTTTAGGAACCGAAATTCCTTGTCCATCATCCCAAACAGACATTACAACAGGTACTTGAAGAACTCCCATTGCATTTATAGCCTCCCAAAATGGTCCTTCAGAAGTACTGGCATCACCAATTGTTCCAAAAGCAACTTCATTTCCTTTATTAGAAAACGTTGTAAATGAAGCTAAATCTTTATTGTTCCTATACACTTTAGATGCTTGCCCTAAACCTAATAATCTTGCCATTTGACCTGCAGTAGGAGAAATATCTGATGAAGAATTTTTCATCTTAGTTAAATCTTTCCAACTCCCATCCTCATTTAAACTTCTGGTACCAAAATGACCATTCATTGATCTTCCTGCAGAAGCTGGTTCCGCTTCAACATCTGTATGCGCATACAATTGAGCAAAAAACTGTTGAATAGTTAATTGACCAATTGCCATCATAATTGTTTGATCTCGGTAATAACCAGATCTAAAATCTCCATCTTTAAATTGTTTTGCTAAAGCAATCTGAGGCAACTCCTTACCATCTCCAAATATTCCAAACTTAGCTTTACCGGTAAGTACCTCTCTTCTTCCTAAGTAAGAAGTTTCTCTACTTATGTAAACTAAACGATAATCTTCAAGAACTGTATCTCTGAATTTATCTTTAGATATTTTTGTCGATTCTTTTTCTATAGTGCTACTACTCATTCCCAATTTTATTTTTTTTGAAGTTGAAAAAGAAAAATCTCAACCTCATTTTCGAAGTCTTGCGAAGTTACGCAAAATTTAATTTTTTTGAAAGTAGTTTTTTAGACTCTTAAATTATCTGTCAAATTGATTGCTCATTTGTTTTAAAACCCCCGTTCTTTTTATATATTTGAGGCACTTATAATTACAAAAAATAAAAACACACATGGGAAAAGGAGATAAAAAATCTAAAAAAGGAAAAATTTCATCGGGTTCTTACGGTGTAACTAGAAAGAGAAAAAAGGCAGCAACTTTCGTAACAAAACCAAAAGCAAAGAAAGCAGCTCCAAAAAAGGAAAAAGAACCTGCAGAAAAAGCTCCAGCAAAGAAAGCAGCGGCAAAAAAAGCCCCAGCTAAAAAAGCAGCAGCTAAAAAATAAAAACAGAATTTCTGTTTACAAAAGTCCGAATGATGAACTCATTCGGACTTTTTTATTTACTCTATTTTCAATTGATGATAAATTTCTAATACCTGAGGAATTACCAATTGAGTATCATCATTGGCTATAACAAAATCGGTATATGCTAATTTTTCTTTATCAGAAATTTGCGCTTGAATTCTAGCATTTACTTTTTCTTCTGAAACTTTATCGCGTTCAACTACTCGCTTAACCCTTATAACCTCTGGAGCTGTTACTAAAATAATTTTATCCATTTGCTTATAAGCACCGCTCTCAATTAATATTGCAGCTTCTTTTATTAAAACAGGAAAATGTGCATTATCAGCAACCCACTCATTAAAACATGCTGCCACTCTCGGATGAACAATCTCATTCAATCGTTCTAAAGCATTTGAATCATTAAAGACGATTCCTGCCATTTTAACTTTATCTAAAACACCATTTTGATATACATCACCAAACTCTGAAATAATTTTTTCGACAACTTTAACATCAGTATTAATGATATTTTTTGCTTCTCTATCAGAATCAAAAACAGGAACATTTAAAGCTAAAAAAACCTTACTCACTGTAGATTTTCCAGAGCCAATACCTCCAGTTAATCCTACAATTACAGGTTTATTATTTTCGTTTTTTAAGGATGTACTCAACTTTTCCTGGGTTTAAAGTCAATGATTGAATAAAATCTGGATACTCAATTAATTCCACCTTCAACTTATGGTTAAAGTTATCATTAATCTGTTCATAGTCAATTTTAGCACTAAAATTTGCACTAGCCAAACTGGCCATTTTACTTAACGGAATTAAAAATTTCACTTCAATTTCATTAGGAATGGCTTTAATCTCAATACTATCAGGTACATTTTCATACGATACTTTTACCATCACAGATGATTCCGTAAATTTCTCTACAGGAATATGAAGTATCACTTTTTCAGGATTAAAGGATAGTTTTTTTTGAGCATATTCTGCTCTAAACTGCACACTTTCTGTTGTTGTTTCTGACAAATTATCCAGTACCAATTCTTCTGTATAAACAGCATTCAATGTATCTAAAATAGAAGCAGGACCGCTAACACTAGTAATTGCAGGTTTAACCAATAACCTACCAAAAAGCTGATATTGTTGTTCAAAATTAAGCTGAGTAGAAGATATAATTTTAACTTTCTTTTCTACTCTAGCATCAAATACAAACCGTATTGAATCTGGGTATATTTCTTTAACTTCTATTTGCTCTCCAAGTTGATTGGCAATATATTCAGAAAAAGAAGTTGATGCCAATTTAACATGCTGTAGCTCATTATTAACACCTTGCATTTCTGATAAGTCAATTCTTAAATTCGGTCTTCTTAATCTAAGTTTATAGGCCATTAAATCAAAACCCAAACCTTTTATCTTAAGACTCAATTGATTGGGCAATTTATTTAACACCACCTTATTTTCAGGTTGATTGACATAAGAAACATTAAAAACTGCTTCAGTACTTGCTGTTTTACTCAAGGCATTTAATAGCCAAAAGAAAAAAGATAAACTCAAGCAGAATAAAAAAACATAAAGCTTCCTGTTAGAGGAAGCTTTATGCATATTTTTTTGAATGATATTTAGATTTTTAGTCAAATCACTACGGTTATTTTTTCGCCATCTCCTCTACTGCAAATTCCTTTGATATTGCATTTTTATCCATCTTCAATCTATTTCCTCCTTCTACTTCGATAATAACTACCTCATCTTTTACCTCTACAATTTTTCCATGAATACCGCCAATAGTAATTATTTTAGCTCCTTTCACTAAGCTTTCCTTAAACTTTTTAGCTTCTTTTTGTTTTTTCATTTGTGGTCTTATCATAAAAAGATAAAACACTAAAAAGATGGCTCCAAACATCATTATTTGAGTCATCATTCCTTGTCCTCCATCTGCTGTTTCAGCAGGAATTTGTAATAATATACCTAGTTCTTTCATATCTCTTTTTAATTATTTTGATTGTTCCGCCTCTGGCGCTAAAATTTTTCCTTTTAATGCAATTACCTTTGTATTGGGTTTTGTATTGGCTACTAATGTTATTGTTTTATTTTGCAATCCTTTTTTACCATTAGAATCAAACCTTACATCAATAGAGCTTTCTGCCCCTGGCTTAATCGGTTCCTTTGGCCATTCTGGCACTGTACAGCCACAACTCGCTTTAGCAGAAGAAATAATTAAATCAGCTTCACCAACATTTTTAAATTTAAACGTGGTTGAAACAACTTCTCCTTGAGTAATTTCTCCAAAATCTTTTACCTCTTCTACAAATTCAAAATGGGGCAATTTAACTTCATCAACACTAGTATTAGTAGCGGTAATAGGATTGTCTATGATATCAGTAGATAAACCTTCTTCTTCATTTCCTCCACAAGAAGTTAATAAAGCAACTATTGCTATTGGGAATATTATTTTCTTCATTTATTTTAATTTTTAAGGACACAAATATACTCAAACTTAGTAGCTTTTTATACTTTTGATTGCATGAAACAATACGGTTTAATAGGTCATCCTCTTTCTCATTCTTTTTCCAAAAAATACTTTACTCAAAAATTTAAAAATGAAAGTATTATTGATTGCGCCTACGAGTTATTTGACATAGATAATCTTGATCAATTTAATAAGATACTAATAGACCATCCAAACCTAAAAGGACTTAATGTTACCATTCCTTATAAAGAAAGTATTTTAGAATACTTAACCGATATTGATCAAAAAGCCAAAACAATTGGAGCAGTAAATACAATTAAAGTATCCAACAACCAGAAAACACTAAAAGGATACAATACAGATTACTATGGCTTTAAAAATTCCTTAAAACCATTCTTAGACATTAATCATGAACGCGCATTAATTCTTGGAACTGGAGGTGCCTCTAAAACAGTAAAACTTGTATTGAATGAATTGAATATTGACTGTTTAATGGTTTCTAGAAATCCTGTAAACCCTGATGAAATAAGCTACAATGATGTGAATAAATATGTTATAAAACATCACCAAATCATTATCAATACAACTCCTATGGGAATGTTCCCAAACACTTCTGCTTTTCCTGGGATTGATTACGAAAGCCTAACCAAAAAGCATTTATTGTATGATTTAATTTACAATCCTGAAGAAACTATTTTTTTGAAAAAAGGAAAAGAGCAAGGTTGCATTACAATCAATGGCCTACAAATGTTAAAATTACAAGCTGAAAAGTCTTGGGAAATTTGGAATAGTTAAACTTCAAACTATAGCTTAATTCCAATAACACAAACATCGTCTAATTGTTCTAACTCCCCTTTCCATTCATTAAAAGAACTGAGCAACTTATCTTTTTGCGCCTTAACAGACAGTTCATGATTAGCAATTAATAATTGTTTAAATCGTTTCTTCATAAATTTCTTTCCTCTTTCTCCTCCAAACTGATCAACATATCCATCAGTAAATAAATACACTAAATCATTCTTATCTAAACTGATTTTATGATTCGTAAAAGGTTGTTGATTCGTATGAAATCCTATTGGTTGTTTATTCGCTTTAATTTCATAAAAATTAGAATCAGACTCGTCAATAGAAATTGAGTCTTTATCAAATCTACTCAACCCTTTATTTGAAGAAAGAACCCATAAAGGATTATTTGCCCCTGCCCACTCTATGTTCCTTCTTGCCTTATCGATCTTTATCATAGACATATCCATACCATCTCTACTTTCTCCCACCAATCCTCTCTGACCAAGCTCTCGTATAACTTTAGTTCTTAATTGATTTAAAATTTCTGCTGGAGAAAGCAATTCTTTTTGAGCATTAATCTCATTCAAAAAAGCAATCCCTAACATACTCATAAACCCACCAGGAACTCCATGACCAGTACAATCTGCTGCAGTAATATAAATATTTTCTTCTTTCTCTATCATCCAATAAAAATCTCCACTAACAATATCTTTAGGTTGAAATAAAACAAAATGTTCCGGAAAACGTGATAAATCTCTTTCTTTAGAGCTTAATACCGCTTGCTGTATCCGTTGAGCATAGTTAATACTATCTGTAATCTCTTTGTTTTTTTCTTCAACAATTTCTTTTTGATTGGCCAATATAGTGTTTACTTTTTTCCGCTGCTGAGATCCTCTAAATATAAAAAACAGGATAACTAACACCGATGTTAATGCTACTGCCATCGCAATTTTTTGCAAACGCTGATTCTCAATATCTGTTTGTTGCAATACTTTCTCTTTATTTAATAATGCAATTTCTTTTCGTTTAGAATCATTTTCATAAATAGCATCCAACTCTGCTATTTGCCTATTGGTTTCTTCATTTAATAACGAATCTTTATAGCTTGTAAATTCCTGATAATAGATAAAGGCAGCTTTATAATCTCCCTTTTGAGCAGCTACTCCAGCCAAACCTTCTAAAGCAGAAACTAAATCTTCTACTATACCTATTTCTTTGGCCATATCATAACCTCTATCCAAATAAAACGAAGCACTGTTTAAGTCTCCAATATTCAAGTAGCCTTCACCTATATTTATATACGATTGGCAAATACCCCTTTTATTATTCAACTTCCTTTCCATAGCTAAAGCCTCTATATTGTACTTCAATCCTTTTTCATAATCTTTTTGATGAAAATACAACTGACCAATATTTGTTAAAGATGAAGCAATTCCCTGCACATCATTTATTTTTCGCTTTATTTCTAATGATTTTTCATAATAAAAAAATGCGCTATCTAACTTATTTAAGTTTCTATAAACGATCCCTATATTGTTATAAGAACCTGATATCCCTGCAGAATCTTTATTAACTATATCTATCGCCAAAGATTTTCTATGATATTCAATTGCCTTAACTAAAGCGCCTTTACTTTTATAAATACTCCCTAAATTATTATAGATAGCAGACATCCTACCAGTATCATTAATTTTTTCAAACTTTTTAAGTGCTTTAAAATAATACTGAACTGAAGCTTCAAATTCTCCTTTGTAATAATTAACTATTCCCAAGTTTAGTAAAGCTTGAGCTTGCCAGAAATCATTTTCAAGGACCTTATTAATTGATAATGATTTATTGTAATAAATGATTGCAGAATCAAACTTTGATTGATAATCTAATGCTAAACCTAAATTGAGGTAAGATCTTGCAATTTGACTATCTATCTTAACAAGGTTTAATTGGAGTAATGCATATTGCTCAGCTTTTTCTGGAGATGAATTTAACTCTCCAGAGATTATTTGATTAATTGCCTCAAACTGCAAATTAACATCTTTAGAATTTTCAACAAAATTGACTAAACTATCAGTATTCGAGTATGAATACTCAAAAGAAAAAAGGAAAAGTAATATGAATACCCATTTGATTTTCAAGACTACAAGGTAAATTATTTTATCTAAAATAAAAGCCTTTTAAGCAACTATTCTAGAGTCTCTTAAATTCAAATGGAATTTGAATAATTGATTCCAAATCTTCTCCTAAGGCTTCCATATCCTCATCATCTTCATCAAAGTTCCATATTACTTTCACATTATGACCAGATTCTTTTAAATAAATTTCAAGCCTTTTCATTAATATGAGTAAACACTCTGTAGAATGTGTGTTTAAATAATCCAAGTAGACAAACAAAATAACCTCTTTAGGGTCCGTCTTAATAAACTCTGCTATCCAATCTTCAAGAGGTTGATAGAGTTTTACCGGATTTTCAGGAATAGAACGACCAACAATTTTTAACAATCCAGAACTTGGATTAAAATCGATACTCGGACATTTAAATTCGCCCTCTATTATTAGTGGTTTCATAACACTAACAAAACTAATTAAGTTGGTGGACTATTTCAAAATCTCAGCAAAAGATTTCTTAAACTTTTCAACCTTTGGGCTTACCACTGCTCTACAATATGGTTGATTGCCATTAGAACTAAAGTAATCTTGGTGATAATCTTCTGCAGGATAAAAACTCGCTATCGACTCTATTTCAGTAACAATAGGGTCATCAAATACTTTATCAGCATTTAATTTATTTAAAATAGCAAGAGCAACTTCTTTTTGAGATTCATTATGATAATAAATACCTGAACGATACTGTGTACCTACATCTCCACCTTGTCTATTTAATGTGGTAGGATCATGAACTTGCCAAAACACTTCTAGTATTTTAGCTAAAGAAACTACCTCAGGATCATAAACTATTTGACAAACTTCAGCATGACCGGTTCTACCAGTACACACTTCTTTATAAGAAGGATTTTTAATAGACCCATTAGAATATCCTGAAACAACACTTTCAACACCTTTTATATCTTGAAATATTGCTTCTACACACCAAAAACAACCTGCACCTAAAGTTATTGTATCCATATTTGAATGATTAATTTCTGTTTTGGTTTTTATCTTTTCTGCCTTATAATCGTTACAAGACATCAAAACAAAACCTGTTATAATTGTTACTATAATTTGCTTCATGCGTTTTAGTTTTATTCTCCTAAAACTAAAATTCAGCAATATTATTACCTAATAAGATGTTATCAAGTCTTTAATGCTATTGTTTGTCTTTTCACTGACATTAACCAGTGGCAAACGAACAGCATCTCCAATAATTCCCAAATCTTTTAACGCTGCTTTTACTCCTGCAGGATTTCCTTCACAAAACAATAAGTCTATCATAGAAAAATACTTGTAATGCAAATCTCTAGCAGTATCCATATCATTAGTTAAAGCTGAACCTACCATTCCCGAAAATCCTTTTGGAAAAGCATTGGCCAAAACAGAAATTACTCCATGTCCTCCACTGGCAATCATTGGCAGTGTTAAGGCATCATCTCCAGAAATAACTAAGAAATCTGAAGGTGCTGTATTTATGATTTCCATACACTGCTCTAAACTTCCTGAAGCTTCTTTAACAGCAATAATATTGTCAAAATCTTTTGCCAAACGAACTGTAGTTTCAGCTAATATATTAGAACTTGTTCTACCTGGAACATTGTATAATATGATAGGCAATTTAGATGCCGCAGCAACTGCTTTATAATGTTGGTAAATCCCTTCTTGAGTAGGTTTATTATAATATGGGCTCACTGATAAAATAGCATCAACACCTGTAAAATCTGTTGATTTGAATGCTTCTACAACAGTTGAAGTACAATTTCCTCCTACACCCAGGACAATTGGCAACCTTCCATTATTAATTTTAATAATAAAAGCCAATGTTTCTTCTTTTTCCTGTTTACTTAAAGTTACAGATTCACCCGTTGTACCTTGTACAACCAAGTAATTAATTCCATTAGCGATTAAATGTTCCACTAACTTTTCTAGCCCTTTGTAATCTACACTCTTGTCTTCATTAAATGGAGTTACAATTGCTACACCTGTTCCTTTAAATTTTTTCATAACTTATTTTTTTTGTAAAGATTCTATTATTTCATCAAATCATGAAGTATTTTAAATTATTTAATTAATAGTTATTTCTATTTAAATTAAACGATAATCTTAACTAATTTAGACCTCAACAAAATTCATTTATGAAATCTAAACAAGAAATAGTAAACAACTGGCTTCCTCGATACACAGGAACGGAATTAAAAGACTTTGGAAAATATATTTTATTGACCAATTTCAACAATTATGTTGATGTTTTTGCAGAGCAACATAATGTTGAAGTTAATGGAACTGATAAAGCAATGCCCAATGCAACTGCCAACGGAATTACTATTATCAATTTTAGTATGGGAAGTGCCAACGCTGCTACTATTATGGATTTATTAAGTGCTATAGAACCTAAAGCATGTCTGTTTTTAGGAAAATGTGGAGGTTTAAAAAAGAAGAATGAATTAGGAGATTTCATACTCCCTTTAGCTGCAATTCGCGGTGAAGGAACATCGGATGATTATTTACCACCTGAGGTACCAGCTTTACCAGCTTTCACCCTTCAAAGAGCTGTCTCATCTACCATTAGAGGAATGGGAAAAGATTATTGGACAGGTACAGTTTATACTACCAATCGTAGGGTATGGGAGCATGATGAAGACTTTAAAGATTATTTAAGAGAAATTAGAGCTATGGCCATTGATATGGAAACTGCAACTCTTTTTGTTACCGGGTTTGCCAATAGCATTCCAGTGGGAGCATTGTTATTAGTTTCTGATCAACCAATGATTGCTGAAGGTGTAAAAACAGATAAAAGTGATGCTTCGGTCACTAAAAACTATGTAGACAATCATATTTCAATAGGTATAAAATCTTTGGAAGAAATTAAGAATAACGGCACCAGTGTTAAACACTTAAAATACTCATACACTGAAGATTAATGGATCACATTCAGATAATAAAAGACATAAAGAATAAAGTATATCATCCGGTTTACTTTTTAACTGGTGATGAGACTTACTACATAGATTTAATCTCCGATTATATCGAAAACAATGTACTAGATGAGACCGAAAAAGACTTTAACCAAACCATATTATACGGTAAGGAGAGTGATATAACGACTATAATTGCTGAAGCCAAACGCTACCCAATGATGGCCAATAATAATGTGGTAATTATTAAGGAAGCACAGCACTTGGGTGCTCAATTAGATAAATTAGAAAGCTACTTAGAAAACCCTACCCCCTCTACATTGTTGGTTTTCTGTTATAAATACAAAAAAGTAGACGGTAGAAAAGCTATCGGAAAGCTTTTAAAAAAGAAAACAATCTATTTTGAATCTAAGAAGCTTTATGACAATCAGGTTCCTGATTGGATTACTGGTTATTTAAAAAAGAAGCGCTATTCCATTACTCCTCCTGCTGCTATGTTAATTGCTGACTCATTAGGTACTGATCTTGGAAAAATTGTAAATGAGCTAGAAAAATTAACCATCAATGTTTTAGAAGGCAATGAAATTACTCCTGAAACAGTTGAAAAAAACATAGGAATTAGTAAAGACTTCAACAACTTTGAGCTAAACAAAGCTTTAGGCAGTAAAGATATTTTAAAAGCCAACAAAATTATTTTCCATTTTAGTAAAAATGAAAAAGACCACCCTTTAGTCGTTACTATTGGATTAATGTACAGTTTCTTTAGTAACATATTAAAAGTGCACTATACCAAAGACAAATCCAAAAACAACTTGGCTTCTGTTTTGCGTATTAGTCCATTTTTTGTTGGGGAATATGAAACTGCAGCCCGCAATTACCCTATTCGTAAAACAGTAAAAATAATTGAATATTTAAGGGATTACGATTTAAAATCTAAAGGTGTAAACAATACCTCTGCTTCTAATAGTGAGCTACTAAAGGAGTTGGTTTTTAAGGTTTTACATTGAAATGGACATCAATACTTGTTTTAAATATCTCAATTTTATATCGGAAGAAGCCAGTCGATTTTTATCAGATGGAAAAATATCTGATGATGAAGTGATTAGATTTTCTGTTGAATTAAATAAATTCAAAAAAGAATCTACTTCAAGCAACCTTCCTGAAAAGTTAAAGATGAAAATTAATTTAATGAACTTTAACTATTCTCCTAAACAAATTGAACTTAACTCTATGTTTTGGTTAGCCGGCATATTAACCTTAGGATTCTGGTCTATTTTAATTCACATTAAAAGACAAAGCACTAGGAAATCGAAATTGGAGGAGATCAGAAGCTTTTCAAATAGTCTTGCTATGGAAATCAAACTAAACTATTTGTAGTTTCTAAATCAAGTTCAGAATGACAAAACACAGCGTTAGGGATAGAAGTGGCATCCTTTTTCTTTAAGTCACATTTCGACTCCGCTCAATGACCGAAAGAAAAAGATACAACGAATAGCCCGTTTAAACGCCCAAACAACACCACACAAAAAAACAGCTTAGTACTTTTATAAATATAATGAAGTGATTGAAAAAATTCTGTGAAAAATTATTTTTTTCACAATACCCATCATAAACAGTGGCTTTCAGATAAGTATACATACTGATTACTAATACCACTTTTCCACACATCAAGGGTTCATTTTATTTTTATTTTTGATAGAAAATGATTTTTAAGAGAGATTTACGAATCTATCACTATGAAAAAAATAAATTTTAAAAATATCCTTTCATTTTGGATAGGCTTTTCCATAATAGCTTTATCGTTCTCAATAATAAAATTCTCAAATACATTACTTAAAGTAAATAACAACATCCCTGAAATACTTAATCAAATTGAGGCTATTAATCAAAGAATAGATACAATTTCAACAAGAACTATTCCTGATATTATCAATCTCACTCCCAAAATATTGAGTCAAATAGATAGTGTTCAAACAAAAATACCACCGATCTTACTACGAGTTGATTCTATTACCAAACAAATACCAAATATCACCAACACCATTGATAATGCTACAGAAACCACCAATCAAACCTTAATTCGAATAGATTCAATTAATAAAAAAATACCAGAAATTTTTAATTTAGTGAATATTACAAATGACTCTATCAGTAATTACTTAAATCAAACAAAAGTGATTATAACCAATGCTGATAATATAGCTAAAGATGCTGGTAGAAATGCTACTAAAGGTGTTATTGGAGGCATTGTATCCATCCCTATTGATGTAGTTAAAGGAGCTGGTAATTTTGTTCTAGGAAAATACAGCAAGCTAACAAAGAAAGAAATTATTGAAGTTGAAAAAGTAGTTGTAGAATTCTTGAATAAGAATTCTACAAAAAATAAGTTGAAGTGGAATAGTGAAAAAATTAAAAAATCTGGCACAATAGAAATTTTAAAAAAATATCAAAGACAAGGAAAATTTATTAAGAAAATTAAACTTACTCTTAATGAGAATAATGAATCTATTATTGTTCATTTTTATCAAAAAAAAGACAAGTCTTGGTTTTTTTTGAAATAATTCAAGAAATATATTCAGTAAAAAAAACGTTTTACAGCAAAGTATAAATTACATTAAAAAGCAGCTACTATTTCTAGTAACTGCTCTTAACCTATCCGTAAATTAATTTTAACCTACAGCTTCTATATGTCTTTTAATAGCTTGGTACGTTCTTTCGATATTATTGTCTAAACCAATAGAAATACGAACTAAACCATCAGACAATCCCATTTCAGTTCTTTCTTCTTCTGGAATTTCTGAAGATGTACTTCCGCCTGGAGCACTAAATAAAGTTTTATATGAACCTAAACTAACAGCCAAATAACCAACATTATCATCTTGCATTTTTTCCATTAAAGCATTCGCTTTTTCAGAGTTTTGCATATCAATAACAAACAATCCACCAAATCCAAACTCTTCATTAAACATGTTTTTCATTGTTTCATGCTGAGGGTGACTTTCTAAACCTGGATAAATAATTCTATAGCCATCTTTGGCTAAACTTGTTGCCAAATGCATTGCATTATAACTGTGTTGCTTCATTCGGATATGAAGTGTTCTTAAATTCTTTAGAATGCTTGAAGATCTAAAACTATCCAATACAGGTCCTAAAAGCATAGCTGCACCATCATTCACATCATACATTGAGTTAATAAACTCTTCAGATCCACAAACAGTCCCAGCAACACAATCACTCATCCCATTAATAAACTTTGTCATACTATGTACAACAACATCAGCACCTAATTTCGCTGGAGAAAAAATCATTGGAGAGAATGTATTATCCACTACCAATTTACAATTGTTGGCCTTAGCAATTTTTGAAAGCTCAGTAATATTAGAAACCTCTAACATTGGATTACTAATCGTTTCACAATAAATAACTTTAGTTTCAGGAGTTATAGCTGCTTTAACTTGCTCTAAATTGGTAGTATCTACAAAAGTTGAATTGACACCAAATTTCGGAGCAAAGTTTTTAAAGAAAGCATAGGTCCCACCATAAATGGTTCTACTCGTTACAATATGATCATCAGCATTACATAACTGTAAAATAGCTGAAGTAATAGCTCCCATTCCAGACGCCATTACACAAGCACTTTCTGTCCCTTCCATTTCTGCCAAAGCCATAGATAAATATCTATTGGTTGGGTTCCAGTGTCTAGAGTATAAATAACATCCTTCTACTTCACCTTCAAAAACACCTTCCATTGTTCCTGCCCTTAAAAAGGTATAGGTAGAAGAGTCTGTAATTGAGGGGTTTACTCCCCCATATTCTCCAAAATATTGTAAATCTTGAATATTATCTGCTGGATTAAATTTTGACATACTTAGATAGTTTTAATGTTATTTTCATTCAAAAATAGAACAATTACAACTTTAAACCTATAACATCACGTAAATACAGAAAATAACACTGTAAAAATTAATTAAAGTAGATTATTCAACTTATTTTTGTGTTGAATTTATTCTTTAACAGAAAAATTTTCTTTTATGAATTTAGATAAGATTGATAAGCAGATATTAATATTATTACAACATGACTCTTCTCTTAAAACAAAGGAAATTGCAGCAAGTATAGGACTATCTATTACACCAACTTATGATCGAATTAAACGACTAGAGAAAGATGGTGTAATTGAAAAGTATGTGGCTATTCTGAATAAAAAAGCCATAAACAAATCTGTAACAGTAATTTGTCACATTACTTTACAGAAGCATGAACAAAGTTTATTGACTAAATTTCAGAATGAGATTACTAAAATTGATGAAGTAATCACATGTTTTCACATTGCAGGTAATTATGATTATATCCTTAAAATAATTGTTCCTGATTTAGATTCATATAGAGATTTTATCACCAATAAAATTTCTATCATTAAGAATGTAAGTAACGTACACAGTTCCTTTGTGATGACAGAAGTGAAAAATGAAACCGCTCTTTCGCTTTAATGCACTTATATTTGCCACACGATGAACAAAACTGATGTTATTATTGTAGGAGGAGGTGCAGCAGGAATATTTGCGGCCATCAATATAGGGGCTACAAACCCTGAATTGAAAGTAGTTGTATTAGAAAAAACAACTAAGTTGCTTTCTAAAGTAAAGATTTCTGGAGGTGGAAGATGTAACGTTACACATGCTTGCTTTGATCCGAATGAACTGGTAAAATATTATCCTAGGGGAGAAAAAGAATTAAGAGGTCCTTTCCATCAATTCCAACCTGGAGATACCATTGCTTGGTTTTCTGAAAGAGGTATAGAACTTAAAATTGAGGATGACGGTAGAATGTTTCCGATAACAAATAGTTCGCAAACCATTATAGATTGCTTTCTTAAAGAAATAGAAAAATACAACATCGATATTCGTTATCAATCTTCTGTAGAATCTATTAATCATTCAGAAAATGGCTTTACGATACAGCTGCAAGATGAGCAGTTAAACTGTAGCAATCTAATTGTAGCTACTGGTGGCTTTCATAAAACAGAAGGGTATCATTTTATGCAACACCTTAACCATACTATTATTCCACCAAACCCTTCGCTTTTCACTTTTAATTTACCAAAAAATGAGCTACTCAAATTACAAGGTTTAGTAACTCAGGTAGAAATTAAAATATTGGGCAGTAAATTTTCAGAAAGTGGTCCTTTACTTGTTACACATTGGGGAGTGAGTGGTCCTGCAATTTTAAAATTATCATCTTGGGCAGCTCGATTTTTATACGAGAAGAAGTATGAATTCGACTTTATGGTAAACTGGTTACCCAATCACGATGAAACGAGTTTAAAAGAACTTTTTAACGCTTACAAACAAAATTATGGAAGTAAAAAAGTATTCAATCAACTAGAATTAGAAATTCCTAAAAAATTAAAACATTTTCTTTTAGAAAAAGCTGGTATATTATCTGATATTAAATGGGCTGATGTAAACAAAAAACAATTTAACAAACTCATTCAACTGCTAACAGCAGACATCTACCCTTCTAAAGGAAAAACAACCTTTAAACAAGAATTTGTAAGTTGTGGTGGTATCCAATTAAATGAAGTGAACTTTAAAACGATGGAGAGTAAATTGGTTCCCAAACTCTACTTTGCTGGTGAAGTATTAAATATTGATGCTTTAACGGGTGGTTTTAATTTTCAAAATGCTTGGACAACCAGTTGGATTGCTGCTCGGAGTATATCTAGTTAATAAAATGTCAGTTCGAGTGAAATTCTTTTTCAGAATTTTGTATCGAGAACTTCATTTTAAACATCATCGATTCTCGATACATTTCGATAAAAAAAATCGAAACACTCGAATTGACAATGATATACTAACAAAAGAAATAGTAATCTTCCATTGCTTTTTGATTCAGTTTTTCAAAGTATTTCTTGATTTCTTCTTGTGCTTCAGTATTTGCAACTGTAACGATACTTTGAGCATTTTCAATAGTTGATAACTCACTAAAAGCAAGCATTTCTTTATCGTAAATATGTTTCCCAATCTTTTTGGGATTGTCACAAATCCAATGAAAATCTATTCCCCGATCAATAAGCAATTTTGCCAAAGCTTTTCCTTTTCCTCCCGCTCCCCAAACAACAAGGTTCTTTGTTTCATCATATTCTTCACTCAAAAAATAATCAGCTTTTATCGTGATAAATGTATTGTCTGCATAATTATCATCTGTTCGAGAAGTTCTTGTACTATAATCTCTCCAATGATGTAAAACTTTATTACAAGGTATAGGGTTTAATCCATTAATATAAAAACGAAAGGTTAAATCATAATCTTCTGGGTATCGATTTGGACGTAGGGCATCACATTTTTCAAAATCTTCTCGACAAACCATCCAACAAGGTGAAGGGATCACACATTCTTTATAAATCTCTTCAAAACACTTTCCCTCTATAATCAATCCATTCAACCACTCTTCATATTTCCTAAATCCCTCTCCTAACTCATCTTCCGAAAAATACTTTACCAACCCAACGGCAATACTTCCTTTTCCTTTATCACTCAAATTAGAAGTCAGTACCTCTAGCTTGTCTGCAGTCATAATATCATCAGAATCCATTCGGGTAATAAACGCTCCTAAACTTTTAGAATATGCCAAACGTAAGGCATCAATAATTCCTTTACCGTTATTGGAAAAAACGTTTACTCGATTGTCCTTCTCAGAGTATAACTTCAAGATATTAAAACTGTCATCAGTAGATCCATCATCAACAACTAAAAGCTCCCAATTTTGATACGATTGATTCAATATAGAATCTAAACATTCATTTAAGAACTGTGCCGTATTTTTAACGGGCATTATTATACTAACCAACGGTTTTTGCATACTTCAAAAATCGGACTTTTAATCGCTTAAAGCTTATTTAAAACTGTTAACTTTGTTAGATTCCTTTTACAAAAGTAATTATGCATAAAACCCTATTCCTTCTAAGTGTTGTCTTATGCTTAATAAGTTGTAACAAATCCAACAACCGCATTGATAAATCATCGTGGACAGGAGTGCTTAGTTGTGATGCTGAAAATATTGACGAAAGCTGGACGATTACCAACAACAAACACATTCATTTAAGGGGAGATTTTATTGCTGACAATAGCATTCATTTATCAGGACAAACTTCCATTCAACTGAATAAAGATCATAGGCAAGGTTTTTCTTTTGAGCTTATAGGCCTAGATTTTCTCGATAAAATTACGGCAAAAGTATGGCGGTACAACAATGGAAACAACTCCAACATCTCTATAAATGACAAAAACAAATTGTACCAGTTTTCGATACCTACAGGAAAAACACAAGGAAAGTGGGAAGAATTAGAGGTAGTCTTTAATTGTTACAGTCACAATCCGAATGATACGATCTTAATTCAATGTTCTTTTTCTGGTCATCCGAATGACACCGTTTGGTTTGATGATTTTTCATGTGAAATAGAATCCTTTGAACAACCATCACTTACAGGTAAAAGAAAGAATGAAACTTTAAGCGTAACACTTCCGAAATCATCTAAAAAAAAGCTATCAAAAAAAAGAGAAAAAGCGCTTAACAAAGGTATTCTAATCAAGGAAAAAGGAGATTTGGTAGAAGCAACTATAGCTAAAAACAAACAAGTAAAACTGAGGTTAAAAGGAGACTGGACGGATCATTTAATTGGAAAAAAATGGTCGTTCCGGATAGAAATGGAAAATAAGGATACATGGAAGAACATGTCCAAGTTTTCAATTCAATCCCCTACTTCTAGGAGTATGATGAACGAATGGGTTTTCCATAAAATGTTGGAAGCTGAACAAGTGCTAACAACACCATACTTTTTTATGCCTGTAGAAATCAATGAAGAGAATATTGGAATAATGGCAGTAGAAGAGCATTTTACGCAAGACCTTCTCAAAAACTTAAACAAACCTTTAGGACCAATTTTAAAATTTAACGAAGATTACCTTTGGGATTTGCGCATAAATAATTTACCCATTTTTGAATATCCAATTATCCAATCTGCTGAAGTTAAAGTGTTCTCTCGAAAACATTTCAACTCTTCTCCTGAATCTATAGAAACAATGAATAAGGCACGTTGGTTACTTTATGCACACCAACACAATTTATTACCTTTAGATAGCATATTCGATATTGATAAATTAGCCAAATACTTAGCTATATCTGATTTAATTGGAGCATCACACAGCTACATTTGGCACAATAGACGTTTTTATTATAACATTGAAAAAAATAGATTAGAACCAATTGTTTTTGATGGAACACCAACTGTAATGCCAAGTGGAAACGATGCTGAAATAATGAAGTTCTTAGACACTAAAGTCTTCCATGAAAAATCGACTTTCAATCTATTGGCTTCTTTAAACTTTAGAGAAAAATTTAAAAATTACCTCTACGAATTCAGTAGTAAGGGTTACTTAGAAAACTTCTTTAAAGCCTCAAAAACTGAGTACCAATCTACTGAGAGCATTCTACAACAAGAATACCTCAACTATCAATTCAGAAAAAATGAGCTTTTTTATAGGGCTGAAATAATTCACAAAAAACTTGCAACACGAATTGGGAAGTCTGAAGAAGAGAACATTTCAAACATATCCATTTCAACTCGTTTTTCACCTCTACCAACAACAAAACCTTTCCCTGGAATTTCGGTTATAGCTTATCGATCAGAAAGTAAAGGAGATACTTCTAGGTTGGAAATAGTCAACTTTCATCACGAAAAAGTTACTACTCTATCACCTATTAAAAATATTGAACTCAACCCATTCAAAAGCCCTAATCTTCCTGAAGCTAAAACGATTTCATTCATCGACCAACCTAATTTTATTGAATTTACCACTCCATCTTCTAAAGAAATCTACAAAGTTAAAGTCTCTAAATACAGCCTTCCAAAAAGATTAAATTAATGAAGAAAACTGTTACAATAATTGGTGGAGGTCCTGCTGCGATGTTACTTGCAACCCATTTAGACACCAAACTATTTGATGTAACGATTTATGAAAAAAATAAAGCTTTTGGCAGGAAGTTTTTGGTTGCCGGTAAAGGAGGCTTTAACCTTACACACTCAGAAGAATTAAGTGATTTTATTTCAAGATACACACCTTCTGAATTCATTAAAGAAGCGCTTACCTTTTTTAGCAATAAAGATTTAGTAAACTGGCTAAACACATTAAATATCCCAACATTTACTGGAAGTAGTAAAAGAATTTATCCTATAAAAGGAATTAAACCTATCGAAGTTTTAACAGCTATTTTGGATGATTTAAAACAGAAAAACATTCAACTAAAAACAGAACAAAACTGGATTGGTTTTAATGATGATAACGAGCTTCTTTTCGAATCAGGAAAAACAATCAATTCTAACCTTACAATCTTTTCATTAGGTGGTAGTAGCTGGAAAAAAACTGGTTCAACAGGAAATTGGACTACTTTCTTCTCCAATAAAGACATTAACATTATTCCTTTCGAAGCATCAAATTGCGCCTTCAAAACAAATTGGAAAAGTGACTTTTTGAATAAAAACGAAGGTAAACCAATCAAAAACATACAAATAAACTGCAAAAACAGCTCGAAAAAGGGGGAAATTGTAATTACAAAATTTGGACTAGAGGGAGGAGCAATTTATGCTTTAAGTCCTGAGATTAGAAATGAGCTCAACAAAAATAAAAAAACAAAAATCACAATCGATTTAAAACCTTCTTTAAGCCTTAAAGAAATTCAATCCAAACTTAAGCCTAGTAAGATAACACAACAATTGACAAAATCAATTAAGCTTGAAAAACCAAAAATTGATTTGTTAAAAACATACCTCAGCAAAGAAGAATTTCTTGACATTAATACCTTAACAGAATTGATCAAAAATTTTCCTTTGGAAATTACAGACCTCTCTCCTATTGATGAAGCCATATCTGCTGTTGGAGGAATTGATCTTAATGAGATAGACGGTAATTTTGAGCTTTTAAAACTTCCTAAAAATTATACAATAGGCGAAATGTTAAATTATGATGCCCCAACGGGAGGGTACTTATTACAAAGCTGCTTTAGTATGGGAGCATTTTTGGCAAATCATTTAAATAAAAAACATGGACAGAAAAATTAAAATTATTTGGGAATTTAGTGGTCCTGAAGCTGAAAAAACAGCCAAACACCATCAAATCCATTTAGAGGAATTCGGAGAAAGAGAGAAATTAACTTACGCTATTGGAGGAACTGAATACCTGAATCATCTGGTCTGGATAGCTTACATTATTGTGCTTGAAAAAGATGTCGTACTCGTTAGAGATGCCTTAAAACCTTTAAGAGCTGAAGTTTTTGAGTAAGATATTGACTTTCTTCTCCAAAAAGGATAACTTCGTTTAACAACATTTTATATTACATTAAAACGTAACATAGAATAGCGTTACCTACAATGCCTTGAAGCGTTCAAGTGCCTTATCAATGTCGGTAGGTCTTGGCTTGTTTGTTTTTGCAAAGTGGCTTATTATATTCTGCACCTTGCCCCCTTGTATTAAACTAAATCTTTGCCATTCACTTTGTTCTGCATCTGTTAAATCTCGTCTATTTGGATTATCAATAGAGCAAGTTTTCATATGTGCATCAAAGTAAGTGTCTTTTAATTTTTCGTAAGTCTGTGCCAAAAAACAAACAATCCCTTCAAGTTCATTTATGTAGGTTTGGTCATCAAGCACAGTAGGTAACACGTTATAAAGTTCATTGCTTGTTTCTTTTTGCTCACTTTTTTTATCACTCATAATTCGTTTTTATCTATTAATTTAGTTGCTTATTTCAAGGAAGCAACGAAACCTTATAACTATCCGTTAAACGAAAGACTAATCTATTGACATAAAAAAGCGTTCCCAACGATACTTTCTTTTAGCAACTAGCGCTCTATTAACAGAAATCAACACCTTAGTTGCCTTACCCACAATATGATCTTCTGGTAAGAATCCCCAAAAGCGTGAATCCGAACTATTGTGACGATTATCTCCCATCATAAAATAGTAATCCATTTTAAAAGTATATGAACTTACTACTTCATTATTAATAATAATATCCATCCCATCAACCTCAAAATCATTCCCTTCATAAACGGCTATTATTCTTTGATACAAATGAACATTATTCGTGTCTAAACGTATGGTCATTCCTTTTTTAGGGATTACCACTTTACCAAAATAATCTATGTTCCAATTGTAACTCTTCTGGTAAGGAAAAATGTAATCTGCATAACTTTCTGGATCAACCGCTAAAGGTTTTATCGATTTAATATAATTCGTTTTTTCTAAACCTGCTTTAGCAGAATCAGATAAGGTTAACTGATAAAATCCTTTTGTTCCAACTCTCCCACCTTCTGTAATACCATATTTTAACAGGGTATCATTTATTAAATCAACAGATGATTCCAAATTATAATTGAACTCAACAGTTGCAGGAAAAGGAATTTGATCCTCATTAATAAACACTTTCTTATTCTTTATTTGTAAAGTATCTCCAGGCAAACCAATGCATCGCTTTATATAAAACGGACGATGATCTACAGGCACATCACTCTCTCTTGGGTAATTAAAAACAACAACATCATTTCTTTCTACTTTCGATTCAAAAAGCCTTATATAGGGAAATTGAACAATATCCGAAAAGGAATTCATTTCATTATTGAATGGCATTCTATGATGACTTAATGGAAAAGTAAAAGGAGTGATTGGCAAGCGCATACCGTAGCTCATTTTGTTTACAAAAATTAAATCCCCAGGAAGCAATGTTTTCTCCATAGATGTACTTGGCACCACATACAACCAAAAGAAAAAAGCCTTTACAAGAACTACAGTAAACAACGCATACAACAACGCCTTAATCCACTGTACAATATATAATCTAATTTTTTTCACTAGCCGAGTAAAGTTTGAGCATCATTTTACCTACAAGATTACACTCAGAAATTAAACCCAAATATCGAGAATCTACTGATTGTGCTCTATTGTCTCCCATTGCAAAGTAATAATTATTCTGAACTACAAAACCATCACTCCCAACCTTATCTCCTTTTGCAGGAATTCTAATGGGGCCAAAATTATCTCTACTAAAACCTAACGATGGGTGGTTGGGGAATATTGAATGGTCTGAAATCTTATATTCGTAGCCTTTCGGATGAATTACTTTACGGATAAAACGAACAGTATCAGAACTAATAATCGCATCAGCTTGTTGAACTGTTAAATCAAGCTCATATTCCTTAAATGGATTTGACACTGAAATCTTATATCGCTGCTTTGTTACAATATGCTCTTCCTTTTGATCATTAACAAACAACACCCCATCAATAAGCTGAACTTTATCTCCAGGAAAACCAATTATTCTACTGATATAATCTTCATCACTATGGCTAAAAACACAAACATCGTTTCGTTTTAATGCATCTTGTTTTAGTAGTGAATTTACCAGAATAAAATCTCCAGAAACTAAACTTGGAGACATACTACCTGAAGAGATTTGATAATGCGGAAATTGAGCCTTGACCAAAATACAAAAGCCAACCACAACTATCATTATCGTGATTGACTTTATATTTAATTTTTTGGTCATCTAGTGAACTAAGGTAAACAATCTATCCCAACGTATTCCTCCTTGCTGTGCATCCCATGACATCCACACAAAAACAGCTTTACCTACAATATGATCTTCAGGAACAAATCCCCAATAACGTGAATCTTGAGAGTTGTGTCTGTTGTCTCCCATCATCCAATAATAATCCATCTTAAAGGTATAAGAAGTTGCTTCTTCACCATTTATATAAATAGTACTTCCATCAACCTTTAAATCATTTCCTTCATAATTTTTAATTATTCTTCGATAAAGTGGTAAGGTCTTAGTCGTTAATTCTACAGTTGCTCCAGCGGCAGGAATTACAAATGGACCTAAATTATCAACAGTCCAATCATATTGACTATCATTTGGAAAAATAGGGTCTACACTCCAAGGCACACTATAACCTTTTGGTTGAATTCTTTTTTCTACAGAAATAACCTGAGACAATTGCTTTATTTTTTCAACTGCTCCATCTGTCATGGTAACAATAAATTTATCATTTGCTCCATCATTTACTCCTGTAACATGTTCAGTCGTTATTTTTTTTCGTTGCAATGCATCCTCATTAAAACCTGTTCCATCCGTTTCAACGCTATAATTAAATTGGGCATTTTCATCAAAGTATCCTACCTCATCATTGATCATAAGCTTAGCATCAACTATCTCTAATTTATCACCAGGCAACCCAACACAACGCTTAATATAGTTTTCTTTTTTATCTACAGGTCTAGCCTTGATCGTATAATTTTCATGAATAGCTTTTCTTGCTTCACTTTGAGATACATTCAATTCAATACTTGCATCTTTTATCATCTGCTCATAAATTCTTGCCGGTTCTTCTGTAGCCACAGTATCTCCCGCAGGAAAATTAAATACTACACAGTCATTACGCTCAACATCTCCCATCTTAGGCAGCTTTGCATAAGGAAACTTTATTAATTCTGAATAAGATTGATTTCCTCCTACAAATGGAATCCATTCTGGAAAACTATGGTGTGTAAAAGGAAAACTAATAGGTGAATTAGGAACTCGCGCTCCATAAGCCATTTTATTTACAAATAAGAAATCCCCTACCAATAGTTTTTGCTCCATAGAAGATGTAGGAATTGTAAAGGCTTCTATATAAAAACCTCTAATTACTGTAGCCGCAACTACCGCAAAGATTATTGCATCCGCCCACTCTCTTTTAAACGATTTTTTATACTTAGCAGCTTCTTCATAACCAATAAACTGAACATCTTCTTTAAACCCAATATATGGTAAATAAACTCCAGCAAATACCACTCCTAAAAAGTGCTCTTTAAAAGAAGTTTTACCTAATAATTTCATTAGTTCAACAATAATTCCCATCCACACTACAAACCCTAAAAAAGGAACATAATAAGTGATAATCCATACCCATGATTTTTTAACCATTTTAACTGCTAAATAGGTACTGTAAAAAGGAACTAAAGCCTTCCAACCATCTTCTCCCATTTTTTCGAATATTTTATACAAACCAACATGGGTTGCTACAAAATATATTATTGAAAGAATTACAAATCCGCTAATACTAATTTCCATTGTTCTTTTATTTTTTTAATTAAACAGCACATCCTCCATCGTAAATATTCCCTTTTTATCTGCAATATATTCGGCAGCAATTACTGCTCCCATTGCAAAGCCTTTACGATTATGTGCGGTATGTTTTATTTCTATATCATCAATTGCAGATGTATAGTTTACAATATGTGTTCCTGGCACATTCTCTACTCTATGGGAAATAATACCCAATTGATTATCTGCATGAGCATCACCTTTTACCCAAAGGTCTTTATTTGTATTATTGATAACTCCTTCTGCTAAAGTTATTGCTGTACCACTTGGTGCATCTAACTTCTGAGTATGATGCGTCTCTTCCATTTCAACATCATATTCATTATGCTTATTCATTATTTGAGCCAGTTGTTTATTTAACTTAAAAAATAAGTTAACTCCAATACTGCAATTTGTTGCATACAATAATGTTCCATCGTTATCCGCTAAACTTCCTCTAACCTCATCAAATTGATCGTACCAACCGGTAGTTCCAATTACTACAGGAGTGTTTGATTCTAAACAAACTTTAATATTATTAACTGCCAAATCAGGATTAGTAAATTCAATAGCAGCATCAACCTGCTTTAAATTATCAAAAGTAAAATCGGTTGTATTTTGAGAAGAAATCTTAAGAACAACTTTATGCCCTCTTTCTAAGGCCACCTTTTCGATTTCCTTACCCATTTTTCCATATCCTATTATCGCAATATTCATATCTTAAAAACTCAAAGTAACAGCCTATATTATTCTTATCCTTCCTTTTTACATTAGTGGTAAATCCACCTGATAAAAGGCTAAAATCATAAATTAATTACCAATCTGAAACCTTTACTCAGATCATTGTTACTGGTTAATTCTAAATTCGGCTGCAAATTAAATGATAAATTATCATTTTTGGGAAAATTAAATAAATGTGCATCTACTGCTGCATCAACAATATTAAACACATAAAACAATCCTACCAATATATAAGACAAATCTTTATTCCGCTGATAGTAATCCAAATTTGATTCTAAATTGTCTTCAGATAAAAACCCATCAAACTCGTCAACAGTGGTATCATCTCCATCCACCCGTAAACCATATGCTGTTTTATACCTATTAAATTCTTTTTGATTGGTTACCGCAAAATACAAAGGCACTCCTATCGCTGCATAAACAATGGGTACTTTCCAGTATTTCTTATTATAAGCTTGTCCTAAACCAGGAATAACAGCACTAAACAAGGAAGCTTTATTAGGGGAATGATTTCTTATTTTTTTTACTTTAACGGTATCTGAAAGAGAAAGAGAATCTAACCTCACAGCATCTTGTGCTTTACTTTGATTAGCAAAACAAACAAGCATTAATAGCATTAAAATAAAAAGCTGAATAGATTTCACAATATCTTTTTATAAGCCTAATAACTCTACGATACGCTCCAGTTCTTTTTCTGAAGTAAAGGGTATTGTTAACTTTCCTTTTCCTTTAGCGTTACTTTGTAATTGAACTTTTGCCTTTAAAAAATCCGACAAATCATCTTTAATTTTTTGTTGACTAAAAGACAAATCAGAAACACCACCTTTTTTAAGTGCGATACTTGTTTCCTCTTTCCTTTCCTTAACAATTTCTTCTATTTGTCGAACAGATAATCCTTCTTTAATTATTCTTCGAGACAATGTTACCTGCTTTTTCTCATCATCAATATTAACTAAAGCTCTAGCATGTCCCATACTAATATCTCTAGTTCTAATAGACAATTGTATTTCTGCTGGCAATTTTAATAACCGTAAATAATTTGCAACTGTAGAACGCTTTTTACCAACACGCTCACTCATTTTTTCCTGAGTAAGACCGCATTCTTCAATTAACTTTTGGTAACTGAAAGCAACTTCAATAGCATCCAATTCTTGACGCTGAATGTTCTCAACCAATGCCATTTCTAGCATTTCTTGATCATTTGCTATCCTGATAAATGCAGGTATCTCTGTAAGTCCTGCAATCTGAGAAGCTCTAAATCTTCGTTCTCCAGAAATTAATTGATACTTACCATAACCTAATTTACGAACTGTAACAGGCTGTATAATTCCTAACTCTTTAATCGAATTGGCAAGCTCCAATAGAGCATCTTTTTCAAATTGAGTTCTTGGTTGAAACGGGTTTGTTTCAATTTCTTTTATAGCAATAGAGGAAACAGATCCAACAACATTACCTACATCCTCTCCAATAGGACTTGTAGTAATATCCGTTTCTGAATTTTGTAATAGCGCTCCTAATCCTCTTCCTAATGCAGGCTTTTTACTCATCTCTTAATCTTCTAATGCAATTGTTTTTTCTTCATCTGTCATTTTAGTCATTTCATTCTTTTGAAGAATTTCACGAGCTAAATTCAAATAGTTAATTGCTCCTTTACAACTTGCATCATGCATAATTATTGTTTTACCATGACTTGGCGCTTCTGCCAATCTTGTATTTCTCTGAATAATAGTATCAAACATCATCATTTGAAAGTGCATTTTCACTTCTTCTACCACTTGGTTTGACAATCTTAAACGAACATCAAACATTGTCAACAATAATCCTTCAATATCCAAATCTGGATTTAATCTAGCTTGAACAATTTTAATCGTGTTTAATAATTTACCTAATCCTTCTAATGCAAAATATTCACACTGAACAGGAATAATTACAGAATCAGATGCCGTTAATGAATTAACAGTAATCAGACCTAAAGATGGGGAACAATCAATAATAATAAAATCATATTCATCCTTAACTTTAGCTAAAGATAAACGCATCATATGCTCTCTATTTGGCAAATTGATCAACTCAATTTCAGCACCTACAAGGTCAATATGAGCTGGAAGAATATCCAAGTTTGGAGAGTCTGTATGAAGAATAGCTTCTTTAGGTTCAATCTCATTTACCAAACACTCATAAATACTATTTCTAATATTTCTAGGATCAAACCCTACACCCGAAGTTGAATTGGCTTGAGGATCTGCATCCACCAACAACACTTTATACTCCAACACACCTAACCCTGCAGCTAAATTAATAGCTGTAGTCGTTTTACCTACTCCGCCTTTTTGATTTGATATTGCGATTATTTTTCCCATAGTCGAATGTTATAAGTTTCATACAAAGAAACCTAAAAGTATCACTATTTTAACGGAAGATCGTGGCAACTTACCAAGTATTTTTGAACAAGTTTCATCTAGATTGTTCATTACTTTTGTTAATAAAAAATAATCGAAATTTATTTCCACTTTTAAAAAATAACTCTAAATTTGTAATCATTACAATTTTATAATAATTGCAATTAATGGACTTTATAAACCATCTTACATCAAATAATATCAAACCATCTTTACAACGAATAAAGATATTTGAATACTTATATGATAACCGAGAACACCCCACTGTAGATACTATTTATTCTGATTTAGTTGGAGATATTCCAACCCTATCAAAAACTACAGTATACAACACATTAAAGTTATTTATAGATAACAACATTACTTCTACTGTTACAATTGAAGACAATGAAGTAAGATATGATGCCATCATGGAAGAGCATGCACATTTTAAATGCGAAAAATGTGGCAACGTACAAGATGTTGAAATAGATGTTTCAGCACTAAAATTTAAAGAAAAAAACTCTTTTAAGGTTGAAAAAACCAATATCTACCTTAAAGGAAAATGTAATAAATGTTTAAATAAAATAAATTAGTAAAAATGGAAAGTTTAATTGGAAAAAAAGCACCAGCATTTAGCGCTGATGCAGTAGTAAACGGAGGAGAATTTGTTGAGAATTTTTCTTTAGAACAGTATGTTGGTAAAAACGAAGTAATCTTCTTTTTTTACCCACTAGATTTCACATTTGTTTGTCCTACAGAATTGTTAGCGTTTCAAGCAAAATTAGAGGAATTCGAAAAAAGAGGAGTAAAAGTTGTAGGATGTTCAGTAGATTCTAAATTCTCTCACTGGGCTTGGTTAAATACAGAAAAAAATGACGGTGGAATTAAAGGTGTTAAATATCCTTTAGTATCTGATTTATCAAAAACTATTGCTGAAAACTATGGTGTTTTAGCTGGTGAATATGATTTCAACGAAGAAGGTCAAGCTACTTTTAGTGGAGCACCTGTTGCTTACAGAGGAACATTCTTAATTGATAAAGAAGGAAACATCAGGCACTCAGTAATCAACGACTTACCTTTAGGAAGAAGCATTGATGAAGCTTTAAGAATGGTTGATGCTTTACAATATTTTGAGAAGCATGGAGAAGTTTGTCCTGCAAACTGGAAAGAAGGAGAAGATGCTATGACTGCTAGCTCTGAAGGAGTTGCTGAATATTTAGCTGCACATTAAAACAAGTAAATAGTGAGTAGTTATCAGTTTATGTGACAACTACTCACTTTTAATATTATAAACTTTAAACTTAATTAAATATGGCTTTTGAATTACCTGCGTTACCATACGCATACGATGCACTAGAACCACATGTTGATGCTAGAACAATGGAAATACACCACTCTAAGCACCACAATGGTTATACAAACAATTTAAACAATGCTATTGCTGGAACTGACCTTGAAGGGAAATCTATCGAAGATATCTTAACGGGAATGGACATGGACAATGGTGCTGTAAGAAACAATGGTGGTGGTTACTACAACCACGATTTATTTTGGAAAGTAATGAGTCCTAATGGAGGTGGAAACCCAACTGGAGCAGTAGCTGATGCTATTGATGCTAAATTTGGATCTTTCGATGCTTTTAAAGATGCTTTTAGTAAAGCTGCTGCAACTAGATTTGGTTCTGGATGGGCTTGGCTTTGCAAAACAGCTGATGGTGGAGTTGATGTTTGTTCTACAGCAAATCAAGACAACCCATTAATGCCAGGAATGTGTGGTGGAACACCAATTTTAGGATTGGATGTTTGGGAACACGCATACTACTTAAACTACCAAAACAGAAGACCAGATTATATCAATGCATTTTTTAATGTAATTAACTGGGATGAAGTTAATGCTAGATTTAACGGATAAAACCTAATCGTCATTGCGGGCTTGATCCGCAATCTCAACTTATTAGCACCAAAGCTATTTTGAAGAGATTCCAGATCAAGTCTGGAATGACACTCAATAAAAAAGCCTCTCGAAAATCGAGAGGCTTTTTTTATTGCTTTAAAAATACTGTCCTATTCCAACTACTATCCCTCCAGAATTCTCATTAGTCAAACCATATCCATAATCCACCCTAAAGATGGCATTGTAAATTTTCTTGTGCATAAAACGCAGACCGCCCCCAGCATATATTCTAAAATTTTCTGCTTTAAAAGCATCTGCTATTTCTCCACCCGGTTCACGCCAAGTACCAACATCCATAAAAACATTAGTTTGCAACACAAACCAATTCTTTTCAATGACAGCCTGCCTATACTCAATATTCCATACAGCACTTGCCGAACCTCTATCTATAGTATTTCCGACTCCTCTAATATTTAAATTATTATCTAAAGTAAATGGAGCAAATGGACTATCCACATTCGAAGCTATTCCTAGCCTAATCCTTGTTGCCAAATTACCCTTTAAACCAACTCTCTTAAAAAACAAAAAGTCATTAAGAGCAATCAAAAAAAGATCATCATAATTATTCTCTGTCACTACTGCTTGAAGATTAAATATATTCTTAAAACCAGAAATCAAGTAATAATCATATTTTAAATTATTATAGGTATGCAACAACTTAAACATTAACTTATCTTGCTCCAAAACTCTTGGAGCCGAAATATCCGACAGATCATCTCCACCTTTATATTCGTAAACTTCCTTAAACAAATCTCCTCCTAACGAGAAGTTATTTTTCTCATCCAACTCATACATCCCCATCAACTCAACACGCTCATTATTGTATCTGTAAGTGGCTACTAAATCATCAAAATACAAAGGCTCCTCACTAATCCAATTCTGATACTCAGCACTCATTCCCCACTTTTTAGAAAAAAGGTAAGGCGCTTTAAATGTTCCACCGTAAGAATCATAACCGTTATTCTGATAAAAACCTCCTACTTTAATGTTCCTGCCAAACAAATTAAACTCATACAACCCCAAACTATAAGACAGCCTTTCATTAACAGTCCAAACATTAAACTGTGGAATTAGCGTAAGATTCTCCTCTATTTGATAGGTTAACTTGTAACCACCCCCCACCTTCTCTAACAAATAAGCAGCTTTAGCAACAGCCACAAGCTTCTGCAACTTGTAGACATCCTTATTTATAACCAAAGAATCTACAACCTCTCCCTCCTGAACAGTTATTAATTTTTGCAAAAAAGAAACATTGCAGTTTTTAACGCCTTCAAATTCAATCTTAGAAATAACCTCTTCTTGAGCTGAACACAGACCAGCAAGCAAACACAATAGTATGGATAAATAAATTTTCAATTTCTAAACAGTTAGATGGAACTAATATGTTAATAATAAAAATTGTAAAATGTACTCTATACGACAATCTGAATTATTCAGACAACAAGAGCCATCTACACAAATATCATCATTGAATTTACCAGCGTAATCAGCAATTAAATTGCTGCAACCCTTGTCCATCCTATTAGATTTGTAATAACTGATCTATCCACTTATAATTTTCTTTAAAACTATTCTACGAATCACCTCAAAAGAACAACCTTAGAAACTTTTTTCACATTAATACCATCATCTTCACTATAATTAATCTTGCATATATAAACCCCTTCAGGAACATTCTCATTTTTGAATGTACCAGTCCATCCATTTTCAATGTTATTTGTTTCAAAAAGTTTTTCTCCCCATCGATTAAATATTGTAATATTAAAAGAAATAAAGTCACAAGAATATTCCGCCTTAAATGTATCGTTCAAACCATCTAAATTGGGAGTAAAAGAAGTTGGCACATACAAAGCACAATTACATAATTCTGATAAAACAACAATTGTATCACTTACAACTTCTTCGCAATCATTGGTTACAACCACCCAATAGGTTCCTTCTTCACCAACACTAAAAGTTGAATCATTAGAATTGTCTTGCCACAAATAAGAGTTTACCCCTAATGCACTTGCATCTAATACCAACCCCTCTCCTTCACAAAAAACAGTATCATTACCCATATCCAAACTTAAAGTTGGCACCATACCCACGCTTAATGTATCAGATGATTTACAACCATCTAATTCCACTTCAACCCAATAGGCTCCCTCTTCATTAATACTAAAAATTGAATCATTAGAATTGTCTTGCCACAAATAATTGTTTACCCCTAACACACTTGCATTTAATATAAACTCTTCTCCTTTACACAGAACAGTATCATTTCCAAGAAAAATAGTAGGAAGAGGCTTTATTCTTATTTCATTGATGACAGTATCTGAAAAATGATTAAAATAAGAGATTAATTTAACGTTAAAAGTACCAGTATCAGAAAATAAATGAACAGGATTAGTATCAACTGACACATTATTAACTCCTGTAACAGGATCTCCAAAATCCCAACGTACAGAATCTAAAAATACAGTACTCTTTATTTTAAAAAACGTTGGATCCCCTAAGCATATATTTAAAAAACTAAATTCAGAAGATAATGGAGATGTAACTATACTATTGTAAAAATTAGGCAATCCATAATGTGAGAACGTTCCATTTCCGAGAGCAAATCCATTAGCATTGTAATTACAACCCAACCCTAGCATATCTGGATGATTAATCACTCCTATCGCTGTAATAGTTAAACCACTTATTGCATGATAAATTTTCCCATCAGGAGCTAACTGCAAAGCTCCTCCTGCATAGAGTTTAGTAGCTAAGTTTATCCTAGAGGCATCTATTGCTGCTTGAGACCCTGCCTGAAGATTATATTGACAAATATAATCAGTTACCCAGAAAGAAACGTAAAGTATATTACCACTAGGAGAAAATTCAACACCATAAGGCCCAGCAGGAGAAGGTACAGTAACACTCATTTCGTTACTTACAACTCCTGTTGAATTATCAAAATCAAACAAACCTAAATAATTCTGAAAACTACAAGCCATTGCCAACCGACTACCATCTAATGAAGCTTTTAAATATCCTGTATAGCCTCCTGACAAAATGGGTGGACCAACATTGCTTATTGTGGGAGTAAGATTTAACCCACTTGAAGACAACAAATAAGCATGAAAAGCATCTGAATCAGCAATAGTAGTGACGATCCAAAAATCAACACCGTTACTATGTTGAACCGCAGTAAGTTTTTCTGATACACCGTTGGTTATAAAAATATTTTTATTAGAAGTAACATCTCCTAAACCTCCATTCAAAGTCATATCGACTTCTGAATAGCTTAACTTTTCCAGAGATGGAGGTAATAGAGTAAATACATAATAAATAGTATTGGAACCTGGCTTTTTTACAATAACAGACGTTTGAGAACTTGTCTGATCACCTAATAAACCAGAACCATTTGGCATAAGATTATGGCTTGAGTCCCAAATAGTATCTCCAGATGTATAAAACAACAATTTACCAGTATTATCACTTATTGTTGCACACCCTTCATTTACCCTCATTTTCCCATCCGTTAAAGGTAGAGCTGTACCTGAATTAAAATCAATTCCTGCTTTATTGCCAAAATACCAGATATTCGCTTCATTTTGAGCAAAGAGAGTGTTAGCAACTACAATAGTTAATAAAATAGTAAAACAAAAAATATTTTTTTTCATCGACACTTGGTGTTAATTCATTCTCACCAAATTTAGAATCTAACATAGAATTTTGATACAGGGATATACGGTATTTTCTATAAGTCTTTACACGTAAAATCAAAAGTCTTACACCAAGCATTTAGTTTTCTAGTTGGTTTAATGTTTTTAAAAAGATGTTGCAACTTGTATTTATACATCAATCGATATTACATATAAAACTCAAATCACTTTGAATGAAAAAATTACACTAACAAAACTCACACCATTTGGCATCACTAGAATGACTAAAAGAAATATTGACGTCTAATATTTGTTGAATCAATTTAATTAATAGTACTTCAAAATCTTCAAGAACAGTCTCATCAATTATACTATTCTTTTTTACACCAAAAGACATGTAGCCACTACTTAGCTTACGGAAAGAAATAATACCAGAAGTAATTTGAGTGTTATCAACCAGGTTAGATTTACTATACATAAAAGCGTACATCAACAACTGGAAAGCCTTACTTTTTTTAGCCTCCAATAACTCATCAACATGTTTCAATTGTAATTCTGTAGCTTTTACCAAACCTGTTTTATAATCAATTATCCTCAATTCCGCTCCACTACTATCAATTCTATCTGCAAAACCTTTCAATTTAATTACAGCATCACCTACTTTAATTTCCGACCTCAACTCTTCTTCCAATGAATTAATATACAATGGCTGATTCAGGTTCTTTACAAAATCAATTTCTCCCTTAATAAAAGTTACAATATAATTTTGAGCAATATTTAAAGTCAACAAGTTTTTACCTGATTTCAATTCTTTATCAGTAAAGTTTTTAGAAAAAGTATCCTGCACTACTTGAGAAACTTTCTTTAGCATTAGTTGAAGATCTTCCTCCACAATATTCTTACCTACAAATGGCTGATACAAAACCTCTAAACTATCGTGCACATAACTTCCAAAAGTAGAATGATCAATTGTTTCTTCCACCTCATCAGCCTCTCTCACTCCTAAAACATACTTGTAATAAAAATCTAGCGGGCAATTTATATAAGCAATTAATGCTGAAGGAGAAATCCCATTGGCAAAACGCTCTTTAATCTTAGCAACAATGGCTTCAGTCTTTTGAACCTCGTGCTCAACTTGTTTTTTATTTAAAGCAAGATAGGTTACCAATTGTTTATTTATAGTAATGTTATCAAACTTATCCAGTTCATTTTCTATCTGCGTAACAAAACGACTTTGTTCCCCACTACCAAACTCATTGGTTTCTGTATTGTAAAGAATACTTATGTTTTCAGCATTTTGAATTAAACGATAAAAATGATAGGCATAAACCGCATCCTTTTCTATATGCGTAGGCAAATTATAAGTATCATCCTTTTTAATATCAAAAGGAATGAAAGAATTAAATGTCTTCCCTGCCGGTAACACCCCCTCATTAGTGGACAATAGGATAACATTTTTAAAATCAATGTTTCGAGTTTCCAACATACCCAACACTTGCAATCCTTTTAAAGGCTCTCCATAAAGCTCAATAGAAAAAGAGTTTAAAATCTGCTTGTAAAGAGAATAAAAACTTTTGCTATTCTCTAAATAAGGATATTTAGTAGTCAAGTTAATCATCTGATTAAACAACTTAGCATACTGAAACAAATACTCTAACTCAATAAAAGAATCGTTTTTAGCTGAAACATAATGCTCTTTAGATTTTTCTACAAACCTTAAACATTGTTTCAAAATACTATTAATGAAACCACCTCCTTCAACCCCGTTCAGGGTGACAATGAATGGAATATCCAATTTCTCATTAATCCATTCTAATTTTTCCTTATTAATGAAAACCCAATTGTGTTTTACAATTTGATTTTTAATCTGATTACAATGTTCACTGCCAAAAACAATTTGACTAAAAGGCAATTGAAACAACTTTAATAAATCCTTATAGTGATACGTCAATTCCCCTTTATTTCCAAATCGTTCTGCATTAACCAACGCATTAAAAAATATCTCAAAAAAATTATTCGTGGGGGTATTTTTAAGAGGGTACCCCATTGTAACATTTATATTCGCTACTGATTCCGGAACAGATTGTAAAACAGGAATCAACAAATTTTCATCCGCTAAAACAACAGCTGTATCCGTATAATTTTTAGAAGCATCAATCTCATTTAATAGATTTGTAATGTACTTTGCCTGTCCTATATTCTGTGGTATTCCATAAATATTAACTTGCTTCTGCTCTTCTTTAAATTTATTGGTAATCCATTTAAATGGCTGAAAAGCATCTTGTTTTTTCAAGTCCCTTAAAAACAAACCGCTTTCTTGCATTTTATCTTCCAAGTAATATTGATCTGCATCAAAAAGAACAGCACATTTCCCTTGTTTTTTCAACTCCGAAATCAGAACCTTTTCTGCCTTATTCAATGCATTAAATCCTGCAAAAATTACACTATCCCATTTTATTTTTTTCTTAACAAACTCTTCTGGATTGGCTTTTAATTCTTCTGCAACAATTCGATAGGCCATCCCTTGGTAAGCCAATTTATTTTCTGACAAATACTTTTCAAAAGAAGTATAAAGAGAACCCAACTGCTTCCAAAAAAGTAAATATTGTGATTGAAAATCTGTTACCTCTCGCTCTCCTAAATTCCAAACTTCTAAAGCCCTAGCTTCATTAATATGTTTAAAAAAACCTTCAGTTGGAACCAAGTAACGATCAATCTCATTAAAATCGTGCAGTAAGATTTGCCCCCACTTACTAAACTCTTCAAAATTTTCAGGTGTTGGTGTAGAGCTTCTATAAACATTATACAATTCGAACAATTGAGTAACATTATCAATCACTTCAACATCCGAAAGTTGTTCAATTAACTCTTCTGTACCAATAATTTCAGGTAACCAAATAGGTTTTTCTATAAGCTTACTAAGGTGTTGTTTTAAAAATAACCCTGCTCTTTTATTGGGCAACACAATACAAAGATCACTTAGGTTATCTGGATAGGTATCGACTAAATACTGTGCTGTTTTGGCTAGAAATGTATCCAATTTTGTATTGCTATTTAATTTTTAGTGGTGAGCATAAAAATAAAGATTTACTCTATACAAAACACGAAAAATTAAGCACTAACCTCTAACTTAAATCCTACCCCATGAATATTGCTAATTTGAATATTCTCATCAAAAGATAAATATTTTCTCAATTTAGAAATAAATACGTCCATACTCCGCCCACTAAAATAATCATCGTTACCCCAAATGTTTTTTAGAATCAGCTCTCTAGGAGCAATATCATTAAGGTGCTCACATAAAAACGAAAGTATTCTAGTCTCTTTCTTTGTGAGTTTTTTTTCTTCTTTCGGATGAATTAAAATTTGATTTTTTATATCAAAACTATATTCACCAATAGTGTATTGCTCTACCTTCTCTTCCTCTTGCTCTGTTAACGTTTTTGTTCTTCGCAAAATAGATTCCACCCTCAATATAAATTCCTGAAAATCAAATGGTTTGGTAATATAATCATCAGCTCCAAGCATAAATCCTTTCACCTTATCAGCTTGCATTGTTTTAGCTGTTAAAAATATAATAGGAACTTCCTTATTTACATCTCTTATAGTTTCTGCTACAGCAAATCCATCTTTTTTAGGCATCATTACATCTAGTATACACAAATCAAAAGGCTCACTAGCAAAAGTCTTCAAAGCTATTTCTCCATCAGGACATAAAGTAACTTGATATCCATTTGATTTTAAATTGTCTTGCACAACAAACCCTAAATTAGAATCATCTTCTGCTAATAATATTCTGATGTCTTTTGCTTCTTTTGACATAATTATATGTTTAATGGGAGTTTAATTACAAATGTAGATCCTTTATTCTCTTTACTAATCAATTTTACTGTTCCAGAGTAAGCTTCAACAATGGTTTTAACATAATTTAAACCTAAACCGAACCCTTTAATATCATGCACATTTCCTGTTGGAGTTCGATAAAATTTATCAAAAATTTGTTTCTGACTTTCCTTTGGAACACCTATACCATTGTCCTTAACACTAATCTCTATAAAACCATTATGATCGTGTGTTTCCACTTCTACCTTTGGATTTTCTTTTGAATATTTAATAGCATTGTCTATTAAATTATGTAGCGTATTGGTAATGTGTATTTTATCTCCTAATATGATATGCTTTTTAGCATTTAACTGACATGAAATCTCTCCTTCTTTTTCTCTTATGATCAATCCAAAACTCTTAACAGAAGTAGATATAAGATCATGTAAATCTATATCCTCATCCTCCAATTTCAACTTACTTTTATTTAAAGTTGCCAACTGCAACACCTTATCAACTTGGTTCTTTAAACGATCATTTTCTTCTTTAATAATATTGGCGTAATTCGTTAATCGCTCTGGTTGATTAACAATCCCCTCCTGTAAAAGAACATCAGCCGAAAGAGAAATAGTAGATATCGGAGTCTTAAATTCATGGGTTATATTATTAATGAAATCATTTTTTGTTTCAGACAATTTCTTTTGTTGAAGAATTACATTAATGGTATAACCAAAAAATACCATTATCAATAAAATTATAGAAGAAGAGAAAATCCAAATCCCCATTTTACTCAATATGTATGATTCTTTGGAAGGGAAAAATATACCAAAATAATGCCCATCCTTATCCCACTTCATATTGTACGACTTGGATTGAAGGTTGTCTTTTTCATTTTCTTCTAATGATATAAAATCCCCAAAAACAATTGAATCCGTAAAACAATCATAAATAACATATTCAAAATCAATATTGATATTTCGATGCACAAACTCATTCCGCAACAAGGTTTCTAGCAAGTAAGGATTAACCGTATCATTAATCATTACTGTATAATAGTTTGAAGAGACTTGCTTTACTGGATTAACTAACTCCGATTCATCCTGATGAATATCAAGCAAATCATGTGTAACATTTGTTAAAGCAACATGAACCCTATCGTTAAATTGTTTTTCTTGAAGGTTATATGCATTCTTTACCCAGAAGATCTGAGTAGACACAACTCCAATCAACGAGAATATCGCTAAAAAAATAATCGTTCTTATTGTTTTTCTATTCATCTTTTGCTAAAGATAATAAAAATGAAATTCAATATTTAAAAGCCTTTTCTTTTAACACTTTTTTAATATTACTTTTGTCCTTGAATTTAAAAAATAAGACATAGATGAAACACGCTTTTAGCGAGTTCCATTTTACACTAACTAAACAATAGAAAAGACAAATGAAAGCATACGTTTTTCCGGGACAAGGATCTCAATTTGTAGGAATGGGAAAAGACCTTTACGAAGGGTCTGAATTAGCAAAAGAAATGTTTGAAAAAGCCAATGAAATTTTAGGTTTTAGAATTACAGATATAATGTTTGATGGAGAGGCTGAAGATTTAAAACAAACAAAAGTTACTCAGCCCGCTATCTTTTTACATTCAGTAATCTTAGCAAAAACACTAGGCGATGATTTTAAACCTGATATGGTAGCAGGTCATTCTTTAGGTGAGTTTTCTGCACTTGTAGCAAATGGCACTTTAAATTTTGAAGATGCTCTTAAATTAGTTTCTGCAAGAGCATTAGCCATGCAAAAAGCATGTGAAGTTACACCATCAACTATGGCTGCAATTTTAAGTTTAGATGATGCTGTTGTAGAAAGTATTTGTGGAGAAATTGATGGAATAGTTGTTCCAGCAAATTATAATTGTCCTGGACAATTAGTTATTTCCGGAACTGTTAACGCTATTAACGAGGCTTGTGAAAAACTAACTGCCGCAGGAGCTAGAAGAGCTTTAGTTTTACCTGTTGGAGGAGCATTTCACTCTCCATTAATGGAACCTGCTAGAGAAGAATTAGAAGCGGCAATTAACAACACCACTTTTAATACACCAACTTGCCCAATATACCAAAACGTTCCTGCTGATGCGGTTACAGATCCTGAAGTAATTAAAACCAATTTAATTGCTCAATTAACTGCACCAGTTAAATGGACTCAAACAATGGAAAAGATGCTAGAGAATGGAGCAACTTCAATTACGGAAGTAGGTCCAGGAAAGGTATTACAAGGTTTATTTAAAAAGGTAAACAGACAATTGGAAACAATGAGTGCTTAAAAAAATAAGCCAAATAAAAAAAGCGACTAATTAAAATTAGTCGCTTTTTTTATGCCTTTAAATGGGAATCCAAACCGAATATTAAACATACAAGAGTTATTATTTAAGAATGATTACATTTACGGAGCACTATTTTTTTTACTAAACACAGTTATGAGACAAACTATCACTTTACTGGTATCCTTATTTCTATTAAATAACATTTCTAATGCTCAAGAGTATGTTCGTTTAATGGAAAATCAAAATGCAAATTTTTACGACATTCAAAAAGCCTTTAATGAACACTGGGACGGGAAATCTTACGAAAAAGGTAAGGGTTGGAAACAGTTTAAAAGGTGGGAATACTTTATGGAACCTAGAGTTTACCCTTCAGGAAGAATAATAGACCCTTCTCTAGCTTATAAAGAATTTAATAAGTTTAAATCTACCTACGGTGCACCACAAAATTCAACAAATAAAAAAGCTGCAAATTGGACCGCAATAGGTCCAACAAGCTTTAGTGACAATACTAGCTTAAGAATTGGAAGAGTCAATGTTATCACACTTGATCCAAACAATAGTAATATCATTTACATTGGATCTCCAGCTGGAGGTTGTTGGAAATCCATAGACGCTGGTAATTCTTGGACTCCATTAACAGATCACCTTGGATCATTAGGAGTTTCTGGAATAGCTATAGACCCTAACAATTCTAACACCGTTTATATCGCAACAGGAGATGGAGATGGGAATGATACTTATAGTATAGGAATTATGAAATCTGCTGATGGTGGAGCAACATGGAACAGTACTGGTTTAAATTGGAACACTACCCAAAACAGACAAACTCGTAAAATTATTATTGACCCTAACAATTCCAACATATTATTTGTTGTTACCACTTCTGGCATATTCAAAACTACTGATGCTGGAGCAACCTGGACAAATCTCATTACTGGAAACTTTAGAGATATTGAATTTAATCCAGCCAATTCAAACACCATCTTTGCTTGTACAAATACAGCTTTTTACAAATCTACAAATGGAGGAAATTCATTCAATTTCATTAGCTCTGGAACACCAGCTTCTGGTGTTGGAAGATTAACTCTTGCCGTAACAGCTAATGACACCAACTATGTTTATCTATTAGCCACCAATTCAAGTGATAATGGTTTTAAGGGAATTTATAGATCTACCGATGCAGGAGATAGTTTTGTTCTTCGAGCTAATTCTCCCAATGTTTTAGGATGGTCTCAAGCAGGAAATGATAGTGGCGGACAAGGATGGTATGATCTGGCTTTAGAAGCATCTCCTACAAATAGAAATGAAATTTATACTGGCGGAGTAAACATGTGGAAATCTACCAATGGTGGAGCTAGCCTATATGCAATTACTAACTGGTGGAATGTTTCAGGTAGTATAGGCTTTGTTCATGCAGATATTCACTCCATAGATTATTATGGAAACACATTATACTGTGGCTCTGATGGAGGAATTTTTAGGTCTACCAACAATGGTACTTCTTGGACAGATCTAACAAATGGTATGCAAATCTCACAATACTATAGATTAGGGGCCAGTGCAATTGATGCGGGAACAATTTTAGCCGGAGCACAAGATAACGGAACAACTTTACTTAAAAACAATGTATGGACTCACCCAAAAGGTGGAGATGGTATGGAATGTATCGCTGATTGGTCCAACACAAATATTATGTATGCATCTTCTCAAAATGGATCTATCGCTAAATCTACTGATGGAGGGAACTCTTTTAATACTATTTCTAACAGTATTGGTCAGGCTGGTGCATGGGTTACACCCTACACACAAGACCCTATTAACTCTAATACTATCTACATTGGTTACAATGATGTTTGGAAATCAACCAACGGAGGAAATACTTGGAATACAATATCCTCATTCTCTGCTCCCCTGCTAAAATCTCTAGTTGTAGCTCCATCAAACAACAATGTTATTTATGCGGCTAACGACAACTCCATTAAAAAAACAACAAATGGAGGTGGAACCTGGACCGATATTACAACTGGTTTACCAGCAAATGCAATAACCTACATTTCTGTTCACAACTTAAACCCTAGCATATTATGGGTAAGTCTATCAGGTTTTAATAATGGTCAAAAAGTATACAAATCAATTAATGGAGGAGCTACGTGGACAAATGTTTCTGGAAACTTACCAAACCTACCTATAAATTGTATTACTTATGAATACGGAACAAACAATGGTATTTATGTAGGTACAGATGTTGGTATTTACTATAAAAATGATGACCTCAACTTATGGCAATTGTACAATGATAACTTACCTAATGTAATTGTATATGAACTTGAAATACACTACGGTTCCGGTAAAATAAGAGCTGCCACTTATGGAAGAGGTTTATGGGAATCTAGTCTTTTTGTAACTGCACCTCCTACTGCTCAATTTCTTTCACCAGACACAAATATTTGCCCTAACAATTGTGCTCAATTCACCAATACCACTCCTAACTTAGGGCTTCAATGGAAATGGTACTTCCCAGGTGGAACACCAAGCACTTCTACAGATCTAAATCCATTGGTTTGTTACCCTACCACAGGAAACTATGATGTTTCTCTTACTGTTAGCAACCCTGCAGGAAGCGACTCCGTACATGTTTCAAACTATGTATTAGTACAATCTCAATTAACAGGAACACCACCTCCACTAAACGAAGGTTTTGAAAGTAGTTCTGTAATTCCTAGTAATTGGAAAATCATCAATGATGACAATGGTATTCAATGGGAGCACAACAACTCAGTTGGAGCTTATGGACTAAGCTCTTCATGTATCTTTTTAGACAATTTTTCAACTAATTTTAGAGGAGAAAAAGATCTTATCACATCCCAACTACTTGATTTTTCAAATCTAACCAACTCAAAAATGACATTTGATTATGCCTATAGACAATGGTCTCCTGCAAAAAATGACACACTAACAATTTACTACTCACTTGATTGTGGATTAACAAAAAGTATTCTTTGGCAGAAAGGTGGTGCTGATTTAGCAACTACAAACTACCTACCTCTTTACTTTACACCAAGCTCAACTGAATGGAAAAGCGACACTATTGACTTAAGCTTATTAGCAAGTCAAAGTTCTGTAGGGATATATTTTGAAAATAGTTCTGACAATGGTAATGTACTTTACATAGACAACATTAACATACATGATTCACTCTCTGTTAACATTCAAGAAAATGTCAAAGAAGAAGATATTTCTGTATACCCCAATCCTTTCACAAATAAAATAACCATAAAACAGACAGCTATGAATATTAAGACTATTGAAGTATACAATTCAATAGGAGCATTAGTTTTTAAAGAATCTGAAACCATAAAAACAAACACACATACAATAAGTCTAAATGATTTTAAAAGTGGTTTTTATCTGATAAAAATAGAAACGGAAAATAGTAGAATTACAAAGAGCTTAATAAAACATTAAAACGTCATATAAGCTTCCGGATTAATTGGTATTCCGTTATACCACAATTCAAAATGTAAATGTGGCCCTGTAGATAGTTCTCCTGAATTACCTACAATAGCAACCACTTCACCTGCTTTTACGTGATCCCCTACTTTTTTATGGAGCACTGAGTTATGCTTATAAATTGAAACAATGTTATCCGCATGTTGCAACTGAATAACATAGCCTGTTTCAACAGTCCATTCAGCAAAAATAACAGTACCATCTAATGTAGCTTTTATAGCCTCATTTTTAGGCGCAACAACATCAATACCAAAATGTTCTTTTTTAATGTTAAATCGACTAGTAACAGTTCCTTTTAGTGGCTGTAAAAAAATAAAACTAGCAATATTCCCTTGAGCACTTCCCGCCCTACTAAATAGATTATATTTTTCTTCTGTTTCTATCATATTTCTCAAAACAGAATCTTCTTCTACAGGTTCATTTTTAATCCCCTTATAATTAGCAGCAGTATCTATATGAGTCTTATCATCAAACTCAATAACATTTCCTTGTATAATATGTTTAATGTTATCTATATATAAATTATTTTCTGCTAAAGCCACTTCCATAGAATCACTTTTCAAAAAATTTTCTACACCCTGCTTCCTTACATTTACATTAGCATACCCAGGAATAAACTCCTTTAAAGGAGTAAAGGCAATTAACAAAATAACAAGCAAAATCAAAACCAAAGAACTAATCCCCAAAACAACAAATACATTTAGCTGAGAAAGTCTCAATGAAACCTTTTCTTCAAATGTATCATCATTCAAAATCACCAATCGATACTTATGCTTTAATCGCTGGAATTTTTTCGGCTTATCTTTAAAATCTACCATAATAATCTTTGCAAATATACCGATTCAAGCATAACAATATACAACTAAAGTAATCACCTTAATTTTCTATTATATTTTACAAGGTTTAAGTATTTTAGCAAATTATATAATAAATTAGGTGTTAAGTAGTTTATTTATCACTTTAACAAGTCTTGAAAAACAATTTAAATATTAAGTTAATCCTGTTGGTGGTAATTACTACCAGTATTTTAGGCTGTTCTAAAAAAAAGAAAGGGTTTACTCACAGGGCTTACCAAAATACTGTATCACATTACAATGGATACTTTAATGCCCGCGAGATATACAAAATAAACAAGGCAAATGTTTATACCGAGCATAAAGACGATTTTTCTGAACTTATCCCACTATTTATTTATCCTGATGAAGCTAAAGCTAAATCTATGTATCCGGATATGGATAAGATTATAGAGAAAGTATCTACTGTAATTGATAGACATTCCATGTACATCAAAAAACACGAATACAACAGATGGATTGATGACAGTTATATGCTTATGGGTAAAGCCCGATTTTACAAACAAGAGTACTTTGTAGGTGAAGAAGTTTTTGAATATATCGCCAAAGCATTTAAAGATCAAGATGCTAAGTATGATGCATTAATTTGGTTAGCAAGAACCCAAATGGAATTAAATGCCATGAACAAAGCCGAATCTTACCTAACCCTAATCGAAGAAAAAGGTGTTCCAAAACAATACAGTAGTGATTTCAATGCTGTTTATGCAGATTATTATATCAGAAAAAGAAATTATGATGAAGCTATAACCAAACTAGAAAAAGCGCTTGAGACAGCTAAAGGGAGAAAAACAAAAAGAAGGTTCAACTACGTTCTTGCCCAACTATGGTTAAAGAAAAAAGAATATGGAAAGGCATCAGAATTATTTTCGGCAGTTATTAAGCTAAAACCAGAATATGACATGATGTTTAATGCTAAAATTAGTAGAGCACTATCTTTTGACCCTGAATCTGGAGAAAAAAAAGACATCAAAAAAATGTTATCCAGAATGGTTAAAGATGGAAAAAACAAAGAATTTTTAGATCAAATACATTATGCCTTAGCAGATATAGCTTTCAAAGAAAAAAATGAACCTTTAGGGATAGATCACCTTCAAAAATCTGCAGCCTTAAGTGTATCCAATAACAAACAAAAAGCACTTTCCTATTTAAGACTTGGAGAATTATTTTATGAAAAGCCTCTATATGTTGAATCTAAAGCTTATTACGATAGCTGTTTAACGGTTTTACCTGAAGATTATGCCCGTTATGAGAACATTTATGACAGAAGTCAATCACTAACTCGACTTGTCGAGAACATATCCATTGTAAATAGAGAGGATAGTCTTCAAAAACTGGCCACTGACGAATCTTATCGAGAAAAAGTAATTAAACAATTAGTGAAAGAAGCTATTGAAGAAGAAGAACGTAAAAAAGCTGAGGAAGCAGAAGGATCAGAGTTTAACGCTTTTGATAACAACTCCTCAATCTCATCTAGCTTACCAAATTCTGGTAAATGGTACTTTTACAACAATACCACTTTAGGTTTTGGCTTTACAGACTTTAAGAAAAACTGGGGAGAGCGGAAACTTGCAGATAACTGGAGAAGAAGTAATAAAGAAACTGTTGCATCTTTTGAGGATGATACTGAAGACGAAATTGACACGAATAGTTCCGACAGTATAAAAGTTCAAACCAACGAAAAAACTACTCCAGAATACTATCTACAATCTATCCCTTTAACAGATAAGGAAATGAATATTTCTCACAACAAAGTTATTGAAGCACTTTACGCTTTAGGAAACATTTACCGTGAAGATTTTCAAGACTACAAAAACTCAATTAAATCATTTGAAGATTTAATAACTAGGTATGACACCTGCAGATACAAACTCCCATCATGGTATAACCTATACAGAATAAGCCTATTAACAGAGGATGATTCTATGAAAGAAAAATATAAAAATCTTATTTTAAATTACTACCCTGATAGTGAATATGCAAGAATAATTCAAGACCCTAGCTACAACAAAGTTACACGAGAAAATAGAAAACGTGTTGACAATTATTACAGCCGTGTTTATAGTCTATATAGTGATAGAGCATACTCAAAAGTACTGGTCAGATGTAAAAAAGCTAAATCCATTTTTGCAGACAATCACCTACAAGATCACTTCGACTTTTTAGCAGCAATGTCTGTTGGGCATACCAATGCAATTGATTCATTTAAACTTGCTTTAAACAATGTGATAACTGCTCACCCTGAATCTGAAGTAAGTACAGAAGCAAAAAGAATTTTAGAACTAATCAAAAAAGGAATAAAAATTGGCTCTGAAGATACTTCTTCAAATGCAATACCATACAATCATGTGTTTGATGACAGTTTTAATTTTGTAGTTATCGTTCCTGGACAAGATAAAAAAACAAACAAATACAAAGTTGACGTTTCAAACTTTAACACTAAATACTACAGTGACAAAGAATTTAATGTAAGTAGCATTATGTTAGATCCTTTAACTCAAATACTAATTGTAAAAGAGTTAAAAGGTTATGATAGTGCTATCGATTATTTTAAATCTTTTAAGTTAAACGATGACAACTTAAAAGATTTAAACCTTAAAGAATACCAATACTTCTTAATTTCTAAAAACAATTTTGCGCTCTTTTATAAAAACAAAGACACTAAGGGTTACCTAAAGTTTTTTGAGAAAAACTTTGAAATTGAGCTATAATTTTTAAAATCACTATCTTTGCTCGAATTAGAGATAATATCCAATGTTTAAGAAAAACTCAAAACACATGGCAAGAAATAACGAAGCAGAAAGTCCAGCTATAAATATAGTTAGAAAAGGAACGGAAATAACAGGAGATGTAACTTGCTCTGGAGACATCAGAATTGACGGAAGACTGAAAGGGACACTTAACTCTCAAGGAAAAGTTGTTGTAGGAGAAAGCGGTATTATTGACGGAGAAATCACATGTAAAAATGCTGATATTTCTGGAACTATAAAAGCAAGACTTGTAGTTAAAGAATTATTACAATTAAAAGCTACAGCGAACATTCATAGCGACATTAACACAAACAAACTATCTATAGAACCTGGTGCTAATTTTACCGGTTCATGTAACATGGGATCAGTTGTAAAAGGCATTCAACATGAAGAAAAACAAGAAGCCTTCGAAGAAGTCCAAACAGCCTAACAACCTAGCCAGACTTTCTGGTATTGGTTTACAAATGGGTGCTACCATTTTTTTAGGAGCCTATGCAGGCAAATGGTTAGATCAAAAATATCCCAACGAAAAAAATTGGTTCACTATTGGTTTAACACTATTATTTGTTGCAATTGCATTATTCAATGTACTTCGACAAGTCAATAAAATAAATGAAGAGTAAGATTCTTTTACCCCTTATGTTTAAGCAAGTTTTTCGATTTTCTATTCTTATCACCCTATTATTAGGCATTACTTTTATTTTACACCTTTTGGTATTAGACACACGTTCTTTACCTCTTTTTGAAAATAAAATAATTACCTCTTACCTTATAAATCACATACTTACTATTGGCATATTCACAACCCTCTTGTTATTAAAAGAAAAATTTGCAGAAAGCTTGGGGTATATCTTTTTTATAGGAAGCTTCTTAAAATTCATTGTATTTTTCATATTAATTAACCCGACTCTTAAAGAAGATGGTGATATTTCTAGGGTAGAATTTCTTTCTTTTTTTATTCCCTATGCAATTTCATTATTTTTTGAAGTAGTATTTCTTGTAAAAACCCTTAATAAAGAAGGTTAAAAGCTACCTATTAATAGACTAAAAAAATAGTCAAAATAAAACCCTCAAATTGCTTTTCCAATTTAATTTTAATACTTACGTTTGCACCGATTTTAAAGCACCTATTATTGATAGCTTAATATGCAAGTAAAAAAATTAGTAAGAACACTGTTATTATTGCTTTTGGTTAGTCCAATCGCAATCTTTGCTCAACACGGAAATGAAGAACATTCTTCAGGAAATCACGAAGTAAAAACGGAAGAGTTATCAGAAGCCGATGTTAAAGCTGCTAAAAGAAAAGCATACATCAAACATCACTTACAAGATTCTTACGACTTTGCTATTTGGCATGCTAAAGGAATTGAGTTTCCATTACCAGTAATTTTATTTGATGAAGGTTTACATATTTTTTCTTCATCAAAATTTCATCATGGAGAATCTGTAGCAGAATCAAAAGGAAACTTTTACAAAATATTCCACGGAAAAATTTACAAAACAGATGCTGAAGGAACTATTGCTATGGATGATCATCATCACCCAACTAATGCAAAACCTTTAGACTTTTCTATTACTAAGAACGTTTTTACAATAATGTTAATGTCAATCTTGATTTTCTTTTTATTCTCAAGATTTGCTAAATCATACAAAACAAGCTTAGTACCTAGCAAAGGTGGTAAGTTTTTAGAACCTTTGATTATTTTTGTTAGAGACGAGATTGCTATCCCAAACATTGGAGAGAAACATTACAAAAAATACATGAGTTATTTATTAACTGTATTTTTCTTTATTTGGTTTTTAAACTTAGCAGGAATGACTCCTTTAGGAATTGGAGTAACTAACAATATCGCTGTAACGTTTGCTTTAGCGTTAATAACATTTTTGATTACCCAATTAACTTCTAAGAAAGCGTATTGGGGTCATATCTTTTGGATGCCAGGAGTACCTGTACCAATGAAGTTTATTTTAGCTCCGATTGAATTATTAGGAGTAATTATTAAGCCTTTTGCATTGATGATTCGTTTGTATGCGAATATGACAGCTGGGCACATTGTTATTATGAGTTTAATAGGTCTATTATATGTATTTACAAACTGGTTCGCCAAAGGAGCATTTCTTGGGTTAACATTGTTTTTATCTATTATAGAACTATTGGTTGCCTTTTTACAGGCATATATATTCACCATGTTAACTGCTCTTTATTTTGGAGGAGCTGTTGCAGAACATGATGATCATTAATTAAGTAATTTATTAACTATTAAATTTTATATTATGGAAATTCCAGCGATTGTAGGAGCAGGATTGGTTGTTATCGGTGCAGGTATCGGTATTGGTAGAATAGGTGGTTCAGCAATGGACGCTATTGCACGTCAACCAGAAGCGACAAACAAAATTCAAACAGCGATGTTGATTGCAGCAGCGTTAATTGAAGGTATTGGATTTGCTGCATTATTTGCAGTATAAACCAACAATTTTAAGAAAGCTGTAACGGTTGGTTACAGCTTTCTTTTAAAAACTATAAAATTTAAAAGAATAAAAATATTATGGAAACGTTATTAAATGATTTTTCAGTAGGATTATTTTTCTGGCAAACAATCTTGTTTGTTGTATTGCTTTTCTTACTAAGAAAGTTTGCTTGGAAACCAATTTTAAATGCGGTTAACGAAAGAGAAGATTCTATACAAGAAGCTTTAGACTCTGCAAAAGAAGCAAAGTTAGAAATGGCTAAGTTAAAATCTAACAACGAAGATTTATTAAACGAAGCTAGAGCAGAAAGAGATGCTATGTTAAAAGAAGCTAGAACAATGAAAGATTCTATCGTTTCTGAAGCAAAAGTTTCTGCAAACGAAGAAGCTGATAAAATTGTTGCTGCTGCAAGAGAAAGCATCCAACATGAAAAGATGGCTGCAATCACAGAATTAAAAAACCAAGTAGCTGGTTTATCAATAGAAATTGCTGAGAGAATTTTAAAAGATGAATTATCTTCTGCTGATAAGCAAAAAGCAATTATTGATAACGTAGTAAAAGACATTAACCTTAACTAAGCGTTAGATGAGAGATATTAAAGTTGCATCACGTTACGCTAAGTCATTACTTAAAATTGCTATTGACGAAAATTCTTTAGAGGATCTTCATAAAGATATGCTTTTAGTAAATGATGTATGTACTAACAATAAAGAGTTGGTACTACTATTAAAAAGTCCTATTGTAAAAACAGACAAGAAGTCTGCTATTTTAAATGAAATATTCGGTAAGAAAATTTCTAAAATGGCATCTTCTTTTATCTCTATTATTTTAACGAAAAAGAGAGAAGGTATTTTAGGTGATATCGCATCAGCTTTTATTGACACTTACAAAGCGCATAACAACACTAAAACTGCTCATGTTACTTCTGCAGTTCCATTATCTAAAGCACAAAAAGATAATGTTATTGCTATTTTAAAATCAACAAACAACACTAAAAATGTTGACTTAAAAGAAATAGTTGATCCTTCAATAATTGGAGGTTTAATTTTAAGAGTTGGTGATAAGCAGGTAGATGAGAGTATAAAAAGAAAATTGACAAATTTAGAAATGGAGTTTGATGACAACCTTTACATTTCTGAACTTTAATCATAATAGTAAAAAGAACAAAAACAAATAAAAATGGCCGAAGTAAAACCCGCAGAAGTATCAGCTATATTAAAACAACAATTAGCTGGATTTAAAACTGAAGCACAGTTAGAAGAAGTAGGAACAGTTCTTCAGGTTGGTGATGGTATTGCCCGTATTTACGGTTTATCAGAAGTACAAGCTGGAGAGTTAATTGAATTCGAAAACGGATTAACAGCAATCGTACTTAACCTTGAAGAAGATAACGTAGGAGCTGTACTTTTAGGTTCTTCAAAAGGAATTAAAGAGGGTGACACAGTAAAACGTACCAACAAAATTGCTTCACTTAAAGTTGGTGAAGGAATGTTAGGTAGAGTTGTTGATACTTTAGGTAACCCAATTGATGGAAAAGGACCAATTGAAGGTGAAACTTATGAAATGCCATTGGAAAGAAAAGCTCCAGGTGTTTTATTTAGAGAACCAGTTGCTGAACCATTACAAACTGGAATTAAAGCAGTAGATGCTATGATTCCTGTAGGAAGAGGACAAAGAGAGTTAATTATTGGAGATAGACAAACTGGTAAAACAGTAGTAGCTATTGATACTATTATTAACCAAAAAGAATTTTACGATAGAGGTGAGCCTGTATTTTGTATCTACGTTGCAACAGGTCAAAAAGGATCTACAGTTGCAGGAATTGTACAAACATTAGAAAATGCAGGAGCAATGGCTTATACAGTTGTTGTTGCAGCAAATGCTTCTGATCCTGCACCAATGCAATTTTACTCTCCATTTGCTGGAGCTGCAATTGGTGAATATTTTAGAGATACAGGTAGACCTGCATTAATTGTTTATGATGATTTATCTAAACAAGCAGTTGCTTACCGTGAGGTTTCTTTATTATTAAGAAGACCACCGGGACGTGAGGCATATCCTGGAGATGTATTCTTCTTACACTCAAGATTATTAGAAAGAGCTGCAAAAGTTATTAATGTTGATAGCATTGCTCAAGAAATGAACGATTTACCAGAATCTTTAAAAGGTAAGGTAAAAGGTGGAGGTTCATTAACAGCTTTACCAATTATTGAAACACAAGCAGGTGATGTTTCTGCATATATTCCGACTAACGTAATTTCTATTACAGATGGTCAGATTTTCTTAGATGGTGATTTATTTAACCAAGGTGTAAGACCAGCTATTAACGTAGGTATTTCAGTATCTCGTGTTGGTGGTAACGCTCAAATTAAATCCATGAAAAAAGTATCTGGTACACTTAAGTTAGACCAGGCACAATATAGAGAATTAGAAGCTTTTGCTAAGTTTGGTTCTGATTTAGATGCTGCTACAATGGCAGTAATTGAAAAAGGTAAACGTAACGTTGAAATCCTTAAACAAGGACAAAACCAACCTTTACCGGTAGAGCAACAAGTAGCAATTATCTATTTAGGAACTAAAGGATTATTAAACGATGTACCAGTTAAAAATGTAAGAGAATTCCAAACAGAATTCTTGAGCTTTATGACTACAAAACATCAAGATACTTTAGATGCTTTAAGATCAGGAAAATTAACTGAAGAAGTTATTACTGTTATTGAAAAAGCTGCTTCAGAATTAACTGCTAAGTACAAAAACTAAGTTATAAAGTAAAAAGTATGGAAGTTGAAAGAACACTCTTTTAACTTCCAACTTTCAAAACTTTCAAACTCATCTAAATGGCTAATTTAAAAGAAATACGTAACAGAATAACCTCTATTTCATCTACGATGCAAATTACATCGGCAATGAAAATGGTTTCTGCTGCAAAATTACGTAAGGCACAAAATGCGGTAACGCAAATGAGGCCTTATGCTAATAAATTACAAGAAATCTTGTCTAACGTAAGTGCTACTTTGGATAGTTCTGAAGGAATTTATTCTACTGAACGTGAGATTAAAAATGTTTTATTAGTAAGTATTACTTCTAACAGAGGTTTGTGTGGAGGATTTAACAGTAACGTTATTAAAACTGTTAAGCGATTAGCTGAAACTGAATACCAAGGAAAAAACGTAACTGTTCTTTCTATTGGTAAGAAAAGTACTGATGCTTTTAAAAGTACAAAATTGGGAATAAAAGGAACTTTATTACCAAGGCATGCTGAAACTGTTTGGGATGAGTTAACTTTTGAAAATTCAACTGAAATTGCAGAAAATTTAATGATGCAATATGCTGAAGGACATCAAGACAAAATTGTATTGGTTTACAATCAGTTTAAGAATGCTGCAGTACAACTAGTACAAGAGGAACAATTTTTACCAGTTCTCCCTCCAGAAGTACAAGAGGATGCAAACAGTTCTGCCGATTACATCTATGAGCCTAATAAAGAATTTATCATTGAAGAAATGATTCCTAAATCTTTAAAAACTCAATTGTTTAAAGCATTATTAGATTCTATGGCTTCTGAACATGGAGCTAGAATGACTGCAATGCATAAAGCAACAGATAATGCTAAAGATTTACAAGATGATCTTAAATTAGTTTACAATAAAGCAAGACAAGCATCTATTACTAATGAAATATTAGAAATTGTTGCTGGAGCAGAAGCTTTAGGTTAACAGATTAAAAATTATTCAAAAAAGCCTCAACTTTCCAGTTGAGGCTTTTTTATTGCTATAACTATTATTTCGTAAATTCACCAAATACGGATGAAACGAACCTTACAACACCCATTTATTCATTTAATAGTAGGAATAATTGCTTTCCTCCTACTATACTTTAATGCTTCCTTTTTTAATACCACAACCACAAATTACAAAGCTTTTAACGCAAACCTTAACCAAAAAGAAAGTTTAGCTAACCAAACGCTAGATGAATTAATGACAAACGATTCTTCGGTTATTTCTTTTAACAAATCTTATGCTAAACTGAATAAGCAAAAAGGGCTCTCTTTTTACGTTATAGAAAACAATGAACTAACTTATTGGAGCAATAGAAGTGTTGATTTTTCTATTGATTTAAATGAATTCACCAAGAACAATGGCTTAGTACAACTACAAAATGGATGGTATCAGTATTTACTCAAAAAAAGCAACCGTAAAACATACTTGGCCTTAATACTGATTAAGCATAATTATGCGATCAATAATAAGTACTTAAAAAACAATTTTCATCAAAGTTTTGAGATAGCTAATAATCAATTAATATATCCTGATAAAGAATATAGTGTTCCCCATCCAATTCTTAACAATAATGGAGCCTTTTTATTTGGATTAGCTCAAAATCCTGACACTATCTATGACAACAGTTCTTATAACAATTGGATCCTCTTATTGATCTTCTTTATTGGTTTTATTTTAATCGTTTCTTTTATCAGCAAACAATGTAGAAAAACAACTGTTCTCAGAAAATACTCACCAATCATCGTAATAATTTTCATTGCGCTTAGCAGACTATTTTTTCTTTACTTCTACCCTTTTACATCCTTATTTGAACAAGAGCTTTTTAGTCCAACAATATTTGCTCAATCGGCATTCCTACCTTCTTTGGGAGACTTGATAATTAGTACCGTTCTTTTTGCTTTAATTATCTATTACCTATCACAAGCAATTCAAAAAGTAAATCCAAACAACAAAATAATCGTTTTTATTATTGTTCTTGCAAGTGCGATTTCTCCATTAATCTTAGCAGATTTACTACAGGGCTTAATTACCAATTCTAAAATTAACTTTGACATTAATTATTTGCTTGATTTAAATGATTACAGTTTTGCTGGAATTGGATCTATTACATTATTATTCATTGGATTAATACTGTTCGTAAAGATTAGTATTAATCATTTTATAGATAATGCATTTAAACGCAACCATATCATTACAATTTTCTGGGTAATTAATTTACTCTTTGTAATTATTGGACACTTTTTTTTAGGTATCAGCGCATTTTTAACTTCATGGATACTTTTTGTTATCATAGCCTTTTCCTTTAAGTCTACCCCAAAAACAAGCTTTTACAGAAGTGTATTTTTAGTATTAATTATATCGATTACTACTTCCTATGGTTTCATACATCTAGGTAAAGAAAAGGAACAAGTAAATAAAGAATTTATCGCTAAGAAACTTGCCAAAGAACGCGATCCTGTAACTGAATATTTATTTGAAAATTCAAAAGAAAAAATAGAAACAGACTCAACCATTAATAATAGCACTTCTAATTATTTCGATCATAAAGAAAAGAATGACAAATACATTCTCAACCGTTACTTTGGTGGTTATTACAGTAAATATGATGTGAATATAATTGGCTTTTTCAATCCTCAAGATTCAATTTATGTAAATGACAAACCCGTTCATTGTTTTTCATTTTTTGACGATAAGATTGCGAAGGAAACCGATGACCCATTTCGCATAAATAAATCTTTCAACTTCTTATATTCAGATGAAGGAGGTAGTAGTTATTTAGCAAAAATCAATCTTAAAAACTCAAGTGATAGTATTAAATGGTCGCTCTTTATTGAATTCACGCCAAAAAAGTTTTCTAAAGCCGAAGGTTATCCTGAATTATTGCTAAATGAAAAAGACATAACCAAACCTATTAACACCAACACCTACTCTTTTGCAAAATACAAAAAAGGAAAATTGATTGATAACTCCGGAAAATTCAATTACAGTATAGAGTTAAATGACAAGTATAAATTTAACGATGATGGATTTGTTGTCACCACGTATGACAATGCATATCATATTATTTACCAAAGTGATAAAAACACCTCTATTATTTTAAGCTCCCCTCAAAAAACAATTTTCAACTACATTACTACTTTCTCTTACTTTTTTATCATATCAAGTATCCTTGTTTTAATTATCGGATTATTTTTTAAAATCTCTCCTTTCAACTGGCAACTTGCTCTAACTGATTTTAGCACAAAAATTCAACTCTTTATTATTGCGTCTATCTTTTTGTCTTTTATTTTGTTTGCATTAGGAACATCCTACTACATCAAAAAACAATACTTAGAAAAAAATAAAACGCAACTTGCAGAAAAAGTACAATCCGTTTTAATTGAATTGGAACATAAGTTAGGAGATCAAAAAGAATTGACTTTAGATTTTTATGATGAAATGACGTACTACTTGGTGAAGTTTTCAAATGTATTTTACACTGATATTAATCTATACGACAAAACAGGAACACTTCTAGCTACATCTAGACCAGAAGTTTTTGAAAGAGGTTTAACTAGTAAACAAATGAATCCTGAAGCTTACAATCAAATCCATACGTTTAAAAAATCAAACTTTACACACAGTGAAAATATTGGAGAGTTGAGTTATATTTCTACCTATGTTCCCTTTAGAAATGAAAAGCATAAAATTTTAGCCTACATGAACCTCCCTTATTTTGCAAAACAAAATGAGTTAGAAAATGAACTATCATCGTTCTACACAGCTTTAATTAACATTTACGGCTTGTTATTTTTAATTTCTACCATAATCGCAGTGTTCTTTGCCAATTACATATCTGAGCCCGTTAGAATGATTAAAAATAAGATTAGTGCTTTACAATTGGGTCAGTCATACGATTTATTAGAATGGGAATCAAATGATGAAATCGGAGCATTAGTTTTTGAATACAACAAAAAAGTATTAGAACTTGAAAAAAGTGCAACTCGCTTGATTAAATCTGAACGAGAAAGTGCTTGGAGAGAAATGGCGAAACAAGTTGCTCATGAAATCAAGAATCCTTTAACTCCAATGAAGTTAAGTGTGCAACAATTACAACGCGTATCAAAAGATAACCCTGAAGATTTAAATGAACGTATTGAAAGAACTGCTAAAACGCTTGTTGAACAAATTGATACGTTAACTAAAATTGCTGACGAATTTTCAAATTTTGCAAAAATGCCTCAAGCAGAAGTTCAAGAAATTAACCTTATTCCTATAATTGAAACAACTATTGATCTATACAAAGAAGAAAATGTACATTTTTCTTTTCATGAAAAATGTAATGGAACAGTAAATGTTGTTGCCGATAAAGATCAATTTCATCGCGTATTTAATAACCTTATTAAAAATGCTATACAAGCTATGCCCGAAAATAGTAACGGACAAATAAGTGTGTTACTAACTCAAGAACCTAACAATTATATTATTGAAGTAAAAGACAATGGTGTTGGAATTCCTAAAGATAAAAAAGATAAAATATTTGTTCCAAACTTCACCACTAAATCCACAGGAATGGGCCTTGGCTTAGCAATGGTTAAGAATATTATCAATAATGCTAATGGAGAAATTTGGTTCGAAACAACAGAGAATATTGGCACCTCCTTTTTTATCTCTCTCCCTATTAAACGTTAACATCTATATTGTTCGATTTACTTAACACCTAAACTACATTGTCTAAATAATTAACTCAAACTCTTAATTCAAAACATAAAAAAACCCTGAAGAATATTTTCCTCAGGGTTTTTAATGAACTAATTTCTAATTATTATTGAACTATTAATTTTTGAATTTTAACGTTATTATCAGCATTAAATTCAACAAAGTAAACTCCTGAAGATAATTTTCTTTCCTCATCTATTTTTAAAGTATACTTTCCTTGAGCAAATGATTGTCCGTTAATAACATTCGTCACTTCTTGCCCAATTGCATTTCTCACTTTAATACTTAAATCTTTTACATCTTTGATTAAGTTAAAAGAAATTTGAGCACTTGAATTCGTTGGATTCGGATACACATTAAAGCTTGCAATATTTTTAAAATCATCTATTCCAACTGATCCTCCAATGTTTATATCATCAAGGTAAAGATCATTACCACCACCTGAAGTAAATTCAAACTTAAACCTCACATTTGTAGCAGTTCCTATACTCGTTAAGTCAATAGTTCTTGTTGTCCAATCTGATGCCGAAGGAACAAATATACCTCCTTGATCTGAAGCAGTTGACAACACAGCAGCTGTTAAAGGTAATCTTAGCAACCATGTAGCTCCACAATCTAGAGAATAATAAACTAATAATTTATCTGTATCTGCAGATGTCTTTTTTGCATAGGCTTGTTTAAAAGTCAACGTCTTTGTAGCTGATGTAGAAATATCATAAGATGGACTTATCAAATCATCTACAAGACCATCCGTATTTGTAAACCAATTTCTAATCCTTACTGATCTTGATCCTGTAGTTGATGCTGAAGTATTGTTTTCCCATGCAATTCCACTACTATTATTAATCCACCACTCATTACTAAATTGAGTAGTACTTTCAAATCCATCTAGAATAGGTCCAACATAATCTGCAGTTAATGAGCTTACCGTTATAATGCTACTCTTAGTTACATTAGCTGATCCAGCAGAAGTTCCTGGACGGTGTGTAACACTATAAACTCCAGCAGTAGGATATATAATAATTGGATTATTAATTCCAGAAGTACTAGGAGATCCTCCAGTAAAGGTCCAATTCCATAAAGTAGGTGTAGCATTATAAGAATCATCTGTAAAAGTTACAGCTCCCCCTTCACAAACATATTCTTTATTGTAAGTAAAATCAGCAATAGGAACACAAATTGCTGGATTATATGGATTAGCAACACCCGTATTCGTTAAGTTAGTAGATGTAGAGTATTGAGCTAATCCAGTTGATGTACTCGTTGAATTTAAATAAAACTCCATCACATCACTTTGACCTAAAGAAAACATATTTTGACAACTGTTATAGCTCATATAATTCTCTATCTGATCCAATACGTTTGCTCCATAAGGATCAGGACCATTAGCATCATTAGAACATGAATTTTGATTAATATCACAACTCTGTGTAGAAGCTGAAACAGGTGGTGTATCACAAACTCTATCACCAGAATTAGAACAATTGTTTCCACAACCACTCTGGAATGTATGTAAAAGACCAAAACAATGTCCAACTTCATGAGTTATTGTATTCTCTATTTGAGCAGACCGAACAACAATACCTTCTTGATTTTGAGAAGGTGCAGTTCCTGGGTAATAAGACCATCCACCAGAACCACTAGCCATTGTTTGTCCTACCCAAATATTTAAGTATTTAGTTGTATTCCAATTAACCAAAAATTTAGCATTCTCAGTCATTGCATAAGTTTCTGTAGAAACTGTTCTTGTAATTCCTTCAGTACAGTTTCCAGTAGGATCAATATGCGCTAATCTAAACTGTATTTCAACATCGGCAGTAATTCCTGTAAAAGAAGGTATCACCTGACTCAAGTCTAAATTTAATTTTTGAAAATCTTCATTTAAATTGGCAACTGAAGCTTCGATAGCTGCTTTAGAAATATTTTCGGGGCCATTATTATGAATAATGTGATAGACAACAGGAATTGTATAACTAATTACACCTGCTTTATTAGTAGAAGTTGAAGAATGTGTATTGGCATACTCTTTAGCAAAGGTATTTTGTTCATCCATCAGGTCTTGCAGCTCTGGGTTTTCAGCCAATCTTTGGTTGTGTAGAATAGCTGTACCACAAGTCAACCTATCACTTTCGCTTATGTTTACCTGAGAATAAACACTTAATGAACTACATAAAAAAAATGCAGTCGATAAAAAAAAACTAAATCTTGTCATAAATTTAACACCTTTAATGCCTAAAATCCTAAATTTAACATCTTTAATGTCTAGGGTCTCAAATTTAACAAAAACATTCCTCTTAAATGGTTATCATCTAATTATCGGTCATTATTGTCAATAACTGGACATCTGCGTTGTTATCCCAATTCTCTAACCGAACACAACACTTTACCCTGCAGTTCTTTCTCATTTACAAACCTTAAAATTTGAGTAGCCGTAACATTAGGATCGATCAAGTCTCCTTGCTCTTTAAATTTAATGAATTTTTCAAGGGTAGAGAAATCTGAACTTTTAGCCTCTCTTATCTGAGATTGCATATCAGTATCAATTATCCCAGGAGCCAGACTAAGCACTTTAAAACTTGTATTATCAATATTTATTTCTTCATTTAAAACCTGACTAAACATATCTAATCCCGCTTTTGTAGAACAATAAACATTCCATCCATCAATTGGATTTCTTCCCGCTCCTGAACTAATATTAATTATCATTTTTGTACAGTCTAGACTTTTATATTTAGCAACAAAATTGTTCATTAAGATTGTTGGAGCTATTAAATTCAGGTTATAGCAGTCTATAATTTGTTGATTTTCAATATCTCCTACTCTTTTAACATCCCCAACAACACCAGCATTATTTATAAGTACAATTTTATCTACATCAGCTAAAGTTGGAAATTGAAAACTCAACACTTCATCCAACTTACTCAAATCAATAGCTGCATGAACAAACCTTTCATGCTTAACAGAACGAGTTCTAGATAAACCGTATATAAAATTAGATTCATTTTTCAATAATAAATCCACCAAAGCCTTACCCAGACCTTTACTGGATCCTGTGATAAAATAATAATTCATTTTCTATTTTTTAGCTTAATGCATTTTCTAAATCTTCAATCAAGTCTGCTACATCTTCTACTCCAACACTCAATCTAATTAACGTATCTACTATCCCTGTTTTTTCTCTTTCTGCTTTTGGGATTGCAGCATGGGTCATTGTAACAGGATGCCCTATTAATGACTCTACCCCTCCTAAAGATTCTGCTAAAGCAAAAATCTCTACTTTCTTAACCACATCTAAGGCATCATTCAACTTATTCCCCACCAAGGAAAAGGAAACCATTCCACCAAAATCTTTCATTTGTCTTTTTGCCACATCATGATTTGGATGATCTTCAAACCCAGGCCAAAAAACATTATCAACCTTTGGATGTTTTTTTAAAAATTCAGCGACAGCTTTACCATTTTCACAATGTCTTTGAACCCTCAAATGCAATGTTTTAATTCCTCTTAAAACCAAAAATGAATCTTGTGGCCCACATACTGCACCACTACTATTTTGAATTCTGTAAATTTCTTCAGCTATTTTTTCATCATTACAAATTAAAGCCCCCATTACAACATCAGAGTGCCCTCCCAAATATTTAGTAACTGAATGCATTACTACATCAGCTCCTAAATCTAAAGGTCTTTGTAAATAAGGAGTAGCAAAAGTATTGTCAACTACTAATAAGCAATTGTTTGTTTTAGCAACGCTACTTACTGCTTCAATATCAATAATATTCATCATTGGGTTTGTTGGAGTTTCTACCCAAATCATCTTGGTATTATCATTTATTTTAGCTTCAATTTCAGAAACATCATTCATTGAAACAAAGTGAAATTTAATACCATATTTTTCAAAAATAGTAGTGAAAATTCTATAAGAACCGCCATATAAATCGTTAGTAGAAATTACCTCATCACCCGGATTTAATTTCTTAATAATGCAATCTATAGCAGCCATTCCTGAACCAAAACAAGCACCATACTTTCCATTTTCTATAGCGGCTAAATTTTGCTCTAAAGCATGTCTTGTAGGATTTAAACTTCTTGAATATTGATACCCTTTATGTTCACCAATTCCTTCCTGAACGTAGGTTGATGTTTGATAGATTGGAGTCATAATTGCACCTGTAGCAGAATCATATTCTAACCCAGCATGAATCACCTTTGTTCCAAATTTCATTTCTTGTTCGTTTTTCACAACCTTTATTTTTTTGAGATACATAAAAGTAATTAATCCAGTGGAATTTTCATCATTCACCCATAGGATTCCAAGAAAATAGCTTTTTCCAAACATTGGAAAGCCACCATTTTATTTTTCCTTCGTCTGAAAGAACAACAAATCTATAAAAATGAAAAAAATATTAATTGCATTTCTAATTATCACAGCAAGTACAGCTCAAGCTCAAGTTAAAAACATTTTATTTCTTGGAAATAGCTACACCTATGGAAATGATCTTCCTACAATGTTAAAAACATTAGCAGAATCATTTAATGACACAATAGATAAAGACCAAAACACACCTGGTGGATATCAATTAGTTCAGCATGTTACCAACTCTACAACATTATCAAAAATAGCATCTAGAAACTGGGATCATGTTATTATACAGGAGCAAAGTCAAAAACCATCATTTAGCCCTGGTCAAGTTGCAACAGGTGTTTATCCTTATGCTAAAACTTTATGTGATTCAATTCGATCAAATTATTCTTGTACTGAACCAATATTCTTTATGACTTGGGGTAGAGAAAATGGAGATGCCAGTAACTGCGCAAGCTACCCACCTATCTGTACTTTTAACGGTATGAATCAAAGGCTAAGAGAAAGCTATACAGAAATGGCTGTAAACAACTCATGTACTGTTGCACCTGTTGGTGCTGCATGGAAAACAGTTAGAGATAGCTTTCCAACCATTCAACTGTATACAAGTGACGGTAGTCACCCTAATGTATATGGAACATATTTAGCAGCCTGTGTATTTTATGCTACTATTTATCAAAAGTCACCAATTGGAGCAACATATGTTCCAGCAGGAATTGGAGCAACAGATGCTTTAAACATTCAAACAACGGCTTCTAACACTGTTTTAGACAGCATGAGTATATGGCAAATTAACGCAAATAAACCAACTGCTAATTTCAATTACAGTGGTTCAGGAACTATTAATTTTACGAATTCATCAACTAATGGAGCAACCTATGCTTGGGACTTTGGTGATGGTAATAGTAGTACTTTAGAAGACCCTAATCATACATACGGTTCTAACAACACTTATACGGTTCAGTTGATTACTTTTTCTACAGATAGTTGTTTTTCTGATACTATAACACAAAGTGTAAATGTTACTGCTACAGGAATTAACAACACCAACAACATAAATGGCCTAACTATCTATCCGAATCCAGCTAATGATTTTATAGAAATAAAAACGGATTTAAAATACAACAACATTTCCATTATCGATGTTACTGGCAAAACCATTAAGCAAGTTAATTCAAATAATAAAATTGACATCAGCAATCTTACTACTGGTATTTATTTCATAAAAATAATTGGAACCGAAAACGCTATCATTAAGAAGTTTGTTAAACAATAACTTCAACCTAAGAACAAAAAAAGCCTCTGTTTCCAGAGGCTTTTTTTGTTCTTATACTGTACACTATTATATTACAGTCAATGCAACACAGAATTAACTATCAATATTTGCATACTTTGCGTTAGTTTCAATAAACTCTCTACGAGGCGGCACATCATCTCCCATCAACATAGAGAAAGTATGATCTGCAGAAGCAGCACTTTCAATAGTAATTTGCCTTAAAGTTCTATATTCTGGGTTCATCGTTGTATCCCACAATTGCTCAGCATTCATCTCACCTAAACCTTTATAACGCTGTACATGCACGCTAGATTCTTTTCCTGCCCCTTTCATTCCTTTAATTGCTAACTCACGTTCTTCTTCACTCCAGCAATACTTTTGCTCTTTACCTTTCTTTACTAAATAAAGAGGAGGAGTTGCTATGTAGATATATCCTTTTTCTACCAACTCATACATATGACGGAAGAAGAAAGTTAAAATCAATGTTTCAATATGAGATCCATCAACATCGGCATCACACATAATAATCACCTTGTGATATCTAAG
>CAJQOH010000039.1 GCA_905479915.1 uncultured Flavobacteriales bacterium
TGAAAATTTAGAAAATGTAAAAATCTGGCTACATGATTTTGTTAGAGACAACCTGACTAAAAAAGTTGTTGGAAGTATTACACATAATAACTTTTTTTTAAACAACTTTTATAGCGTTTTTTGAAATTAACATGGTATTACCCGCTTAGCACTTAAAGTTTATTTTCGTAAAGTCCACATTAAAGGGCTTGAAAACATTCCTGAAAAAGGCCCTTTTTTAATTGTAGCAAACCATCCTAGCTCTTTTTTAGACCCTATTAGCATTGGTGTTTTAATAAACCATAAAATCAGTTTTTTGGCTAAGGCCACAATGTTTAAAAACAAAATAGTAGGTAGTATTTTAAAAAGATTAAATATTGTTCCCATATATCGAGCTCAAGATGATCCTAAAAAATTAAATGGAAATAAAGAAGTATTTAAAGCTTGTTACCAAAAGTTAAGTGAAGAAGGAGTAATTATGATTTTTCCTGAAGGCACTAGTGAATTTGAACGGAAGCTAAGGAAAATTAAAACCGGAGCAGCTAGAATTGCGCTTGGAACAGCTAAAGAAAATGACTACAAGCTCAATGTGAAAATTCTTCCTGTTGGATTAAATTATACCAAATCAAGTAAATTTAAAAGTGAGCTTTTTATTCAGTTTGGACAACCTTTAAACAGTGACGATTATGTAGAAGCTTACAAAAAAGAAGCCATTACAACAGCAAAAGAGCTAACGGCTGATATTGAAAAGGGCATCAAAAATTTAATTGTTGACATTGACAAGCAAGAGTATGAAGTATTGGTTGAAAAGATAGAGAGTTTATACAAAACACAACTTATAAAAAGTACTCAAAATAATGAAGAGGATTCTTTTAGCAATATAACGGCATCTCAAAAAATATATAACGCTATTAGGCATTTTCAAAAAGAGGACCCAATATTTTTCTATAAAACAAAATCGAAAATAGATGACTACTTCTTAAATCTAAAAGCAATGAATCTATCCGATAAGTCATTAGAAAAAGGAAGTAGACAAAGCAATATTTTAAGTTATTTCATAAAATCAATAGTGTTCTTAATTATAGGGTTTCCACTATGGCTATTTGGTTACATCAATAGTTTTATACCCTATAAAATTCCAAGATTTATAGCTTTAAAAATTACTGATAGCGAGGCTTTTTATGGAGCTTTATTAATGTCTTTAGGAACCTTCTCCTTTATAGTTTGTTATAGTTTAACAGCTCTAATGGTATGGATAATTTCCCAACAACCAATAGTTACATTGTGCTATGCTATCGCTTTACCATTAAGCGGTTTCTTTACTATTTTTTATGCTAGAATTGCACGTAGATTCTACTACAATTGGCAATTCATTTCGAAATTCTTTAGTAGTCAAGAGGTATTGGTTCAGTTAATGTCTGACCGAAATAACATTATTCAAGAACTAGAGCTTCTAACTGAAAAGTTTAAACTTTCCTAACCCAAGGTTCCATATAAAAAACAAAGGAAAGAAGTTTCCCTTAACTCAAAAATTTACTCTATTAGAACCTTCTTAATAAAAGGCTCTACACCATCGCCCTTTAAACGTATAAAATAAACTCCCTTTGACAAACTACTTACATCTAATTGATTCGTAAATTCTTGTTCCAAGACTTTTTCCCCAACCGCATCAATTAAATCGATAGTTGTATAAGTACTATTTTGAACATGAATATTAAATATTGAAACGGATGGATTTGGGTAAATACTAATCGTATTCAGTAATTCGTAATTATTAACTCCAACAGTTCCATTATATATCCATTTAACACGAGTAGTTATTACATCATTAGTATTAGCAACATCAACCAACTCTATATCCCAAACAGCAGAATCTCCAAGAGCCCATGAAAACGAAAACGGGGTTATTTTTAAGGCATCAAATATGGCCGGAGGCACAACCGCTTGAGCTGATCCGACATCATAAGCAACTGATCCTGCAGGAACAGATTCACAAACCCCACCATAACAAACTTGCAAATCTGTTGCTGTTGGATTCGTAATATCAGTTGCTATTATTTTAAATGACTTACTAACAGAAGTTAAATTCTTTACATGAAACTTTGGTGATTTACTTAACACATTCCCATTTCCAAAAAACGTATAAGAACTTCCTATAGAGTTATCTAATGAATCTAATATTTCAAATGACTGAGAGAAAAGAGCGTTACTTAAAATCAAACAACACCCAACAATTATATTTTTTAACATATTTTTTTAGTTTTTAAGATTATTCCTATAAATATAAGTGATTAAATGCCAACTTCAGTAAATCTACAAAACGACAAAAACATTAGGAATCCAATTAAAAATCTGATTAACTTAAAAAAATAAAGATTTATTTTGAGAAAATATGAAATAGGAATTCAATAAACTATTCTTTATCCCCTGATTACAACAATGATTTCCTCAAAAAATAGCACCTACTACCCTGCCCAACCTTCCCTATCCAAACTTCTATATTGAATGGCTTCAGCTAAATGACTTGTTTGAATATTTTCTGCATTTTCTAAATCAGCAATGGTTCTCGCCACTTTTAATATTCGGTCATAAGCCCTCGCAGAAAGACCTAATTTATCCATAGCCTTTTTTAACAGGTCTCTTCCTGCTTGATCAATATCACAAATTTCTTTCAATGTTTTGGAAGAGATTTGTGCATTGCAATGAACACCCTTATTTTCTACAAACCTTTTTTCTTGTACTTTCCTTGCGGTAATTACTCTTTCTCTAATATCATTACTCGATTCCCCAATAGCTTTATTACTCAGTTCACTAAACGAAACTGGAGTAACCTCAACATGCAAATCAATCCTATCTAACAATGGTCCAGAAATTTTATTCAAATACTTCTGTACAACTCCAGGAGAACAAACACAATCTTTTTCGGGATGATTATAGTAACCACAAGGGCAAGGATTCATCGATGCAACCATCATAAAGCTTGCAGGATAGTCTACTGTAAACTTTGCTCTAGAAATCGTAATACTTCTATCTTCTAAAGGTTGCCTCAATACTTCTAATACTGTTCTTTGAAATTCAGGCAATTCATCTAAAAACAAAACACCATTGTGTGCTAAAGAAATTTCTCCTGGCTGAGGAAATCCACCTCCCCCAACCAATGCAACATCGGAAATAGTATGGTGTGGAGCTCGAAATGGGCGGACACTTATTAAAGAAGTCTCTTTACTTAATTTCCCTCCAACCGAATGGATCTTAGTAGTCTCTAATGCTTCTTGTAACGACAAGGGAGGTAAAATTGTAGGTAATCGTTTTGCCAACATGGTCTTACCTGCTCCCGGTGGTCCTATTAAAATAACATTATGACCTCCAGCTGCTGCAATTTCTAATGCTCGTTTAATGTTTTCTTGACCTTTTACATCTTCAAAATCAAAATCTACATTGTTTAAGTTTTTATAAAACTCCTTTCTTGTATCTATTTCTACTTTTTCTAAAGTAGTTTCCTCATTAAAATAATCTATTACTTCTTTAATATTATCAACCCCGTAGACATCTAATCCATCTACAACTGCAGCTTCTTTAGCATTTACCTTAGGTAAAATAAAACCCTTAAAACCTTCTTTTTTTGCTTGAATAGAAATTGGCAAAGCTCCCTTTATTGGCTGCAAACTTCCATCTAATGAAAGCTCACCCATAATAACATAATCACCTATTTTATCTTCTTTCATTTGACCAGATGCGGCCAAAATTCCAATTGCAATTGTTAAATCATAAGCAGAACCTTCTTTACGAATATCAGCAGGCGCCATATTAACGACTAGCTTTTTTCCTGGCATTTTTAACCCAACATTTTTTAATGCTGATTCAATACGGTGTTGACTTTCTTTTACCGCATTATCTGGTAATCCAACCATGAAAAATTTAAACCCTCTATCTGCATTAACCTCAACAGTTATTGTGATAGCATCAACGCCTACTACAGCGCTGCCAAAAGTTTTTACAAGCATTCTTTATAAGTTTTCTTCTATGTAATGTATAAATGAATGCAACACTTTAATATGGATTTCCTGAATTCGATCTGCATATCCCATATGAGGAACTCTAATCTCCACATCACACAATTCAGCTAATTTGCCACCATCTTTACCAGTTAAACCAATCACTTTAATCCCTTTTTCTTTAGCGACTTTAGCAGCTTTTATTACATTTTGTGAATTACCACTTGTACTTATTGCCAATAAAACATCATCAGATTGACCTAAAGAATCTACATAACGTGAAAATATTTCATCATAACCATAATCATTTCCAACACAACTTATATGTGAAGCGTCTGAAATTGAAATAGCAGGTAAAGCTTTTCTATTTTCTCTAAACCTACCCGTCATCTCCTCTGCAAAATGCATTGCATCACACATAGATCCTCCATTTCCACAAGAGATAACTTTCCCTCCATCCCTAACCGCTTCAGTCATAATAGAGGCCGCAGCACCTATTAATTGCAAATTATTTTCATCCTCAATAAATTGGTCCAATAATTGTTTTGCTTCTATAAAATTACTTTTAATTAAATCTAAACCCATATAGTTAAACTATTTTCAAACTATTAAAATACAAAATAACAGCTATCAAATTTAGATAATAAATAAAGTATATTTATCTTTATAACCACTAAAAGAAAAATTATGAAAAAACTCATATCAACTGCTTTTTTAACACTTATAATTACCGCTTGTTTTTCACAAGCAAATAGTGAACTTACTTGTTATGCTAAATATGCAAAAGTTTTTGAAAAAAGAGGCGCTCACGAAGTAGTAGACGGGATCTATGACAATGTTATCATTTCTATTAGAAAAGGAAGTATGGCAGATTGTTTTTATGGAAAAGTAACTGTTAAGCATGGCAATGTTGACTATAAAAACATGTTCTTAAAATTCGAAGACAATACTTTCGAAAAACTTGATTTAAAATTTAAATACAAAGAAAAAGAGGATGAAAAAGAGATAAAAGTTATAAATGGTATTAGTAATGTTATCTTAACTGATGAAGAAGAATTGGTTAATGTTCTTTTTGTAAAAAGCATCAAACCAAAAAAGAAAAAGTACGCGAAAGCAGCTGAACCTGATTTCGATTTGTAAAAATAATATCATCATCAAAAAAGGCTTTGGAATGTTTCAAAGCCTTTTTTGTTTACTAGAAGTTTTTATTGAATAGCCTATCAGGATTAAAACACAAAATGGAATAATTCCTGTAAAAATAAATGGAGAAAAATAGCCGCCAAACGAAAATACTAATACCAAATTAATTTCATAAAACGTTATATTTTGTGTATTTTTAAGGTATGGGAAAAGTATTTGAAATCACGATTAAAGAGAGTTTATCAGCGTTGAAATTGCAACGAAAAAGAGAAAAAAGTCAAAAGAAAAAGCTCCG
>CAJQOH010000040.1 GCA_905479915.1 uncultured Flavobacteriales bacterium
TGACTACTGACTACTGACTACTGACTACTGACTACTGACTACTGACTACTGACTACTGACTACTGACTACTGACTACTGACTACTGACTACTGTAAAAGCCCTGCTCGTTTCAATAAAGCATCATTATCTGGTTCTTGACCTCTAAACTTTTTATAGAGCTCCATTGGGTGTTCTGACCCTCCTTTAGAAAGAATAAATTCTTTAAACTTTCTGGCAATTTCTTTATTGAATATGCCATTGTTAGAGAAGTATTCAAAGGCGTCAGCATCCAAAACTTCAGCCCATTTGTAAGAATAATACCCTGACGAATATCCTCCATCAAATATGTGAGAAAATCCAGTACTAAAACAAGTACCTTCTATATGAGGATAGATCTTAGTTTCGGCCATTGCTTTTTGTTCAAAATCAATAACATTATTAATGTCGTTAGGATTGGTTGAATGCCAAGCCATATCTGTCATACCAAAGCTAATTTGACGCAACATTCTTGTTGCTTCCATAAAGTTGGCAGAATCTTTTATTTTCTGAATTAGTTCTAAAGGAATTACTTCTCCTGTTTCATAATGAAAAGCAAAAAGCTCTAAAGCTTCTTTTTCATAACACCAGTTCTCTAACATTTGAGATGGTAGTTCTACAAAATCTCTAAAAACACTTGTACCAGATAAACCCGGGTAAGTTGTATTGGCTAATATCCCGTGTAAAGCATGACCGAATTCATGAAATAGTGTAGTTACCTCTCCAAAAGTTAATAAAGAAGGTTTTGTTTCTGTAGGTTTCGTAAAATTACAAACGTTCACGATGTGCGGACGGTTATTAACTCCGTCTTTAATGTATTGATTGTTAAATGATGTCATCCAAGCTCCATTTTGTTTTCCTGGTCTTGGGTGAAAATCTGCATAAAATAAAGCGACATAGTTACCTTGATCATCAGTAACCTTATAGGTAATTACATCTTCGTGGTATTTATCAATATCGAAAATTTCTTCAAAATTTAGATCATATAATTTATTGGCAACGGTAAAAGCTCCTTGTATTACATTTTCTAATTTAAAATAGGGCTTTAGTTTTTCATCATCTAAATCAAATAACTCTTGTTTAAGTTTCTCAGTATAATATCCAGCATCATAGCTTTGTAAGCTGTTTAAACCATCCAATTTATTTGCGAAATTGGTTAATTCTTCATGTTCTTTTAGGGCTGCTGGTTTCGATTTTTCTAGAAGATTGGTTAAGAACCCTGTTACTTTTTGGGATGAAGTGGCCATTTGTTCTTCTAAAACAAAAGCAGCGTGGTTATCATAACCTAATAGGTTTGCTCTTTGGTGTCTTAATTCAACAATTCGTAAAACATTTTTCTGATTGTCAAAATCATCTCCCTTATTGGTTTTTGATCCTGAAGCAAAACTTATTTCTTTTCTTAACTCACTACTTTTTGCATAAGTCATAAAAGGAATGTAGCTAGGGTAGTCTAAATTGAAAATCCAACCATCTTTACTTTTCTCTTTTGCAGTCATGGCAGCAGCTTCAATTACTCCATCAGGTAAACCTTCTAAATCATCAGCATTTGTTAGGTGCAATTCGTATTGATTGGTTGCAGCCAATAAGTTCTCACCAAAGCTTAAAGATGTTTGAGCAAGCTCTTTATCAATTGCCCTTAATGTTTCTTTATCTGTATCGTTTAAGTTGGCTCCGTTTCTTACGAAACTTTTATAGTTTTTCTCTAATAATGTATTCTGTTCTGGAGATAAGTCCAATTCGGATTTAATTTCATGCACCGACTTTATTCGTTGAAACAACTCTTGGTTTAAGCCAATATCATTGCCAAATTCAGATAGGAGAGGAGATACTTCTTTTGCAATTTTTTGAATTTCTTCAGAAGTTTCAGCATGATTTAAATTGAAAAATATGCTCGACACTCTCCCCAATAATTCTCCACTAAAATCTAAAGCTTCTAAGGTATTTTTAAAAGTAGCTTCTTCAGTATTGTTAACTACAGCATCAATTTCATTTTTAGCAATTTCAATTGCTTTTATGAAAGCAGGCTTATAATGTTCATTTTTAATTTTAGAAAATGGTGATGAATTATAAGGTGTATTAAAATCTTCTAATAATGGATTCATAGTTTGAATTTTTTGAGAATAACAAATTTAGAATTTAATTGGTTTTATTTTGGGCCCAATTCAATTACTTCTAAATCTTTAATGTTTTTTTTATCAATGGTAAATCTTACCAAGGTTTTTACTTTATGAAAACCGCTTTTCCCAGCAGCACCAGGATTAATGTGCAATAGGTTTAATTTTTTATCATACATTACTTTTAAAATGTGAGAATGACCACTTATAAATAAGTCTGGAGCATTAAATTCGATGCGTTTTTTTATGTTTTTAGCATACCTATTTGGATATCCGCCAATATGCACTAACCAAACTTTTACATCTTCGCATTTAAATTTTAATTCTTCAGGAAATAGTTTTCTGATATCTTGTCCATCAATATTACCATAGACTCCTCTAACAGGTTTTATTTTGGTAAGTTGTTTGATAACATCAATATTCCCTACATCTCCTAAATGCCATATTTCATCACATTCTTTAAAATACTTCTCTACTTTAGGATCAAGATATCCATGGGTATCCGATATCAAACCGATTCTCATCATTCGGGTAAATTTAATTATTGAATTGATTTATTTAGTAGTTAGTTCTAGAAATAATTAATTTCACGGTTTAGGATAATAAAACTGAGATAATAAAGTTTTTATCTCCAAACCAAATAATTATGAGAAAATTAGTCATCGCATTTACATTCATTTTAGCATCAACATTTATCGTTAATGCACAATCAGATACTTTAAAATCTAGAGATGGAGATTGGGGGTTTGCATTAAATTTAACAGGGTTAATTAACAATATTTCTATTGGAAATGTAACTGATGCGAATAATAATAACGCTATTTTGGCAAAACATCATTTAACGAATGATAAAGTTTTAAGAATTGGTCTTGGTATTAAATCGGTAGGGAATAGTTGGTTATTAGAAGACAGTATTTCTTTAGCTTCAGGAAATAGAGCGCTAAAAACAATTGATTCAACAGAGAGTAGATTTGATTTTTCTCTATCTGTTGGGTATGAAAAACATTTAGGAAATACAAGAAGATTAGATCCATATATAGGTGGAGAATTAATGATAGGAAGAATAGGAGGAACTAAAATTGATGCATCTACTGATATTACAGATGTAACTGGTACAGAAAAAATTCAAGACATTACTCAAATAGATGGAGGATTTAATTTTGGACTAAATTTTATTGCAGGATTTAATTATTTCTTTGCAGAAAGAATAAGTATTGGTGCAGAAATCAACTTAGGATATTTGTATACGAGTACTGGAGGAGATTATAGCCATACTAGAAACATTACCCCCGTTAATGGCCCTGAAGTTAATGATTTTACAAGTTCTAAAAACAAGTCATCATCTAAAGGATTTGCCGTTAATTCTACTGGAGGATTAATGCTTTCTTTTTTCTTTTAGACCATCACCTAAGTAGTGTGACACTACCTTTGTAAGTATTCTTTTCAACGGTTAAACCTTCTATAGTAATAAAGTAGAAGTACGTTCCTTCTAAACATTCGGTTCCGGCAGAAGTTCTACCGCCCCAACCTTTATTAGTGATGCCTGCTGAATTAAATAATAAGTTCCCCCACCTGTTATATATATTGATTGTAACAGATGTTATTCCAGATCCTGTAACTTGAAATAAGTCATTTTGACCATCACCATTAGGAGAGAATACATTTGGTATTGTAACAACCGTAGGTGTAACATTACAAGAATCTACAGTGATATAGTTGGATAAGAAAATCGAATCGTTTCCATAAGCATTAGCAACAAAAAGTGCAACATCAAACGTTCCTATAGAATCATAACAGATATTTGTTGGGTTTTGATTGTTTGAAGTTGTTGGATTGGCTCCAAAGAAATGCCAAGACCAACTAGTCGGTGTTCCTCCCGTTCCAATATCGTTAAAATTAATACAGTCATCAATACAAATAGATGTGCTTGAAGTGTTAAACAAAGCAACTGGTGCTGTACAAGATATTACAGTAACAGCAGTTGTATCCGTATTTACACATCCATTTGCATCTGTTCCTGTAACAAGGTAAGTGGTGTTAGCAGTTGGGGATGGGGTTTGGAACTGCCCATTACCCAGAGCATTATCCCATACGTATGATATTGCTCCACTAGCATTTAAGTTGACCTGATCGCCAGAACATATTGTAGTATCGATACCAGCTATAACTGTAGGGAGTGGGTTAACCTGAATCGTAATTGTGGTATCATCTGTACCATTAGCATCAGTAATGAATAAATTAATGTTTTGAGGTCCAGGAGTAGTAAACACAATTGTATGAGGACCTTGAGTGTTTGAAGTATTCGGGGTTCCATTAGGGAAAGTCCAAGTCCAAACAGAAATGTTAGTACCTGTACTGTTATCCGTAAAAGTAATAGAATCTCCAACACAAATTGAATCGGTTGAAGTTGTAAACGAAGCAGTAGGAAGTGTACAATTGTTTACCGTTAAAGTAATAGAATTGGTATCAGTACAACCATTACTATCAGTCCCTGTAACAGTGTATGTTAGTGTTGATGTTGGATTGAAAACAGTACCGTTTGTTACGCTATTATCCCAGGTGTAAGAACTGGCGCCACTACCATAAAGAGAAACAGTATCTCCAGAACATATTGGATTAACAGTTGCATTGGCAATAACAGTTGGTAAAGGGTTAACAATTATGAAATTTGGAAGATGCAATGAATCTGTAGTTACTCCATCAGAAACAACAAGTGCAACATCAAAAGAACCAGCAGTATTGTAACATATATTGGTTGGGTTTTGTTGGTTTGAAGTAGCGCTATCTGAATTTGGGAAATACCATGTCCATGATGTAGCTGTAGATCCAGTAGATAGATCTGTAAAATCGATGCAATCACCAAGACATATAGTACTATCCGATGCGCTAAAGTTAGCAGTTATTGCAGAACAAGGGCTTACTGTTACAGTAACAGGAACTCTGTATGGAGCTGGACAAACTCTTACATAATAGGTTGCATTAGTCGATAGGTTAGGAGTAGTATAAGCAGCTCCTGTAAATAATAATGTTCCTCCTGTAGCAGCATCATACCATTCAATAGAAGCTCCAATTGGTGCAGTACCATTAATTGTTGCAGTTAAAACTGTTGAATCATTTGTACAAATTGAAATAGTTCCACTAATCGAATAATCAAAAGCATTAATAGATTCATTAGGTAATCCAGTACCACCACCTGTTGCTCCATTTGGAGGGAAGTTAGAAATTAGAGGGCTATCAGATGTTCCGTTAACTCCTCCGCTTGTATTTCTTGTTGGAGTACCAGTTGTAATGGCTATGTAGCCACCTCCACCTCCACCACCTGGGCCTTCAGCCTCACTAAGACTAGCTCCAAAACCTGCTCTTAAGTATTGATTTCCTCCGTTACCTCCATTTGCGTCTATCGTAACATTAGAAACGGTTCCGGTAGTTTTAATGATCACAGTTCCACCTCCACCAGCACCACCAGCAGCATCTTTTCCTGTAACAGTAAAGATAGGTGCAGCGGCTGTTGTACCACAATCAAATCCATCTTGTCCATTGGCAGTTATATTTCCTGTTCCAGTAACATTTCCGTAACTTGATATAAACACGATTCCACCACCGTTTCCACCAGCACCAGCAATTAGAGTACTAGAGTTTCCTTCTCCGGAACCTCCACCGCCTCCCATAAATATTTTTCCAGTAGAGTAATCTAAAGGTCTACCACCTAGGCCTCCTTTTTCTTCTCTACCATCTCCTCCCCATGCTGGATCCCCAGGACCATCATTAAGTTCATTACCACCACCACTTGTATGGGAGTATCCTCCTCGTCCACCACCCGAAGTATTTTTAGAATCAATTGAAGGAGTTTCTAAATCCCAGGGAGCATTAACACCATTATAAGTTGGATCAGGAATACCAATACCATTTTCCCAATTTAAAATATCACCAGCGTTAGAACCACCGCCACCACCAGCATTCTCTCCATTTCCACCACCACCAGCATTTGCTGCTGCTCCACGAGTATATCTACCACTTAAACTATCATCATAAAAGACAACATCACCAGCAATTCCTTCCCCTTTTTCAGCACCTTCTAAAGGGTTGTTACTTGAATATCTATTCCCTGAGATAGAAGGTAGATCTGGTTGTCCGCCTCTAAATCCTAAATCAGAAACATCAATACTACCATTAACTGTTGTTGTTCCATTTACTTCTATCGCAAGGATCCCTCCAGTAGTTCCATCCCAAGGATCAACTGTTAAGTTTGTTCCTGCTGGAACAGATAGAGAAGCATATCTAGGAACTCTTAATACTACTACATTTCCAGATGATGTATAATCAAAGCTCAATGAACAATCTAAGTTAATTGTAGTTGCATTTGGAACACTTTCTACTTGAACAAATTCATAATTTCCACAATCTCTATAGCTTATTATTCTTCCCCATGTAGGATTTCTATTAGAATCATCAGCAGTAATAACAGAAGTTGTATCTTCTACAAATACTCCTTGCATTTGAATAATCATAATTAAATCTCCTGCAGAAAGGTTTCCTGTGAAGTGGCTTGATAAGTTTGAGTTGTTTACAGTAATAGATGCATCACCAACGCTAGCATTTGCTGTTAGAGATGTGTATGCGTTTACAATTTCAGTTCCAACAACTGTTTTTGAACCGTCTTTACCTCTCTGCGCATTTGCAATTGAAATACTAAAGAAAACCAATAAAGAGAATAGGATAATATTTTTCATAATAACATTTAGCTTAAGCTACCTTGTTTAAGACACTTTTTTACTGTAAAAAGTTGCATTTATAAATAAGGAACTAAATGTAGTTATTTTTTATCTGTTTAAATAAATAAAAAGACTTAGAAAAAAGGGAGTTATACTAGGTCTTGTTTTCCTAATTGTCTTAGGTGTTTAATGTGACTAGAAATGGCACCAAACAAGCTGTTTTGATAGTATGGTAAATCAAACTCTTGAGCTGTAGATTTTACAATGTTTGAGATTGCACGATAATGAACATGACATATGTTCGGAAAAAGATGGTGTTCAATTTGAAAATTTAAACCTCCAACAAACCAAGACAATGGTAAGTTCTTTTTTCCAAAATTAGCAGTTGTATAAAGTTGATGTGCAGCCCAATTATTTTCCATAGATCCATCTATGTTTGGTTTTGGGAAATTAGTTTCTGAAACAACATGCGCCAATTGAAAAATTGTTGAAATAAACAGTCCAGAAGTAAAGTGCATAATGAAATAAAACAATAGCGTAAGCCACCATGCTTGTGAAGATAAAATTAAAGGCAATACTAAAATGAAAGAGATGTAAAATAATTTGGCAAAAACCAACCTTAGATATGCTTTTTTAAAGGTAATGTTCTGTGTTTTAATTAAATCTTTGGTTTTATATCTTCTCAACTGAAGAAAATCTTTCTTAACGGTCCATGAAATGGTAATAAGAGAATATAGAAACCAAGCATATACTTGTTGGAACCTATGCATTTTTATTCTTTTTTGATGTTTTGAAAAACGCATTAATGTTCCATTTAAATCTTCATCATGTTCGTTGATATTGGTATAGGTATGATGAAGCACGTTGTGCTGGATTTTCCAATTAACAGAACTACCTCCAATTAAGTTGATTAAATATCCTAAGTATTTATTTGTTGTTTGATTTTTTGAGTAGGCACCATGATTTGCATCATGCATTACAGAGAATCCAATTCCTGCCATTCCTAATCCCATTAAAACCCAAAACATTAAGTTCATTAGTGGATTGGAAGTAATGTTAAATATCATCAAAAAATAAGGCACAAAATAGAGGCTTAACATGAATATAGTTTTAATAACCATGTTTGTATTCGCATTTTTTGATCTGTTATTTTCTTTAAAGTAGGCGTTAACTCTACTTCTAAGTTCTTTAACAAATTCAGGGCGATCTGCGTTATTAAATTTAATTTTAACTGATTCCATTTAGGCTTTATTCATTATAAGCGGTGCAAACTTAATGATTTTTAAGCTCTAACCTTGTTTTATTGGTTGATGTTATCAATTTTTTAGCATATCGATAATCGACAAGATAATTTTAGTTTTATATGGCCTACCCAAGCTGATTAAATCATAATTTTAAACTTGTTTCTAATTTTAAACGGTTGATGAATTTAAAACTACTTTTTATATCCTGTTTGTTGGCACTTGCTAGTGTTAGTAATTTGTATGCAGAAGAGTGGAGTGTTGTTGAAGCAAACAAAAAAGGAACAATCACTGTTTTTTATTACAATTCAGATCATTTTATAAATGATGCTTCAGGGAAATTAGAAGGAATAGAGTATGATATACTTATAGCTTTTAAAAATTACTTAAAAAATCAAGGTATAGATCTTACGATAAATTTTAAAAGGGCTTCAGATTTTTCAAGTTTATATGAGCGTATTAAAAATGGTGAGGATGGGGATTTTGGTGCTTGTTCATTTTCTATCACTGAAAAAAGGAAAAAGGAAGTTTCTTTTTCACCCAAGTATATGACAGATATACAGGTGTTAATTAGTAGTAGTAATGTTCCTCTTGCAAAAAATGAAGAAGATTTTATTCAAATATTTACTGGCTTAACTGCTTATGCTGTTCTTAATACAACATTTGAAGAAGACTTAATTAAGCTTAGAGAAACTGTTCCTGGTTTTGATATTAAATATGAAGAATCATCAAAAAGTGTACGAGAGAAAGTATTGGAAAATAACGATATGTTTGCTTACATAGAATTACCCACCTATTTAAAACTATTCAACAATGGCTTAAGGTTTAAACGTCAAAATTTATTTAAGGTAGAACGAGATGGTTATGCGCTTACATTACCGAAAGGGAGTACCTGGGAAAAACCTATAACTGATTTTTTTAATAGTACTGGCTTTAAAGCTGAAGTAAATGAAATTATTAAAAAGCATTTAGGAAGTGATGTTAAAGACTTGTTATGGAATATAGAAGAAGAGAATGTTAGTGAAGATTCTGAAGAAATATCTTTATTAACGATGGAAAGGGAAACTCAAGAGATGGAGATTAAACAACAGGATTTAAAGCTTAAAATATTGATAGGAGGTGTTTTTGTTGTATTGATTGTAGTATTTCTATTGTTCTACAGTTATAGAATGAAAAGAGCGGTAAATAAATCTTTAACTGAAAGAAATAGATTGATTGAAGATCAAAAAAGTGAACTGGAGCGGATGTCTTTAGTAGCAAATAAAACCAACAATGGAGTTTTAATTCTTGATGCCGAAAATAAAATTGAATGGTTAAATGAAGCTTATACCAATATGACTGGTTATTCAATGGAGGATTTGAAAGGAGAAGCTCCTGGAGATATTTTGATCGGAGATAAAACAGACAGAGCTACCTTAAAGGTTATTAGAGAAAAAATAGCCAATACAAAACCTTGGAGAGAACAAATATTGGTCTGTAAAAAAAGTGGGGAAGAGATGTGGATGAGAATTAACAGTACTCCTGTTTTTAATGATGACAATGAATTTACTAGGTATATTGAAATTATAGAAGATGTAACAGATAAGGTGGAGAGTGAGGCTGAATTATCAAGACTTTCTATAGTGGCAGAAAAAATGAATGAAGCTGTAGTTATTACAGATGCTTCAGGTAAAATTGAATATTACAATGAAGGTTTGATAAGAAATTCTGGTTACAGTGCTGATGAGTTTAAAGTACAGTTTAAAGATTCGATGTACTTACAAAAGATAGCCAGCAGAGATGATATTCAAGATATTATAGATGGTTTTAAAACGAATCCAACTCCATTTCTTTATGACAGTCAGCATGTAAAAAAAGATGGATCTAGTATGTGGACTGCAGCATCGCTATCACCTGTTTATGATGCCAAAAATAACTTGTCTAAGATTATTATTGTTTACACAGATATTGATGAGAGCAAGGAATTTTCCAATCAATTAAAACAAAAGAACGAAGAGATAGTGGATTCTATCTATTATGCAAAATTGATTCAAGATGCTATGCTGCCTCCAGAAAGTATTTTAGAAAATGTTTTTGAAGATCACTTTATTTTATTTAAACCTAAAGATATTGTTAGTGGCGATTTTTATTGGTTTGATGAGGTTGGGAAATATTGTGTATTGGCTTTAGCTGATTGTACAGGTCATGGTGTTCCTGGAGCCTTTATGAGTATGATGGGGAGTAATTTTTTAACCAACATTCTTACAGATAATGCCATTAGATCTACAAAAGAGGCGTTAACATTACTAGATGCGAAAGTGAAAAAGGCATTGAGAAGTGAAAATCACCAATCTAGAGATGGGATGGATATTGTAGTAATGGCCTATGATAAGGACGAAAAGGTGTTGGATTTTTCTGGAGGAAATAATTCACTATTCATTTTGAGAGATGGAGAGTTGATTCAACATAAAGGAGATCGTTTTTCTATAGGATCAGATGGGATTAAAAATAAGGTGTTTACAGAAAAAAATATTCAGTTAGAAAAAGGGGATACGGTTTATACTTTTACTGATGGATACAAGGATCAGTTTGGTGGACCTAAAGGGAAGAAGTTTATGCAAAAACAATTACTCTCTATCATACTAGAGAATGCGAACGCTCCATTAAAAAAACAGAAAGATGTTTTAACGGGTAGAATAGAAGAATGGATGGAAGGCTATGAACAGGTCGATGATATTACTGTGATGGCCTTTAAAGTTGAGTCTTAAAACGGCTTTTGATAGCATTTTTACAATCTTCTGATAATGTAGTTATTTTTAAAACACTTTGTGCCAGCTCAATGTTTCCTGAATTATAGGAAAATAGACTGTATACTTTTGTTACACTTGTTGTTTCATTTCTTGTTTTTAGCATAAATTCATCACCAGCTTTAACACTACCTTCTTTTAATACTCTAACATAGATTCCAGGAAAATCTGTATTGTGAAATTGTTTTACCATTTTTTGCGTAGCAAAACGAATCCCTAAAATAGAACAAGGTCTGCGCGGTTCAGATACTTGAACAATGGCTGTTCCGATTTCAAAAACATCACCTATCATAATTTTTGATTCATCTAAACCTTCAACACTAAGGTTTTCTCCAAACATTCCCCAACTCCATTCTAATTCCGGAAATTTTTCTTTCCAAAAAGGGTAGTGGTCGGTAGAGTAAAGGTAGCAGGCTTTGTCTATTCCCCCATGATTTTTTCTATCTATAACAGCATCACCAACAACATCAGTTAAACCCAAAGAAATCGGTTGTTTAACCGATTTCTTATAGATTCCTGTTTGTACTTCTTTACCATTTCTAATTATGGTGGTAGGTTTTGCAATATTGGTAGAAATAACCTTCATTATACTAAACTAGCTAAAGCTTTTTCATAATTAGGTTCTTCAACAGTTTCAGCAACTTGTTCAGTGTAAATTACTTTTCCTTCACTATTGATAACAACAATACATCTTGAGTTTAATCCTGCCAAAGGACCATCAGTAAATTGTAATCCGTAGTCTATTCCAAATTGGCCAGTTTGAAAATCAGAAAGCATAATTACATTTTCAATTCCTTCTGCGCCACAAAAACGACCTTGTGCAAAAGGTAAATCTCTTGAAATACATAATACTTTCGTGTTTTCTAAACTTGCAGCTTCTTTATTAAAATTCCTAACAGATGCTGCACAAGTACCAGTATCTACACTCGGAAAAATGTTTAGTATTAATTGTTGACCTTCAAAATCTGCTAATGTTGCTCTAGATAAATCAGTTTTTACTAACGTGAAATTAGCTGCTGCATTTCCAACTTCAGGAAGGTTTCCTGTAGTGTTAATTTCGTTTCCTTTTAATGTAATTTTTGCCATTTATTTTAGATTTTATTTATTGTTTTTTAATTGATAATCAATAGAAATTTTATCCCATTCTTTTGGAAGAAGGAGTAAAACGACCAATAGAATTGTACGATACATTACATGAGATAAATCCCAAATAGGATCTGATATTCCATGCCCGAAACTTACAATTACTAAAACGGACGCCATAGCATATAAAGCATAATCTCTTTTAAAGCCTATAATAATTAATATTCCTGCTATGAGCTCTACATAAGAAGTGTAATAGGCTGTTATTAGAATTATAATGTCAGGAAAATATGCTGTGTAAGTTTCATGGAAAAAAGGCATGTTGTAAAGATTGTCTACTCCCCAAGTAAATACTTTACCAAAACCTTGCATTAGTAGAATAAGGCCTAGTATTAGCCTAATGGTAAGAAGTGCAATAACTCTATTTAGGTTCATTGTTTTTTCTTTTTTCTTGCACTAGATTTTGCAAGAGGGTTAAAATTAATGCAAAGTTGAATCCAATAAGCCAAGTCATCTTCTAAATCAAAACCATCAGGTGTAATAAAAATGTAACCTCTCATTGGTCTTCCGGTAAAGTCCATGGGTAAACAACATTCTTTATCAATTTCGTTGTTGTACTCTTCTTCACCGATTCTAGCCATTAATAAGCTATCGCCAGATTTTTTATCAATATGAATGCCACAGCACATTTTGTTATCCACCATAAAACAAAGGCCACCCATCATTTTTCTTGCTTCAAATGAAATTCTCTTTTCATGAAAAACATTCTTTATCCTGTCAGCTAAATATTCGTCAAAAGCCATAGGTGTTTACTTTGAGCCTACTAATTTCCAACCTAACCACGCCATAGGAATGTAGGCTAGAATTAAGTCAACTGCATTAAACCACATTGGAGATGGAACAATAAATACCATAGTGATCCCCGCAATAAGAAACAAAACTCCTATTACTAAGGAAAATAATCTTTTTTTTGTAACGGCAATTTTAGCAGCAATAAAAGCTCCAACAAGTGTTCCTAAGCCATGGGCTAAAAATACAGTTAAAAAGTTTGCCGGTTTAAGTAGATGGAAAGTCTCAACAAGCTTTTCCGTTGTTGAATTATCAAATCCTTCAGGGGTGGCAATAAGGTGATTTCCTAATTCAAGTAAGCCCGAATTGACTATACTACCTATAATTATACCAGCTAATATTGCTAAAATGTTCTTTAGAATTTTCATGACTATAAATTTCTTTGGTAATAAATGTACTTAAAATTCAGTTCATATCTTCACTCCAAATCTACTTCGGCTTCGCTCAGTACAAGCTGCTCCATTTTCATTCATACCTTCACTCCAATTACGCAAACATCATCAATTTGTTCTAAATCCCCTTTCCAAGTTTCAAAAGTTTTATCAATAATTACATTTTGTTCTGTCATTGATTTTTCTTGAATAGAAAGTAATAGTTCTCTAAAAGCTCTTGCTTTAAACTTTTTGCCCTTAGGTCCTCCAAATTGGTCAACATAACCATCAGAAAAAATATAAATGGCATCTCCTTTTTCTACTTGGAAGGAATGGGTTGAGTAGGGAATAGGATTGTCAAACTGACCAATTGGTTGTTTGTTTGCTTTTGTTTCTATTATTTCATTGTTACGTATAATCCAAAGTGGATTATTTGCTCCAGCATACTTTAATGTATTCCTTTCTAACGAACACAAGGCGATATCCATTCCATCTTTTACATCTTCATCAGACTTCCCAAATTCTTGGATTACAATCTCCCTTGTTTTAGTAAGAATTTTTCCAGGATCTGTTAATCCAAATTCTCTGATACTTCGGTTAAGACCATTGTTACAGACTACACTAACCATAGCTCCCGGAACCCCGTGTCCTGTACAATCTGCAGCAGCAAATAGTATGGTTTTCTCTTTTTTGTTTAACCAATAAAAATCTCCAGCAACAATGTCTTTCGGTTTATAAAGAATAAAAGATTCTTGAAGATACTCTTCAACTAGTTTAGAGGGAGGAAGAATTGCATTTTGAATTCGTTTTGCATAAGTCATGGAGTCCAAGATCTCTTGATTTTTTTCACTAATTACATCACGTTGTTTTTCAGCTTCTTCTTTTTGCGATTCAATCTCTTTTGTTCTTGATAAAACGGTGTCTTCAAGTTTCTTATTCAGCTTTGCTACTCTTTTAACACTCAATTTCATTAAAGCGTATATCAATAGTATAAATAGAATAACATAGCTGATTATGGCGACTATTGTCCTGTACCAAGGAGGGCTTACTATTATGGAGTGTGAAGAAATTGTTGACTCAACTCCTAAAATGTTTTTAGCTTTTACATGAAAAGTATATGCTCCTTCATCAAGATTGTATTCTTTTAAAGTTCTGGAAGTCCAATCACTCCAAGTATCATCATAACCTTCTAGGTAAAAACTGAAAACTGTTTTTCTTTCATCAATAAAGGTAGGGGCTGCATATTCAAAAGTGATAGGGGTGTTTCCAGAATAATTTACTTGAATAATCTTTTCATTCTCATGGTTGAATGATCCTCCAAACAATAAACTATCTTTTAAGGATACTTTTCTGAGGAGACAATTAAAATTCTGTACGTCTTTCTTTAAATAATTTGAATTAAACTTTATTAATCCATTAGGTCCACCAAGCCAGGTATTTCCATTTTTTGAATGATAAAACCCATGAACAATTTCATCAGAGTGCTTAATGAAATCGTTATGAAACCATTTGTAGCTATTTTCAATTAGTTTAGAGTAACCGATTTCATAGTTGTTTTTTTCATCAAATAAAACAGCCCAGATATTTCCACTTTTATCTTTGCTAATTCTATGTATCCCTTTCATGTTCTTATTGGATCCAAAAGATAAATCATTTGAGTGTTTAAACGCATTGTTCTCAAATTTATATAGGCCTAAGTCTGTTCCTGTGTATATCGTTTTTTCATGTTCAAATAGAAAGCATTGACCTTCTGGTAATCCATTATTGCTATCGTAATGAATGTATGAAGATGAATCTGTAAAAGTGTTTACAGTTGTTTTGTAAATCCCATCATTTAATGTACCTATCCATATAGTACCATCACTTTGAATAATGAAGTTATATGGTTCTCCTTCACTAAAATTGGTGATGTAATTTTGTTCAATTAATGCTCCGTTTTCATACTTGAAATTAGAGAGCCCGTTGTAGTGGATCGTAAAAATTTCACGATTGTTTAAAGGCGATTTTTTAAACATGTACGGACCTCCATCAGATATCTTTTTGGCCTGAAAATTATTATTTATTTGATAGACATGGTTCACTTCAGCTACCAATAAAACTGAATCATTTCCAACTTTAATAGTAGATAAGCCATAACAATCAGAACTTATTCCTTTAATTTTAATTGCATTCCCTTTTTCATTAATGTAATACACTCCGTTTTGAGTAGAACAAAAGATAGTATTGTTAAACTTTTCAACATCTTCTATAGATCCATTTAAAGCATTTTTTTTATTGAATATTTCAATAGGAGTATCAATTTCAACTTTACTAATTCCATTTTGACTTCCTATCCATAAGTTGTTTTGTTTGTCTAAAAAAACATCTTTTATGGTTGCATCTGAAAGCCCTTCTTGAATACCAATTTTTTTGTAAATATTTAAATTAGTATCAAGTATTAATATTCTATTTGATGTACCTAATATTAAATAAATATCTCTATTATTTTCAGAAGATGTAATTACATTACCTTTTAATAACGTTTGTATTTTTATTTCCTTATTGGTTGACATTTTAAAAATGCCATTTTCTTGAGTTATAATGTAAGTGTTATTCTTAAACTTAATAATATCAACTATTGAATAATTTTTAAAGAGGTTTCCTTGGGGTATTTTTATTATTATCCCATTATCTAATTGATGAAGCCCTTTATCATTAATTTGGATATATACTATGTTGTCTATTTTTTTGATGAAATTTACTTTGTCGAAGTCTGTTGAAGATCTAATTATCTTGTTTTTATGAAGAGTAAATAATCCTTTAGAAGTTCTAATGTATATTTTGTCTTTATCAAAAAGAATATTTTTGAAAGTAAGAAAGGAGTTATTTGTAGTTTTAAATAATCCTAATTTCGATTGAAAAATTAATTCTCCTTTATCATTTGGGGTTAGTATACCAAAATCACCTTCGCACAAAACATAAATTTGGTCGTTCTTATTTTTAGCTAATTTTAAAACTTGCTTCCCTTCAGTTCTTATTAGGTTCCATGTTTCTCCATCATATTCTACAACTCCAAGTTGATTGGCGAAATACATTACACCTCTTTTATCCTGAAGGATAGAAAATATTTGGGGATTCGCTTTGTATGTTTTGGGAGAGTAGTTTTTAATTAAGGACGTGTTACTATGTATACTTTTTAAATTTTGTCCTTGCGCAGAAAAACAAAGCAGAAATAAAAAAAACAGACACGGAAATCTCATTTAACAAATATAAAAAAAGCCTCTTAAATAAGAGGCTCTTTAGTGTATATATTAGTTTGCTTATTGCTTAACTATTTTCTTGTTAATTGTTTGCTTGCCCAATTGAATTTTAGCAATATAAATTCCATCTGACCAATCCTTAACATTGATGTTGTCATTTTCAGCAACTATACTGTTTTGTTCGTAAATAAGTTCTCCAACTACATTAAAAACTTGATAGCTCCATTCTTTAGCACCTCGTAATTCAATGTTTACAACATCTTTTGTTGGGTTAGGGTAGATGTTTGAATTTTCAAGGATGATATTGTTGATGTTTGCTGCTACCGATGAACTTTGTACTTTTCCTTTATTACTTCTAGTACTGTTATGATTCGCTTTTTGAGTAGAAGTACATGTACTATCTAAAACAACTTCAATAATATATTCAGCAGAATCTTGTGGTGGAGTAAGGTGAGTGTAGGTAAAACTACCTGCAGAAACCGAGGCTACAAGATTATAATTTCCTGTTCCTGTAGAATCTAACATAATGTTGTAACTGTTAAAAGAAGCTCCTTCGTAATCGTCCCAAATAAGGTTTACTTCACCTCCAACTCCTAAGTTAGCTGTTAAATGAATTGTTTCATGGTAAAAACTCAATCCACTTTCAAATCCACAAGTATCTACTACAGATACTTTATATCTGTAAGATGTTATATTTGGATCAACACCAAAAGTAACGTCAGTATACTCACTTAAAGAGTCATAAGGGTGGAAAGCAATCTGTGCGTAAGAACCTGCGATATTTCTGTAGATGTTGTATCCAGAAATGTTCGATGCTATAGGTTTTTCCCATACAATTTTATTCTGATTACTTGCACTTACTGAAACAAGACACTCTTCATTACCAAGAGTTGTTGTTGAAACATCAATAGAATCTCTGAGTAAACAGCCATTTTCGTCAACAACATTAACACCAGCTTGGCCAAAATCAAGACCTGTAATAGTATCGTTGGTTATAGCAGTTCCCCACCATAGGATACTGTATGGTAAAGTTCCTCCACTTGGAGTAACTCCTGAAGCACCATTACTTAATCCACATTCAGTAGGAGATTCCCACATAGAAGAAGTTAACGCAATAGGTTCTGTTACTAATCCATTTACAAAAGTTTGACATCCATTTGAGTCCGTAATTGTAGCAAAATATTGACCATCACATAATCCAACAGCAGTATCAGTAGTTTGAGTCATAGGGTCATTCCATAAATATGTGTAAGGAGCGTATCCTCCAGAAGCAAATACAACTAACTCACCATCACATACATCATTACAGCTAGCGTGAGTAGTATTGGTAATAACAGATACTAATTGTTGCGGTTCACCAACAGAAACTCCAACAGTTTTTTGACAGTTGTTTGTGTCAGTAATTGTTACTTGATAGAACCCTCCAGATAAATTGGATAAATCTTCTGTTGTAGCTAAATTAGTCCATGAATATGAATATCCAGGAGTACCTCCAAATGCAGTTAAATCAATTGAACCGTTAGCAAAACCAAAACAATTTACATTAGTAGAAGAATAAGTGGCATTAAGAACATCTGGTTGAGTTAAATTAAAAGAATCGATGTGTACACAACCATAATCATCTATAATGGTTACACCATAAAGTCCGGTAAAATCGTTTAAGTCTTCTGCAGCTGTTCCGTTAGACCAAGTAAATGTATGGGGTGAATTGGAACTTGTCATGGATAAGTCAACACTTCCTTGCAGTCCATTACATAAAGGCTCAATAATAGTATCGTTGTATGTAATTGATAAATCTTCAGAAACAAGATCAAAAGAAGTGTTCGTTAATATGATGTTTTCTGTTAATGTATCTGGAGTAACTAAATAAGTTGCAGTTATTGTATGATCTATATCAATAGAGTCAGCGACAAGCGATAAATCAGAAACATCTTCTATACAACTAGGAATCATTCCAATAGAGTCAGATTTAATGGCAACACCAGAAAAGTAATTAAAGCTAGAATAAAACCTTGTTGAACCTATTGAGAAGATATTGTTATTGGCATCTTGATCCATAGTTAGTAATCCGGTTGAAGTGGCACCATATACTCTTGCCCATTGCATGTTAAAATTGTTGTCTAGTTCGGCAACAGCAGTTCTTGAAGATCCGTTTGTAGATAGGCTAGAACTAGCAATACCCATTCCCCAATTTCCATTGTTTAAATAGATTAAACTCTTAATATCTCCTCTAGTATTAAAGTAAATACCCTTATCAATGAAGTTTAAATTTGGATCTAATTCTAACATAAAAGCATTGTCTTGTAGAGAAGAATTATTAACAGTAGCACTTCCTGTAAGGAAAACGTTGTTGTTGTTTGCAATTGTTATTGAAGAAAAATGTACTTTATCTCGATTGCTAGTAGCTGCTATTTTATAACTATTTACAAGATTTCCATTTGCAGATAGTTTTGTAATAAAATAGGGTACTTCTGTTGAAATTATTCCTCCACTAGATACCATTGCTCGATGTAAAAAGATGATCTCCCCTGTATTGTTAATCTTAATATCTTGAGTAAGAGCTGAAACAGTCCTGTCTGAACCAATTTCAGGTGTTAGTTCTAATTTACTCGTCCAAACAGTATCTAAATTTTGATCTAGTTTTAAAACATTCATGAATCCGTATTGTACTATGGAAGGAAATGAAAAACCTACTTGTTTTCCAGAAGCATACAGTAAGAATGTGTTAACCCCATCCGTTGCTAATTTAGTTTCTGATAATCCAAAGTGTTGATTCGTAAAATTTATAGGGATAATTTTTGTTGATAGGATAGTTCCTGTAGAAGTTAATTCAACAACTATAGGTTCAGAATTGGTTCCACCATCGTGATAAAACCCACCAACAATAAGGTTGTTGTTGCTTAATTCAATTATATTATGAAACTGAGTACTTCTAGTTCCTACATTGGGAAATGTTTGAGTCCAAATTGTATCTCCATTATTGTCTAATTTAATAATTGCTGGGGATACCTTGTTGGATACATCAGCTATTCCACCAACTATAATATTATTATTATCAGAAGTTGTAATACCATCGTATGGGTAAAAAGGAGTTGAATTTTTTAAGTTTTTGATGTAGGTATTTTGAGCGTTAAAACTTAAAAATTGTAGCAGTAATACTGCAGTAATGATGATTCTCATGGTCAGTTTTTTATTAACAGGTCATTAATTTAGCAAAAGTACAAATTCCTTTGTTTAACAAAGGAAATTCTTTACAATTAGATTCTTTTTTTGAATACGTAGAGTAACTTAATTTGTTACACTTTCAATAGAAACTTCTACGAATTTAGAAACAGGTGTATTGCTTTTTTTTGCGCTACTATTTATAGGTACTAAAACGTTCGTTTCAGGAAAATAAGAAGCTATACAACCTCTAGGAATATTGTAACTAATAATTTTGAAATTATTTGCCTTTCTTTCTTCGCCATTAAAATGGCTCATTAAATTAATGATTTGCTTTTGTTGGAACCCATTTTCTTTCATGTCATCAGGATTCATTAGGATAACCCTTCTTTCGTTTAAAATCCCTCTGTATCTATCATCCATACCATAAATGGTAGTGTTGTATTGATCGTGAGTTCTTATTGTCATCATAACAAAATTGCCATCTTTTACTTTTTCTTTAGGTAATTCATTTACCGTAAATTGAGCTTTGCTGTTAGGTGTTGTAAAAGCTCTTGTTCTTGAACCATTTGGTAAAGAAAAGCCTCCAGGAACTCTAACTTTAGTATTGTAATTATCAAAGCCTGCAATGGTTGCTTCTATATGATCTCTAACCACATCATAATTATTAATCATGTCATCCCAATTGGTAGAGCTAGAATTTAAAGTTGCTTTTGCAATTCCTGCAATAATAGCGTGTTCACTTTTAAGATTGGCAGAGGCAGGATCAATATTTCCAGCACTTTTGTGTACAACTCCCATTGAATTTTCTACAGTAATAAATTGTTTGCCGTTTTTCTGAATATCTATTTCTGATCTTGAAATACAAGGTAGAATAATGGCTTCTTGACCAGTTACTAAATGCCCACGATTTAATTTTGTAGAAACCTGCACAGATAATTCACATTTTTGCATTGCTTCTCCTGTAAATTGACTGTCAGGAGTGGCAGAGATGAAATTTCCACCTAAACCAATAAATACTTTTATTTTCTCTTCATCCATTGCTTTAATGGCTTCAACAACATCATAGCCATGTTCTCTAGGGGCAGTAAATTTAAAGCGTTCATCTAATTTTTTTAAGAATGGTTCCTTTGGCTTTTCCCAAATTCCCATAGTTCTGTCTCCTTGAACATTACTATGGCCTCTTACCGGGCATGTTCCTGCACCTGGTTTTCCGATACTTCCTTTAAGTAATAATACGTTTACAATTTCCTGTACATTTTCTACTCCGTTTTTATGCTGGGTAATTCCCATTGCCCAACAAATAATGGTTTTCTTTTTGGTGATCAATAATTGAGAAAATGCTCTAACTTCTTGGTCAGATACTCCTGAGTCTTTTACAGCTTCGTTATAGTCTGATGCTTTTAAGTGGGCTATTAATTCATCATAATTATCACAGTGTTGTTGAATAAAGTCGTGATCAAAAACACTATTTGGGTTCTTTTCTTCGGCCTCTAACATTAAAATCATTGCAGCTTTAAGCAAAGCAACATCTCCATTTATTTTAACTTGTAAAAAAAGATCTTCTAGTTTTGTTCCACCAGTTAACATTGCTAACGGACTTTGAGGATCTACAAAAGTGTTTGTTCCTGCTTCATTTAGTGGATTCACGGTAACAATTGTTCCTCCATTTTTTTTACACTTTTCTAATGCAGCAAGCATTCGAGGGTGATTTGTTCCTGGGTTTTGTCCCATAACAATAATTAATTCAGACTCATGTAAATCTTCTAAAGTAACAGAACCTTTTCCTATTCCTACTGTAGCACTTAATCCTGCACCACTAGATTCGTGACACATGTTTGAACAATCTGGTAAATTATTTGTTCCAAATTGCCTAGCGAATAATTGATACATATACGCAGCTTCATTACTAGTTCTGCCTGAAGTGTAAAATGCAGCTTCGTTAGGTGAGTTAAGAGATTTTAGTTTGTCACCAATTTTAGTAAAGGCATCATCCCAAGATATGGATTGGTAATGAGAGCTATTTTTAGCTAAGTACATAGGTTCGGTTAATCTCCCAAGTTTCCCGATATAATAATCTGTTTGTTCACTAAGTTCTTCTACAGAATGTTTACTTAAAAGGTCAGCAGTTATTCTTTTATCTGTAGCTTCTTCGGCAATTGCTTTAGCACCATTTTCGCAATATTCACCCAGGGCAGATGGCTTTTTAGGATCTGGCCAAGCACAACCTGGACAATCAAAACCATCTTTTTGATTCATTTTGTTCAATAATTTTAGACCTTTTGCCATTCCCATTTCATCAGCAATATGTTTTATTGAAGAGGTAATTGCAGGCATTCCTACTGCTTTACTTTTAGGAGCGCTTGTTGTTAAGTCGCTAAATTTTTCAGGAGGAATTATTGATACTTTTCTAGTACTCATTGAAATGTTTTTTGAAAATTAGTGGTCTAAATTTTTAAGCTCAAAAGTATACTCAGATTGTTGTCTAGTATAACTACCGTCTAGTTGTTCCGTTAAAGTTTGAATTAGTCCTAATCCAAAGCTTGTATTTTCATCTAAAGGTTTAATCCATTTACCATCATCTGCATATACCAATATGAATTCATTCTCATTTCTACCTTTTAAAATACTAATTGAGATATACCCATCTTTTTTAAAGGCATGTTTGATCGAATTGGATAATAATTCATTGATCAATAAACCCAAAGGAACGATTGTTTTTAAACCAATCTTTTCAATTTCTGAATTAGCTTCTGATGTTATAGGATATCCCATATTTGAAATATGTATAACATCTGTAGCAAGATCGTCAATATAAGGTTGTATTTCAATGTTTGCCATATCTACTTTTTGATACAGCTTTTTATGAATTAATGACATTACCATTATTCTGTTGATTGCTTCATTAAAGTGTCTTTTAGCTTCATCAGATTTTAATTCTCCTTTCTGAAGTCTTAATAGGCTAATCACGATTTGTAAATTGTTTTTTACTCGATGATGAATTTCTTTTACCAACAAAACATTTTCATTATTCCTTTTAGATAATAGTTCGTTTGAAAGCCTAAGTTCAGTACTGTAATAGTTATTAAACTTAACATATTCATTGATTAAGTAGGTTATAGATAGTAAACAAATTACGATTTCACTTATCGCAGCTATAATTTTTAGTTGAGATAGGGGTTCAATGGTAGTAATATGGTTGTTAAGACTAAATAAATAAAACATTATTATTCCAACAAGGTTTAAAAATGAAAATACAAAACCTACTTTTTTTCCAAGGCTAATAAATGCTAATAGAATAACCACCATCATCCATAAGAAGTCTACAAAATGTGTATAGTTAGGTATTGCATTAATGGAGTAGTGAACAACAAAAGTCCCTATGAGAACATACGTCCAAAATAGTGGGGTATATTTTTTAGTGATTCTTAAAATAAAGAGTAATACAAAGGATAGAATAGATAAGGTTGAAAATATACCTGCCACCAAAATATTAGAAATACTTAGTGGAGCCAAAATTAGGCACGAGATACCAAAAAAGATGGTGATTCGCCAAGCCATTGTGTATTTCGCTTTTGCAAAATAGCTACTTAAAGCAGTCGTATTTGGAGTAAACAAACTCATTATTTATTCTTGAAAAGTGTTATTATTTAATTCGTTTGTTTTTAGAGTCTAAAAATTGAACAGCTATAAATTTAATAATATTTACTTAAAGAGATTTAGTATTTTCGTCTAAATGTAATAATTTATCTATGACCAATAAAACAACCGAATCAGACTCAAAATATAATCATTTAGAACAAATGGAGATAGGAGAACTTATTTCTAATATTAATGCTGAAGATAAAACTGTTCCTTTAGCAATTGAGGAACAGATTGAGTGTATAGAACGTTTAATCTCTGTTATTGTACTTAAAATGGAGCAGGGTGGAAGGTTGTTCTATATGGGAGCAGGAACAAGTGGGAGATTAGGGGTTGTAGATGCTTCTGAGTGTCCTCCAACTTTTGGGGTTGAACATGGACTGGTAGTTGGTTTAATTGCGGGTGGAGATTCTGCAATGTGGAAAGCAGTGGAATTTGCAGAGGATGATACAGAACAAGGATGGAAGGATTTAGAAAAACATCAGATTAATGATAAAGATGTTGTGATTGGTATTGCTGCATCAGGAACAACACCTTATGTTATTGGTGCATTAGAAAAATGTAACGAAAATGGAATAGAAACGGGTTGCATTGTTTGCAATAGTGATAGTACAGTAGCAAAGGTTGCAAAATATCCAATTGAAGTTATCGTTGGCTCCGAGTTTGTTACAGGAAGTACAAGAATGAAATCAGGAACAGCTCAAAAACTAGTGCTGAATATGATCTCTACAGCGGTTATGATAAAGCTAGGTAGGGTAAAGGGGAATAAAATGGTAGATATGCAATTGAGTAATAACAAATTGGTAGACAGGGGGACCAAAATGGTTATGAATCAATTAAATATAGAATATGAAGAAGCTAAGGATTTACTGCTGACACATGGAAGTGTTAGAAAAGCAGTAGAATCTAGGTCTTAATTATTTATCCTTTTTTATACCGCCAATTCTATAGCCTAGAATAAAAACAAGAGAACCTTTAAGTTCTTGCTTGTCAGTTTTAGGAATGGTATAGCTTATGTACATCTTACGAGATTTCTCTGGTTCGTAAGCATAAATGTGTTGACCTTCTTTTTTTTCTAATTGATAAAGAAGTGTTCTTTTTTTGTGCCCTATAGGTTTACTATAAACTTCAACTTTAACATCTACTGGTAAACATGAAGTATTGAATAGAAACTTATATTTTTCTCCCATAAATAGAGGTACTTCAGTTTCTTTTTGCTGTGTCTTTCCTTTGTAGGTAAATCGAGTTATCTTAGAAGAATCGTATTTAAAGTCTGGCTTCAGTTCGTTTTTAAGCTCTTTCTTAAGTGCAGTGAAATCACATGCTTCAGACACCTCTATTGCAGCTATAGAAAGTAATGAAATTAAACAGAATGATGCTATGTAAGAAAGTTTGCGTTTCATTATTTTGAATTTATGTTATAGCCAATTAAACAAACCATACACCCCATAAGATTCTCTTTTGTTGTTCTTGGAATTATATAATTTAGATAAATCTTTTTAGATTCTTTTGGTTCAAAAATGTAAACGTTTTTACCATCTTCTGGTGTGTCCTTAACAGCGAATAATTCTTTTCTATTTTTAGCGCCTTGTTTTTTATCAAAAAATTTAATTTCAATATCTTTTGGTACTCCAGCAGTGTTCAATAAAAAGCGGAATTGTTCTTCTTTAAATAAAGGAGCTACAATTTCTATTACCTGTATTTCATTTTTATAGGTAAATCGGGTTGCTTTATATGAATCGTATTTGAAGTCTGGCTTTAACCCTTGTAACAATTCATTTTTTAATGCTCTTACGTCACAATCATTCTGAGCTTGAAGACATGAGAATGATAGGGTGATTGCTGAGATGATGATGTATAGTATATATTTTTTCATTGTAATATTAGTTTATCCAATTTTATACCCCATTAAAAATACAATACATCCTTTTACACCTTTTTCTTCTGTACTAGGTATCGTATATTCAATATACATGGTTTTAGCATTTTCAGGTTCAAAAATAAAAACATGTTGATCAGTTTCACTTCCTTTTACAGCGTACAAGATTTTTCTATTTTTTGAACCTTGTTTTTTATTGTAAATTTTGATTTCAAAATCTGAAGAAAATTCGGCCGTATTAAATAGTAATCTGTACTTTTCATTAGAAAATATAGGTACTTGAATTTCTGCACCTTGCGTTTCTGATTTTAACTCAAAATGATTAATGTTTGACGAGTCGTACTTGTAGTCAGGCTTTAATTCTTGGATTAATTCTTTTTTTAATGCCTTGGTATCATAGTTAGTATCTTCAATTGTAGAAGTGAGTACTACAAATAGTGAAAATAATGCTACGTATAATGCAGTTTTTTTCATTAGGTATAAAGCTAAGTAAGGGGAAAGTGAATTACTCTCCTACTATTTTAGTTCTTATTGTCGTAAGATCAGCACTTAAACTAGCTACAGCTTCATCTGACAATATGAATTCTTCATCACTATCACCATCAAATCCAGTAAAGTGACTATTAATTGTCTCTAAGTCAGTTAATAATTCTGAAAACTCATTATCGTCATCATTCTGTTTGATAGACTTAATCAAAATATCTAATATGATAGCTTGTTCAGATATTCTAGAAATTAACTTAGGGTTTACTTTAGCTTCATTTACTTTAGCACCTAAATACATTGTTTCTATCCATGCTCCTGCAAAGATAATAGAACCAGTGTAACCCATTCCATTTTCTTCTAAGTAGTCGTCCATTTGCATTTGTAAATCAGCCATAATGTAAACTAGAGAATCTTCATTTCCAATATTGGCTTCTAGTCTTTTAGATAAGCCCATAGATCCCATAACATCTGTCATCCATAATTTTTCAGATAGTTTTTTTAATGCAGCTAAATAATTGATCGATTCTTGAGTTTGGTTGTTCATGATGCAATATGCCATATTAGAAGCATAAACACCATAATTTAATTTTTGATCATATTTAGAGTTGTAATTATCAACTTTGTCAACAGAGTTTGTTAAATCACCAATGTAATCTAGTCCAGAACTTTTAAATAACTCAGCTATTTGTAAAGGAGATGGAAGAACATAAGTGATTTCTTCTGTATCATCTTCAACTGCTGCTTCTTCAATGATTACTTCTTCTTCAGTAACTACTTCTTCTTGATTTCCTCCACAAGCTGCTAAAAAACTTGTTGCGATTACTACTGCTGCTATTTTGATCGTTATTTTGTGCATAATATTATATGTTTTATTTGGACTGTAAATAAATAGAAATTTTATCAGTTAAACAACATTAATCATTAAGTATTAGCACAAAACCTTTTTTTTCAAAGGTATTGATGTCTTTAGTATCTGAATAATGTAAAATGTAGTAATATGTACCTCCAGGAATTTTAGTGCCGTTACGTGTTCCATCCCATTTAACCTCATTTTCATTCGTATAAATAGTATTTCCCCATCTATTAAATATGGTAAAGTCTAATATTTTTACCCACCTAATGTCTGTTCCTAGGATTAGTTCAAAAAAATCATTTTGATTATCTCCATTAGGAGTAAATACATTCGGTACATCAACAATTGGGTCACAATAAAGGGTTACCAATATCGAATCTTCAGATTGACAGCCTAGAATTGGTTCGGTAATTTCAACATGATAATATCCAGTATAACCATTATCTGTAATTGTTTGTGAATTTGGAAACGAAGGATTCCAGTTATAAGACATTCCTGGGTTTAAGGCATCTAAAGTGATACTTTCATTTTCAGGACAATATTCTAAGGAATCAGGATCAAATGGTAACACAGGGAGATCTACTACCGTTACAAACATGGTGTCTGAGAAAGTATTGTTGTTGAAATCAATATTTAAGATAAGCGTATCGCTTTCTGTTACAGCAAAAATTGTATCATTTAAGTTAAACGGAGTGGGGTAATCAATGGTATTCCAATCTTTAATAGTATCTTCAGATAAGTTGTACCAAGTATAGCTAGTTATATTATCAGTGTAATAACTTACATAACCTGTATCTTTATCACAAAAGGTAATGTCGTTAATTTCTATTTCGGTTTGAGGAAAGCAAATTTGTTGCAGATTTGTAGCTCCTCCGGTAGACGCTGTAAATCCCCAATATACCAGGTTGGCTCCATTGAATACATTGTTTACCAGGTCTATTTGAGCTGAAATTCTTAGGTTACCGTCAAAATACATGGTTAGGCTATCTGTATTTACATTCCATACAATTCGCGTAGTATGGTAATTTCCATCTTCTATATTTGCTCCTCCTGGATCTAAAGGAACAGATGAGGCGATGGGAGTAACCCAGTTACTATTTACATACATTCCAGTATGATCATCAGCTAGGTCATCTTTTACAGCACCATTGTTCCAAGTATCAAATTCAATAGCGATTGACGGAGTAATTCCTTCATAACCGAGACCTCCACCTACTAAACCTAAACTATCAGAATTAAGTCCTCTCATTACAAAAGCAAAGCCATCAGCTCCACCAGCATCATTACTTCCTAATGTTAGGCAGAAAATCGCATCAAAACTTTTGGATAAATCTATAGGTGTTAAATCCCATACGGCTCCAGCTTGACTATTTAAGTCAGGAGTTAGCGTGAAACAAGTATCAATATCAGATGTGCATGAGGGGATAGCATTTACACCAAAGGCATCTCCAACCAGCAAGAAATTTTGCCCGAAAGCAGCATGTTGATTGAAAAGAAAAGAAAACCCAACGAATAAGAGTAAACTAAATTTTCTAAAGATTTGAGGTGTTGAAATTAATGATCTCATATAACTATAATTGTATGCATTACAAATATAGAATAAGATTTCCCCTATTTATCGTTACAACTGGGCTGTATCCCTTTTGTATCCCCTTGTTAAAAATGTTTTTTTTGTTTTATGTCTGAATTACTCCAACATTATATGGCTTTTCGATTGGTGCATTATTGGCAGCTTCAATTCCCATTGAAACCCATTTTCGCGTATCAATTGGATTGATAACAGCATCAGTCCATAAACGAGAAGCAGCATAGTATGGAGAAATTTGTTCATCATACTTGTTTTTAATGTTGTTGTAGAGTTCTTCTTCTCTTTCTTTTGTTATTTCCTCTCCTTTACTTTTAAGAGATGCAATTTCAATTTGCAATAAAACTTTTGCAGCAGCGGCTCCACTCATAACTGCTAATTGAGCAGATGGCCATGCAGCAATTAATCTTGGATCATAAGCTTTACCACACATTGCATAATTACCTGCACCATAAGAGTTGCCTACAATTATTGTGAATTTTGGTACAACAGAATTTGCCATGGCACTAACCATTTTTGCTCCATCCTTAATAATTCCACCGTGTTCAGATCTTGATCCAACCATAAAACCACTAACATCTTGTAAGAAGACTAAAGGAATTTTCTTTTGATTGCAATTCATTATAAAACGTGCTGCTTTATCAGCAGAATCAGAATAGATTACTCCACCAAATTGCATTTCACCTTTTTTCGATTTCACAACTTTTCGTTGGTTTGCTACGATACCAACAGACCAACCATCAATTCTAGCATAACCACAAACAATAGTTTGTCCATAAGCTTCTTTGTATTCATCAAATTCAGAATCATCTACTAAACTGTTGATGATATTTTTAATGTCATATGGTTTATCTCTAGTGTCAGGAAGAATTCCAAAAACATCTTCAACTTTTTGTTTTGGTGCTTTTGATTTAGAACGATTGAAGCCAGCTTTTTCAGAATCACCAATTTTATCCATCATCCTTTTGATTCTGTCTAAACAATCATGATCATCTTTACATTTATAATCAGTAACTCCAGAAATTTCACAATGAGTTGTGGCGCCACCAAGCGTTTCATTATCTATTGATTCTCCAATTGCAGCTTTAACCAAGTAAGAACCAGCTAAAAATATAGAGCCAGTTTTATCAACGATTAAAGACTCATCACTCATAATTGGTAAATATGCTCCTCCTGCTACACAGCTTCCCATAATGGCAGCTATTTGAGTAATTCCCATAGAAGACATGATGGCATTGTTTCTGAAAATACGTCCAAAATGCTCCTTGTCTGGGAAAATTTCATCTTGCATAGGTAGGTAAACTCCAGCACTATCTACTAAATAGATAATCGGCAATTTGTTTTCCATTGCAATTTCCTGAATTCTTAAATTCTTTTTACCTGTAATGGGAAACCAAGCCCCTGCTTTAACAGTTGCATCATTAGCTACAACAATACATTGTTTTCCGCTAACATATCCCATAATACCAACAACACCACCAGAAGGACAACCACCATGTTCTGCGTACATTCCTTCACCTGCAAAAGCACCAATTTCTATGCTTTCAGTTTTATTATCTAATAAATAAGCTATTCTTTCTCTAGCAGTTAATTTGCCTTTACTGTGATGTTTTTCAATTTTCTTTTCTCCGCCACCCAAGTAAACTTTTTCTAATCTTTTATTTAAATCAGTAACAAGTAATTTGTTTACATCTTCATTTTTATTGAAATTCAATTCTTCTTTTTTTGTCATAGCTTTCATTTTCGAGAACCCAAAGATAAATAAAACATCTATATTTATGGAATAGAATTATTCTTGCATCTATACTAAGAATTAGATTTGCATCTTATGATAAAACAACTAACACTATTTTTATTTTTTGCACTAGCTTTTACAGCAGTAAGAGGGCAAAATCGCACTGTTATTGTTGGTATTATTAAAGATGTAGATACTAAGAAAGTGATTGAAAATGTTCACGTAAAAGTGAATCAAAGAAATATTCTAGTTAAAACAGATCAACAAGGAAACTATGAACTAGTTCTTCAGAAAAAGAAAAGAATTACGTTGGTTTTTTCGCATATTTCTTACGAGATTAATTATGAGCCTGTTGTGTCTAATAAAGATACCGTTGTTTTAAATGTTGAACTGAAAAAGAAAATACAAACTCTTCCTATTTATGACTTTGCAGAAGATGGAAAACCAGAAATTGTTTTTAAAAGTGCAAAAATTAATATTGCTGATTATGAATTTTATGAAGATAAATTTCTGTTTTTAGTTTATGGAAAACGATTGAATAAGGATAGTCAAATATGCTTGGTTGATGAAAAAGAGAATATCATTTCTAAACATTTTGTACCTGGAGAACCTGTAGAGCTTTACACTGATTATTTGGGGAATATTAATTTGATATGCAAGCGAGCAATTTATAGGGTAGGAGTTCAAAATAATAAAGTGTCTATATATGAATTGCCTATGGAAGATTTTAATCAATTGATAAAGCCGATTGTAGATACTTTGGAGAGTAGTATTTTATTTTCGGACTTTATAAAACAGTTTCCAAGATTTAAATATTATGCTTTTAACCCCGAAGATACATCGGTTTCTGTAGTTAAGGAAGTTATTCATAAGGATATGGATTGGAAGTATAATTTTGAATATGAATATTTAAGTAATGCAGATAAACAGTTTGCCAAACGCATGGCAAAAAGATTAAAAGGTCTTGATAAGTACGATGTGGCAGCATCAATGAGGGGTTTTTCTAATGGCTTTTTGTATGAAACGGTTTATGCTCCTTTGTTTGTGATTAATGATACCATTAACATTTTTGATCATTCAGAAAGTAAAATATGGAAGTTCGTAGAAGATACTGTTGATGCAGGAGAGGTTGAGTTTACATATCATAAACCTAAAAAGAAAAATTCTTGGAAGCGGCAATTAATCATGGATGAGGTAAATGGAAAGATTTATGGAATATTCTTAAAAAATGGGTATTACTATTTAAAAGAAATAAACTCAAGTTCGGGTAAAATCGTAGATGAAAAGAAATTGACCTATCAGTTTGTATCTAAGCTGAAAATTAAAGATGGATTTGTTTACTATACCTATAAGCCAAAGCAAACACTGCAAAAGAAATTTTTATACAAGGAAAGAATTTAAGAAAGTGTTTCTGGAGAAATGGAATAAATCTCTGTTCCAATTCCTTGAATAGTCTCGCTCCAGTTATCAACCTCTAAGTTGATTTTTACAACATGGCATGGACTCATACTATAGTTGTTTTCTCCTGTTAAATAATTAGCAAATAATGATATGCTGGGGTTATGACCAACCAAGGCTATTTCTTGATGTTTTTCAGGGAAACAATTTATTAGAGCTACTAAATAATCTAAGGACGCCTCGTAAACTGAAGAATCAAATAAGTAAGAAGTACAAGTTGGAATCAACTTTGCTGTTGTTACAGTTCTTTCAGAAGTGCTACAAATAATTAATTGGGGATTGAAATTTAAATTAGCCAATTCATTAGCAACAAGAGCTACATCTTTAAGCCCTTTATCGCTTAATGGTCGGTCAAAATCAGAATAACTAGGGTTATTTTGGTTTGAATCTGCGTGTCTTATAAGATAAATTGATCTCATTTATCGATAAAACTACAAAAAACTTCGATTAAATTTTACGTTTTCGATAAAATGTGTATATTTGTAGACGAAATTGATTATTTAATAGATATGATAGTTTTTATTTTAATTCTAGCCTTGATAGTCCTAGCTATTTTTCTTCTAAAAGGAGAAGGTAGTAGATATGGAAATAATGTTAGAGAAAATGCGAAGAATAATATTGGAGTTTCTGATAAAAATTTCTTCTTATAAGTTAAAGAGTATTCGTGAAAATACTATATAGATTAGTTTTAAAAAGAATCCGCTGAACAATCCCGTCAGCGGATTTTTTATGTCTCAGCAACTTTTTTTCGGTTAAACTCAGAATAATGAGTTGTTTTTTTGAACTTATTTATATCTATTAATTTAGTTTTATCAAATTGATATAGTGCTATTCCAGATTGATTTGTTGCGTTGAATCAATTGGTTCTGTTTAGCCCTCTCATATATATTCAACTTATAATTGAAGTTTTTTGATTTCTATTGTCCATATGGATAGTATAAATTGCATCTGATACTTTTTTGTTGGTCAAATAAGTGTATATATTTTGAAGATTATAGTATTCCTATTGGAGTAAGTTGATGGGTTAAGGTTAAGATTTTCAGATTGTTATAGTTTTTGTTTAAAATGTGTAGAGGCGTTGTAGGGGTATTTTAAATAAAGTGGAGGCAACCCGAATTTAATATACCCGTATTTTGTTTCGAGAGGTGAGATTTTAACATGGACTATTGTTGGAGAGGATTAAATAAATAATTAATAAATAGACAAAATAAGATGAAGAGATTAGTATTTCAAATTTTATTATTGATTTGCTTAGGTAGTTGGGCAAATGCTCAAAACTCTGTTGAACAGTGTGATTTTGATGCCATCCATCAAAATTTGATGTTAACAGACCCTGTATACAAACAAAAAACAGATGCATTTAATTTACTGTTAACTCAAGGGAATTCTTCATCTTCTAAAGCTGGACCACCGTATATGGTTCCTGTAGTAGTACATGTAATGCATAAGGGAGAAGCTGTAGGAGTAGGAAGTAATATTTCTGATGCTGATATAAATCAAGGAATAAGATCCTTAAATGAGAAGTTTAGAAAAATTCCAGGAAGTATAGGAGATGGGAATGGTGTTGATATGGAGATGGAGTTTGCTTTAGCAGTAAGAGATCCAAATGGAAATTGTACCGATGGAATAGTTCGTTATGATATGAGTGCTCATAATGACTATATGAACTTTGGAGTTAAAAGGAATAGCAATACAGGAATGGCTGATGCAACTCTAAAAGCACTTAGTAGATGGACTCCAACCGAATATTACAATATATACTTAGTGTATGAAATAGATGATAATAATTGTGGTTCGGGAATTCAGGGCTATGCTTATTTTGCATCATCTCATGGTAATACGGTTGATGGGATGTTACAACTTTCTTGTAAGTTCGGAGAACCTACAAATTCAACTTTAGTGCATGAGATAGGACATGCAATGAACCTTTACCATACATTTGAAGGAGATGGAGGGGGAGGTAATTGTCCTACAAATACAAGTTGTATGACTACTGGAGATAGATGTTGTGATACTCCTCCACATATAAGATATTCTAGTCATCCAAATTATTGGGGAGCAGGATCAAGTTGTGCTTATGCAGATCCAAATGGTTGTGGAGCAGGTACAACCCAAGATCACATGCACAATTATATGGATTACTCTCATGATGTGTGTCAAAATGAGTTTACAGCAGATCAAAAAACTAGATCTACTTTAGCGATAACAACAACAAGGTCTTCTTTTCTTGAGCAAAATGGAAATATGAGTTTGATACCTCCATCAGCTGCAGGTGTAGATTTTTCTGCAAGTTCATCAGCTGTATGTTTGGGTACTCCAATTTCGTTTTATGATGAGTCTACTTGTATACCTAATACCTATTTAAATGGAGGGTGGACCGGAATTACGTTTAGTTGGACATTTGATAATGGGGTTAATCCTCCAATTGTTTCTACCGATCAAAATCCAACTATAAACTTTGTTAATGGAGGAGTATATAATGTTACCCTTACTGTTACGGATGCCTTTGGGTCTCATACTTTGACTAAAACAGCATTTGTTTTTATTGCTCCTGGAGCTCCTGTTGGAGCTTGTAATGGAGGTGTACAAAACCAAGGTAATTTTGGTTATCCTATTTCTAGAGTTCAATTTAATACCATTGATAATTCAACAAGTTCTGCTAATAATGGTTACAACGATTATTCTTGTACAGATATAACCACTGTTGATGTTGGTCAAACGCATACTTTATCTATTGATATACAATCAGGAAGTCAAACGGGTTATTATGCAGCTTATATTGATTATGATAATGATGGAACGTTTGCAGTACCAGCTGAAAGAGTAATGAATGGTAATTTGGGGGGCGGATCGGCTAATACAACCAGAACAGAAAATGTAACGATACCTGGAACAACTGTTTTGGGTACATTGTTAAGAATGCGTGTTATATACGATCAATTTAATTTATCAGGACCTTGTGATAACTTGTTTACTGGAGAGGCTGAAGATTATGGAGTTTATATAAATGATGTGGGAATTCCTGTCGCGGATTTTACAGCAAATAACACAACAATTTGTGAAGGAGATGTAATTGATTTTACAGACATAAGTACAAAAGCTCCTACTCAATGGGCATGGACATTTACTGGAGGACTACCAGCAACATCAACAATACAGAATCCTACAAACATAAGTTATGCAACAGCAGGAACTTACCCAGTAGAGTTAATAGCAACTAATGCGAATGGCAGTGATACAACGGTTAAGACAACTTATATTACAGTAAATACCTGTACAAATCCACCGGTAGCAGATTTTACAGCAAACAATACTACAATTTGTGAAGGAGATGTAATTGATTTTACAGACATAAGTACAGATGTTCCAACAGGATGGACTTGGGCATTTACTGGAGGGCTACCCGCAACATCAACAGTTCAAAACCCTACAAACATAAGTTATGCAACAGCAGGAACTTACCCAGTAGAATTAATAGCAACCAATGTGAATGGTAGTGATACAATAGTTAAGACAACTTATATTACTGTAAACACCTGTACAACTCCACCTGTAGCAGATTTCACAGCAAATAACACAACAATTTGTGAGGGTGATGTAATAGATTTTACAGACATAAGTACAAATGTTCCAACAGGATGGGCTTGGGCATTTACTGGAGGATTACCAGCTGCATCAACAGTTCAAAACCCTACAAACATAAGTTATGCAACAGCAGGAACTTATCAAGTAGAATTAATAGCAACTAATGCGCATGGTAGTGATACAATTGTTAAGACAACTTATATTACCGTTAATGTGTGTAATACAGTTCCCGTAGCAGATTTCACTGCAAACAATACTACAATATGTGAAGGAGATGTAATTGATTTTACTGACATAAGTACAAATGCACCAACAGGTTGGGCATGGGCATTTACTGGAGGAGTACCAGCTGCATCAACGGTTCAAAACCCTACAAACATAAGTTATGCAACAGCAGGAACTTACCCAGTAGAATTGATAGCAACCAATGCAAATGGTAGCGATACAGTAGTTAAGACAATCTATATTACGGTTAATGTATGTGGTACAGTACCGGTAGCAGATTTTACAGCAAACAACACTACAATATGTGAAGGAGATGTAATTGATTTTACGGATATAAGTACAAATACACCTACAAGCTGGAGTTGGGTGTTTACAGGAGGTGTGCCAGCTACATCAACAGTTCAAAATCCTACAAACATAAGTTATGCAACTGCAGGAACTTACCAGGTTGAGTTAACAGCTGTTAATGCAGCAGGTAATGATATAGAAACAAAGGTGGCTTACATAACAGTAAATGACTGTTCACCAACTGCTGACTTTTCTGCATCTCAAACAACTTTGTGTGAAGCAGATTGTATCACATTCAACGATTTAAGTACAGGAACTCCAACAACTTATGCGTGGTCATTCCCGGGAGGAACACCAGCAACAGCAACAGGAGCAAATCCTGGATCAATTTGTTATCCAGCTATTGGTACGTACAATGTAACGTTAACAGTTACGAATCAACACGGTACAAATAGTGTAACAAAATCTAGTTTAATTGCGGTAAATCCATGTGACCCACCAATAGCAGCAATAACCATAAATGATGCTGATGCCGAAATCTGTGTAGATAACTGTATCGATTTTACGTTCAATAATGATAGCTTAGGAGGAGTTCCAGATACCTTATTTTGGACTTTCCCTGGAGGAACACCAAGTTCTTATGGAACTACTAGTCTTACAGATGTAATAACAGTTTGTTGGAATGATACAAGTGGTAATTTTGCAGCTAGTGTTGCTGCAACTAATGCTTATGGTACTTCAATTGCTACGCAATCCATAGGAGTACATTTAAACCCTATAATCAATGCTGGTAATGATATTTCTATAGACATAGGAAAAGATGGAGAAATTAGTTCTATTATTACAGATGCTGGAGGAAATATTATACCAACTACTAATGGGAGATTAAGATGGACTCCTTTTACATATTTAGTGTCACCAATTAGTCAAAGTACACCTGTTATACAGCCAGAAGATACAACAGTATATACTGTTACTTATACAGATGAGTATGGTTGTGTGGTGTCTGATGATGTAGTTGTTAATGTGAATTTGGTAATGAATGTTGGTGTGCCAAGCGCATTTGCACCAGGTAGTTCATTTAATAACATACTTTTTGTAAAAGGAAAAATTGTAATTGAATCAATGAACTTTGTTATCTATAATAGATACGGACAACAAGTATTTGAGACAACAGATGTTGAAGAAGGGTGGGATGGAACCCATAAAGGTAAAGAGTTGAACCCTGGTGTTTTTGTATACTATTTGAAAGTTACATTTATTGATGGAACACAAAGAGAATTAAAAGGAAACGTAACACTAGTAAAATAATGTAATCAAGAGATTAGTTCTCTTGATTACAATAGGTTCTAAGATCGTACTTTAACTAGTATCAGATTCATTTGTTCAATTTCTGTTAATGTTTTTAAATAAGCGTTCATTTTACCTGCTAACATTAATTGAGTTGCTTTTTGTTTTAATTCTAAATATCTTTTTCTAAGTTCTAACATTGTTTTTAGTTTTATTTAACTTGATTCTAGTTTGTCAATTTGCGTGCCAATTTTATTAAAATGGTATACTGTTTGTTAAAAAACGTTAAATGCTAGTTGCTTAAAACAAAGTGATTTAGATTTAGTATTTTTACATAAGCTTATGATTAAAAAAGGGTTCAATATTATTTTATTTTCATTGCTATCATTAAGTGTTTTGGCTCAGTCTGACACTACTGATACTGATGATTATGTTATTGAAGATCCTGATTACGTAGTTCCTTTTGATTCCTTATCCACTAAGGATAGAATGCATTATAGTTTTGGTATGGGAGTAGGTTTTGGTAAAGGAGCCTATGGTGATTTTTTTAGTACGTATTATAAGCCAATGATTAGTTATGATGTTTCACCTAGATTGTCAGTAAATGGAGGTTTAACTTATATTAATACTTCGGTAACCGATGTTCCTGTTTTGGCCGATTATAATTATCAATTGTTCTCTGGTAACATTTCTCAATACAATGCGTTTGTTGGTGCAGAGTATAAACTTTCTGAAAGATTGGCAGTTGGAGGTTCTATTTTTTATGACTTTACTGCATACGATGCATTAGCCGGAACATCTTTAGATACCGGTAATGGATTAGAAAATTTAGGGTTTTCTGGATATGTAAAGTATAAAGTAAATAAGAATTTATCTATTCAAGCCGAAGTAAGAATTAACGACAATAACCCTTACATGAATAGACAGAACAGCCCTTTTTCTACAAGCTTTATGGGGATGGGAACTGATTTCTTAGGAAGGTAGTTATTTATCTTCAAAATCTAAACTAATAGAATTAACACAATATCTTAACCCCGTATTGGTAGGCCCGTCATTAAAAACATGACCCAAGTGCGAGTCACAATTCGCACAAACAATCTCAGTTCGAATCATACCATGAGTTTTGTCTAAAATTTCTTTGATTTTTCCCTTTTCAATTTCTTCATCAAAACTAGGCCATCCACACCCAGAATCGAATTTGGATGAAGAGGAGAACAGCTCTTCATTACAACCTTTACATTTAAAGATACCGTTGTCATTATGTATATAATAGGTTCCTGAAAAAGGTCTTTCAGTTCCTTTTTCTCGCATTACGCTATATTCTTCTGGAGTTAAAATACTCGACCAATCTTTGTTAGAATTACTCATAAATTCGGGCTATTTTTGCAAGATAAAATTACGGATTATGTTAGTCTTACTATCTCCAGCGAAAAAATTAAATGAAGAAAAGCAATTGACCGACAATTGTACAAATCCAATTTTTGTAGAAGAATCGGAAAAATTGATTAAATCTTTAAGAAAATATAGCCCTAAAAAGTTAGGGGCTCTAATGAAATTAAGTCTAACATTGTCAGAACTAAACGTAAATAGATATAGTGTTTGGGATTTGGATCATTCTAAAGATGTTAGTCCTGCAGCATTAATGTTTAATGGAGAAGTATATGCTGGATTGGATGCGAAATCATTTTCAGCAACAGAAAAGAAACAAGCTCAGAATCATCTTAGAATTTTGTCGGGATTATACGGTCTTTTAAAACCTTATGATTTAGTTCATCCTTACCGTCTGGAAATGGGTACTAAGTTAAAAACAGGAAGAAAGAATAATCTTTATGAGTTTTGGGGAGATAAAATAGTTGATGAAGTTAACGCAATTACTGCTTCTTATAAAGAAGAGGTTTTAGTGAACTTGGCTTCGAATGAATATTTTAAATCGATTAATAAAAAGAAGTTAAACGCTTCGGTTGTAACTCCAGTATTTAAAGATTTTAATAATGGGAAGTACAAAACAGTAATGGTATATGCTAAAAAAGCTAGAGGCTTTATGGCTTCTTATATTATTAAAAACAAAATAGAAAAGACCGATGATTTAATTGGGTTTGATACAGAAGGATATTGCTACAATAAGGAAGCATCCAACGAAAATGAAATGGTATTTTATAGAGGTTAATTGGCTTGTATTAAAATTAAATACGGAGTATTGATTATTAGGGAATTATGAAAGAAATAGGACAAATATTAGAGTTAGAAGCGTTTAAAGATACCCCTCAAGGAGTATATTTAATTACCGATGATGGTAGAGAAATATTGTTGCCAAATAAGTACGTGCCAACTGATATTAAGATGGGAGATATGGTTGAAGTATTTATTTATACTGATTCTGAGGATAGACCAATTGCAACAACTCTTGAACCTAAGGTTATGTTGGATAAATGTGCTTTCTTAAAATGTGTTGATGTTAACGAATATGGGGCGTTCTTTGATTGGGGAATGGAAAAAGATTTACTAGTACCTTTTTCTGAGCAATTCTTAAGGGTTTCTTCGGGTAAACGTTACTTAATTTATTTGTATAAAGATGAAAAGACTAACCGTATGGTTGGTACTACAAAAATGGGACGTTTTATTCGCGAGAATAAATTAGAAATTAAAACTGGAGAACAGGTTAATCTGTTGGTAAGTGGAGAAACAGAAATTGGATATAAGGTTATCGTGAATCAGAAGCATTATGGAATGGTGTTTAAAAATGAAGTTTTTAAGCCAATAGAGATAGGTGATAAGTTAAAAGGTTATTTACAACGTGTTCGTAAAGATGATAAATTGGATATTACTTTAAACAGTTCTAATTTATCTGATGTTGAGGTTTTGGCCAATAAAATATTTGAGCGATTACTTAAAGAAAATGGCAAACTGAATTTTTCTGATAAGAGTTCTCCTGAAGTTATTTATAAGGAGTTTCAGGTCAGTAAAAAAGCTTTTAGACGTGCAGCAGGCATGCTTTATAAAGAGCGTAAAATTGTTATTACCCCAGAAGATATTACTTTAGTGAAGTAGAAGAGGATTAAGAGTTTTTCTCTTCAAATCCAGCTACAATATCATCTAAAGATTTTCCTTGAAGTTCAATGGATGCTTTAGCACTTTCTACGAATGGATGATCAGGATAAGTATCAATAAATTCTTGGTAGGTTTTTTTTGCCAATTCATTTTCATGAAGCATATCTCCAATAATCATAGCTTTATAAAACAAAGCTAAACCTGCTTTTTCGTGGTCAGGTTTTCTATCTCTTAAATCATTAAAATGTTTTATTGCAATATGTGGTTTGTTTAATGCTTTAGCTAATTCTCCAGCTTTAAATTGATAATCTAAAGAGACAGCTTCAAAACTATGGTGTCGAATATATTCCTCATAAGCAGCTAATAAATCATTAGCAGACTTAGCATTAAAGTTTAAACTGTCAGAAAATAATATTTCACTGTGTTTGTCAATTTCTGCAACACGTTCACCTTCTGTGTCTATAGGATTCTCTACTGTTTCTCCACTTTCAATTTTAATTTCAGCATCACCAGAGCAACTTGCTAAAAGAATACTTGGGATAATGATGTAAAGTAATTTTCTCATAACTAATGTTTTGCTTTAACTAAAGGAAATTTCATTCGGTAATTTACCTTAATGTTTCCTTTAGCAATATCGTTTAATTTTCCTTTAATTAATCTTTTTCTAAGCGGGTTTATTTTATCGGTAAATAAAGTGGCCTCAATGTGATCATATTCATGTTGAATGACACGAGCAGCTATTCCATCTAATGTCTCTTCAATTAGCTCAAATTTTTCATTGTAATACTCTATCACAACATTTGGCTGGCGACTAACATCTTCTCGAATACCAGGAATGCTTAAGCAACCTTCTTCGAATTTCCACTCTTTACCAGACTCTTCTACAATGATTGGATTGATATAAATACGCTTAAAATCGGCCAACTCAGGGTGATCTCCATCTTCATTAAATCCAGATGCATCAACAATAAATAGGCGGATAGCCCTTCCAATTTGCGGTGCAGCCAACCCAACGCCTTTAGAAGCATACATCGTTTCAAACATATCTTCAATCAATAGGTTTAAATCTGGATAATCTTTGTCGATTTCTTCAGTTTCTTTTCTTAAAACAGGGTCTCCGTATGCTACTATTGGTAAAATCATAACGCAAAATTAACAATAATTGGTTAAATGTAAGATTGCTTAACTACTTTTGCTTCACTATGAAAAATCTAATTTATTCAGCATTTATATTGCTACTATTCGGATGTGGTGAATCTACTCCAACAAAACAGAAAATAGTTGTAGATGGTTTTGCTCAAGGAACTACCTATAGTGTAATCTATATAAGCGAAAATGGTGTCAATTACCAGCGAGCAATAGATTCTACGTTGATAGAGGTTGATAATTCTTTATCAACTTATCAAAAGAAATCGTTGATTTCTAAATTTAATCAATCAGATTCTATAGGAGATATTGATCAGTTATTTAGTGATGTTTTTAAAATATCTGAAGACGTTTATCATTCAACAAACGGAGATTTTGATCCAACTGTAGCTCCAATAGTAAATGCTTGGGGGTTTGGTTTTGAGAACTTAAACTCTACAGATAGTTCTGTAATAGACAGTTTAATTCAGTTTGTAGATTTCACTCAAATTCAGGTAACAGATAAAAGTGTTTTAAAAAATAGGAAAGGAATCATGTTAGATTTTAATGCAGTAGCTCAAGGATATACTGTAGATGTTATTGGTGCCTTGTTAGAAGATAGAGGCATACAAAATTATTTGGTTGAGGTAGGAGGAGAGTTAAAAGCAAAAGGTGTTAATCAAAATGATACCTTATGGCGAATAGGAATTGACAGACCATTGCCTAATCTAGAAGAAAGAGAAATTGAAGCTATTGTTAATCTTGATAATAAATCATTGGCAACATCTGGTAATTACCGTAAGTTTTATGAAAAGGACGGAATGAAATTTTCTCATACGATAAACCCAAAGACGGGCTATCCAGTTGAGCATAATCTATTAAGTGTTACTGTTGTTACAGATCAATGTGGTTATGCAGACGCTTATGCAACGGCCTTTATGGTTATGGGATTACAAGGGGCTAAAGATTTTTTATCTAAGCATAAAGAACTTGAAGCATTATTGATTTATAGTGACGAAAAGGGTGATTTACAGAGCTTTATAACGGAAGGCTTAAACAAATATATAGAGCTAAACCCCGAAAAAAAGTAGATGTAACTATTAAAAGTGTCGTTGAACTTGTTTATTAAAGAATTAATCGGAAGATTTGTATCACACTAATTTAATTAAACTTAAAAGAACGCGAAGATGGAAGGAACAGAAAACAATAATCAGGATGATAACAGAAGAGATGAAGTTTATTCTAATGCTGTAAGAGCTGGAAAAAGAACTTACTTTTTTGATGTGAAGGCTACTCGTGCTGAAGATTATTATTTAACGATTACAGAAAGTAAAAGAAGGTTTAATAACGATAACCAAAAGTTTTATTTTGAAAAGCATAAATTGTTTTTATACAAAGAAGACTTTGAGAAATTTTCAAATGGACTAGAAGATGCTATAGCTAAAATAAAAGCTTTAAAGGCTGAGCAAGGAGAAGAGATTGTAGAGAAAGTTGCTACAGAATTTTCTGACGTTAGTTTTGACGATTTAGGAAGCACTTCAGCAGAATAAACAAACTTAAATATGTTACAAAAAAACCACTAATCTTTAGTGGTTTTTTTGTTTGTACTCTTTTTTAGCGAAAAATAGTTTAGCTTTAAACTTAAATTTGATTTACTATGAGACTATTTTTACTCTTGAACCTATTTTTACTGACTCTATTTTCTTTTGGACAACAAACAATTAATGGAACTTTGATGCATGGAGGTGTTTCAAGGTCTTATATTTTGTATGTGCCAGCATCTTATACAGCTGGAATATCAGCTCCAGTAGTTTTTAATTTTCATGGATTTACAAGTAATGCAACACAACAAATCTTTTATGGAGACTTTAGGCCAATTGCAGATACTGCAGGATTTTTATTAGTAGTGCCTCAAGGAACGTTGAATGCACAAGGAAATACTTATTGGAATGCAGGTTGGGGAGGAACAATTGATGATGTGGGGTTTACCGAAGCATTATTGGATGATCTTTCTAATACTTACAGTATAAATCAGGATAGGGTGTATAGTACCGGTATGTCTAATGGAGGATTTATGAGTTATCATTTAGCGTGTAATTTAAGCAATAGGATTGCTGCAATTGCTTCGGTAACTGGAGCAATGACAAAAGGTTCAATTCCAACATGTACTCCACAACATTCAACGCCTGTTTTACAAATTCATGGAGATGCCGATGGTACTGTTGCGTATTTAGGGGGAGCTATTAGTGAATCTATCCAAGATGGTTTAGATTATTGGATTAATTACAATAACAACGATACTACGGCTGTATTTACAGCAATACCTGATATTAATACTTCAGATAATTCTACTGTAGAACATTATTTATACGAGGATGGAAATAATTGTGTTGAGGTTGAACTTTATAAAATACTAAACGGAGGACATACGTGGCCTGGTGCTGCTGTTAATACAGGTAATGGTGAAACGAATCACGATATTAATGCTTCTAAATTGATTTGGGAATTTTTCTCGAAATATGATCTAAATGGAAAAATAGGTTGTGCAACAATTGGGGTAGAAGATTTAGATCAAAATTTATTTGATGTAAAAATTTATCCTAACCCAACTAAACATTCTTTAAATGTAGTTTGGAAAAATGAAAAGGTATCTACAGTTCGTTTAATAAATGTTTTAGGAACAGAAGTGCGAACGATTGACGCTATAGGTTTTAGTCAAATAGTATTTCCAACTGATAAGTTAATTAAGGGAGTATACTTTTTAGAAATACGAAATGAAACTGAAGTTTTATCTACTTCTAAAGTTCTTATCGATTAAGTAAGCTCTTTATTTAAAATGAAATAAAAAAGCCTCAACATTGTTGAGGCTTTTTTATAAATACATTCTATTGAGCGAAAAAGAGCTTTATTTTTTTGTTGAAGGACAGTATCATAGAGATGATCGCTATAAGAATACCTATATAGGCTCCTGCCGGTAAGGCAATCAATACATTAATTCCAAAAACTATTCTTAACAGTACTATCTTTTTAGATAAGATAGCATAAACAAGTATCGCAAAGCTTAAAATGTAACCTATTCCAGTGTATACCATATACATGGGATCTAATCCCTCTATGCTAATGTTTTGAGTTGTAAAAACATAATAAAAGATAAAAGGTAAAAACATCATTAACGCATTTAGGATAAAAACTACCCTTAATACTGGTGGCTTTTTTAGTGTATCTTTTTTATTGATTTTAGTTTCCATTGTTTTAATTTAGATTAGTTATTGATTAGTATTTCTTTTTTATTTCTTCGAAGTTTTCTTGGTTCACAATTTCTCCTGTAAGTACATGATGAGCTACTGCTATAGTATAATCAGTAAGGCCTTCTTTAAATTTTCCTTTGGCTATTCCTCCTAGAAAAGCTGGTTTGGTTCGGTAGGTAAAATCCATAATAAACTTAGAAGTTTTATTGTCAATTTTTTCTACTTTATAGTTTCCATAACTTAAGTCAGCATCTAATGGAAAACTACCTGAGTGTATTATTTGAACTTTAAAAGAATGATTTTCTGGACTATAAGAGATTTGTTTTTCTTTTAAATACTTTGTTCCTTTTTCGTTAAAGTTGCATTGCCTTTCAGCACCTTCTCCAGAGTTTAAGCTTCCATTTATGTAGTTTGAGCTGATTATTTTTGGATGTGAATTGGCAATGGCTCCAAAGTCTTCACCAACTACTTTCCATACTTGGTCTGCAGGCGCACTAATTATGCGTTCTACTGAAATCGTATGTGTTTTCTTTTGTGCTTTGGTTCCTAAAGTTGGACTAATTAATGCTAGCGCTAGTACTGTTTTGATAATTGTTTTCATGATTTAAGTTTTAGTTTATATAATTATTTTTTATGCTGACCGTTCGTCATATTGTTTGGGTAAATAAAAAACTATTTCAGAATTTGATTAAAAATAAAGTTTTCAAAATCCTCTAATGGTTTAATGTTACCTGTTGATTTCATTCTTACTAATGCTCCATGCCAACTGTTTAAAATAAACGATGCCAAATTAGAAGCATTTATACTGTCATTAATTTCACCTTGTGTTTGTCCTTCAGCGATGCAAGCAGCAATAATACTTTCAATAGCTGAAAACTTTTCATCCAGCAATTGGCGGAAATTTTCATTAACATCTGCAAGTTCTGTAGAAGAGTTACTCATAAAACATCCTAGTTTAAATTCATTCACTTTTTTGGAATGATTAATCATCTCAGAATAATGTTTTTTTAATCGTTTAAGAGGGGTAGACGTATTATTCAAAAGCATTTTTTCATGGAAACTTATTCCGTTGTTACAATACTCTTCTAACACTTCTAATCCAAATTCTTCTTTGCTGGTGAAATGGTTGTAAAAAGATCCTTTAGGAATTTCTATGCTGTCGGTAATTTCTTTTATACTAGTGGCATTGTATCCATTTAAAAACATTAATTCCATTCCTGTTTTTACAATATCTTCTCTATGTATTTTTCTTTTCACGCTACAAATATAATGACCGATCGTCATGTTTTAAAGTTTTGGCTAAAAAAAATCTGATAATTATAGTTAACCATCAGATTTTCAGAGCGTTTAATTTTTTATTTTTTCTTAAAAGCGTTTATAGCATTTTTTGTAAAGTCAGATAAAACTAATTTACCACTCATTGCAGCTCTTTCTGCTAGTAACGTATCCCAATTGTCTGTTCCTGTCCAAAAAACAGTTTTAAGCATACTCATTGCTTCTGGATTTGAGCTGGCTAATTTGTTTGCTAAAGCTTCAATTGCTTCATCCATCTGTACGGCATCATCAAAAGTTTCAGCATATAAGCCTTTTTCTCTTGCCCATTCTGCAGAATACCATTCGGTAGCATTGATAGCCATCATACTCATTGCAGAAGTTCCTACTTTACGTTCTACAGCTGGCCCAACAACAAACGGTCCAATACCAACAGCCAATTCACTTAGTTTAACAGAAGCGAATTTTGTTGCGTAACAGAAGTCAACTGCACTTGCCATTCCAACGCCTCCACCAACAGCTTTACCTTGTACACGTCCAATAATCAATTTAGGACATTTACGAGCTGCATTAATTACATTAGCAAATCCAGAAAAGAATATTCTTCCAGTTTCTAAATCATTAATAGAAATTAATTCATCAAAACTAGCTCCAGCACAAAATGCTCTTTCTCCGGAAGATTTTAAGATAATTACTTTAATGTTTTCATTCTTACCAGCTTCTGTAATTGTATTTGCCAATTTGTTTAATACTTTACCTGGTAACGAGTTACTTAATGGATGAAAGAATTCTATGGTTGCAATTCCTTTATCGTTAATTACTCTTTCTACTGTTCCTTGTTCTACTGCTGTTTGCATATGTTGAGTGTTGAGTTTTTGTCAGCCTGAGCGGAGTCGAAGGCTAAACAAAAACTAATTTATTTATAGTTCGAATCCGCTCACTATGACAATAAATTAGTTTTCTTGTTCTTCTGAAAATGTTAATACGTAGCCATTTACATCAACTATAGAAAACTCTATAGTATTGTAAAATGTGCTTTCTAAATCTGAAATTATCTCTACTTCGTTGTTGTACAACTCTTCGTGTATTTCAGTAATTCTGTCTACTTTAATGTAGAATGTAATCCCTCCACCAGGCTTTTCCCCAGCCATTCTTGGTAGCTCAGATGATAAACTTTTCTTAGTTTGAAACATTAGCACAACGTCATTGCGTTTTACCATTGCCCAATCTAAGTTCCCAGTTTCTGGCACTGTCATTAATAAAGTAAACCCTAAAATATCTGTATAGTATTCGACTGTTTCTTCAACATCGTTTACCATTAAGTTTGGTGTAAGTGAGTTTAACATAGCTTATAAATTTTGAAAGTTTGTAAAGTTTAAAAGTTATAAAGTGAGAAGAACCCACTTTATAACTTTCAACTTGTTACTTATTTAATCTTGTTTCTTGAATTTTATCATTGTTAAGATGGTTGCCAGTGCAACTGTTTCTCCAGTTTCATCATAAACATCTACTAAGAACTTTACAATTCCTTTTTTAATGTCCATTCCTTTTGGGATTTCTTCTCCTTCAGCAAACTCTTTCTTTTCTTGAGAGATTTTTTCTTTAGCTGTAAAACGAACTCCTAAAGTCATCCCAGGATAAACAGGTTTTGTAAACCTACATTCATCTAAACCATAGTTTAATAAAACAGGGCCTTTTTTACCGTCAACAAATAATCCTGCCGCTTTGGATAGAACCCAATAACCGTGAGCTACATTTTGCTCAAAAATAGTTTCATCTAAACTTGTAGCATCAACATGAGCATAGAAATTATCTCCGCTAACATTGGCAAAGTTTACAATGTCAGCATCAGTGACAGTATGTTTTCTAGTAATTACGGTATCTCCAATTTCAATCTCTTCAAAATATTTTTGAAATACATGTTTATCGTGTTCTGTTTGTTCCGCTCCGTATTGGTAAGTCTTTGTAATGTTGGTAATCGTAGTAGGACTTCCTTGAATAGATGTTCGGTGTAGGTAGTGTAAAATACCACGTTTACCACCCATTTCTTCACCACCACCAGCTCTACCTGGTCCACCGTGTGTTAATAATGGCATTGGAGAACCATGTCCTGTACTTTCTCCAGCACAATCTTTATTCAATACTAAAATACGTCCGTTAGAGGTTGCTGCTCCAAGTACAAACTCTGTAGCAATTTTATCATCACCTGTTACAATAGAAGTAACTAGAGAACCTTTACCCATTTTCACTAATTCAATAGCTTCGTCCATATTTTTGTAGGGCATAATGGTAGAAACTGGACCAAATGCTTCCACATTATGAACGTCAGTTTTGTTAAAAGGATCATCATTTCTAAATAGGATAGGAGAGAAGAAAGCACCTTTATCTTTGTTTCCTCCAACAATATCAAAGTTGTCCATATCTCCATACACAATGTCTTGTGATTTTGATAATAGCTCAACATTTTCTTTTACCCTTTCTACCTGTAGTTTGGTTGCTAAAGCTCCCATTCTTACTCCTTCTTGAGAAGGATCTCCAATAACCGTTTTAGCTAAGCGTTGACCAACCGCAATCTGAACATCTTCTACTAAGTTTTCTGGAACCATTATTCTACGAACAGCCGTACATTTCTGACCTGTTTTAACGGTAATTTCTCTTGTAACTTCTTTTACAAATAAGTCAAATTCTACAGTTCCAGGAACTGCATCAGCACCTAAAATAGAAGCATTTAAAGAATCTGCCTCTAAGTTAAAAGGAACAGAGTTTTCTACAAACTGTGGTAAGGATTTTAATTTTTGACCTGTTGCTGCAGAACCTGTAAAGGTTACAACATCTTGACTTGTTACATGGTCTAAAATTCCATGACCTAAACCGCAAACCAATTGTAATGAACCTTCAGGTAATATATTAGAATCAACAATTTCTTTAACCATTAACTCTGTTAAATAACAGGTATGTTCTGATGGTTTAACAATTGCTGGAACACCTGCCATTAAATTACAAGCTATCTTTTCTAGCATTCCCCAAATAGGGAAGTTAAATGCGTTTATATGAATGGCAACACCTTCTTTAGGTACCATAATATGGTGACCAATAAATGTTCCTTCTTTAGATAGTGGAACTGTATCTCCATCTACATAATAAGGTAAGTCAGGAAATTGTCTTCTTAAAGATGCATTGGCAAAAAGATTCCCAATACCTCCTTCAATATCTATCCAGCTATCAATTCTAGTTGCTCCAGTAGCAGCACTTAAGGTGTAAAATTTCTTTTTGATACTCATTAAGTGTAAGGCTAACTTCTTCAGCATTAAACCTCTTTCTTGGAAAGTCATTTTTCTTAATGCGTTACCCCCTTTTTGTTTGGCGTATTCCATCATTAGTGCATAGTCTAAACCTTCGCTAGATGTTGAGCCTAAGCTTTCTCCATTAATCGCATTAAATAAAGCAATTCCATCTCCAGAACCTTCTACCCATTCTCCTTTAACATAATTTTTAACCTTCATATTCTTGATAGTTTTAGGGCAACTAAATTAAGTTTTTGAAAGGGAATAAACAATAGATAAAAATAAATCCTTTAGTATTTAATCTAAGACAATATAGTCTCCAAACAGCATGAGTTCTTTGTCTTTTATTGAAACCTCTTCTTTCTCTTTCCATCCAATTAAGTATTGAGTGATAGGGGTTATTTCTAAACTATCTAATTCTTCTAAATTGATGTTTTTCATAATAGAGTTAGGGTATTCTCTTAGGATGTAGGTTTTGTTATTAGAACTTGCTCCAACTGAAGCATATTTTCTGCCATATCTTTTCCTTAATTCTTTATCAATCTTAATGCTTTGATAATTTACATTGTAAAAATCTACTGCACCAAATAGGTGTAGAAATTCATGAGCAAACACCGTTGGTTTTTTTGATTGAGAAATAATAGTGTATTCACTAGAGTTCTTATTACTAAAGGTGTTCTGATTGTGAAAGGTTACGGAACTTTCTTCACGAATAGGATTATTTAATACAAACATAAGGGCAATATTATCTGTTTTATGTATTTTCCTTAGGTTGTAGATGAGGTCATCTCTTCCTTTAATTTCTTTTGGGATGTATTCGTGGGTTTTTCTTAAATCAGAATTGGCAAGTTTGGATATTTTGTGAGACCATTTATGGATTTTTTCAATTCCTTTTTCAGCATAAAAAAGATGATGGTTAACTGATTTGTATGTGAGATTTGCGGCTATTGGTTTTATTGAGTCCTCGAGAGAATGATAAACGACTTTTAGATTTAAAGAAATATCATTTTCTTTAGCTTCTTTATTGATCCATTTTTCGGCAGTTTTAATTGCATGTTTAGATTGTTCTAAATCAAAATCATTCCAGAATTTAGAGCTTTTATCGTTAACGTATATGATGTATAAAATAGTATTTCCTTTAAGTTCTTTACATATGTTTGCTGATTTTCCTTGAATAGAAATAGGGCGATTGTCATGTGATTTAGATTCGTAATGATAGTTAACGTAGCATGAGTTTAGTAGTATAACAAGAAGAATCGAAAGAAGCTTTTTCATTGCAAGAAGATTTAGTGGTTAATATATAACGTTAACCTAAGTGCAATTAGTCTGCCAATTTTTAAAAGAAAGTTTTAATTGTTGTTTATTCAGCTTTTAAAGATTCTTTCAATTCTTCAACAGAGATGTTGTAATTGATTCTACCTTCTTTGGCTAAAGATATTTTTCCTGTTTCTTCAGAAATAATAATTGCTATAGAGCGAGATGTTTCTGTGATTCCAGCAGCTGCTCTATGTCTCAATCCAAAATGAGCAGGGAATTCTTGATTTTCAGATACAGGTAGTATACATCGTGCAGCAACAATAGTATTGTTTTCTATTATTGCACCCCCATCATGTAGCGGACTGTTTTTAAAGAATATCGATTCTAGAATAGCTGAAGATAATGCAGAATTAATTTTTTCTCCTGTGCTAGAGTAATATTTCAATTCAGATTTTAAATCGATAATAATTAAAGCTCCCGTTTTTGTGTTCGATAAATTTTTAGCAGCAATTATAATTTGATTGACATTTAATTGTTCTTTGGTGCCTTCATTAGGATTGATCAGTTTTAATAATTTACTGCTTCTTTTTCCCGAAAACATGCTATTATTGCCAATAATTAGCAAAAAACGTCTAATTTCTTGTTGAAAAACGATAATTAGTGCTAAAACACCAACTCCTATAAATTGGCCTAAAATTTCACTTAACAGTTCCATTTGTAGTGCTTCAACAATTTTCCAGAAAAGGTAAATTGCTAAGATTCCTAAGAAAATTCGAATGGCAACTGTTCCTTTAACCAACTTGTAAAGTTGAAACATAATGATAGCAACCAGTAAGATATCAACCAAATCGAGCCATCTAAATGATATAAAAAGGAGGTTGTTAAGCATGGTTCAAAAGTAATACTTTAATTATTGTTCGTACCGTGTATTTGCAATATCTAACAATACATCGTAATAGTTGAGATTCATCATTTTTGCTTTAAGCCAAGCATAAAAAGCCATTGCTTGTAAATCTTCTTGCTCAGAATCTTTTCGAACTAAGGTTTCTTTTACTTCCTCTATGAACACTTTACTTTGCATGATGTCAGGAGTGTCAATTGTTGTTTTTATTGTTTTGATAAAAAGGCTAACCCTTTTGTATAGAGGATGATTAAAAAGACTAGAGAAGTTTAGTTCAAATGAACGTATTCGGTTGAGAACAATATCGATATTCCCCAATTCGAATTGAAGGATAATTTCGATAAGGTTTTTCTTTAAAACCCATTCTATGCCCATTTTTTTTTCGAGCCACTTATCGGTATGACTGAGCATTTGAATGATGTTATTGGCTTTTTTATAGTGTTGTTGATTGAAATAGTAGACTACTAAATTGATTTTAATATTGAATTGTTCAACAGTGGTCATTTTTTTTAATTCGTTTTCTTCGATGCTCGTTAGTAGTTCTATTGATTTTTCATTTTGATTAAGGTAAGTGAAGTTAGCAGCTTGTAACGTAAGATATTTAGCGTAGAACTGCTGATAGTAACTTTTGTTGTATTCGCTCATTCCCTTTAGCATTTCTTTTAAATACTTATTGGATTCTTCGAATCTTCTATTTCTATATAAAATGTGCGCAATCATATAGAGGATATTTATTTTGTAAAAATGATTTCTTTTTGAGGAACCATGTTCACTCTCTAGTTTAGTGTATGCCTTGATTATATAAGGTTCAAAGTTGTAAAAATCTTTTTTAGAGAGCATCACTCTTCTCGTTAGATCAAGTATTTTGTATAGAATATGTGGCCGTTGAAAAACCAAATCTTTTAGGCCATATTTCTTCAGTAAATCGTTTATAACCATTTCAAGATCTTTATCCTCACCTTTCATTTTAACAGTGTTCAACTCTTTTTTTATGAAGTTGTAAGCAATGTTGGCTTTTTCGTTTTCGTCAACCAATTGTTTGTTGGCCTGCCATTTTTTGTAGACTTCATTAATGTCTGGAGCAAATTCACTATCCGATTCATCTATTTGTATGTGATAGATATTGTTAAGCAGTTCATATTGTTCATTTTCAATTGCGATGTGTTCTGCTTTTTTTAGAATTCTCCATCCAAAATCATCGCTCTGATTTTTAAAAAGATAAGCGGCTAAAGAAATTAAACCAGTAATGGATGATGTGGCTGTGGTGTCACTATCAATTTGTTTTAAAACTATAAAGTCGGTAAGGTGTTTTAGTAAACGTTTTCTCAAAGTATGGTAAGCTACTTTGTTTGGAGATTTGTAAAGCTTTTGTTCTATCTCTTTTGTAGGAAGTTGATTACTAATCAGTTCAAATAGATCTAAATCTTTTCGTTGTTTTTTACTCTTCTGTCTGTTGATGAAAATTCTAAATTCTCTTCGATCATCTTTAGAAAATGTATTGACTAGTTCTTGTAGTTTGTCCATAATAAAAGTCAGTATGATAAAATATAAAACTACTATAAATAATATATTTAATGAAATATTTTAATTTTTAAAAAGTCAGTAAATGAATGTTTTGTGTTTGGTCTAACCCTCAAACCATTCTATGTTTGCCTAGAATTTTAAAACTTAACTTAATAAAAAAAAGATGAAGAAAGTAATTTTAATAGCTAGCTTATTTGCAATGATAAATGTTGCTAAGGGTCAGAAAAATACAATGATAAATACAAAGGATATCTCACCTGTTTCTTTTGGGGCAATGCCAATAATGTTTGTGTCAGAAGACAAGGGACCTGGGCTTGGTTTAGAGTTGAATACTAGATACGCTGCAACTAAGAATCTTGGAGTAAATTTATTTGGAAGGGTAAAAACTACTTTGGCCGAAGATCCTTATTATGATGCTTATGGTACACCGAGTAGCAAGGGTGATTTGGTAGGTCGTAATATATTCGCTTTAGGTACAGCTCTAGATTATCACCTTGTTAGAGCAATAAATTTACAGTTAAGGGTAGGGTATGAGCTTGAAGCTGATCCACAGAAGAGAGAAATGAACCCAAGATTTATATATGGAGGAGGGGTATTGATTAAACTTAGTAATTCTCGAACGCATAAAATTGGTCATAGTTTAAGAGTGGGAATAGATTTTGAAAGTGATAAAACGATTAATACAGAATATCCAACTGTTGACTTTTCTGATTTTCCTTATTCACAGAGTGTAGGTACAAGTAATGCAACTATCAATTCGTTTTCTTTTCAGATAGGATGGAATTTCCAATTCCATGGTATTAAGCGTAAAAGATAAATTTAGAATATTAGTTTTACATTAGAGAAATGAAGAATTTGGTTCGGGGAATCACTGCGATTATTAAAAGATATACTCCAATGAGGACAAATAAATTATCTATAATTAAAAGTACTATACTGCTTATTGTTGTGATACAATTAATGTCTTGTGCATCTTCCAGAGTAGTTCGCCCTTTGCAAAAAGGAGAAAAGCAGCTTAGTGCGAATTTAGGGGGTCCTTTAATTGGTTTTGCAGGTACTACTATTCCAATGCCATTAAGTGCATTGTCTTATGCGCAGGGTGTTTCGGACAAAGTTACGGTATTTGGTGGATTGCATACAACAGCGTTGATATATGGTATTGTGCAAACAGATATTGGAGCATGTATAAATGTTTATCATCCAGATAGTTCTCAGTTTGGAGTGAGTGTTAACCCTGTTGTTAATATGGCTTATGATAAATGGGAGGGTAATTTTAAGTTATGGCCAGAAGTAGACATTAATGCTTATTGGGAGTTTAATCCAAAGAAAAGTTTTGCTTATTTAGGAGTTTCCAATTGGTTTGAGTTGGCAAGTGAAAGAGCACATGGAGAAACCCAAGAGAATAGATGGTTAATAAATCCTCATTTAGGATATACCTATGCTAGGAAAAAATGGAATTACAATGTAGAAACAAAATGGTTGGTGCCCAACGTAGATACTAAGCCAAATGTGGTAGATTATAAAGGAATTAATGGGAAAGGTGGTATAGGAGTTTATTTCACTTTTACTAGAAAATTTTAGCTGATGAAAAGGATATACATACTGATACTAATTATTATTACAGTTTCTAGTTGTTCTAAATTAGACGATAACTTATACAATCCTGATGTTTTAGAAGAATATAAATTAGAAGGATTCGATGGTGAACAAGATTTTGTTCTTGATGCATCTTATGCTATTCCAGCTAACCTAATAAATGTATTTACTTTAAATTCTCAATCGGCTTCAGAATCAGCGGCAACTACAATTTATGCAATTTACATTGGTGATATTAGTAGGGTAGCTACGGATACTGTTATAATGTATTGCCATGGAAATAAGTCGCATATGGATTTTTACTGGCAACGTGCAAAACTGTTGGCCAATGTTGGGGGTAAGAATAATTATGGAGTTCTTATGGTAGATTATAGAGGCTTTGGGATGAGTGGAGGATCTCCATCAGAAGAAGGAATGTATGCAGATGTAAACTCTGCTTTAAGTTGGTTGAATCAAAACGGACTAACGAACGATCGTTTGGTGATGTATGGTTTTAGTTTGGGTACAGCTCCGGCTTGTGAGTTAACAGCAAATACAAGAGCTATGGTTCCTTCCAAATTGGTGTTAGAGGCACCTTTTGCATCTGCTGCAGTTATGGTTCAAGATGCAAGTGTACTGGCTCTACCATCATCTTTTGTTACGAGTTTGAAAATTGACAATGCTGAAGAAATTAAGAAAGTAAATCAACCATTTTTATGGATACATGGAACGAATGATGAAAAAAATAGTTTTGAATCAAACGGACAGGTTGTTTATAACAATTATCAAGGAAGCTATGGGGAAGCATTAACTATAAATGGAGCAAAGCATAGTGATGTTCCTGTGATTTATGGATTTCAGAACTATTGTAACGATATTGATTTATTTATAAAAAGACAATAATGAGAACATTGCAGAATTGGTTAGATGATTATGGTGTTAGTCATCAAAATAGAATTAATAAAGCGATTCATTGGTTATGTATTCCTGTTATATTTTTTAGTTCGGTTGGACTGTTGGCAAGTATTCCACATCACTTTTTATTAAATCCGTTTACCGAAAGTGTTAGACCATTTATTCATTTTGGTAGTCTGGCAATATTCTTAGCATTGATTTTTTATATTCGATTATCAGTGACTATGTCCATAGGTATGTTTATATGGTGTTTGTTTTGCTTGTGGGGTAATGTTCAAATTGAATTGTTGAATCCGTTTGGATTCGCATTATGGGAAGTATCCTTAATATTATTTGCTATTGCTTGGGTTGTTCAGTTTGTTGGTCATAAAATAGAAGGAGAAAAACCATCCTTTGTTGATGATGTTCAGTTTTTACTCATCGGACCAGCTTGGTTAATGGCTTTTATCTATAAAAGTGTGGGTATCAAATATTGATTCTGATGAACATTTCCAAATTATAATTCAACTCTACCGTTTAATAATTAACTCATGTGGTATTGATGTGGTATAATTACTTTTATAAGGATAAATAATCATTATGAAAATCAAAACAATTCTACTGTATTTATGTTCTACTCTAATTGTTTCTCAATCTTTTGGGCAAAAAAGTGTTTCTTCCAATGAAACTAATGAGGAATATGTTTATTCCAAAGTATCAATGGGAGTTTCATTAATAAACCAAATCGACCCTACGAATCCTGTTAATGACGGGTGGAAACCAAACGGGGCTCCACAGCCAGGATTTGGGATAGAATTAGATATGAACTATGCTTTTAATAAAAAGTTTAATGTCTCAATGTTTGTTAGAGGTTCATTTATAAGAAATGATTTTCTTCTGTTATCAGGTTCATCTTCTAATGTGATGGAAAAAGCTAAAGATTATTTTATTGGTGGTGGGGCAATATTAGAATACAAAATATCCTTTAGACTTGCACACAGCTAATCAATAAAAAAATAGGAATTAGATTTACGTATTAAAATTAACCAAGATAACTGGGGTGAACTATCAAAATAGCCAGGTTCTACAGACCTATGTGGCGGAATTAGTCCCCA
>CAJQOH010000041.1 GCA_905479915.1 uncultured Flavobacteriales bacterium
GTGGAGAATATCGGAGTCGAACCGATGACCTCTTGCGTGCAAGGCAAGCGCTCTAGCCAGCTGAGCTAATCCCCCATTATGAAATTCAGAATAAATCCTAAATTATGAATGTAGAATCCTCTTACTTCCAGAATTTCCTTAGTACTTTAGCTTTTTGTAGTCCCGGGCAGACTCGAACTGCCGACCTCTACATTATCAGTGTAGCGCTCTAACCAGCTGAGCTATGAGACTTTCTCAGTCCTTAGTTTTCAGTATTCAGTAATCAGTTTTGATATACTGATACGAACTCTTTAGACTTATATTATAAAATTGACAGCTAAACCAAGCTAAAACTACCTTCGATATTAAAAGGTACTTTCGTCGTACTTACTAGGACTATAATTTAATATAATCTAGCTCTAGAAAGGAGGTGTTCCAGCCGCACCTTCCGGTACGGCTACCTTGTTACGACTTAACACCAGTTACTAGTTTCACCCTAGGCAGCTCCTTTCGGTTACCGACTTCAGGTGCCCCCAGCTTCCATTGTTTGACGGGCGTTGTGTACAAGGCCCGGGAACGTATTCACCGCGCCATGGCTGATGCGCGATTACTAGCGATTCCAGCTTCATAGAGTCGAGTTTCAGACTCCAATCCGAACTGAGATAGGTTTTAGAGATTAGCTCCTTGTCACCAAGTGGCTGCCCTTTGTACCTACCATTGTAGCACGTGTGTGGCCCAGGTCGTAAGGGCCGTGATGATTTGACGTCATCCCCACCTTCCTCACAGCTTGCACTGGCAGTTTTCTTAGAGTCCCCGGCCGAACCGCTGGCAACTAAGAATAGGGGTTGCGCTCGTTATAGGACTTAACCTGACACCTCACGGCACGAGCTGACGACAACCATGCAGCACCTTGCATTCCGTCCGAAGAAAGATTGGTTTCCCAATCGTTCGTTATGCATTTAAGACCTGGTAAGGTTCCTCGCGTATCATCGAATTAAACCACATGCTCCACCGCTTGTGCGGGCCCCCGTCAATTCCTTTGAGTTTCAACCTTGCGATCGTACTCCCCAGGTGGATTACTTATCACTTTCGCTTAGGCACTGACAGTGTATCGCCAGCACCGAGTAATCATCGTTTACGGCGTGGACTACCAGGGTATCTAATCCTGTTCGCTACCCACGCTTTCGTACATTAGCGTCAATAATAGCTTAGTGAGCTGCCTTCGCGATTGGTGTTCCACGGCATATCTATGCATTTCACCGCTACATGCCGTATTCCGCCCACTTCAACTATATTCAAGAGTATCAGTATCAATAGCAGTTCCATCGTTAAGCGATGGGCTTTCACTACTGACTTAAAACTCCGCCTACGTACCCTTTAAACCCAATAAATCCGGATAACGCTTGGACCCTCCGTATTACCGCGGCTGCTGGCACGGAGTTAGCCGGTCCTTATTCTTATAGTACCGTCAGTTCTCTACACGTAGAAAATGTTCTTCCTATATAAAAGCAGTTTACAACCCATAGGGCATTCATCCTGCACGCGGCATGGCTCCATCAGACTTTCGTCCATTGTGGAATATTCCTCACTGCTGCCTCCCGTAGGAGTCTGGTCCGTGTCTCAGTACCAGTGTGGGGGACAACCCTCTCAGGCCCCCTATCTATCGTGGTCTTGGTGAGCCGTTACCTCACCAACTAACTAATAGAACGCATGCCTATCCTAAACCGCCGAAGCTTTAAGACCAAGAAGATGCCTTCTCGGAATACTATGGAGTATTATTCTTCATTTCTAAAGGCTATTCTCCAGTTTAGGGCAAGTTGCATACGCGTTACGCACCCGTGCGCCACTCGTCATCAAGAGCAAGCTCTCATGTTACCGTTCGACTTGCATGTGTTAGGCCTGCCGCTAGCGTTCATCCTGAGCCAGGATCAAACTCTCCGTTGTAATTTTTGTTAAATAATTTTTAAAATTATTTCACTCAATCGGAAAGAAATTTAATTCTTTTCTCAAAAGGATACTTTACCTAATTTTTTTCTATCTTCAATATTTTCAAAGAACAATATAATTTTTATAGCGAACTATAAGTCTTATTTCATTTTTAATTCCCAGACATTTTAAAGGACATTTCCTTGTTTGAGGACGGCAAAAGTACAACTAATTTTTAAACCACCAAATAAAATTTAATTTATTTTTAATTTATTTTTTCACCCTTAATATTTAAGTATTGAAAAGACAAAATGTGTGCTCAAAAATGAAACCGTTGTTTCTAAAGCGGCTGCAAAAGTACAACTAATTTTTAAACCACCAAATAAAATTTAATTTATTTTTAATTTATTTTTTCACCCTTAATATTTAAGTGCTGAAAAAGACAAAATGTGTGCTCAAAAATGAAACCGTTGTTTCTAAAGCGGCTGCAAATGTAGAGGTATTTAAAGAACCCACAAGTATAAGTGAAATAAAAAATCAAAAAAACAACTATCGTTCTGATTTACAGATAGATTAATTTTCGCCTAAGGAGTAGAATTTGATACTGGGATTACTTTTCCGTTAATATAAACTGGTTTTTGCTGACTAAATTGAACGATATATTTAGCCATTTCTTGAGGTTTAACTTGTGCTTTATATCCTGGGAAGGCAGAATTTAGCATTTCGGTCTGAACTGAACCTAATGCCAAACAATTTATTTTAATGTTTTTTTCTTTGTATTCTTCTGCCAAGCATTCGGTTAAATTTGCCAAAGCAGCTTTTGAAGAACTATAAACAGACAACCCAGGAAACTTAGATGAACCCTGATAACCTCCCATGCTTCCTATATTAACAATATGACACATTCTAGAATCATCTAATGAAGGTATAATATTCTGTAATAAAACCATAGGAGCAAAAACATTAACCTTATAAACATCTTGTATATCTACATATAGTGTTTCGGTAAATTCTTTGTTTATTAAAAACCCCGCATTATTAATAACTATGTCAAAATGTAAATTATTTTCCGACAGAACCTTCTTTAAATCATTTGCGAAAGAGCTAGACAAAAAATCTACACAATATATATGTATATCATTATTCGATTCTTTCACACAAATCTCATTGAGGCTTTCAAGCAAAGTAATATCTCTTGCAATGGCTATTATATTGTTGTCAGGATCTTTTGCAAATTGTCTTACAATTTCAAACCCTATACCTCTACTTGCTCCTGTAACTAATATATTCATTTGATAGATCCGCCTTTACTATATGTCTTTTTGTAATAGGGGTTATCTAAACTAGATATTACAACCCCTTTACTAGTGCTTGCATGAACAAACCTATTGTTTTTCAAATAAACACCTACATGCGAGTTTTTTTTCTTTTTTGAAATATTAAAAAAAACCAAACAGCCTTCTTTCAATTTTGACTTACCAACTTTATCAATATCCTTAGCAAGATCATGCGTAGTTCTGCTTATCGTTTTATTGTATATCTCCTTATATAATAAAGTACAAAAACCTGAACAATCTACACCTGACTTAGACAAACCACCATACTTATACTTTGTCCCTTTCCAATCATCAATAAAAGAGTACAATTGGAGATTACTAATTTCAGATTTTTCAACTTGTAAAGCATTTGCATACTTATTTATTATAATTCTATCATTTTTACTTACAACAACCTTCTTATTCCCTCCACAAGAAAAAATAATGACTACTATTAGAATACTAAACAAGTGTTTCACGAATCCAAAATTAACCCTAACACAAAAAAAAAGGCCTAACCAAAGCTAGACCTTTTCAACACTCATATATTAATAAGACTAACTTACATCATAATCAACTACTAACTTTTCTGAGGCCGGTCTAGCTTGGCATGTTAAAATAAAACCTTCTTCAACTTCTTCTTCAGATAATGAATAATTCATATCCATTATTGCTTTACCCTCTACCACTTGAGCCTTACACGTGCAACATACAGCCCCCTTACATGAAAAAGGAGCATCTGCACCATTCTCCATTGCTGCATCCAAAATAAAATCTCCATCATTTCTCAATGAAAATTCAAAATCATCTCCATCCATAATAACAGTAACTTGACTTTCTCCAGAGAAGTCTGAAGATGAAACTTCGGTAGTACTTTCTTGTTTCGTAGGAACTGTAAACAATTCAAAATGAATTTTCCCTTCATCAACACCCAATTCTTTTAAAACATCAGATGTGTTAAAAATCATATCTTCTGGTCCACACATATAAAAACCATCTGCTTTCAAAAGATTTGAATCTTTACTAAATATGGCATTACATTTTTCTTTAGTAATTCTACCTTCATAAAGATTATCCCCTACACTTTCTCTACTATATATATAGTTCAAATCAAAACTAGTTGAATATTGGTTTTTTAAAGCATCTAGTTCTTTCTTAAAAATGGTGTCATTTATAGTCTTATTTCCATAAAACAATGTAAAACTGCCACCTGAATCTAATACTGTTTTGACCATTGATAAAATTGGAGTAATACCACTTCCTGCGGCAAAAGCAACAATATTATTATTTGATTCTGCAATTACAAAATTACCTGCAGGGTCCATAACCTCTAATCCTTCTTCAACCTTTAACCCTTCAGTTAAGAAGGTTGACATCTTTCCGTTCTCAACTTTTTTCACTCCTATCCTAAAATCATCCTCACCTGGAGCACTGCAGAGAGAATAAGATCTCCTTACATCTTCTCCACCTATATCTTTTTTAATTGTAATATACTGACCTGACTTATAATTAAATTTTGATTTTAATTCTGTTGGAACTTCAAATGAAATTGAAACCGTATCGCTTGTCTCTTGTTTTATTTCCTGAATTTTTAATCTAGTAAACATATTCTATTATTATTTTAGAAATGTAAAAGTATCATTTCTGATTAAATCACTAATCATCTTTACCATTTCATTCTTAACAAAGGCAATCCTTTTCTAATAAATAATTAACAACTAACTAAAATCCTGCTATATTAAAGCGGAAATTGATTAAACTTGCATTATTAAATTTGTAATTATGGACAACGCCAAAAAGTTAGAGGAGTTTCAAGCAAAAATTGATGCTGAAATCAAAATAGAACCTAAGGACTGGATGCCTGATGAATATCGAAAACATTTACAAAGACAGATATCACAACATGCTCATTCTGAAATTATAGGAATGCAACCTGAAGGGAATTGGCTTTTAAGAGCTCCTAGTTTAAGGGCTAAAGTTGTTTTATTAGCAAAAATACAAGATGAAGCTGGACATGGACTTTATTTATATTCTGCGGCTGAAACATTAGGAAAAAGTAGAACTGAATACTTAGACGAACTACGAACTGGTAAGGCAAAATATTCTAGTATATTTAATTACCCTACTTTAACTTGGGCAGATATGGGGGCTGTCGGATGGCTTGTTGATGGTGCTGCAATTGTTAATCAGGTTTCTTTACAACGTACATCATATGGTCCTTATGCCAGAGGAATGGTAAAAATATGTAAAGAAGAGAGTTTCCACCAAAGACAAGGTTATGAAATTATAGCTGAGATGGCTCGAGGATCTGAAAAACAAAAAGAAATGGCCCAGGATGCTTTAAATAGATTTTGGTGGCCTTCTATTATGATGTTTGGACCTCACGACTCAGATTCTCCCAACACAGGGAATGCTGTAAAATGGAAAATAAAAAGAGCTACCAACGATCAGCTTCGCCAAAGTTTTATAGACAAAACGGTTCATCAGGCAGAAATTATTGGCTTAACAATTCCGGATCCAGATTTAAAATGGAATGAGGAAAGAGGAAGCTATGATTTTGGAGAAATGGATTGGGATGAGTTTTGGGCTGTTGTAAAAGGCGGAGGCCCCTGCAGCAAGCAAAGGTTAAAACACTATAATGATGCACACAACAATGGCGCATGGGTTAGGGAAGCTGCTCACGCTTATGCGGAGAAACAAAAATCCAAACAGAAAGTAGCTTAAAGTAGAAAGATAACAAATTCAAAATATTTGAATACAAAATAAAACACATGAGTAATACAGACGGTCAAGGCCCTATTTGGGAAGTTTTTATACAAAGTAAACCAGGTTTAGCACACAAACATGTAGGAAATTTACATGCTGCAGACAAAGAGATGGCTTTGCAAAATGCAAGAGATTTATATACTAGAAGGGCTGAAGGGACTTGTATATGGGTGGTACCTTTTGAAGCTATTACGTCCTCAACACCAGAAGATGATGAAGCGTTCTTTGAACCGTCAAATGACAAAGCATATAGAACTCCACTACATTATGTAATGCCAGAAGGTGCAAAACATATTTAATTGATTATTGATAACTGATTATTGGAACTATTCAATAATTAAAACAAAGCAAACATGACAACAAACGAAGCTCTAGTAAAATACTGTTTAAGAATAGGTGACTCTAGTTTAATTTTAGGACAAAGAATGGCTGAATGGTGCAGTAAAGGACCAATCTTAGAGGAAGATATCGCCTTATCTAATATTGGTTTGGATTTGTTTGGACAATCAAGAACAATGCTTACTTATGCTGGAGAGCTAGAAGGGAAAGGAAGAACAGAAAACGATTTTGCCTTTAAACGATTAGAAAGAGATTTCTACAACAATTTACTTTCTGAACAACCAAATGGTCATTTTGGAGATACAGTTATTAGGAACATGCTACACAGTGCCTTTTACTTTCACCTATACTCTGCTTTAACCAAAAGTACGGACTCTCAGATTTCAGGTTTCGCTGTTAAGTCATTAAAAGAAGTGACTTACCATTTAAGGCATAGTGCTGAATGGACTGTAAGATTAGGGGATGGAACTGAAGAAAGTCATGACAAGGTTCAAGAATCATTAAATAATATTTGGGAGTATACTGAAGATCTATTTGCGATGAATGAGGTTGATAAAGTATTAATTTCAGAAGATATTGCAATTGATTTAAACAAAATTAGACCTCTTTGGAACGATACAATAAATAGCATTATTGAACGAGCTACATTAACTAGACCTGAAGACGGATATATGCAAAAAGGAAGTTTAAACGGAATGCATTCTGAAGCTTTAGGCCACTTATTAACTGAACTACAATTTTTACCTAGAGCTTACCCTCAAGATAAATGGTAATCTATTTTTTATGAGATCATCTGCTTTAGACATTCAGCGTTTCCCATTTTATGAATACAACTAAAGACATCATACATACTGAGAAACAAATATGGGACTTGCTATCTGAAATTCCAGATCCTGAAATTCCTGTTATCTCCATTACTGAATTAGGTGTTTTAAGAAAAGTAAACATTTTAAACAATAAAGTAACCGTTTCAATAACCCCAACCTATTCTGGCTGTCCTGCAATGAAAACATTTGAGGACGATATCAAAACTAAATTAAAAGAAAATAGCATTTTTAATTTTGAAGTTTTAACAGTTCTAAATCCAGCATGGACAACTGACTGGATAACTGATGAAGCAAAAGAAAAATTAAAAAAATTTGGTATTGCTCCACCAATTAATGGTTCTGAAGATAAAGGCATATTATTTGGTTCTACATCAAAAACAGTAGATTGCCCTTTATGTAATTCAAAAAAAACTAAGTTAAAAAGTCAATTTGGATCAACAGCCTGTAAAGCCCTGTATCAGTGCGAAGAATGCTTAGAGCCTTTCGACTATTTTAAGTGTATTTAAATTTTCATTAAAAAAAGGGGGTAATTTGTTAAATTTTAATTACAGAAATATATACATTCATAATACTCTATTTATCAGAATAAGATTCTGTATTTGACAGAAAAGTTCCGCAAAACAGTATTTTATACCTTAAGCCTTCGCATCAAAAGACTGACTATAAGCAACCTATTTAGAATACTCTCGTGTATTCTTTAGTGAATACTTTATATTTGGACATTAAGTTATTTTAAAAAAGTTGTTATGAAAAAAATTTTACTAATTGCCGCAATCTTATTATCAGGTTTATCAAGCTCATTTGCATCTCATATTCCTGGAGGAAATCTATCTTGGGCATGTACCGGGAATCCTAACGAATTTCTTATCACTATACAAATGTTTGTTAGTTGCCCGAGTAGTTTAAGTACTGTTTCTGTAACGGCTAATATGACTAACACATGTGGTTTAGCAAATCCTGCTTTAGTTCTCCCTTTACTTCCTTCTACTCCAACCAACCCAAACCCTGTAGAGGTTTCTCAAATTTGTGATAGAGACACTGCACAGAGTGATTGTGTTACTGGTGTTAATGGTGGAATTCCAGGAGTAAAAATGTACACCTACCAAGCCTTAGTAACATTACCAGACACTTGTGATAGCTGGGACTTCTACTACAGTATCTGTTGTAGAGATGCTTCAAGTAATTTATCAGGAGGTGCTGGAAACACTATGTACTTCCACTCCCAAATGAATTCTGGAACTGCTCCTTGTGATGCATCACCATACGTAACTGCTTCACCTATACCATACGTGTGTATGGGAGTTCAACAAACATATTGTCCTGGAGCAATTGATCCAGATGGAGATAGCTTATACTATTCTTTAGTAAGTCCATTAGGAGCAACTGCCACGCCTATTGCTCACCTTGGAGGCTATGGACCAACTACACCTTTACAAAATTTAACGTTAGATCCTGTTACAGGATGTATTACATTTACTCAAAACGCAGTAGGAAATTACGTTGTAACTTATAAAATTGAAGCATTTGATGCTGCAGGAAACCAAACAGGTTTCATTTACCACGATTTTCAATTCGAAGTAATTAATAATGCAAATTGCCAACCACCAACCCCCTCACCCACGGGCGCAACCAATCTGTCAGGACCTGGCTTATTAATAAATGGTAATACGGTAGAAATATGTGAGGGACAAACTTTTTGTTTTGACGTTACTTTTTCAGATTTAGATTTAGCCGACACACTAAAACTAGACAGTGCTAATACTAACATATTTGCTTCAATGCCAGGTGTTATATTAACAACAATATATCCAAACGCTCCACTACTAAACACTTTAACTGTTAATGTTTGCTGGACTGTTCCTGTAGGAGCTAGCCCAAACACTCAAGCCTCAATTGGAGTAACTGATGGGTCTTGTCCTATTGAAAACTTAGCCAACTTCCCCCTTGTTGTTCAAGTAATTAATGCAACAGTGGTTAATCCTCCTATTATAATTTGTGGAAATCAAACTGCTCAATTAACTGCTAATGGCGGTACAGTTTTTACTTGGTATTATACCGCAACAGGCTTACAAGTTCCTGTTGGTCCAGATTTCAGCTGTAACCCGTGCTCCAACCCCATTGTTACACCCACTGTATTAGGAACAACAGATTATTACGTTGTAAGTAATTTATCAATTGGTTGTAACCCTAGTGATTCTACAAGTGTAACAAAAGTTGCTGATTTCACACCAACAGCTTATGGTGATACTTTATTGTGTGACTTTTTAACTAAACAAATTGGAGTTAACGTAACTCCTACAGCAGCTGGATATACTTATTTATGGAATAATGGCGCAACTCTGAATAACGCCACGATCAATAATCCTATTGCTAGCCCAACAGAAACAACATCATACATTACCACAGTTACTTCTCCTTTAGGATGTATTAAACAGGACACTGTAACAGTTGCGGTAAATCCGCCACCAACTGTAACTCTATTACCAGGTGACACTACTTTATGTTTAGGAGAATCTTTACAGTTTGAAACTTTACTTCCTGTAATTGAAGATGAATTTACTGGATCTTTTGATCCATCAATGTGGTCTAATGTATCTGGAGCAAGTGTTGGAACACCTTGTGTACCTTTCAGCGGAACTGCCCTAAACTTTAACAATACAAATAGAACATTAGAAACAAATGGTTCTAACGTTACGAGCTGTACTACAATTGATTTCTGTCTTTGGGTAGGAAACAATAGTCTTTTTGGTCCTGGGTGTGATGGTGCAGACAATGGTGAAGATATTGAGCTAAGCTATTCTATTAATGGAGGAGGTACTTGGATTCCAATTCAAGTTTTTGACGAAGCTGACTGGGACCCTGCAGGTCCTTACAATAATGCTTGGCAATGTTTTTCTATACCTATCCCTGCAGGAGCAATATCTGCAAACACTATGTTCAAATGGAGTCAACTAGGTTTTCCTTGGGGAACTACTGATAACTGGGCACTAGATAACATTGCAATCATGTGCGGAGGAAACACCAATTACACTTATAACTGGACTCCTCCTACCGGACTAACTAATGCGACTATTAGTAATCCTGTAGCATCTCCAATAGTTACAACACCCTACACAGTTACATTAACAGATGCTGGCGGTTGTACTGTAGACAGAATTCAAACAATTACTGTTGCACCAAACTTCACAACTGCAGTAACACAAAGTTCAGGAAACACTTGTTTATTTGACCCTATACAGTTAGATGTTACAGTAAACCCTATGGGACCTGGATATACTTACAAATGGACTCCTTCTACTTTTTTAGATAATGATTCTATTGCAAATCCAATTGCTACAATTACGATTCCTGGAATACATGAATACTATGTTAGAACTATTGGTCCTGGAGGATGTGAAAAACTGGATACAATCAATATAGTTATCACTCCAAATGTAACTCCAACATTTACTTTATCTGTTTCTGATTCTTCAATATTTTGTGGTCAGCAAACACAATTCACTATAGTAATGGACACATTAGTTGTTGCAGGCAGCATTGATGACTTTAATGGAGCTGTTATAAATCCAGTTAGCTGGAGCTCTGTTGCAAACGGATCATTAAACACTGACTGTGGATCAGTAACTGGAAACGCACTTCACTTTGATGGAAATACCAACCCAAGAGAAGCAATTACAACTGCCCAAAATGTAACCTCTTGTTCTTCTGTAGAATTTAGTTTATTTATGGGTAATGCAGGATCTGGTGGTGCTCCATGTGAAAATGCTGATGCAGGTGAAGATGTTGAATTTTCTTATTCTACGGCAGGGCCTGCCGGGCCATGGACACTTATTCAACTATATGATTCTGATGATTGGGATGCAGCTGGCCCTTATAATAATGCATGGACAGCTTTTAGCGTTCCTATTCCAGCCGCAGCTCAAACTCCAACAACTTACTTTAAGTGGGATCAGCCAAACTTTTCAGCTTGTGCGGGTTGTGACAACTGGGCACTTGATGATATCTCTATCACATGTCCTAATGTTACTACTAACTATAACTTTGCTTGGACGCCAGCCAATGGAACTTTAAATGATGATACTATTCAAAATCCAATAGGTTCACCTCTTTCAACTACAACGTATTACATAACTGTAACTGATCCTAATGGAGGATGTACATCAACGGATAGTGTTACTATTGATGTTGACTGTGGCTTATGTCTTCCATCAATACCAACATTAATTAACCCAACATGTAATGGAAGTACTGATGGTCAAATAATTGCTACACCTCAGTTTACACCAACAAATATTCAACAGGTTGTTACATGGTATGATAATTCAACTATACCTCCTACATTAATACAAACATCTGATACACTATATGCTGGTGATACAGATACATTATTTAACATTGGTGCAGGAGCATATACGATTTCTACTTGGGATTCAATAGATGGCGGATGTTTTAAAGACAGTATTGTCACTCTTACTGAACCAGACTCTGTTAAAATCTCTACAATAACTGCAAATGACTCTATATGTATAGGTGGCTCTATAAATATTGATGCTTCCGCTATAGGTGGAAATGGTGCACCTTACACATATATATGGACAAACCTAAACACAAACACAGTTATTCCTGGAAACGGACCTCACAATGTTGCTCCAACTGACACGATAACTTGTTATTCTGTATATTCAACAGACCCTTTAGGTTGTATGTCAGACACAGGGGAGGTTTGCATTAGCTTGTTTGACAGTATAAGTGCTAGTATTGTAATTGCCAGCCCTATAGTTGACACCTTAAAAATATGCCCTGGTTCGACAGGAGACATTGGCATGAATGCAATTGGTGGTAATGGTGGGCCTTATACTTATGAATGGTGGGAAAATGGAGCTATGATAAGCACTAATCAATTTCACACAGTAACACCTACAAGCGCTCTTACAACCTATACTGGTTATGCTTACGATAATTGTGGAAGCCCTAGAGGGACTGTTACTATCTACATAGAATGGTTTGGTCTTGTAACTCCATCTTTTACTAGAATACAACCAGATAGCTGTTACCCTATCACCGTTGATTTTGTTAACACTTCTAGCCCTATGGCCTTAATAGATCCATTAACTATTCAATGGTCATCTAGCAATGGTGATAATAGCAATGGAGCTTCATTTACTAGTACATTTGACACTCCAGTATGTAAAGATGTTTCACTATCATTTGTTACAGTTGACGGATGTCCAGTCGATACTACATACTACAACTTTGTTTGTCCACACGATTACCCTGTTGCTAATTTTGATATGACACCTCCTGTTACTGATTTATTAAATACAGTAATCGATTTTGATAATTTATCTACTGGTACGGATCTAACGTATTTATGGAATTTCAATAGTGGTCTTACTCCTGATTCATCCACATCTATGAGCCCTACATTTACATTCCCTAACAATGCTCCTGGAAGTTACACAGTATCTTTAACCGTTACTGACAACCCTAATGGTTGTACTTCTACAATACAAGGAACTGTAATTATTAATAGTGTTTATTTATTCTATGTTCCGAATAGTTTTACTCCTGATAATGATGGGCTAAATGATGTATTTAGAGCTTATGGTGATGGTATTGATTTATCGAACTACTCAATGCAAATTTTTGATAGATGGGGAGAATTATTATTCGAAACTAACAATGCTACTAATGGATGGAATGGTAAATACAAAAACAAACTAGTTGAAGCTGGTACTTATGTATGGAAAATAGTAGCCAAAGAAGATGCCGGGACAATTATTCATGACAATTTCGGGCATGTTACACTAGTTAAGTAAAACTTTCATTACAAATGAAAAAGCCTCTCTAATAAATTAGAGAGGCTTTTTTTTGTTGCCTTATGTTTCTAAAAACAACATATGTACAAAATACAGCTCTTAAATTATTAAATTTAGAATTACACCCCATAAAGCTTCTATAGTGCCATTTCTATTAGAAATCTACTATTTTTAAAATTTCAGTCAAAACCTTATTCATTTGTTAAATATCAATGAAACAACACGCATTAGTTGTTTAACAGGTTTTAGCAAAATAATATTCTGAATTCTTTTGTAAAGAATAAATAAAACAACACTTTAAACTTTAAGCACATTAAAAAAAATAAATTTAATAGGCAACCTATTTACAGTGTCCTCGTCTTTTGTTTTGTGAATACTTTATATTTGGACATTAAGTTATTTTAAAAAAGTTGTTATGAAAAAAATTTTATTAATTGCCGCAATCTTATTATCAGGTTTATCAAGCTCTTTTGCTTCTCATATTCCTGGAGGAAATTTAACATGGGCATGCACCGGGAACCCTAACGAATTCCTTGTCACTATTCAAATGTTTGTTAGTTGCCCTAATGGTTTAAGTACTGTTTCTGTAACAGCTAATATGACCAACACATGTGGTTTAGCAAATCCATCGCTAGTACTTCCTTTACTACCTTCCACTCCGGCTAATCCAAACCCTAAAGAAGTTTCTCAAATATGTGATAGAGATACAGCTCAAAGTGACTGTATTACGGGTGTTTCTGGTGGAATTCCTGGGGTAAAAATGTACACTTATCAAGCTTTAGTTACACTACCTGACACATGTGATAGTTGGGATTTCTACTACAGTATTTGTTGTAGAGATGCTTCAAGTAATTTAAGTGGAACAAATAGTAATACAATGTATTTTCACTCTCAAATGAACTCAGGAACTGCTCCTTGTGATGCATCTCCTTATGTAACAGCTCAACCTATACCTTATGTATGTATGGGAGTTCAACAAACTTATTGTCCTGGAGCAATTGATCCTGATGGAGATAGTCTTTACTACTCTTTAGTAAGCCCACTTGGTGCAACTGCCACGCCTATTGCGCATCTTGGAGGCTATGGACCAACTACCCCTTTACAAAACTTAACTTTAGATCCTGTTACTGGATGTATTACTTTTACTCAAAATGCAATAGGAAATTACGTTGTAACTTACAAAATTGAAGCGTTTGATGCTGCAGGAAATCAAACAGGTTTTATTTACCATGATTTTCAAATTGAAGTAATAAACAATGCAAACTGTCAGGTACCAACCCCTCTTCCAGGAGGAATTACCAATGCGGCAGGCTCTGCTATTATAACGAGTAACAACACGATAGAAATATGTGAAGGACAAAGCTTTTGTTTTGACCTCACCTTTACAGATCCAGATCCTTTAGACACACTTAAATTGGATAGTGCAAATACCAATATATTTGCAGCACTTCCTGGAGCTACTGTAACTTCGGTTGGACAAAACCCTGTTACCTTTACTATTTGCTGGACTGTTCCCGCTGTTGGTTTAGGTCCAAATACACAAGCATCAATCGGAGTAACCGATGGTTCTTGTCCTATTGAAAACTTAGCTAACTTCCCACTTATTATCAATGTAATCAACTCAACCGTTGTTAACGAACCTGATACGATATGTGGAAATCAATCATCACAATTTACAGCTGCTGGAGGTAACAATTTTACTTGGTATTATACAGCTACTGGTGTTCAAGTACCTGTAGGGCCAGAGTTTAGCTGTAACCCTTGTGCAAACCCAATTGTATCACCTATAGCTTTAGGAACAACTGACTACTATGTTATAAGTGATTTAGTTGTAGGATGTAATTCTAGTGACTCAACGAGTATAACAAAAGTTGCTGATTTTACACCAACAGCTTATGGAGACACTTTATTATGTGACTTCTTACCTAGACAGATTGGAGTAAATGTAACGCCAGCAGCAGCAGGATACACTTACTTATGGGATAATGGCGCATCTTTAACGAGTGACGTTATTAACAATCCAATTGCTACACCAACACAAACTACATCATATATTGCTACGGTAACTTCACCTTTAGCATGTGTTAAACAAGATACAGTAACTGTTAGCGTATCTCCACCCCCTAGTGTTACACTAGTTCCTGGAGATACCACAATATGTGCTGGACAATCTGCTCAATTTGATGTGTCTTTAACAGCTGTAGAAGATGACTTTACAACTGCATTTGATCCTGCTGTTTGGTCTTCTGTTACAGGAGCAACTGTTGGAGCACCTTGTGTACCATATAATGGTACTGCTTTAAATTTCAACTCTGCAAATAGAGAATTAATAACAAACTCAGCAAATGTTGCTAGTTGTACTAGCATTGATTTCTGTCTTTGGATTGCAAACAATATTTCTAGTTCAACAGGTTGTGAAAATGCTGATGCAGGTGAGGATGTTCAATTAAGTTACTCTGTTAATGGACCAGCAGGACCTTGGGTTATTATCCAAACTTTTGCTACAGGAGATTGGGATGCTGGCGGACCTTATGCTAACGCATGGCAATGTTTTTCAATTCCTATTCCTGCAGGAGCAGCAACTGCAAACACATCATTTAAGTGGGAACAAATTGGATGGTACGGTGGAACTATTGACAACTGGGCTTTAGATGATATCGCAATTATGTGTGGAGGAAACAACAACTACACTTACAACTGGACTCCTCCTGCTGGATTAGATGATCCTACAATTAACAATCCTATTGCTACTCCTAATGCTACAACTGTTTACACAGTTACATTAACAGATACTGGAGGATGTACTGTAGACAGAATGCAAACAGTAACAGTTACTGGTGCATACACAATTACTACTACACCAAACGACACTACAATATGTCTTGGAGAAGCAATAAACTTTGAGGTTACTCCAAGTTTACCTGCAGCATACACTTATGCTTGGTCTCACCCTAACTTTTTAAATGATACAACTATTGCAAATCCAATAGGTACATTTACTTCACCTGGGTCTTATGACATTATGGTAGATGTGGAGCTCCCTGGCTGTGCGATTGTAAGTGACACGATAACGGTAACAGTGCTAAAACCTGTTATACCAGCAGTTAGCATAACGGCAGTATCTTGTAAAGATCAAGGCGATGGAAAGATAACTATCACTCCTAATTTTGGTCCTGGCAGTGAAGTTCAAAGCTTCGTATGGACAGATAGTATTAGTGGTGCTATTTTACAGAACACTAACAACTTAACTACTGGAATGCAAGATTCATTAATTAATTTAACTCCTGGAGCATACACAATTACAATGAGTGATACTACTGGATGTTCTACCGATACTACTGTTTGGGTAACAGAACCTGATTCAGTGCAAATAGATCCAGCTACTATAACAGCAGATGCTACTATATGTATAGACGGATCAATGAATATAGATGCACCTGCAATTGGTGGTAATGGTGCTCCTTACACTTATGTTTGGACTAACTTGAACACAAACACCGTTATTCCTGGAAATGGCCCACACAATGTAAGCCCAACTGATAAAGTTACATGCTATTCTGTATCTGCAACAGATTTTAGAGGATGTATATCTAATACAGATCAAGTGTGTATTACACTGAATGACAGTGTAGTTGCTACAGCTGCTAATGACACTATTTTTATATGTCAAAACACATCAGCAACACTGAACATATCTGCTGTTGGTGGCAATAGTGGCCCTTACAATTACGAGTGGTCTGAGAATGGAACAACAATTAGCTCTACGCAATCTTTTACAGTAACGCCAACCCAACAGCTTACTCAATATGTTGGTTCTGCTAATGACGGTTGTAACCCGATAGCATATGACACAACATATGTTAAATGGCTTACTCCAGTCATCCCTTCTTTTGTAAGGTTACAAGCTGATAGCTGTTATCCTATTACTGTAGATTTTGTTAATACATCTACCCCTTTAACGAGTGTTGACCCATTAACAGTTCAGTGGTCATCAACAAACGGTACTAGTAGTAATGGAACAACATTTACAAGCACTTTCAACTCTGCTGTTTGTCAAGATGTTACATTATCATTCTTAACTGTAGACGGTTGTGTGGTGGATACAACATACACTAATTTTGTTTGTCCACATGACTACCCTGTTGCTAATTTTGATATGACTCCTCCTGTTACCGATTTATTAAATACAGAGATTGATTTTACAAACTTATCTACAGGATCAAATCTATCATACTTATGGAACTTTAACAGTGGTCTTACTCCAGATTCATCTACAAGTACAAACCCTACGTTTACGTACCCAAGTAATGCACCTGGAAGTTATACAGCAACATTAACTGTTACAGACAGTCCAAATGGTTGTGTATCTACAGTTGAAGGAACAGTAATTATCAATAGTATTTATTTGTTTTACGTTCCAAATAGCTTTACTCCTGACAATGATGGATTAAACGATGTATTTAGAGCTTATGGTGATGGTATTGATTTATCAAGCTACTCAATGCAAATTTTTGATAGATGGGGAGAATTACTATTCGAGACAAGCAATGCTACTAACGGATGGAATGGTAAATACAAAAATGAATATGTAGAAGCTGGTACTTATGTATGGAAGATAGTAGCTAAAGAAGATCATGGAACAGTTATACATGACAACTTCGGACATGTTAACATCATTAGATAATAAAACAAATTAAACCAAAACAAAAAGCCTCTCTAGTTTACTAGAGAGGCTTTTTTTATTAGCACTTTTGTCTTTTCGATTCGATCTTAATTATCCTTCATTACTACCCAAATAAACTCATCTAACAAATCACACAAGACGAGTAAACTACACCACAACTGTAAATAATTGTGCTAACATATAGAAATAAGTAAGGCAAAAAAAAGGAAGCAAAAGCTATATTGAATTCTAGTTCTTAAGAGATAAGGCTACTTTTAAAGAGTAATCAGAGATTACTCTACAATTAACTTACCCGCCATTTGAATTTGATTATCAAATACAAATCTGTAAGTGTAAACACCTTTTGAATAAGGCTCTAAATTAACTACAGTATTTTTTTCATTAAACAACTTATCTATTACAACTCTCCCAAAAGAATCATAAATAAGTAATCTACAATCAACAAAAGAAACAGCAGCATCAAATTGAAAATTAACCATCCCCTGAGATGGAGTAGGAAAAACTTTAATATCAATATTATTCTCAATCTCTAAAAGGCCTATTTCAATATTGTCTGAATAAGTAGAAACAGCCATATCCATTCCCCCATACAATGTATCAAATCGAATTAATAGGACATCCTCCAGCCCTTCTCCAAAACTTTTAGTTTTACCAGCCACAACAATATCTTCATTTTTTCCTATTGTAACACTTTTAGGTGATTCATCTAGCACCCCGCCAAAAGTAGGACCAACAGATGCCCAACCAGTAGATCCTAATAAGTATACTATTACATCCTTTTCTCCAGCTCCAAAAGTTTCAGTATAAGCGGACACACAAAGTTGACCATTTGATAATTCACACACACCAAAGCCTTCATCCTCCTTATTTACTCCCATAGAAATATGCCCAGCATCTCTCCCCCATAAAAAACTTCCATTTATATCAACTTTATAAAAATAAATATCTTTATCAGTACCAGGATGAACCCCTGTAGTACTACCCACCCCAACAAAACCACCATCTTGAGTTTCAACAATATCATTCAAATCATCATAACCTGAAGTGCCATAAATACTATCCCACAACAGTGTGCCATTTGGCGCTAGCTTTAATATATAAATCTGTGCTGAATCTGTTACAGTATTTTTTACACCTCCAACAACTATATTAGAATCAGATGTTTCAATAACAGAATTACCTTTATCGATTAAAGAACCCCCTATTGTTTTAGTCCAAAGTGTATCTCCTAAAGGATTTGTTTTTACAATATATACATCAGAAAAACCATTTGTATTGTTATAAGTCTCTCCACAGAAAACATAACCACTATCATAGGTTTGTACAACCGAATGGGGAATATCCCAATCCTGACCTCCATAAACTTTTTCCCAAACATAATTCCCTAAACTATCACGCTTCATCAACACAGCATTATAGCCACCATTAATGTTGCTATTTGAACTTGTTGCAATAATAAAACCTTTATCAAACGTTTCTTTAATAGAGTATCCCCAATCATTGTTTGATCCTCCTATAGCATAACTCCATTGATAATTACACAATGAATCTACTTTTAACAAATAGATATCTGTATTACCAGAACTATTACTAGATGTTGACCCAACAACAATATATCCGCCATCACTTGTTGCCTCCACCTCTTCTGCATTATCATTATTAATACCTCCAAAAGTGTGCAAACGAGCTACAGTATCTACTTGTGAAGTTCCAAGTAACGGGATTAAAAAGAACAATATGTAAACTAAGTTACGCATGTACTGCTTTTCTAACTTTTATAAGTTTAACCAACAAGTCTTCAAGCAAATCTAACCTCAACATATTTGCGCCATCACTTTTAGCCACTGAAGGATCTGGATGAGTTTCAATAAAAATCCCATCTGCTCCAACTGCAATTCCAGCTTTAGCAATTGTTTCAATCAATTCAGGCTTTCCTCCTGTTACTCCAGAAGATTGATTTGGCTGTTGCAAAGAATGTGTAATATCTAAAACTGTAGGAGCAAACTCTTTCATTTTAGGAATTCCCCTATAATCAACCACCATATCTTGATACCCAAAAGTAGTACCTCGTTCTGTTAACCATACATTTTCGTTACCTGATTCTTTTACTTTATTTACTGCAAATTGCATCGCTTCTGCTGATAAAAATTGTCCTTTTTTAATATTCACAACTTTACCTGTTTTTGCGGCAGCAACCAATAAATCTGTTTGTCTGCATAAAAAAGCAGGAATCTGCAATACATCGCACGATTCAGCTGCAATAGCACATTCTTCTGCAGTATGTACATCTGTTAATGTTGGTAGTTGCAATCTTTCTTTAACACTTTTTATAATTGCCAACGCTTTCTCATCTCCTATTCCAGTAAATGAATCCAATCTAGATCTATTCGCTTTACGGTATGATGCCTTAAATATGTACGGTATTTTTAACCTTTCCGTTATAGCCTTAATTGTACATGCTATTTCAAATACATTCTCTTCACTCTCAACAACACAAGGCCCAGCAATTAGAAAAAAATTATTCGAATCTGTATTTTTTATATTCGGTATATTGTTCATGTTTCTTTAATTAAAAATATGTTTTCACTCCTAAAAAACCACTACTACTGTAGGATGATTTAGGAACTATAAAAGCTTCTATATTATTTGCTCCGATAAAAATATCAAAATAATTCTTTACAGATTTAGCAATTGCTAAACCTGTATTTAATTTACCATAACCACCATAAGAAAGGTGTGCTTTTGCCACAAACTTCTTATTGAAAGAATAATAAATATTAGCCGAAACGAGTGGCAAATAATTCACAAACACTTTGTGATATACTCCTAAATTAATCTTCCATTTATCATTTAATACTTTTGTATAGTTAATATTTAAAGCCATTGGTAAGGCAATTGTATAATCACTTTTTTTATTCTGAGTATAAAGACTGTTTAAAATAGAATCTTGAGAAAGATTACTTACCAAACTATCATTTAAATCGAATAAATTATCAACTACCACACCTTCAAAATGAAACGAACTATCAGAAGCAATATCTAGAGAATTCTTATTCCAATATACAAAACCTACATCTTCTACTCCGAAATAAATTTTATCCCCATTGTGCATAAGAAGCTCTGTGAAAAAATCTCCAGAAACACCATACCCATTAAAAGCTGATATTCCTTTTTTTGCTGTATCTGAAGCATTGTAAAGATAATTTAGATCCACATCTATTTCACGACCCAACTCTTCCGTAAATATAGATCCCTCTGATATTGTAACAGATTGATGTTCTTGTGCCTTTATAAAAGAAAGAACAATTCCTTCCTTAGCCAATTGACCATCGAAATACTTATGGTTAATCAAACCAATGTTTAGCTTTTGATATTTAAAGTAATTAAAGTTTGTTTTCCCAACATCGATACTTTGATTAGAAAACTGCTTATTCCCATCAAATGTAAACTTGAATAAATCCGATGAAAACCGAGCATCTACATGCTCTACATGCTCTAAACCAGCAACCAATGAAATGGTTGATTTTCCGAAAATAGTATCTAAAGGAATTTCTACATTTAAATGATAGTTTAAATCCCCTCCTAACCTATTTTTATCAGACAACTTTTGATACACTCTATCTTTATCTTCTCTTTCAATTTTACCACCAAAGATGAACTTATTCAGAAATCCATTATCAACAACAGAAGATCCATAAGTATAATTTCCTCCAACAGAAACACTTAAATGCTGGGTAGTATCTATAAAGAATTCATTATGGTTTTGCCCTATTAAAGACAATTGCATAATAAGCATTAACAATAAAACGAGTTGGATTTTTAATACGTCAATCATCTCTTAATTACCGTTTACATTATATGAAAAATCACCAACCACCTTAATATCAATCCCATATTCCTCATAAATCTTAACAAACTGGGGTTGAGCTGTAGTTGTAAAAGCCAAGTTTAACACAATGTGTTTCGCAGCATATAAACTTGTAATATCTCCTGCTGATAAAGGAATAGATAAAACAGATTCTTTTTTATTTGTAACACGTAACGCTGAATTAACAGGTGCCGATTGTATTAAATTATTAACTGTTAAATCCTGTATAAAATTCATACTTTCATCATACAGCCCCAATTGTATCACAGCATCAAATGGATATCCATTATTAGCATAAACAAACAAAGTACCTGCTAAAATACCTCCAGCTTCACCATCTTGAGAAAGAGAAAAATCAACCGTATCTTGCAGTGTAAGATTATTAGCAATAAGAGATAATGGAAATTCTACATTTAAATTCGTCTCTAAGGAATGCTTCTTAAATACAAAATCATTTCCTCCAGAGATATTTCCAAAAGGATTTATATTTAAATTAATATCTGACAAGATTTGATTAGGAAATATTTCTATTAACTGATCTATATTCGAATTAACAGTATTCATTGCAACATTATAACTCGAATAAGTTACCTCAGGAACTGAATTTGTTAACTGTGATCTATTCAAGTTTAAAGAGGTTCCAACACTTGAATGAGTTAAGATATTGCTAGCTCCTGTATTCGTATTACTAGTTGTAAATTGATTTAAAATTAACTGAGCATCTACCCCTATTCCATTTTTAAACTCAAGATTCACATCTACCTCTTCCAAATCTAATGTTCCTGAAGATATCAGATTAAAAGCATTGGTATTGCTTGTTTCTGGTCCAAAATGCAACTGTTGACTACCAAAGTAACCTCTTACAAAGGAAGGCACAACATCTATTAACGTATTATTATAGGTAATTTTTGTTCCTACCAATATTGTTACTGGACCAGTAGCGTTTGTATCAACAACTCCTAAAGCTCTAGTAACAATGGTATTTACCTCTGTTCCAGAAGTACCCGTTAAATCTAATTCATAACCACTTATATCAATTCGCTTAATAAGATAACCACTTTGACCTGTAGTTCCTGCAGGTATCACCTCAGTCAATCTTAATGTATCTCCATTTTTTATAGCACTTGGAATTGTGTATGTAATAAGCATCTTTTCTTCTATTTCACTAAAAATTTCTACCTCAATAAAACCAGACTCAATTAATGCATAGTTTAATTCTACACCATTAGTAATATTTAAAGTCCGCTCCTCATCACTACTATAAAAAGAAGCTCCAGGATTAGATGTTGAACTAAAAGGGAATGAATATACTTCGGTAATTGTGGTATCTGGAATCTTAAATAAAGAATCCAGATCAAAAATATTAGTCTGATAAACCAACTTTATTGATGTATCTGGATTTATTTGAACAATAGAGTCAGGAAATAAATTATCTAATGATAAGGTTGTTTTAATTAATGGTGCCAAAACATCAACATCCCAATTAGGCGGTTCAAAGTCTTTTCTACACGAAAAAAGTGAAATTACAATCAAACAAAAAAATAATATATTTTTCAATCTCAACATACTCTGTAAAGTTAGTGATTTTGAGAGATTAACAACACATCGATTTAGTTAACGGTGTCTTTGAATTAACATTTTACTACGAGTTCACTTATTATATTTGCACTATGAAGTATAGTATTTTAATTTTTAACCTGTTTATCTTCTCATCAATATTGGCTGGAGGACCCTGGTTAAACAAGAAAAAGAAAGGTTTTTTCCAAATCCAAAGTACATTCCCAAGCGATGGCTATTCTAGACTTTTTTTAGAAAATGGCACAGAATCTATTCTTAAAAGACCTGTTTTAGATTATACTGTTCAAGCATACTTGGAATATGGAATTTCAGATAAAATAGATGTAATTTCTGTTTTACCCTACAAATATGTAGCAACAGAAAATTCAAACAACCTACCGCAAGACCTAAATACACTAGACGCTGGAAGTTTATCAGGCTTAGGAAATTTCAAACTTGGGTTTAAACACAGGCTATTAGATAAAAAAACTAAAATGGCTGCTTCAATTCAAAGCAGTTTTAATACGGTTAATAAAGATTTGCAAAAAGGATTGGTTACAGGCTACCAAACAAATTCTATTGGTACTTATTTCCATATTGGGAGAAGCTTCAATTCAAACCTTTACTCTTTTATAGATGCAGGATATAATTTAGTGAGCAATAACTTTAGTGATTACCTTGATGTACATTATGAAATTGGATATCAAATTAAACCGTCTTTATGGACTGCATTCACTTTGGACTTAAGAGAGTCTTTAAAAAATGGAGATTATATCAATAACAATTTACGGCAAACAGCCCTCTACACAAATAATCAAGAATATTTTGCTTTTGGAATTAAAGCTTCTTATGAATTAAAAAACAAAACTGGATTCAATGTTGCCTCATTTGGTGCTTTTAGCGGAAATTATGTAGCTAAAATTTCGACCTTTAGTATTGGAATTTATAAAAAATGGTAATAACTACACCCTTACCCCTATCACACAAACATCATCCAGCTGCTCAATATCTCCCTTCCAGTTCTCAAACAAATCAACAAGCTTACGCTCTTGCTCTTCCATAGACTTATCTGAATTTTCAATCAACATATTTTTAAAAGGCTTGTATTTTAGTTTTTTTCCTTTAGGTCCTCCAAATTGATCTGCAAATCCATCAGAAAATATATAAATCATATCACCTTGCTCTAATTGATATTGGTGATTGGTAAAAGGAGTTAAGGACTCATAAGAGCCAATAGGTTGTTTATCTCCTTTAATCTCATGAAGGGTTTTATTTCTTACGATATAAACAGGGTTTTTTGCTCCTGAAAAAGATAACATTAACGTTTTAAAGTTAATAGAACACAAAGCAACATCCATTCCATCTCTAATAACATTATCATCGTCTGAATGCATGTTTACAGTCTTAAAAACTTGATTATTTAAATAATCTAAAGCTTCTGAGGGAGAATTTACTTCTTTTTGTTTTATAGATTGATTAAATATTTTCAATCCTATCAAGCTCATGAATGCTCCAGGAACTCCATGGCCTGTGCAATCGGCCGCACTAAAAACAACAAGCTTTTCATTCGCATCATTTTCTTTAGTAGTACTCAACTCACTAATCCAATAAAAATCTCCCGACACAATATCTTTAGGTTTAAATATGATAAAGGACTCTGGCAAGATTTTTTTGAAGACTTCTTTTGGCGGAATTAATGCACTCTGTATTCGCTTGGCGTAATTAATGCTATCTACTATTTCTGTATTTTTTTCTTGTAATTCATGTTTAGACTCTTCTAATGCAAAACGAGCTACCAACTCTTTTTTAGTCAATCTAAACCTCATCCTAATTAATAAAATAGAAAATATAGCTACTGAAAGTGTAAGCAACCCTCCATTTACTAATATTTGATCTGGCGATAAATTGCTGTTAAAATAAAAGAAAAAGATATTCGCAATTATACTTGCGCCAACTATAAATATAGAATAATAAAGATGATAAAAAACAAACATTCCTGAACCAATAAACAGAGTCATATAGGCCATTGTATGTTTTTGGAGGTGGGCCGCGTCCATCACACTCCACATATATGCATTCTGAATAGAGATTAATAAAACCGGAATAACCCCCATCAATTCTATCGAAATTTTAAGTTGTTTATGAAACAGTACAACAACAAAGCACACTATTGACACTGCAATTCTAAAGGTTAAGAACTCCTTCCAATATTCAAAAATATTAATGTAATCAGTAACGAAAAATAAAAGGTTAAACACAACAGCCACCCACAAAGTAATTTTGTGATACTTAAAAGCTGTTTTATTTAATTCAGACTTCCAAGTAGAGTTGTTATCTAAAGCTTGATTCATTAAAATTAATTTACTTCCAAATTAATAAAAATTATTTTGCTCTTGGATGAAAATCTAAAATTGCCTGCCTCAAGTATTCTCTATCTAAATGAGTATAAATTTCTGTTGTTGTAATAGACTCATGCCCTAACATCTCTTGAACAGCCCTTAAATCTGCACCACCTTCTACCAAATGTGTCGCAAAAGAATGTCTAAAGGTATGTGGACTAACTGTTTTAACTATACCTGCTTTTTCTGCTAACTTTTTAATGATAGTAAAAATCATCACACGAGTTAATTGCTTTCCTCTTCTATTTAAGAATAATATATCTTCACTATCCTTATCAATATTATTCATGTGATTTCTTTTGGTATCTATATAAATTTTAATGTGCTTTATTGCCACACTTCCAATTGGAGCAATTCTTTCCTTATCTCCTTTTCCAATTACCACTACAAACCCCTCATTTAGCATCAATTTGGATACACGAAGGTTAATTAATTCAGAAACACGCAATCCACAGCTATACAATGTTTCTAACATCGCTTTATTTCGCTCTCCCTCATCTTTACTCAAATCAACAGCTCCTATTATTTCATTGATTTCTTCAATAGACAATACTTCTGGTAATTTTCTGCCAATTTTTGGAGATTCTAATAGTTCTGTAGGAGCCACATCAATCACATCTTCCATCAAAAGATACTTATAAAAAGCTTTTAAACCCGATAAAATACGAGCCTGAGAGCGAGCATTTAAACCTATTTCGCTTACCCATTGCAAAAAATCTTCAATTTGATTTTGCTCTACTTTTTCAGGGTTAACATCAATTTCTTGCAATTCTAAATATTGCACAAACTTTTCTACATCACGCAAATAGGCATCGATAGAATTAGCAGATAAAGACAACTCTAACTGTAAATAACTTTTAAATCCTTTTATGGTTGGGGTCCAATTCATCACGGTGCCCGTGAAGGCAATTATTGAGTAGTTTATTCAAATTAATGTAACAACAAATATATATCTTTGCCACTCAGAATTATCTTATGAAAATTTTAATTATCAACGGTCCAAATTTGAATTTACTCGGCAAACGAGAAAAATCAATTTATGGTAAAAGTTCTTTTGAAGAATATTATTCAAGCCTTAAAAATGAATTTTCCGATATCGAATTTGAATATTACCAAAGTAATGTAGAAGGTGAGCTTATCAATAAACTGCATGAGGTTGGATTTAATTATGAGGCAATTATAATGAATGCTGGTGCTTATACGCACACTTCAATTGGTATTGGCGATGCAATTGCAGGGATTGAAACGCCTGCAATTGAGGTTCACATTTCTAACGTTTATGCTCGCGAAGAATACAGACATCAATCTTTAATGGCAAAAAACTGCATAGGTGTTATTGCTGGAATGGGTTTAAACTCTTATCGTTTAGCCATTCTGCATTTCCTCTCATTTTTAAAATAGATTGAACGTACAATCAAACATCTGGAAACTTTATGTTATAAAAGCATCAAAATGGCTGATGCTGTTTATGCCTATTATTTGGCTGTTTTATGAAGAGAACGGACTAACTATTGCTGATTTATTTATTATTCAAAGTATTTATTCTGTAGCTATTGCACTTATTGAAATACCTTCTGGATATGTAGCAGATGTATTGGGCCGAAAAAACTCAATGATTATAGGAATGTTTTTAGGTTTTATTGGAATGATTATCTATTCTTTTTCTTTTGGTTTTGAAGGATTTCTAGCTGCTGCGCTTTGTTTGGGAATTGGACAAAGTTTTATTTCAGGGTCTGATACTGCATTAATGTATGATTCATTAATGCAATTGAATAGAAGTAAGGAGTTTATAAAATTAGAAGGACGAACAATTTCTATGGGAAACCTTGCCGAAGCATTTGCTTTTATTGTTGGAGGTTTACTAGCCGAAATAAGTTTAAGAACTCCTTTTTATGCTCAAATTGGAATTGCATTTATTGGATTTTTAGTTGCATTACTTTTAGTCGAACCAACAACTGAAAAACTTAAAGATGGAAGAACTAAACCATGGAAAAACATTAAAAATATTATTCGCTTCTCTTTAAAAGAAAATAAGACTTTACGTTACTACATTTTCTATTCTGCTATAATTGGAGCAGGCACTCTAACTATGGCTTGGTTTAGTCAACCATATTTTATGTCAATTGGAATTGATAACAAGTTTTACTTTGGATTACTTGGAGCGATACTAAACTTAGCTGTGGCAATTCCTTCTTTTTATGCGCACAAAATTGAAGAACAGATTAATACAAGAACAATACTTATTCTCATCCTAGTTTTAATTTGCAGCTGTTACTTTGCTTTAGGCTATAATTCCAGTTTGTGGGGTTTACTTATTTTATTACTATTCTACATAACGAGAGGTATTGCCACACCTGTTTTAAGAGATTATATGAATAGACATATTCCATCTGAAATGAGAGCTACAGTAATGTCTATAAGAAGTTTTATCATTAGAATTGTTTTTGCTTCTACGTCTCCATTTTTTGGGTATGTTGCAGATGTTTACAGTTTACAACAAGCAATTTTACTCTCAGGAATATTATTCTTAATTATAGGGGGAATTTCGTTACTATTTCTACTCAGTAAAAATGTGAAATCCTATTAACGAACTGTTGTTAATTGTTTATCCAACTACATCCTTATAACTTCTCAATACAGATTACTTTTATAGTTGTTAAACTACTGTCAATTCGAGTGGTTTTTGATTTTTGTTCTCGATACATTCTGTTTGCATACTTCGATAAACTCAGCATGACAACAGAATACTCGAACTGACAAAATCAAAATTGTATCGAAAGTCAGTTATACTACTATAAATAGCAATGACTAAAAAAATTCTTTTAGGTTTATTCATTTTATTAATGGGAGCAGTAAGCATAATTGCCTACAACTTTTACAAAAATGTAAAACAGCCTATTAACAAAACTGCTTTTGAAGCAATTCCTCAAAATGCAGCATTAATTATTAAAGAAAATAATTTCAATTCCCTTTATTCTAAATTGGCAACCACCAATATTATCTGGGAAGATTTAATCACAAATACGTCAACAGCAAAAGCTGTAAACAGCAAGCTTCATTACCTAGACTCTTTATTAACTGGTCCTTTTAAACCATTATTTATTGCTAAACCTATTATAGGTTCTCTGCACCTTTCAGGAGCAAACAATTATGACTTTATTTTTTACATACCTTTAAGTGATGAAATCACCGAAGAAAAGCTAATTCAAAAAATTAAAACCACTACAAAGAGAAACCCAACCACAAGAGCTTATGATGTTACCAACATCCACTCTTTACCAACTAGCGGTAATCAAAAAATTTCATTAGTTATCTACAAAAACACCTTAGCTTTTAGTTATAGCACCGTTTTGATTGAGGATGTTATTCGCCAATTAAATACTGAAAATAGTCTAGTAAATAGTCCTGACTTCTCTAAAGTGACAGCAAATTCTGGACAATCTGAAGACGGGAACATTTTTGTGAACAATAAATATTTTTCAAAAATCATCAGTCAATTCTTAAACAAAACCACTAAGGAGTATACTGCTAATTTTGAAAAATATACGGGCTGGACAGAGTTAGACATCAGCATTAAATCAAACGCATTAAGCTTAAACGGGTTTAGTTTTTCTGATGACAAAAAGAATCATTGGGTAACTCTTTTTAAGAATCAAAAACCTCAGGATATTGACATGTTAAACATTATCCCTTTTAACACCGCATATTTTTATCATTATGGTTTAAACGATTCTAAAACATTTTTTGAAAACAAAAAGCTTTCTTTAAAAAACACAAATCAATTCTTTAACTACCAAAAGTACCTAGATAATCAAACTGAAAATTTTGGAATTGACTTGGAAGAGGAACTATTAGCTAACATAGGTAATGAAGTAGCTTTTGTTATTACAGAATCTCAAAATGATGATTTTTCTGCCAATAAGTTTGTTGTGTTTCATTCCAAAGAAACCGAAAAAACTGCAGCTGACTTAAAAAGCATTTCAGAAAAAGTGAATGAAGAACCTTTTGAAAGCATTGCTTTTAATGATTATCTAATTAACAAAATTGAACTCAAAAACTTATTTAAAAACTTAATAGGAAAACCTTTTATAGATCTTGATCAGCATTATTATTCTGTCATAGACGATTATGTTGTATTCGGGAATTCTGAAAGTGCTTTAAAAACATTTATTACGAATATCGTAAATCGAAAAACGTTAATGAATAACGATAATTTTAAAGGCTTTAACAACAGTTTATCTTCTAGTAGTAACATTTTTATATACAACAATGTTTCACGATCTAGCGAGCTATACAAACAGTTTTGTAAAGAAAGTTTCATTCCAATAATAGATGAAAAAATTGAGACCTTTAGAAAATTTGAAGCAGTTGCTTTTCAAGTAAGCACAGAAAAAAATGGATTGTATTACAACAACATTCATTTAAAATACAATCCTATTTACAAAAAAGAAACGAGTTCATTATGGGAGTTATTAATGGACACAACAGTAAATTCAGCACCTCAACTGGTTACCAATCATAAAACAAAAGCCAAAGAGATTTTTATACAAGATGATGCCAACAAAATTTACCTAATTAGTAACATTGGAAAAGTTATTTGGACCAAGCAGTTACAAGAACCTATTATTGGAAAAGTGCATCAAATTGATGTTTACAAAAACAACAAGCTACAATTGCTTTTCAATACTTCTTCTAAAATTTATTTGATTGATAGGAATGGTAATAATGTAGAAAGTTACCCTGTAAAACTGCCTAGTAAAGCGACTAGCGAAGTAACACCTTTAGACTATTCTCACAACAGAAACTACCGTTTAATTATTGGCTGTGATAATAATATGGTATACAACTATGATACTAAAGGCAGTCAAGTTAAAGGCTGGGAATATTCAGCAACAGACAATTATGCAATTGGAAATGTTTGGCACTTTACATTATCTAATAAAGACTACATTGTTGTTCCTTTAAAAGATGGGTCGATAAAAGTTATTCAACGAAACGGAAAAGATAGAGTAAATCTAAAAAACAAACTTCCGTTATCAAACAACCCTATAAATTTAAACGTTGGAAGTGAATTAGCTAAAACGTACTTAATCACAACCGACACTTCTGGAAACATTAACAAGCTTTATTTCAATGATAAACTTGAAAAAATAGTTTATGAAAAAAATCAATCAAACACCCATTTTAACTTTTTTGACTTTGATAACAACAAGTCTAAAGACTATATTTTTAGCACGGAAAATACCCTAAGAATAATTGACTCTGACAAACAAGAATTGTATCAAAATGAATTCGAATTAAACATTACCCAACAACCTCAACGTTTTACAATGAAAGACAGAACTGTTCGAATAGGTATAGTTACTCAAAATGAAATTTACTTAATAAACGCTCTAGGACAAATTGAAGACGGATTCCCACTAGTAGGTTCAACTCCTTTTTCTATAGCTGATATAAACAATGATAAAACTACAAACCTGGTTGTTGTAAATGGCAATATGCTTTACACTTATAACTTGAAGTAGTCTCAGAAATTATCATTGCGAAAAGAGTTTATACTTATTTAACATTTAACCACACCCCATGTGTAATAAGAAGACAATTAATGTGTTTTTTTGTTGTAGAAAAAAGAATGGGAATACTTTTAGACATATCAAATATAAAAAGAGCAATAATCTTACCTCTTTTTATTTTCACACTTACGTCCTCATTATTTTCTCAAGTAAGAAAAGAAAATAAACTATTAATTGGTCGATTAGAGCTTTCCGAAAAGCAATACAAAAGTGCTATTGAGAAGTTTAATTACGTGATTAAAAACGCCCCCCCCAATTATGAACCTTATTATTTTAGAGGGTTAGCAAAGCTAGAACTAGGTGATATTATTGGAGCAGAAAACGATTTTACTCAAGCCATAAAACTAAAACCCCTCAATATTGATAATTATATTGTTAGGGCTTCTGCTAGGAATCAACTACTAAATTACAAAGGTGCTTTTGAAGATTTTGAAAGTGCTATTGCTCTTGAACCTAACAACTCTACCATTTATTTGAATAGGTCAATTAGTCATATTAACATACAAGATTACAAAAGTGCTATTGCAGACTGTGAAACAGCTTTGCGATATCATAACAAAAAAGAATTGGTATATCTTATTAGAGGAATGTCTGAGTTAGGTTTAAAAAACTACTACAAAGCCATTAGTGATTTTAATCTTATTATAAAAAGCAACCCCAGAAAATCTGAAACTTATGTAAGAAGGGCTACTGCATATTATCACTTAACAAGCTATGATTCTGCCCTCACGGATATTAATATCGCCTTACATTTAGATCCAGAAAGCAGTTATGCCTATTTCCAACGGGCAATGGTATATAACAAAACAGAACAAAAAGACAATGCCTTAAAAGATTTAAACAAGGTCTTAGAAATTACACCAAACTCTACCTCAGCATACTACAACAGAGCATTAATTTATTCAGATAAGGAGGAATACAAAAAAGCTTTAACCGATTATAACAAGGTTGTAATGTTAAGTCCTAAAAATATTTTAGCCTATTATAATAGAGCGCTAATCCATCAACGATTAAAAAAGAACAAACTAGCAAGAAAAGATGTAGAAAAAGTAATTGAAATTTACCCTGATTTTGTTGACGCTTACAAATTAAGAGCTTCACTAAAACAACAAATTGGTGATTATTTAGGAGCTAAACAAGATAACCAAACTGCTGAAATCATTAACAATACAAAACTTGACATAACAGATAGTTTAAAAAGACATGAAGAGTTAAACATTGCTAAAGTAACTTCATTTAGCGGCAACAGAGACAACAAAAATGTAGAACAAATTAGCAACAACGAAATTGCACTGGTTAGCCCTTACTACATTAGTCTACTGGCTTCATCGAAGCACAAACGTATTATTGATTCTTGGAACAAAAAGAACAACTCTTATTCAGCATACTTTTTATTGAATGCTAACAACAATGAAATTGGTGAAGACCTTAAAAAAGAAAAACTAAAAAAACTCAACGAAAAAATTCTATCAGATTATAGAAACGGAGAACTCTATTTAAAAAGAGCCATTGTAAATGCTTCTTTGGATTATTATGACAAAGCCATTATGGATTTTAATAAGTCTTTGCACTTAGACAATGACAATTACATGGCTTACTTTGGAAAAGCCAACATGCTCTACCGAATTATAAACAAAGTAGAAGAAAGTAGCTATACACTTGAAATGATTATTAAAGACTATGATCAGTGTATCGAATTAAACCCCAACTTTGCTTACGCCTACTTTAATAGAGCTTATTTAAAATTTCAAAACGAAGATTACATTGGTGCTATTGAAGATTATAGTGAGGCGATTAAACTATCACCATCTTTTTCTGAAGCTCATTTAAATCGCGCCTTAATCTTATTGATCTTAGAAAACAATGAGCAGGCTTGCAAAGATTTAAGCAAGGCTGGAGAACTAGGAATGATTAAAGGCTATTCTTTAATTAGTAAGTATTGTAACAAGTAGTCAGTAGTCAGTAGTCAAAAAAAATAATTTCTGATCACTTTTCACTTTCTACTTTTCACTCAATGGGCAATTTGAAATCTGGCAATAACGAATTTAAGCAACAAAAAAAACCGTTAACATTTCTGATAACGGTTTTTAATAGTATTCTTAAAAGTGAATCTTACTTAGCAGCTTCAGCTTTCTTTTTTCTTGTAACTCTTCTTTTTGGTTTTTCTTCAACCACTGGCTCCACATAGTTAGGATCGAAAGTAGCGTCAACTAAAATTCTACCACAATGCTCACATACTAACACTTTTTTGTGATTTTTAATATCCATTTGTCTTTGTGGTGGTACTTTATTAAAACATCCTCCACAAGAATCTCTCTGAATAGTAACAACTGCTAAACCATTTCTAGCATTACTTCTAATTCTTGTATACGCTTTCATTAAACGCTCATCAATTACTTTTGCAGCCTTATCAGACTTCTTTTGCAACTTCTCTTCATCAGCAGAAGTTTCTTCAGTAATTTCTTTTAATTCGTTTTGCTTATTCGTTAAATCAACTTTTCTTCCATCTAAATATTCTTTCGCTTCTTCAACTTTTTCTTTCTTAGAAGTTAATTGAAATTCTCCTTCTCTAATCTTCTTCTCTGCTAATTCAATTTCTAAAGTTTGAAATTCCATTTCTTTTGTAATGGCATCAAACTCTCTATTATTTCTAACCTTATTTTGTTGCTCTTCGTACTTTTTAATCAAGTTATTAGCATCTTTAATACTGTTCTTTCTGTTAGAAATTTCAGTAGTTAAATCCTCTATCCCGTTAGTTAACTTTTCTAGCCTTAATGTTAAGCCTTCAACTTCATCTTCTAAATCTTGAACTTCCAAAGGTAGTTCTCCTCTTACTGTACGTATTTTATCAATAGTAGAATCAATAACTTGTAAATCATACAATGCTTTTAATCTCTCTTCTATTGTTGCTTCTTGTTTAGCCATCTTAAAGGTAATTTAATGGGTTTGTATTTTTTTCCGTTAAACGAACTGCGAAATTAGGGATTTTTTCATTAAGAATTTCATAAATCAACTCACTTGTGTATTGTTCACTTTCATAATGCCCTACATCTGCGATAATTATTTGATTATCAGCATCAAAAAATTGATGATATTTAAAATCTCCTGTAATAAAAACATCCGCCTCAGAAGCAATAGCATCATTTAACAAAAAGCTTCCTGAACCACCACAAATAGCAACTCTTTTGATTTGCTTTCCTCTCAAGTTTGTAAAGCGAATACAATCTGTATTTAGATCTTTTTTTAGTCGATTTAAAAAATCTATTTCATTCTCAGCCTCCTCTAACTCTCCAACAACTCCACTTCCAACATTTGGATGTCTATTTTCTAATTGATACACATCATAAGCAACTTCTTCATATGGATGAGCTGATATTAAATCTCTTACAACAGTATTAACCTTATGATTTGGAGCAATCACTTCTATTCGTGTCTCTTTTTCTTGATGAGCTTCACCAGTAGTTCCCGCATAAGGATTTGTTCCAGCCCTACCTTTATAAGTTCCTACACCTTCTAAATTATAACTACAATCGTCATAATTGCCTATACCACCAGCTCCAGCACTAAACATAGCACTTCTTACTTCATCAGCTTTATCTGCCGGACAATAAGTAATAATCTTGCTTAACAAACTCTTTTTGGGCTGTAATATCTCGCACTTTTTTACCCCAATTTTTTCTGCTATCTTAAAGCTTACTCCATTTTTAGCATTATCTAAATTAGTATGAGCTGCATAAATAGCAATATTATTTTTTATTGCTTTGATCACTGTCCGTTCAATATAATCTTTCCCGTTCAGTTTTTTCAACCCACTAAAAACAATAGGATGATGAGCAACAATCATGTTGCAATTTTTAGCAATTGCCTCTTCTAAAATCTCTTCAACGCAATCCAAACAGATTAAAACACCAGTTACTTCATCATTACTATTCCCAACAATTAAACCAGAATTATCATAAGATTCTTGATAAGATAACGGTGCAAAATCTTCTATAATAGCTGTTATATCTCGTACTTGCATAAGTTCATAATGATTATATGATAGAATATTTTTAAGTTATGGAAAATTAAGAATTAATTACTTTTTTCTGTTGGCTCATTAAAGCATTCTTTCATTCAAATCTTCTTTAAAGAGATATAATAATAGAAACTTTAGTTCCTGCAATTTCATTTTTTTCATTATAAACTTGCATCGGACCTTCAATCGAACATCCCTTATTGGATATCTTACTAATTAACTCTATCCTCCCTTTTGTCAACTCCATTCCTTTAGAATCGTGATATTGTTTTTTACCCTTTTTATCTGCAATACTTTTATCAATCCCTATTCCATCATCAACGATATTAATCAGGAGTTCTCCCTCTTTTTTTATTGCATCTATAGTAATATTTCCACGTTGATCTCTTGGTAATATTCCATGCCAAATAGAATTCTCAATAAATGGCTGTAACAACATTGAAGGTATTTTAATGGTTTGAGGCTCTATCATTTTATCGATATCAATGCTATAATCAAACTTATTTTGAAAGCGCATTTCCTCCAATTTTAAATACAAACTTATTCGTTCAATTTCATCATCCAAATAAATCTCATTAACCAATGAACTATCCAAATTTTTCCGAACCAGTTTAGCAAAGCTAGAAAGGTATTTATTCGCAGAAATTTTATCTTGCCTATTGATATAGTATTGGATTGAATTTAAAGCATTGAATATAAAGTGTCTATTCATACTCGAGTTCAATGCTTGCTGCTCTAATTTCATCATCTTAGATTTATCCAAAATTAATTGAGTAGCCCGCTCATCTTCTTCTTTTTTTGCTTTTAGATGTATCGCCATCCATATCGTACCAACAACTAAAATACAACACAATAGATAAAACCACCAGGTAAACCAAAAAGGAGGCTTTACTTCAAAAGAAAATGCAACAGGTTTTGTCCAGTTCTTTAGATCTGTAGTTGCCGAAAGTTTAAATGTAAAATCACCTGACGGAATATTTGAATAGGTAACAAATCTAGATGTTGTAAGTGGTTGCCATATTTCATCAAACCCCTCTAACTTAAAACGATACTTCACTTTATCAGGGCTTTCATGATAAATCCCTACAAAATCAAATGTTAAGTGATTCTTATTGTATTTTAAAACCAAGTTTTTGGGCAAATAATTCTCATCGATCCCTTTTGAATACTTCGTTAAATCTCTTTTTTCAAAAAACAAGCGAATATCTTTAATCCGAACTTTTGGCAATGTTGCACTTATACTTTCAGAATTCAACGGATGTTTCATTAATCCATAACTCGTTCCAAACCATAAATTATTTTGATGGTCGATATAAGATGCATTCTGATTACATTCTAAACTCTTTAATCCGTCAAGATTTGAATATCGAATAAAATCCGTTTTAGTAAATGAATCTTTTTCTAAAATATTCAATTGATACAACCCGAAATTAGTACCTATCCACAAGTTATCATCATTATCTAATTGCAAAAAATTAACGTTATTCGAGGCATAACTATCTGGTAATTCTAAGGTTGAAAATTCTCCCTTATTAAATATCGCCAATCCGTTTTGAGTAGCTATCCATAGGTTGTTTTTTTCATCTTTAACAATTGCCATAACACTTCTATCTGGCAATCCATTGGTCTCATCATATTTTGTTACCCTTTGATTTTTAATATCAAAATGAAATAGCCCATCTGAAGAACAAAACCAAACAACCTCATTACTCTCTCTATATATATAACGGAGATTCCTAATTGAACCTATCTGCTCATTAAAACTGTATATACTATCATTTTCTAAATATAAAACAGACAATCCCTCTTTCGTTCCTATCCAAATATCTCCATTCCCATCTTCGTTTAAAGCATATATTTTTTTTGCATTTAATCCATCCTCCGTACTATAGGTTTTAAACTTTCCATTTTCATAAACCGATAAACCCATATCTGTTCCGAACCACATTCGTTTATCCTTAGCCAATAAACTACACCACACCGTATTGTTTGCTAGACCATCCTCCATACTATAATTTACTATAGTACCTTCTTCAATTTTACAAATTCCTTTTCGATGCGTTGTAATCCAAATGTTTTTCATGTCATCTTCAACAATCGACAAAACAACACTATTACTAAGGCCATCATCTTCAGTATAACTTATAAAACTTTCATTGGTGAATTTTATCAACCCTCTTCCATCTGAACCTAAAAATAAGTTCCCTTCATCATCTTCTATAATGGTTTTAATGTTATTATCTGTTAAACCATCCTTACTTGTAAAGTTTTTAATCCCTTCTCTACTGTATTTTGAGACACCATTCTTAGCCACAAACCACAATGATTCATCTCTCCTTTTTATAAAACCTCTGATATGGTTACTTACAAATCCGTTATTTAAATTGTAGAAGTTTGAGGCATCTCCAATAATATGGAGCACTCCTTTTCCGAAAGTTGAACACCAAACAGTATTATCTTCATCAATAAAAACCTGAGTTGCGTTTACATTTTTAATGGTGTCTTTAATATTTAACTGAGCATCAATTATTGAAACTCCAGCTCTAGTAGCCAACCACTTATTGTCTTTATCATCGATAAAAACATCTCTCACATAATTATTTTTCGCTCCATTTGGTAACGTAATATAATTAAGAGTCCCGTTCTCCAAATAAACAACTCCGCCTCCATCTGTAACAAACCACATCTTCCCTTCATTATCCTCTGCAATACAAAGAATGAAATTTTGATTCAACTCTTCTTTAAATGAATAACTCTTAAAGGAAGAACCTTCAAACACGGTTACCCCACCTTTTGTCCCTAACCAAACTCTCCCCTTACTATCATTATAAATAGCATCAATTTGGTTACTCAACAAACCATCATTAATAGAAAAGTTTTCGAAATTAACTCCATCAAACTTTGACAAGCCTCCTAATGTTCCTATCCAAATATACCCATCATCATCTTGACTAATGGCTCTAATTTGAGACTGAACTAATCCTTCTTCGATAGAGTAGTTTATAAAGTTATATTGTTGAGAAAATGCACTACCAGAACATAATAGTGCAATAAGACAAACCAGAATTTTATTCATTGAAGTCTAAAAAGTTTTAATAGCGCTAATAAATCCTGACAATTTTCTTCTTGCTACTGGAATTGCTTCCCCAGTATCCATAATTGCTACATTTCCTTCCTGACGATTAAACTCTTTTAAGTGGTGTCTTGTATTAATAATATGAGATTTATGAACTCTAAAAAAAGTATTTGAATCCAATACCTTCTCATACCTCGCAATGGTCATACTACTAACACACCTTGTTCCATCTGCTAAAAAGATTCTAGTATAACTTTCATCAGCCTCTAAATGAATGATATCTTCTGCTTTAATTATTTCATAACCAGTTAAAGTAGGTACAGCAATAGTATCTGACTTACTTTCATTCTTATACTCATTTAAAAGAGTTTTGATTAAATTATAATCTACATTGCCTTCACCACTTTCTTTTAAATTGATCTTACTTACTGCCGCTTGCAAATCTTCAATATCAATTGGCTTTTCGATATAATCAATAGCTCCAGCTTTTAATGCTTTCAATGCAAATTGATTGTGTGCAGTAATAAATATTACAGCAAAATCCTTTTTTTCTATAGACTCTAACAATTCAAACCCATCTTCATTGGGCATATTAATATCTAAAAACAACAAATTAGGCTCATGCTTAGCAATCAATGTTCTAGCTTCATCGGCAGAACCTGCTTGAGCGACAACATTTACATCAGGGCAAAAGTCATCAAGAATTAATTTAAGGTTTTCGCGAGCGTTTTGCTCATCATCGATAATAATAGTATTAATAGCCATAGTTAAAAAGTTTAGTGCTCTTTAAAGCTATCAAATATATCTTAAAAAAAACACTGAACTACTTATTGGTAGCTTTTAGCAATTAAATGGTAAGACTGAGCAATTAAACCGTTACAAGCCTTTTATCGTTTTAACGAAATCGGTAACTCTTGCGCGAGCAACGGGCAGTTTAATGGTTGATTGCATCATAGCAAAATAACCATCTTCATGCAAATAATCTGTAAGGTGAGTTAAATTAACAATGTATTTTTTGTGGACACGATAAAACCGCTCTTTGTTTAGAATCTCTTCATAAACTTTTAAGGTTCTTGTGTCAAAAAAAGAAGTGCCATCTGTAAAATATATATTGGTACAGTTTCCATCACCTTCTAAATAAAGAATAGAAACATCCTCAACTATTTTAATTCCTTTAGCATGAGATATTGTTATCTTATTGGATGAATCTTGATAATGAATTGTTTCTGAAAAATTCTTAATTGATTCTATATAAGTTTCTAAATGAGTAGAACTTTGAGAAAATAATCTTTTATAGTTCTTCAATTTCTCTACGGCATCTTTTAAGTCCTCAATATCTATTGGTTTAAGGATATAGTGGATAGAATTAATGTTAAATGCCTTAATCGCATAATCTTTAAAAGCTGTAACAAAAACGATTTGAAATTTATTAGATTTCACATCCTCTAAAAGTTCCAACCCCTCTTCGCCACTAGGCATTCTAATATCTAGAAATACTGCTTCAGGCTTTTTTTCTTCAATTAATTTTCGGGCTTCTTCAACATTTTGTCCTGTACCAACAACATCAATTTCAGGACAAAACTCATTGAGTAGCATCCTTAAATTTTCTCTTGCAAGATGTTCGTCATCTATTATTATCGCGGTAATCATCCTTTATAAAACAATTAAACTTTAGCAAAATGCTAAAGTTTTATTTTCCAGTAAAAATTCGTGCAAAAAATGATTTCTTCCTACCACTTCTCTGTCTATTTAAGGCTTTTGACCGTTTAGCTTGTTTCTTCATTCTTTTCTTAACAGCCTTAGATTGAATATTCATGTGTCGCTCTTTCCCTTCTTCAGTTGCTTTTTTCACTTCCTTCTTCTTTTCTACCTCTTGTTTTTCTAATTGTTTTCTTCTATTCTTAACCATTTTAGTTTCTTGAGAAAACAATGTAAAAGACAATGAAACAAATACAACTGCTATAATATACTTAACTCCTCTCATGTTCGTTTTAAATTCAATTAAAATCGAATTTACTAATTTTACATTAGAAATGAAAAACTGGCTTTACATATTATCTATACCTCTTTTTATGCTGGGCTGTAGTAAAGACGAAAACCAAAACATTCCATTGGTAAGAGTTGATTTACTCATTTATACAAACGACCCTGCATTCAATGTGATTTCTGTACCAGGCACTTGGACATATATAAATGGAGGTTCTAAAGGCATCATTATTTACCGCGTTTCCAATAACGAATTTAAAGCTTACGACAGGCATTGTACCTACGATGTCAATAACAGTTGCTCTTTGGTTTCTGTTGAAGCTTCAAATATATCGGCTACAGATGATTGTTGTGGATCTCAATTTTTACTAACTGATGGATCAGTCATTAAAAATCCAGCTTCACTACCTTTAAAACAATACCAAACATCGTTTGACGGAGCTGTATTAAGGATTTACAACTAAAAAAGCCCCAACTTTCGTTGAGGCTTTCCATATCTAAAAAATTACATCTTAGTATCTGTAGTGATCTACCTTGTAAGGTCCTTCAACCTTTACATCAATATAATCAGCTTGTTCTTGAGTTAAAGTTTCTAATTCAACACCAATCTTAGCCAAGTGTAATCTTGCTACTTTCTCATCTAAATGCTTAGGTAACATGTAAACTTCATTTTTGTATGCAGCTGTATTGTTCCATAACTCTAACTGAGCTAATGTCTGGTTTGTAAATGAATTACTCATTACAAAAGAAGGGTGTCCTGTTGCACAACCTAAGTTTACCAATCTACCTTCTGCTAAAACAAAAATTATGTTTCCGTTAATATCGTATTGATCAACTTGTGGCTTAATAGTATCCTTAGTGTTACCATATTTACCATTTAACCAAGCCATGTCAATTTCGTTATCAAAGTGACCAATGTTACAAACAATTGTTTGATCTTTCATTGATTCGAAATGTCTTCCTTGAATAATATTAAAGTTACCAGTTGTTGTAACAATAATGTTTGCTTCTTTACAAGCATCATCCATTTTCTTAACCTCAAAACCATCCATTGCAGCTTGTAAAGCACAAATTGGATCAATTTCAGTAACAATAACTCTTGCTCCTGCTCCTTGTAAAGATGCTGCAGAACCTTTTCCAACATCACCATATCCAGCAACAACAGCAACTTTTCCAGCCATCATTACATCAGTAGCTCTTCTAATCGCATCTACTAAAGACTCTTTACATCCGTATTTGTTATCAAATTTAGATTTAGTAACAGAATCATTTACATTGATTGCTGGCATTACTAAAGTTCCATTTTTCATTCTTTCGTATAATCTGTGAACTCCAGTAGTCGTTTCTTCAGACAATCCTTTAATATCAGCACATAATTCTGGATACTTATCAAATACCATATTTGTTAAATCTCCACCATCATCTAAGATCATGTTTAAAGGTTTTCCACCTTCAAAACCCATAATAGTTTGATCAATACACCAATCAAATTCTTCATCAGTTAATCCTTTCCATGCATAAACAGGAACTCCTGTTTCAGCGATAGCCGCAGCAGCTTGATCTTGTGTAGAAAATATATTACATGATGACCATGTTACTTCAGCACCAAGAGCAGTTAATGTTTCAATTAAAACAGCCGTTTGAATTGTCATGTGTAAACACCCTGCAATTCTTGCTCCTGCTAATGGTTTAGAATCTCCAAACTCTTCTCTCAAACTCATTAAACCTGGCATTTCTGCTTCAGCAATTTTAATCTCTTTTCTACCCCATTCTGCAAGGGAAATATCTTTAACTTTGTATGGTAATTTTTCCACGTTTGTGCTCATTAGTTATAGTTTTATAATTTTTAAGGACGACAAAGTTAAGGAATAACCCAATAACTTTATCAAAATGCCTATTTATCAGATAAAAAACATTTCAGAAAACATAAAGATCGGTATTTGGAAAATTACAGAAACCAAAGAAGAGCTTTTAAAAAATTTTATCAATAAAGGATTTGACCAGTCAACCATTTACCAAACAAAAAACGATCAACGGTTAAAACAATGGTTGGCAACAAAGCTTCTACTAGCTTCTTTTTTTGATACTGTAAAAATAATTTATGATGAATTAGGCAAACCACACCTAGATAATGATTGGTCTATTTCAATTTCTCATTCCCATGAGTTTGTTGCAATCATCATTAATAAAAATGAAAATTGTGGGATTGACATCGAAAAAATATCAGAAAAAGTTGCTAGAATAAAACACAAATTTTTAAACGATGTTGACTTAAAAAACATTACATCAAACGAACACTTAACATTATATTGGGGAGCAAAAGAAGCACTTTACAAATACTATGGAAAAAAAGAAGTTTTATTTATCGAAAACCTATTTATTGAAGAATTCTCTAAAGAAAAAGACTCCTTTAAAGGAAGAATAGATATGCCTAATTTTAAAATTACGCTTCCAATGTTCTTTGAGAAAATCGAAAACTACGTATTAACTTATACATTGTAATCCTTAATTTTGCCTTTAGGATGAAAAACAACAACGTATACAAATCAATAGAGTCAAAATTTAACAACAAGGTTAAAATGTTTGGGGTATTAATTGACCCGGACAAACAGAACGTTAAAGAATTATTAGAAACTGTAAAAGCTTGTAATGAGTCTGATGTAGACTATTTTTTTGTTGGGGGAAGTATCATCACTCAAGGTGACATGCAAAAAACTACCCGTTTGATCAAAGAAAATTCAACCAAACCAATAATTATTTTTCCTGGAAATCCAGATCAAATCTCAAAATATGCAGATGCCATTTTATTTCTTACCTTAATTTCTGGCAGAAATCCTGAATTTTTAATTGGGCACCAAGTAACCGCAGCTCCAATAATTCAAAAAACAAAATTAGAGGTCATCCCAACAGGCTACCTATTAGTAGATTGTGGAACAACTACTACGGCCATATATGTTAGTGACACCAACCCAATACCTCATAGCAATGCAGAAATTGCAGCCAACACTGCTTTAGCAGGAGAATATTTAGGTTTGAAATTGACATATATTGATGGCGGAAGTGGTGCTAAAAAGTGTATTTCTAAAGCAATGATTTCTAAAACTAAAGAAGCTTTGAACGGACCTTTAATTATAGGTGGTGGAATAAGAACCTCTGAAGCTGCTAAAGAAATTTATAAAGCTGGTGCTGACATCATTATTATTGGTAATGGAGCTGAAGAAAATCGAAATTTAATAAAAGAGATTGCGCAAATGAAATCTACTTTTAATGTTTTAAAGCACACTTCATCAAATTAAGGTTTTAGCCCTCTTAAATTCTTAACAGATTTTCCAAAAGCTGTTTGTAAAATACTGGCTTTTTCTATACTTCTTTTTATTATCTTTGTCTCCCTTTTTAATAAAAAACAAAAGAAATGGTTGTAGATAAATTTTCTAGTCGTCATATTGGTCCAAGAGGAAACGATATTAACGAAATGCTTTCAGTTTGTGGAGCTTCATCTTTAGAACAATTAATTGATGAAACTATCCCTTCAAAAATTAGGTTAAACAAAGAGCTTGATTTAGAAGAAGCCATGACCGAATATGAATACTTAAGTCATATTAAAGCATTGGCCGGAAAAAACAAAGTATTTAAATCACACATTGGTTTAGGGTATAACAACACCATTACTCCTTCAGTAATTAAAAGGAATATATTAGAAAACCCAGGTTGGTACACTGCCTACACACCATATCAAGCAGAAATTTCTCAAGGAAGATTAGAAGCTCTGTTAAATTACCAAACCATGGTAATTGATTTAACCGGTATGGAATTAGCCAACTCATCGCTATTGGATGAGGGAACAGCGGCTGGAGAAGCTATGATTTTAGCATACAACAGCAGAAGTAGAGCTGCGAAAAAAGCAGGAGCCAACCAATTTTTTATCTCAGATAAATGTTTTCCTCAAACTATAGACATCTTAAAAACAAGGTCTAACCCTTTAGGTATTGAAATTATTATTGGAGACTACACTTCTTTCGAATTTAACGAAAATGTTTTCGGAGCAATTGTGCAATACCCCGATGTTACAGGTCAAATAAATAACTATAAAGAATTTGCAGAAAAAGCTCATGCTAACGAAAGCTTAGTGATTGCTGCAGCTGACATATTAAGCTTAACACAATTGGCATCTCCAGGAAGCTGGGGAGCTGATGTTGTTGTTGGTACAACTCAAAGAATGGGTGTTCCAATGGGGTATGGTGGACCACACGCTGCATACTTTGCCACAAAAGAAGCATACAAAAGATCGATTCCTGGAAGAATAATTGGAGTTTCTGTAGATGCACAAGGAAACAAAGCCTTAAGAATGGCTTTACAAACAAGAGAACAACACATTAAAAGAGATAAGGCAACATCAAACATTTGTACAGCTCAAGTACTTTTAGCAGTAATGGCAGGAATGTACGCTGTTTACCATGGTGCTGAAGGATTAAAAAATATTTCTGGAAACATCAATGAATTAACAGGGAAACTAGCTGGCTCACTAGATGCTTTAGGATACAAAAGAATAAATGACTCTTTCTTTGATACGCTAACTTACGAAGTTGAATCAGATACTTTAGCAAAAATCAACACACTAGCATTAGAAAAAGAAATTAACTTTCATTATACCGACAATAGAGTTTCTATTAGTATCGGAGAAACTGAAAACATTCAAGACATCAAAGCAATTGTTTCTGTTTTTGCGAATGCAATAAATACAACATCTGATTCTTTAAATGAAGTAAATGGATTACCTGAAGAATTAAAGCGAACATCTCCTTTTTTAGAATTTGAAATCTTTAAAAAGTACCGTTCAGAATCAGAAATGATGCGTTACATCAAAAGATTAGAAAATAAAGACCTTTCTTTAACACACTCTATGATTTCATTAGGTTCTTGTACCATGAAATTAAATGCTGCTTCAGAATTAATCCCTTTAGGATGGGACGAATGGGCAAATATTCACCCTTTTGCTCCAATAGACCAAGCACAGGGGTATCAAGAAATGTTAAAAGGCTTAGAAAATGACTTATCGGAAATTACAGGTTTCGATGCTGTTTCTTTACAACCTAACTCTGGTGCACAGGGAGAATATACTGGATTACTAGTTATTAAGGCTTACCATGAAAGTAGAGGGGATCACCACAGAAACATCGCGCTAATTCCATCATCAGCCCACGGAACTAATCCTGCAAGTGCTGTAATGGCAGGAATGAAAATTGTTGTTACTAAATGTGATGAAAATGGAAACATTGATGTTGCTGATTTAAAAGAAAAAGCAGAATTACATAAAGAGAACCTTTCTTGCACCATGATTACCTACCCATCTACACATGGTGTATATGAAGAAAGTATTATGGAAATAACTCAGATCATCCATGATAATGGAGGTCAGGTTTATATGGATGGAGCAAATATGAATGCACAAGTAGGATTAACAAATCCTGCAAATATTGGTGCTGATGTATGTCACTTAAACTTGCACAAAACTTTTGCTATACCACATGGTGGTGGTGGACCAGGAGTTGGACCAATTGGAGTTGCAAAACAATTAACCCCATTTTTACCTTCAAACCCACTAATTAAAACTGGCGGAGAACATGCAATCTCAGCAGTATCTTCTGCCCCTTGGGGAAGTGCATACGTATGTTTAATCTCTTATGCTTACATTAAAATGTTAGGTACAGAAGGATTAAAACACTCTACTATAACAGCCATTTTAAATGCAAATTATTTAAAGTCAAAATTAGAAGACAGCTATTCTATCCTTTACAGTAATAATAACAATAGAGTTGCTCACGAAATGATTTTAGAGTGTAGAGACTTTAAAGCTGAATCTGGTGTTGAAGCTGGAGACATTGCCAAAAGACTAATGGATTATGGTTTTCATGCTCCAACAGTTTCATTTCCAGTTGCAGGAACTTTAATGGTAGAGCCTACCGAAAGTGAAAGCAAAGAGGAATTAGATCGTTTTATTGAGGTAATGATTGCGATTAGACAAGAAGCTCAAGAAATTATTGACGGGAAATACGACAAGGAAAACAATCCAATTCAAAATGCTCCACACACTTCAAAAGTAGTATTGTCTGATGACTATAACTACCCATACTCTCGTGAAAAAGCAGTATTCCCTTTACCTTGGCTAAAAGATTCTAAATACTGGCCAACAGTGGGTAAAGCTGATAATGCTTTCGGAGATAGAAATTTAGTATGTAGTTGTGTTGGAATTGAAGCATATATCGAAGAAGAAGTAGTTTAAACAAGTTTAAAACAAAGAACCAAATACCGTTAATTAAAATAACTAACCTTTAGTTTATTAAAGCTTTTATTTTTTTAAAAAAAAGACTACTTTTGATCCCTATTAATTATTAACTATAAATTAGAATTATGAAAAAAATTTACATTTTAGCTGCTGCAGCTATACTTTCAACAACTGTTTTTGCTCAAAACAAAACTGTTGTTTCAGGAGAATTAAACGAAATCACTCCTAAGGAACAAGCAAAACTTAATAATTTTGCTACTCCAAAATTAAATTCAATTAACAACCAAAACAACAAAGCAGGACAACTTACAGATGTAAGAATTGATTATGCTGCTGAATTACTTACGTTATTAGGAGGTACTGTTGAGTACACATTCTCTAACCCTATGATGCCAGATTCAACAACATATATCGCATATACTTCTACAGTTAATTCAGTAGGAACTCACGGAATTGGTATGGTTTACGATAAAAATGATGCTTTTTACGGAGCTAACAGATTCAATGCTAGCGATGTAGTTACTGTTGATTCTATTTTCATGGATGCTGCTTACTGGATTAACAATAGTGCTCATACTAACGATAGTGTTATTTTCTCTGTAGTAGTAGGTGCTCCTGCTGCTCCTAATTTTGAAGTAGCTGGATTCTCTGGTCTTGCTCCACATGCTGGAACTGTAAACATTCCTTTCTTATCATACGTAGGAGATCCTGCACATGGTACTCATAATGGTCTTACAGCAACTGTAACTGAAAGAATTGCATACCACTTAACTCAAGCTGATAGTGCTGGTGTAGCTCAAATCGCTGTAGAGACTAGTGGTATAACTGTTGGAAGCGGTCAAGTATTGGCTGTATTTGTTGAATATGCTCCAACTTCATTTGCTGCTGGAGATACTTCAGATTTAGTAAATGACATGGGTGCATTTAACGTACTTAGACCACTTGCTCTTGGTAATGCTTCTGGGCAAGATTACAACAACTTCACTGGATTAGCTGCTGGTTCATCTAACCACAACTCTATCTTCTTAACTAACGCAACAAGATACAACAATACAGTTACAAACACTGGTAACACTGATGGATCTACTTATTCTTTATGGACATTAAGTAACTCTATTTACTTAACTGTTTCTGGAAATTCTACTGTTGGTATTGATGAGTTAAACAACAACTCTAGTTTTGATGTTTACCCTAACCCAAGTGCTGGTTTATTCAACATCAACTTAGATGCTAACAATAACACAATGTTAACTGTTAGAAACGTAGTTGGTCAAACAGTAATCAACGAAAATGTTTCTGGTAAATCAAACCACACAATTTCATTAGCTGATTATAGTAAAGGAGTTTACTTCTTAACTATTGGTGAAGAAACTGTTAAATTGATTGTAGAGTAATATCTAGAATTAAAACATAAAAAAGCCCGATTAGAAAATTCTAATCGGGCTTTTTCTTTTTACAACTTTTAGATTGGATACTACTCCTAGGATATAGACAAACTATATATTCATAAATTTTTACCTAATCTTAGAGGAATAAACAAACTCATTCAACTCCTCATTATCCGTTTTAAGAATATCCTCCTTATTTCCGTCCCACCATTTCTTACCTTACTAAACAAAACTAGCACGCTCCGATTTACAAAACTGAGATGATATTACGAATTACTTGCGTAACATTCTTAAATGCAAATATTTAACATTTTGTTTATTATTTAACTTTTATATTGTTTTTGTAATACTATTGTTTATTTTTGAACTTTAAATCAATTTTAATTAACAATATTTTAAATTATGAAAAAAACTTGCTTATTTTTATGTACAGCACTAATTGCTAGTTCTGGCATTGCTCAAATGAATGGAAAACTTGCTACTCCAGGCCCATCGAAACTTCACAAAACCTTTAACAATGCTGACGTTACTAAGGCAAAACAAAATCAAAGCAACAATAAAACAATACAAAGTTATTGGCTAGATTATACAGATGCGTATACAAATCTATATGGAGGAACTCCTTATGGAATAATAGGAAATGACTTATTTCCTGACTCAACTATTTTAGTTGACTACGGAACAAGTTACGAAGCTCCTTGGATTCATGGAATTGGGCAAATATTTGATGTTGATGCAAATGCATTTAAGATTGCTAATGGTAATAACTATATAGACGTATCTAGATCTTTTACTATTGATTCTCTTTCTGCAGTTGGATATTATACTAGAGTTGACAATAGTGTAACTGACACCTTAGTATTCCAAATTCTTGAGCCAAGTATGCAAAACTTAAATAACCAAGATTACTTCTTAAATGCCTTAGGTGTTGATTCTGCCTTCTTTATTGAGATGTATTGGGATTTCGGAACAATATCAACACCTGGTGTAATAGCTGAATACAAAGTATTATTAGACAATGCTTTTTATGCTGATAGCACAACTAATGGATTCCACATTCCTACTATTGGGACTGCAGGGGATACTATTACTCCTGCAAATGGCATTTATGCTGGAGTATTTTCTATTAATATGGAGTTTAGACCTGGATACTCTTACTTACCAACTGATACACTTGGAGTTAACAAAAATGCTTGGTGGTTTGGATCAAATGAGTTAAATGGTAACGGAACAGACCCTACTTACAGTAAAACAGATTATAATATTTCATATATTCTTCCCATTGAGTGTAGATATGACTTTGACCCAGATTGGAATGGGAACTTTATTCCTCATACTGCTTTTGGTACAGATTATGGATATGAGTCAATGGCAATCAATGCACTAATTTCTCAAGATGATTTAGTATCTATTAATGAGTTAAACAACAACTCTAGTTTTGATGTTTACCCTAACCCAAGTGCTGGTGTATTTAACATCAACTTAGATGCTAACAACAACACTATGTTAACTGTTAGAAACGTAGTTGGTCAAACAGTAATCAACGAAAATGTTTCTGGTAAATCAAATCACACAATTTCATTAGCTGATTATAGTAAAGGAATTTATTTCTTAACTATCGGTGAAGAAACTGTTAAATTGATTGTAGAGTAATATCTAGAACTAAAACATAAAAAAGCCCGATTAGAATCTTCTAATCGGGCTTTTTCTTTTTCAAAACTTTCAGATTGGGTAATTCTTTCTAGTATATAGACAAATTATATATTCCTAAACTTTTGCATAATCTTAGAAGAATAAACAAACTCATTTAGCTCCTCATTATCCGTTTTAAGAATGTCTTCCTTATTCCCATCCCACCACTTCTTACCTTGGTGAATAAAACTAATGTTCTCTCCTGTTTCCATCACAGAATTCATATCATGAGTTACAGCTATCGTTGTAATGTTATATTCTTTAGTAATTTCTTGAATTAAATTATCAATTACAATACCTGTTCTTGGATCTAATCCTGAATTAGGCTCATCACAAAACAAATATTTTGGGTTTAAAGCAATTGCTCGAGCAATTCCAACACGCTTTTGCATCCCTCCACTCAATTCTGCTGGATACAAATGATTAACGTTCAATAAATCTACTCTTTTTAAACAAAAGTTCACTCTATCTAAATTTTCTTCCTTGCTATTTTTAGTATACATCTCTAAAGGGAACTTTACATTCTCTTCAACTGTTAAAGAATCAAACAAAGCAGAACCTTGAAATAACATTCCAATCTCCTTACGAATACTTTTCCGTTCTTTAAAATTCATTTGAGTAAAATCTCTTCCATCATACTCAACACTCCCACTATCTACCTCATGTAATCCAACAATGCACTTTGTTAAAACAGATTTACCAGAACCACTAGCCCCAATAACAAGGTTAATTTCACCTTGCTTAAAACCTATAGAAACATCATGCAAGATTCGTTTCCCGTTAAAAGACTTATTTATGTTCTTAACATCAATCATAATAATAGTAATTGAGTTAAAATATAATTGATTATAAGTATTACAATGCTTGTATAAACTACTGATTTTGTACTTGACTTACCAATTTCTAAAGCCCCCCCTCTTGTATAATATCCATGATAAGAAGGAATACTTGTAATAACAAAAGCAAAAAACACTGTTTTTATCATTGCATAAACAATAGAAAATGCTCTGAAATCATAACGTAAACCTGTTACATACGATTCTATAGTCATTCCACTACTGTACATGGAAACTATAAACCCACCAAAAGCACCTAAAAACATACTATAAATCACAATAATAGGAATGAAAACTAATGCGGCAACGATTTTTGGAAAGATCAAATAAGAAGCAGAATTTATCCCCATAATTTCTAGCGCATCGATTTGCTCTGTAATTCTCATTGTTCCAATCTCAGAAGCAATATTAGAACCTATCTTACCCGCTAAAATCAAACTCATTACAGTTGGTGCCATTTCTAAGATAAAAGATTCCCTTGTTGCATACCCGATCAAATAAGCTGGCAACAATGGGTTATTCAAATTAGATGCTGTTTGAAGTGTTACAACAGCCCCCATAAACATCGATATGATCGCAATTAACCCTAATGACCCTATTCCAAGACTCATCATTTCATGGATAATTTGTTTACGGATTAACTTAAAGTTATCTGGACTTTTAAATACTCTTCCTAATAAAAGAAAGTATTTTCCGATATGGTGAAATATTGATAACATTTACAATTTATAAAAGTAAATATTTATTCTTGAAGTTCTTATCTTTACAAAATGAAGTATCGTATTAAATTCTTTATCATCCTCCTTTGTGCATCAATGGCTTTGGCTTCTTGTCATGCAGGAAAAAACAAGTGCAATACTTGTCCAAAATGGGGGAACCATTAAAATGACTTTAGATCAACTAAAAGAGAATGAGTCTGGAAACATTAAACAAATTAATGACGAAGATTTAGCCATCCAGCTACTTTCTATGGGCTTTACTTTAGGGGGAGAGGTAAAAATAGAACGAATTGCTCCACTAAAAGATCCAATATTAATTACTTCTGGAACAAACTATATTAGCATTAGAAATAGTGATGCAAAAAAAATTGAACTAATTGTCTAAAAGCGATACTCAAAATATTGTTTTAATTGGAAACCCCAACACTGGGAAAAGCTCTTTATTTAACGCTTTAACAGGGTTAAACCAAAAAATAGGGAACTTCCCTGGAGTTACGGTAGATAAAAAAACAGGAAGCTACACTTTCGAGAAAAAAGCAATTAATGTAGTTGATTTGCCTGGAACCTATAGCTTAAATCCAAACTCACAGGATGAAAGAGTAGCAAAAGATTATTTAGAGAATACCAGTAAAGATGACATTATCATTGTGGTTGCAGATGCAACAAACCTTAAACGAAACCTATTACTCTTTAGTGAAGTTGTAGAACTAGGAAAACAAGTCATTCTTGTTCTAAACATGATGGACCTCTTGCAAAAAAACAAGCAAGAAATTGATATTAAAAAATTATCTAAAAAATTAGATTGCCCTGTTATTCCTGTTAATGCTAGGCTTGACAAAGGAATTGAAAATGTAAAAAAAGCGATTTCTTCTTATCAGCAAAAAGAAAAGAAAGAAATTAACGCTCAAACTTCATCAAACAGAATTGATGAAGCCATGAAAAGAATTAACGACATTGATCGTATTACAGAGGATTGTATCACTAAAGAAGGAGAGAATAAATCTTACCTATTTACAAAAAAAGTAGACAATATAGTTACCCATAAAGTTTATGGATACCTTATTTTTCTGGCACTTCTGTTTTTTATTTTCCAAGCTATATTCTCGTGGGCTTCTTACCCAATGGATTTAATTGACAATGGATTTGTTCTTTTATGTGATTTTGTAAGTAAAGCATTGCCAGAAGGAGTTCTTAACGATTTAATTGTAAATGGGATATTGGCAGGACTTGGTGGTATTGTGATATTTGTTCCACAAATTGCAATTTTGTTTGCTTTTATAACTATTCTAGAAGACACTGGATACATGTCTCGTGTTAGTTTCTTAATGGATAGAATATTAAGACAATTTGGTTTAAACGGAAAATCAATCATACCGATAATAAGCAGTACTGCATGTGCAATTCCTGCAATAATGGGGGCCAGAACAATTAGCAATTATAAGGAGCGCTTAATAACCATTATGGTTGCCCCCCTAATAAGTTGTTCTGCAAGAATTCCGGTGTATACCATCTTAATTGCCTTAATTGTTTCTGAAGATGAAACGTATGGAATTTTCAATTTACAAGGCCTATTGGTAATGGGGTTATATTTATTAGGTTTTGTTGCAGCAATTCTTTCTGCATGGATAATGAAACTGATTATTAAGTCAAAAGAAAAAAGCACCTTCACATTAGAAATGCCTATCTACAGAGCACCAAGATGGAAGAATGTTGGTTATGAAATTTTTAGTAAAGTAAAAATATTTTTATTTGATGCTGGTAAAATAATTATTGCCATATCTATTATACTCTGGGTACTATGCTCTTATGCGCCAGGAAATAGATTTGAAGAAATCAATAAAAAGTATGCTTCCACCACTTATTCAGAAAGCGAAACAGAAGCATTAATAGCTGCTGATAAATTAGAAGCTTCTTATGCCGGTATTATTGGCAAAACAATGGAACCAGCAATTAAACCTTTAGGATTTGATTGGAAAATTGGTATCTCCTTAGTTACATCTTTTGCTGCTCGAGAAGTCTTTGTAGGAACAATGGCAACATTATATAGTGTTGGAGATGCTGACAACACCAAATCCATTAAGGAAAAAATGATGAGTGCCAAAAACCGTGAAACAGGAGAAAAACTTTACACAACAGCAACAACATTATCATTATTAATTTTTTATGTTTTTGCCATGCAATGTATGGCAACACTAGCTGTTGTATACCGAGAAACCAACTCTATAAAGTGGCCTATTATTCAGGTTGTTTATATGGGTGCATTAGCTTACCTCTCTAGCCTATTGGTTTATACTATTTTTTCTTGATGGAAATTAATTTTGAAATATTAAAAAATCATGTCCCAACAGAAAGCTTACCAACATTAAAAACATGGTTTAATCAAAAACCTTTTAACTTAAAGATTACAAAAAAAAGAGTCACAAAGTTTGGTGATTTTAGAGCTTCTCTAAAAAACACACCTCATCAAATAAGTGTTAACTCAAATCTAAATCCTTATGCTTTTTTAATAACCTTAACCCATGAATTTGCACATTTATTAGTTTGGGATAGGCATCGACACAAAGTAAAAGCACATGGAGTAGAATGGAAAACAGAATTTGCTACTTTAATGAGGGTTTTTCTTATTAAAGATGTATTCCCTCAACATCTAAAAATTGTACTTGAAAACCATTTAAAAAATCCTCCTGCATCTTCAGCACGAGACATTGATTTAATAAATGAATTGAAAAAATACGATGCTCCAACTGATACCATTCAATTATCAGAAATACCAGAAGGAAGCAAATTCAGTTTAAACGATAAACGATTCTTTATTAAAGGAAACAAAAGACGAACTCGTTTTCTCTGCAAAGAGATATCTAGTAAAAAGGACTATTTAATTCATGGGGTTGCGGAGATCAAATTGATAATTGATAATTGATAATTGATAATTGATAATTGATAATTGATAATTGATAATTGATAATTGATAATTGATAATTGATAATTGATAATTGA
>CAJQOH010000042.1 GCA_905479915.1 uncultured Flavobacteriales bacterium
TGTATCAATATCTGGTGATTATGCTGTTGTAGGAGCTTATAGTGAAGACGAAGATGTTAATGGAGGAAATACTTTAAACAGTTCTGGAGCTGCTTATATATATGAGCGGAATGTAGCAGGAAACTGGATTGAGGTACAAAAGATTGTAGCTTCGGATAGAGCAGCAGAAGACTATTTTGGATACTCTGTATCAATATCTGGTGATTATCTTGTTGTAGGAGCTTATGGGGAAGGACATGATGTTAATGGAAATAATGCTAAGGTTGTTTCTGGTTCTGCGTATGTTTTTGAGCGAAATGCTTCAGGAAATTGGATTCAAAAACAAAAGATTGTTGCTTCGGACAGGGGGATACAGGATCAATTTGGAGATGCTTTTTCACCATCTGTAGAGTTTGAAATTTCAGGGTTAGCACTAGGTTTTGCTTACGATATGAATGTTTCGTCATTGTCAGCAGCTACAGGAGGAAACGGAGGCCCAGAGATTTTTATTAAGTTTCAAAACCCATCAGCATCCAAATATAAAAGAAGGTCTAGATCAAGATCTAGGTTTTAGAAAAAGTTACATGGAAATCTGTTCAATGTGATAGTGTTTAGTTAATAATAGATGCATGTAGCGCTTAAAGGCCAGGGTGAAAACCTTGGTCTTTTTAACTAATAAATATGCTCTATAAATAAGGCGTTTTCAGTTTATGTGTTAGAGCGTGTTAGAAAGAGGAAGGAGTCCAATCAATCTAGTTATTAATAGAACTACAATGTATTATGATTATAAGTTGGTTGACGGGGTCAAGTATGCACATAAAATAAATCAAGCTGTAGGTCTTCAAGTGTTTGATTTGGTTATTAAATCTGTAGAACACAACACAAAGTTAGGAGATGACGTTTTCTAATAGGAAAATTAACTTTTAAAAAAGCCCATTTACTCTTTAGTAAATGGGCTTTTTTTGCTATCGTTTTTTTTTTTTTTTAAGTTGATGTTAGGGTTTTGAGTTGACTTGGTTATTTTTTTAAGTAATAAAAATACGTGCTAGCACTTATTGTTTATAAGTGTTTTCAACACTGCCTGTATGGTTGTTAACTTTTATTTTTATAATGGATGAAAACATTCCAAATTATAGAGGTGCCTTTTTTACTTAATTCTAATAACCATGAAAAACAAGATGATGAAGCTAAGAACGATAGGAGCTATATTTATTATAGTTTTATTGTTTAATCCTATTAAGACACATGCTCAACAGTTAATTACCAACGGAGAAATGAACCTTGCAGCAGGAGATCTACACAGTACTGCTCCAGATAGTTGGATACTTGGAAATGGATCTGCTGATGTTCTTTCTCCTGGAATAAACAATCATTTTCCTGGCTTTCCATCTTATCCACTTATAGCTAATATGAATCCTTCTAATTGTGGTGGACAAGCCTTAGCATTGGCAGCTGGCAAGACAAATACTGTTTTTGAAAGTGTTCAACAAAACATATCTACTGTTGGAGGAACGTCATATAAACTTGCTTTTGAATTTGCAGTAGCTGGACTGAGTAATGCAGCAACTTCCTACTATCTCAATAGTCCAGGTGGAGTAGACTTTTATTTAAATGGTTTATTAATAGCCTCATCTTCAATACACCCTGTAGGTTCTACATGGTATATTGAAAATATAGATTTTACAGCTGTAAACACTGGTCTTGTTCCCTTTGAGGTAAGAGTAAAATTAGGTACAACTGGATATGATACATATGTGCTTGTAGATAATGTTTCAATTACAGTTAATGGAGGTTCAGTATCTTTACCTCCTTGTTTATGTGGTTGTAAATCAGGATGTACGCCACCACCACTTTCTTCGTCAACTATCACTAATGTATGTCCAATATCAACAGTAAATTTAAATGCTTTGCATATAGGCACAATTCCTGTAGGAACTTCTTTAGTATGGAGTACCGATGATGATCCTTCAAATGGTTTGAGTATGTCAGGAAATATGGAGGATGGAAATAGTGATGGACATGTAGATGACCCTTTAACAGTTGAAGTTGCAGGAATATACTATGCTTATTATTATTATGCAGTAAATGATTGCTATTCTCCAGTAAGTATAGGTGTTGATTTTACATTAAAAGCCACTCCGTCAATAACAGGGGTGTTAAGTACCTGTATTGGCTCTAAAACCCAGTTAACCGGATCACCTACTGGAGGAACTTGGATATCAGGAACCCCAGCAGTAGCAACAGTAAATACCAACAACGGAAGAGTAACCGGAGTAACAGACGGAACAAGTGTAATAACCTATACAGATGGTAATGGCTGTGAAGCAACAGCAACAGTAACGATTAATTCCGCAGCAACAATAACAGGAACATTGAGCGCTTGTGTAGGAACAACAACAAAACTAACTGGATCAGCACCAACAACAGGAAGCACATGGACATCAGCAACCCCAGGGGTAGCGACAGTAAATAGTAATGGAAGAGTAACTGGAGTATCAGCCGGAACAAGTGTAATTACCTATACAGATGGTAATGGCTGTGAAGCAACAGCAACAGTAACGATTAATTCCGCAGCAACAATAACAGGAACATTGAGTGCTTGTGTAGGAACAACAACACAATTAACTGGATCAGCGCCAGCAACAGGAAGTGGTTGGACATCAGCAACCCCAGCAGTAGCAACAGTAAGTACTTCAGGATTGGTAACCGGAGTATCAGGAGGAACAAGTGTAATTACCTATACAGATGGCAATGGATGTGTAACAACAGAAACCGTAACGATAACAACAACAACAACATGGACTGGTATCGTAAATTCGGATTGGTTTAATTCTTTAAATTGGAGTAACTGTGTGCCAAGTTGTTCTATAGATGCAGTTGTACCGAATGTTGCTACAAGCCCTACCATTAATTTTTCTTTAGGAATTGCTGCCGGTGGAAATGGAATTGCAACAACAAAAAGAATTACAATTAAAAGTAATGCAGTATTGACTTTTGGGGAAGATCAATCTGTTTTAGAGATATGTGAAAACATGAGGCATAATGGGAACTTAGTTATGGATGACCTTGCAGGAAATGGAAGAGGTAAAATAGTTTTTAATAGTTCCACAACAGCTCAATTATATAGAAGAGGTGCTAGTGGTTCAGGTGATTTCCATATTGTAGAAATGAACAATACTTTTTCTACAGCTTCATTAACTCTAGAAAATAATACAGGTTTTCAGGATATGGTTTTTAGAACTGATGGAGAGTTAATTTTAACTAATGGTAAAATTATTACTCAAACTTTAAATGTTGACATGAGAAACCCTGATATAAATTCGATATCTGGGCAGAGTGTAACAAGCTATATAGAAGGGAATCTAAGAAGGTATGTAAATAATACTGGTGCTTATGAATTTCCAGTTGGGCACGCAGCTAAAGGCTACCAAAATATAAAGGTTAACTTTATTTCTAATAGTATTGGTTATTTGACTACTAGGTTTGATCCATGGGGAGGAGCTGTCCCTAACCCTGGTGCACAAGGGGGAGTTGATTGTGGAGGAACAATGAATATGACATCACTTGACAATGGTTATTGGACAACAACTGCTGGAGCTAATCCTACATCTGCAGTTTATGATATAACTTTATATAATGCGAATTATACAAATGCTGCTACCGATTGGACTGTAATGAAAAACTCAGGAGCAGGTTGGATACTAGATGGAACATGTCAAGTATCACCTGTAACAGCTGTTCATAGAAATGGACAGACAGGATTTTCTTTTCAAGCGACTGCTCAATCAAATGTTGTTCTTCCTATAGAGTTATTATCTTTTACAGGGAAAGCTTTTATTGGTCATAACAAATTATACTGGATAACAAAAACAGAAACGAATAACGACTTCTTTACTATAGAAAGGTCTGGAGATGGTATGGAATTTACAGGTTTGGGAACTGTTAAAGGAGCGGGAAATTCTAATACAAATTTAGACTACTCATTTATTGATAAAAATCCATTAAATGGAATTAACTACTATCGATTAAAACAGACTGATTTTAATGGAGAATCTGCTTATTCTAATATTATTTCTTTAGCATCTAATAAAGATGGAGGTGTTACAATCTATCCTAACCCATCTAAAGGAAAATTATATTTTAATTTGTTAGAAAGTAAAGATGCAACTTATACCGTAAGATATATAACACTACTTGGGAGTAGTATTCATGAGAAAATAGAAATTTATGAAGGTGTAAGTAGTTATGAGGTAAAAGAATTCAATTTTTTAAGTGCAGGTATTTATTTTGTTCAAATTATAAATGATCAAAATGAAGTAATTAAATATCAAAAAATCGTTAAAGAATAGTTTATGTTACATGCAATAACCTATAAATGTGATAGTGTTTAGTTAATGTATAGGTGTGTGTAACACAAAAGGTCAAGATGAAAGTCTTGACCTTTTGTAATTTTTGTGGTATACTAAAACTGTTTATTTTACGATTCTTCTTCTTTTTTTCCTTTGGCGATTTCATACCAATCAATTTTTCTTGATAAGAACATGATCACTGCCAATACAATAAACAATCCAATACTTCCCATTAGCAGGGCGTAATCTTCCAATTGTAGTATGGTGTAGATGAATCCATAAAGCAATACCAGAACTCCTGTCATTAGTGCTGTTAGCTTTTTGCTCTTAAATATACTAATGGAATAGGTTCCTATCATTAGAATAATTGCGGCACTTGAAATTAAATAAGCATTGTTAAAATGAATGTGTTCTGATAAAGAAACAAGTAGGGCGTAGAATATAGTAAGACCTAAACCTACAAGAATAAATTGAATAGGATGTATTCGTTTTCTGTTTCTTATTTCAATAAAGAAAAAGATTAAAAAAGTAAAGGAAATGAACATTATAGCGTATTTGGCTGATCGTGTAGATTTTTGGTATTCATCTACGGGTAAAAGTAAATCTACACCAAAGGAGGACTCATTAATGTTGTGAATATTTCCGAGCCATTGTTGTGGATAGTTCCTGTTAAGGTGTAGTTCTTTCCAGTGTGCGGTAAAACCATCTTTAGAAATTTCTCTTTCATCAGGCAAGGATGCTCCACTAAAACTAGGGTGCGCCCAATTGGAAGAAATGTCAATATTAGTTTCCTTGCCAATAGGAATAAAGTTTAAGAAGCTACTACCGTTTAAGTTTAGGTCAAAAGAAAATGGGTGCTTTTTAATAATAGTATCAGTCATTTCATGGTTTTCAATCTCTTTTAACTCTTCTTCATGGCTTAAATTTACTTTTGTAGAAACGCCAGATGCAATCACATCGTTTGTTTCAATTCCAGGATTAAAAGCGTAGGTTTTATCGTCCCATTTTAAATCAATGTTGTCTCTAATTCCTTTCATGTCAGGAATTCCTAAAGAAACAAAAGCTTCTTTCCATATTATTTTGTTTTTATCAATTCCCAAACTTTTAAAATCAGGAGTTGAAAAGTTTCCCTTCAATTTAAGCTGGGTGTTATAGACTATGATTTCATAAATGCTACGGTATCTAATTTCTGGAGTTAACTTTCCTGAGATGTTTAATTCATCCGGTAAGAAATGCGCAAAGTGTTTTGTTTTGTTGTATTTGTCAATCTTTTCATCAGAGTCGTAATACTTGTGTATTTTGTAATAAGGTACAGTTAGTACTGGTCCTGTTATCGTTTGTGAACCTCCCCATTTAGAGCTGACTTCGCGGGTAACATCACCTCGTCTGTATTCTCGTTCTCGTATTAAGCTCTCTATCATTGAGGTAGGGATGAGAAGTATTAATACTAAAAATCCGATTGAAAGCAATCGGATGGTAATGGAGTTTTTAATTTTTTGATTAATTTTTTCGAATGTGCTTGGGCCTTGATTTTCCATATTTTTTGTTTTTAGTTTCTATGGAAACGAGGCATTTATTTCTTCATTGTTGTGTTAACAATTTTTGTGAAATAGGAGAGGTGCTAAAAAATGTTTTGACCAAAAAAAGGGAAGCCAATGGCTTCCCTTTTTTTTTCAATATGTTTGAACTTTTATTTTTTTACAGCATTTACTACTGCAGCAAAAGCTTCTGGATGGTTCATTGCTAAATCAGCTAAAACTTTTCTGTTTAACTGGATGTCGTTTTTTGCAACTTCACCAATAAATTTAGAATAAGACATTCCGTGTAATCTAGCAGCTGCATTAATTCTTTGAATCCAAAGCGCTCTAAAGTTTCTTTTCTTTTGTTTACGACCAGTATAAGCATAAACACCAGCTTTTTCTACTGCGTTTTTAGATACTGTCCATACATTTTTTCTTCTGCCAAAGTAACCTCTGGCTTGTTTCATGATTTTTTTTCTTCTAGCTCTTGAAGCTACTGAATTTGTTGATCTAGGCATTTCTTTTTACGTTTTTTGAAATTTAGTGTTCTTTCGAATCTTTAAACTAAACCCCTGGTTTTAACTTTTTTAACTTTACGTTAACCGATTTAAGGCAACATACTTAGGAATTATATTCCTAATTGTAATTTAATGTTTTTCTCATCAGATTTAGCAACTATACCTGACTTTGTTAAATTACGCTTTTGTTTAGTCGTTTTCTTTGTTAAGATGTGACTTTTAAAAGCATGTTTCCTTTTAATTTTTCCTGTCCCAGTTAATCGGAATCTTTTCTTAGCACTGGAGCCAGTCTTCATTTTTGGCATACTATATAATTATTTAATTTATTACTTATTTTTTCTTTTTAGGAGACAAATACATAAACATTCGCTTACCGTCCATTTTTGGTAATGCTTCAACTACTGCAATATCTTCTAATTCTGTAGCGAGTTTTAATAAAAGAATTTGTCCTCTATCCTTAAAGATAATCGTTCTACCTTTAAAGAATACAAAAGCTTTTACTTTACACCCTTCTTCTATAAACTTACGAGCATGTTTTGTCTTAAACTCAAAATCATGATCATCAGTATTGGGCCCAAACCTTATTTCTTTCAAAACAATTTTTTGAGCCTTTGCTTTAATTTCCTTTTGTTTCTTTTTTTGATCGTAAAGAAACTTTTTATAATCAATAATCTTACAAACAGGAGGCTTAGCATTAGGAGAAATTTCAACTAAATCTAATTCTTGCTCTTCGGCAAATTTTAATGCTTGTTCAATAGAATATACATCTGGTTCAACACCTTCTGCAATTACACGAACTTCTTTGGCAAAAATTCTACCATTAATTTTATGAGGGTCCTCTTTCTTTACGAACCTTCTTTTACCTCTATGTGAAAATCTTTTAGCGATGTCTTTTCTGTTTTAATTATTGTTATTATTTAAATTTTCCTGAACTTCTTGATTTACTAAATCTGCAAAGTCTTTTTCCGTAAATTCACCAATGTCTCCTTGTCCATGTCGCCTTACTGCTAAAGAGCCCGACTCAATTTCCTTTTCTCCAATAACTAGCATGTAAGGTACTTTTTTAACCTCTGCATCTCTAATTTTTCGACCGATTTTCTCATTACGTTCGTCTACGAAGCCGCGAATATCGTAATTATTTAGCGAATTTAAAATGTTTTTACACGATTCATTGTATTTTTCACTAATTGGTAATATTGCTACTTGATCAGGAGTTAGCCATAAAGGGAAGTTTCCTGCGCAATGTTCAATTAATACAGCAACAAATCTTTCCATAGAACCAAACGGTGCTCTGTGTATCATTACTGGCCTGTGCATCTCATTATCACTACCTTTATATTCTAATTCGAAACGCTCCGGTAAGTTATAGTCTACTTGAATTGTTCCCAATTGCCATTTTCTTCCAATGGCATCTTTAACCATAAAATCTAGCTTAGGTCCATAAAAGGCCGCTTCACCAGTTTCAATAACGGTATCTAAACCTTTCTCTGCAGAAGTTTTTATAATTGCTTGCTCTGCTTTTTCCCAGTTTTCATCAGAACCAATATACTTTCCTTTATTCTCAGGATCTCTTAAAGAGATTTGAGCAGTAAAGTCTTCAAAACCTAAAGCTTTGAATACATATAGTACCAAGTCAATTACTTTTTTAAACTCGTCTTCTAGTTGATCTGGTCTACAAAATAGGTGCGCATCATCTTGCGTAAATCCTCTCACACGCGTTAATCCATGGAGTTCTCCACTTTGTTCGTATCGGTATACTGTTCCAAACTCTGCAAATCTCACCGGTAAATCTTTGTAAGACTTTGGAGATGTTTTGTAAACCTCACAATGGTGAGGACAATTCATCGGTTTCAATAAAAACTCTTCACCTTCATGAGGAGTTAAAATTGGTTGAAATGAATCTTCACCGTATTTTTCATAGTGACCAGAAGTAACGTATAGTTCTTTGTTTCCAATATGCGGAGTAATTACAGGAAGATACCCAGCTTTAAGTTGAGCTTTCTTTAAGAACTGTTCTAAACGTTCTCTTAACATTGCTCCATTTGGTAACCATAAAGGCAATCCTTGACCAACTTTTTGCGAAAAAGTGAATAGCTCTAATTCCTTTCCTAACTTTCTATGATCACGTTTTTTTGCTTCTTCTAAAACTTCTAAGTACTCAGTAAGTAACTTTTGTTTTGGGAAACTAATTCCGTAAACACGAACCAATTGATTCTTTGTTTGATCTGCCCTCCAGTATGCACCGGCAACACTCATTATTTTGATGGCTTTAACAATCCCTGTGTTAGGAATATGACCACCTCTACACAAATCAGTAAAATCAGAATGATCGCAGAAAGTTATTTCTCCGTCCTCTAAATTTTCAATAAGTTCAACTTTGTATTCGTTTCCTTCTTCTTTATATTTTGCTAAAGCATCGGCTTTAGAAACTTCTCTTAGGTTAAAGTCAGCTTTTTCACGAGCTAATTCTAAAAATTTATCTTCAATCTTTTTAAAATCTGCTTCATGAATTGTTTGATCTCCAGTATCAACATCATAATAGAAACCATTTTCTATTGCAGGTCCGATTGTTAATTTAACTCCAGGATATAATTTCTCTAATGCTTGTGCTAAAATGTGAGCAGAAGAATGCCAAAAAGCTTTCTTCCCTTCATCATCATTAAAAGTAAATAAGGTAACATCTGCATCAGTGGTAATAGGAGTGGTAACTTCAACTGTTTCTCCGTTTACTTTAGCAGAAATTACATTTCTAGCAAAGCCTTCACTAATACTTTTTGCAACATCCATAGCCGAACTTCCTGCTGGAAGATCACGAGTTGCACCATCTGGTAATGTTATCTTAATCATCTATTTAAAATTTACGAACCACAAAGTTAGCCAAATGTGTTAAAAGACAAGTAAGAATGAACTATTTTTACTTTATCTAATTAAGATTTCTAATTTAGCGGTTCTACTTTTACTTACAGTCAATTCATTTATGAAAAAATACATCTCTTTTTTAACCTTCTTTTTAGTAACAATTGGGCTTTCTGCTCAACACCGTTATATGGTGTTTTTTAAAGATAAAGGAGCTGTTTCTTCTATTAATATTGAAGATGTTTTGAGTCCTAGAGCAATTAAGAACCATCAAAAGAATAAGGTTGTTTTTAATGCGTTAGATTTCCCAGTAAATTCAAATTATATAACTGAAATGAATGGTTATGGTTCTGTAGTTAAAGTTTCTAAATGGTTAAATGCAGTTATTATGAACTCTAATGAATCAATAGCTGTAATTCGTGCGTTGGATTTTGTGAAAGAAGTAGAGCAATTAGTAGTAGAGAAAAAGACTACTGACAATAAGTTTCAAGAAGAGAATATCAAACAATTAAAAACACTTAATTATGACAGTACTTTACAGCAGAATACTCAAATAGGGGTAGATTGTATTCATGATAAAGGCTTTTTAGGAGAGAATGTATTACTAGCAGTTATTGATGCGGGGTTTATTAAGATGGATTCTATCGCGGCATTTGATTCATTGTTTCTGCAGAGCAGAATTATAGATACCTATGATTTTATAGACAACGATACTAATGTCTTTGAAAAAAGTACACATGGTACATTAGTATCTAGTGTTATTGCAGGAAATCAAACCAACTACATAGGTTCTGCACCTCATGTAGATTTGTGTTTGTATTTAACTGAAGATGCTAGTCAAGAGGTTAGAGAAGAAGAGTTTGATTTGGTTCGTGGATTAGAACGGGCTGATTCTATTGGTGCTGATTTGGTAAATATTTCTTTAGGTTATTTAAAGTTTGATACGCTTCAAGGGGATTATACTTATGCTGATATGGATGGGCAAACGACAATTTCTGCCAAAGGTGTTCAGATAGCAGCAAGTAAGGGATTGTTAATTGTTACTTCAGCAGGGAATAAAGGGCCAGATCATATAGGTACTCCGTGTGATGCGGATAGTATATTGTGTGTTGGAGCCACAGATACGAGCAACAATGTAGCTAGTTTTTCATCTGTGGGGCCTGCATTTGATGGGAGGATAAAACCTGATGTTTCTGCGATTGGTGAGGATGCCATGTGTGTGTTTACTGATGGAAGAATAGATCGTTGTAACGGAACTTCTTTTTCTTCACCTTTAACTTGTGGGATGGTAGCATGTTTAATGCAGGCGCATCCATTGCATAGTATGTTAGATATAATTCGTTCAGTGCAGCAGAGTGCCCATCAGTTCAATTCTCCTGATAGTTTATTGGGGTATGGAATACCAAACGCTTGTGTTGCGGATTCTATTTTGAATTTAATACAAGTAGGAGTGAATGTTCAAAATAACGAAGAAGCGTACTTTAATCTATATCCAAATCCTACGAATGGTTTAGTCACCATAACTTCAAAAAGTGTTATTGAAGAGGTAACATTTTATACGGTAACTGGTAGGTTGGTAAAACAACCAACAATTCCTAAAGGAAACTCTATGCTAATTAATTGCAATGAATTGGATAAGGGTGTTTACTTGGTTAGGGTGAATAACACACAATATAGAAGGTTGGTTGTTCAGTAGGTTTTTAGTAATTCTTAATGGTGAACTTTAAAGAAAAGAGTTTACAGTTCTTCCAAAATTGAATTCCCTGTAGATTGATCTCCTGAAGTCCATTGCCATTCTTCATGTAGACGTATTTTCCCGTTTTCCATTTTTTCTGGTTTCGAGATGCAGGTACCAGTCATCAATACTCCGTTGTTGTTAATTTGGTGGTAGCTCATGTTAATATAGCCGTTATCATCCACTAATCCAATGAGGTGACCTTTAATAATATTAGATCCCTGATACGAACACGTTAATATGTTACCTGTTTGTTTGTAATGAAAGATCATATCATTAGAGACCTCTCCATTGTCTGAATTTGATACAGGTTTGAATTTTTTATCGTTGTAATCCATATTTTTCTTTACCCTCATTTAAGGGGAACCGAAATCAGTTGGTTTCTCCAGAAAGTATTGTTTGAATTATAGTGTTGATGTTTGAGGCTTGAGCAAATCCATTAGACAATTGAGTGAAATTACCATTGTGTTTAAGGATTAGTGAAGGGAAGCCTTTAATACCAAATTGTTGCGTTAAATGAAAGTCTTCTTTTGTTCTTGTTTTTATTTCTTCAGCATTGAAAAAACGTTCAAAAGCATTGAGTTCTAAATCGAATTTTGCAGCAATAGGCAAGTAGGTCTCTAAATTGTTTGTGTTTTTATTGTCTCTATAAAAAGCCATTTGTACAGCTTTAAAGAACTCATATTCTACGGTAGGGTCCATTGTTCTGGCTACAACAATTGCTCTGGAAGCTGGTTCAGTATCGTAAATAAAATCTTTGTTTTTTAGGATTTCATATGAAAAAGGTTGGTTGGTTCTTTGGTTGACTTCTTGCCAGTGTGATTTTAGAAAATCAGCCATCTCAATCGCTTTTTCTGTGTTGTATGGTCTTAAACCGCCCATTATTAGTTTTAATTCAAAACTAGGGTTGGCTAAAATAACTTGATCGAGTTCTGGAGAAAAACCATGGCACCAAGAGCACATTGCATCTCCGATGTAAATAAGGTAGTTGTTATCGTCTTGTACCCAATTAAAATTCAAAATGGAACTTTACATTAATTTGTCTAGAAGTAAGGTAGTTAGGAACAGCGTAAGTTCTATTGGTAATGTCTTTAATCCACAAGTAAGAAATAACATTGTTTATTTGTAGCAGGTTAAATACCTCTGCACTTACCCAAATGTTTTTAAATCCTTTAATTAGTCTGCTCTTGTGCTCTTTTTTAGCATCTTTTAATAAGTAGGAGAATCCCATGTCTACTCTACGGTAAGGCGGAATTCTTAAGGTTGCTTTATACCGTTCATGATTGTCTGAGGGGCCAAAAGGAAGTCCTGTAGCGTAGTATAGAGCAATGTGCATTTTTAAGCTAGGTAGTTTTGGAATGTAATCTTGGAAATAGAGTGCAAAATTTACACGTTGATCTGTGGGTCTTGGAATCCATCCAGGATAAATGGTATCACTACTTACTACCGTATTGTTAGCAGTAAAACCAGATATTATTTTTTCTCCATCACTGTTGAAATCTTCGATATAAAAATCATCCAATAAATCTTCTTGGGTTTTCATGATAGACATGCTAAACCAAGACTCAACTCCTTTTACAAATTCACCATTAATTTTAAAATCAACACCAGTGGCGTAAGCTTTTGCATTGTTGGTTGCAAAATAGCGTATTCTTACGTTTTCTACTTCGTAAGGAATTACGTTTTCCATGTGTTTGTAGTACAGTTCAGTAGTAAACTTGAAAGGCCTTCCCCAAGCTTTAAAATTGTAATCGGATGCTAGAACACCTTGGTAAGAACGTTGTGATTTGATGTTACGGTTGATGGCTCCATCAAAATCTCGCATTTCTCTATAGAATGCAGGCTGGTAGTAGACTCCCGCAGCAATTCTAAATAGATAATCTCTTTTCCAATTTGGTTCAATAGAGAATGATGCACGAGGACTAACAATTAATTCATCATTTAAATCCCAAAAAGCAGCTCTTGCTCCAGCAGTTAATGTATAATTTACGGTATCTTTTTCCCATATCCATGAACGCTGTAAGTAACTACTGTATCTATTGCTATTTAAAGTTACTTCAGATTTTAGTACTTCGTTTAATTCTAATAATTGATTAGGTTGTGCAGAAGGATTCGTATATCCGATAGAGTCAGCTGGCTTAGGAATAAAATAGCCTGTAGAATCTACAAAACCCCATTCACTAATTCTGTCTTTAATAAATTCGTGTTGGTATTTTACTCCCCAGAAAGTAGTATGATTTCCAGAAATCTTTTTTCCTTTATGCTCAGCATTCAAAACATTGGCATCCAACCTGTTTCTAGAGTGATCCATAAATGAACCAACACCTTTGTTGAATTTAACGTCTCCAAAATTATCACTGGATAAATCTCTTTCTAATTCATCAATACGATAGGCGCCCTCAATATCAAATTTCTCATCTTCTAAACTACTAAAAGCGGAAGTTATAAATTTTAATTCTACGCCTTCTTTTGGTGTAAACGTATTGCTAATGGCACCAAAATATGTTTGAAACTGATCTATTTCTTGCCCATCAAAAAATACAGTTAATTGCAACGATTCATTTATAGAACCAAATTCTGTTTGTCTAGTTTCGGGAATAAATTGGTATTTGTTTTTCGCAATATTCCCCAAGAATCCGATTTCCCATTTTTCATTAATGTCATAAGTAATAAATGTTTGAACATCTAGAAAGGAAGGTCTGTATTCACCATCAGTATCTAAACTTTGCAACACGTATTGATTGGTTTTATAACGAATACCAGTTAAATAAGTAAGCCTATGGTTTTTACTTGCACCTTCTACATGAACTGCTCCACCTTGTAAACTAGCAGTGAATGATCCTGCAAAATCTTCAGGTTCTTTATACGTAACATCTAATACAGAAGACATTTTATCTCCATATTTAGCTCCAAATCCTCCAGCAGAAAATTTAATGTTAGAAACCATATTGGAATTAATAAAACTTAAACCTTCTTGTCTTCCAGATCGAGTTAGGAAAGGGCGATAAATTTCAATATCATTAACATATACGAGGTTTTCATCAAAGTTACCACCTCTAACAGAATATTGAGAACTCAATTCATTGTTAGAAGAAACCCCCGGTAAGGTTTTCAAAATTGCTTCAAAACTCCCTGAAGCACTAGTAAAGCTAGTAGCTAGTTTAGGTTTAATCTTAACCATTGGGTCTCCACGATTGCCTTCTTCAATATGATTGTATTCAGGAATGTTTGCTGATGTTTGTTTCATTACTGGAGAAAAATTAGCAGTTTCGTTAGGGGAGAGGTTAAACGTTTTTATTTTGTTGAGGAAACCAATATAGCTTATGCCTATTTTAACATCTTGATTTGCGGGTATTTTTATAGAAAATTTTCCGTTTTTATCAGATTTTCGTACTTCAGATTCTCCAACAATTACAATGTTAGCATTTTCTAATGCTTCTCCTTTTTTGTTTTTGAGTGTTCCTGAAACTGTTGCTGTTTGTTGTGCATAAACACCTCCTGAAATTAGGATGAAGATGATGATATGAATAATTCTTTTTAAAGCCACTAAAGCAGTCCGTTTTATGGGGATTCAAAAGTAACTAAAAATGTTGCAATATATTGTTGATGAGCTCTAAGTTTAAAGTTGTAAAGTATCAAGAGAATTATTGAGTGCTAATAGCTTTAATAATCGACTTTCTAACTTTAACCTTTACTCTTTTAACGTGTTATTGTTGATGAGCTCTAAGTTTAAAGTTGTAAAGTATCAAGAGAATTATTGAATGTTAATAGCTTTAATGATCGACTTTCTAACTTTGATTTTTACTCTTCTAACGTGTTATTGTTGATGGGCTCTAAGTTTAAAGTTGTAAAGTATCAAGAGAATTATTGAGTGCTAATAGCTTTAATAATCGACTTTCTGGCTTTGATCTTTACTCTTTTAACTTATAATAGCCACTTGTATTATTATTTTACCACTTATGTATTAGATGTATTTAAACCTTTTTAATTATAATTATATTCGCAGAAATTAAATTAAACAATTTAGTATGAAAAGAATTTTAATGTCGGCTGTTTTGTGTGTAGGACTAATAAGCGCAAATGCACAGTCAAAAATTGAGTTTGAAGAATACAAACTTAAGAATGGGATGAATGTTATTTTACATGAAGATCATTCAACACCTATTGTTGCAGTAACAGTATTGTATCACGTAGGTTCTAAAAATGAAGATCCAAAAAGAACTGGTTTTGCTCACTTCTTTGAACATTTATTATTTGAAGGTTCTGATAATATTGAAAGAGGAGAGTACATGAAAATTGTTCAAAGTAATGGAGGTATATTAAATGCCAACACATCTTTTGATAGAACATTTTACTTTGAGATTTTACCATCCAATCAATTGGAATTAGGATTATGGTTAGAGTCTGAAAGATTATTGCATGCTAAGATTGATGAGAAAGGTGTAGAAACACAAAGAGAGGTTGTAAAAGAAGAGTACAGACAGCGTTATGAAAATACTCCTTACGGTTCTTTTTTACCAAATATGTTTAGTAGAGCATTTGAGGTTCACCCATACAACTGGGTACCAATTGGTTCTTTAGAGCATTTAAATGAGGCTAAAATAGAAGAGTTTAGAGAGTTTTATAAAACGTACTATGTTCCAAATAATGCAACACTTTCTATTGCTGGAGATTTTGATAAAAAACAATTAAAAAAATGGATTGATAAATATTTTTCTGGAATTCCAAGAGGAACCAAAAAAATGCATAGACCTACAGTTAAGGAGCCAATTAAGAATAAGGAAGTAAGAGATGTTGTTGAAGATAACATTCAATTACCAGCTGTTATGATGGGGTATCATACACCAGCACAAGGAACTCCAGATGCTTATGCTGTAGAGATGTTGGCACAAATTTTATCTCAAGGGAAAAGTTCTAGAATGCAAAAGAGCATTGTAGATGAACAAGAAAAAGCAGTTTTTGTAGGAGCATTTCCTTTTCCATCAGAAGATCCAGGTATGGCTTTAATGTTTGGTATTACAAACATGGGGGTTTCTTTAGAGGAACTAGAAAAGTCAATTGATGTAGAAGTAGAGAAAGTTCAAAATGAGTTGATTACTGAAAAAGAGTTTCAGAAGTTGAAAAATCAGATTGAGAATGATATGATTTCTAAAAATTCTAAAATTGAAGGTATAGCTGAAAGTTTAGCAAATTACGCTGTTTATTACGGTGATGCTAATCTTATCAATAATGAAATTGATAGGTATATGAAGGTTACAAGAGAAGATATTCAACGAGTAGCAAAAGAATATTTTAGAAAGGATAACAGAGTTGTTTTACATTATGTACCTAAAAAAGCTGAAAAGCCAGCTCAACCAGAAATCAAACAAGAAGAGAAAAAATAAAGTAGTTAGTCTTTAAGACTTTTGAAACTTAAAAAAGGAAAAAATGAATAAAAAGATATTATCACTGGTAATCGTTTTAGCAGCAACATCAGTTGCATTTGCTCAAAAATTAGATAGAAGCATAAGGCCAGCAGCAGGAGTTGCTCCAGAAATTAAATTAGGTAAAATTGAAAAGTTTACTTTAGAAAATGGATTAAAAGTATTTGTTGTTGAAAACCACAAATTACCAAAAGTAGCTTATTCTTTATCATTAAATGTTGATCCTGTTTTAGAGGGTGATATGGCAGGTTATTTAGATTTAACTGGTCAGTTAATGGAAAGAGGAACTAAGAATAGAACCAAGCAACAATTTGATGAAGAAATTGATTTTATTGGTGCAAGGTTAAGTACTTCTAGAAGCGGTGTTTATGGTGGGGCTTTAAAAAAGCATCAAGAAAAATTATTAGACATGATGGCTGATGTTGTTATGAATGCTGATTTTAAACAAGAAGAATTAGATAAATTAAAGAAGCAAACGATTTCAGGAATAGCTTCTTCTAAAGATGATCCTGATGCAATTGCTGCAAATGCAAGAGCTGTTTTAGCTTATGGAAAGAATCATCCTTACGGAGAAATTCCAACAGAGGCTACTGTAGAGAATGTTACTTTAGAAAAATGTACTGAATACTACAAAACGTATTTCAAGCCAAATGTAGCTTATTTAGCTGTTGTTGGTGATGTTACTGTTGAAGAAGTAAAAGCTTTAACAGAAAAGTATTTTGGGAAATGGGAAAAAGGAACTGTTCCGATGAACAAGTATAAGACACCTTTGGCGCCAGAAAAAAATAGAGTTGCTTTTGTGCATAAAGAAGGAGCTGTTCAATCTGTTATTAATATTGGTCATCCTATTAATTTAAAACAAAACAATCCTGATGCGATTAAAGCTAAGGTGATGAACACTATTTTAGGTGGAGGTATGACAGGTAGGTTGTTTATGAACTTAAGAGAGACTCATGGATATACTTATGGAGCTTATTCTTCTATAAGACCAGATAAATTGGTTGGAATATTTGGAACAAATGCTAAAGTAAGAAATGAGGTTACTGATAGTTCTGTAATTCAATTTATGGTTGAGTTAAACAGAATGAGAGATGAGAAAGTATCAGAAGAAGATTTACAGAGTGTAAAAAATTACATGACGGGTACATTTGCTTATACGTTACAAGATCCTCAAACAATTGCTCGATTTGCAATTAATAAAGAGCGTTATAATTTACCTGACGATTACTATGCGAATTACTTGAAAAATTTAGCTGCAGTTACTGTTGATGATATTCAAGCAATGGCAAAGAAATATATCAAGCCTGAAAACATGACTATTTTAGTTGTAGGAAACAAGAGTGAGGTTGCTGAAAAGCTAGCTCCGTTTGCAGCGAGTAAGAAGGTTGATTTTTATGATACTTATGGTAATGATTGGGTAGAGCCTCTAAAAGCTGCTCCAGCAGGAGTTACAGCAGAAAGTATTTTAGATAAATACATTGTAGCTAAATACGGAATGGCTCCAGGGAAAGCATTGGATAAGAAGTTGAAAAAGATTAAAGATGTAACCATTAAGCGTGAAGCATCTATGCAGGGTCAAACACTTACTTTTACTCAGTACACAAAAGCACCTAATAAATTTGCAATGTCAATTACTATGGGAGCAATGGTTATTCAAAAGCAAACTTTTGATGGAGTTAAAGGAAAAGTTTCAGGAATGCAAGGAAATAGTGATATAGAAGGAGATGAGTTGGAAGCATTAAAAGAAAGCTCTAAAATGTTTGCTGATGTTGATTATGCTGCTGCAGGTAATACTTATGCATTGTTAGGTGTTGAACCAATAGAAGGGAAAGATGCTTATAAAATAGAGGTTACTTCTAAAAGTGGTGATAAACAAACAGAGTGGTATGATGTTGCATCAAACATGCAAGTAAAAGCGATGGCTGTAAATGATTTAGGTGAAGCAGGTGGTGTTGTTACAACAACAACAATGTTTTATGATTATAAAGTGGTTGATGGTATCAATTATGCCCATAAAATTAATCAAGCTGCAGGCCCTCAGGTGTTTGATATGATTATTAAATCTGTAGAACACAATACTAAATTAGGGGATGACGTTTTCCAATAAGAAAATTAACTTTTAAAAAAGCCCATTTACTATTAAGTAAATGGGCTTTTTTGTTGTACAACAAATAACTTTAGTGATTCGTTTAAATAGGTATGAAGCTTAAATTCAGCATATTATTTATTTTTATTTGCCTAGTTTTTTCAGCAGTATCTCAAAAGTCAGATAAACATTATAGTCTGATTATGGATTATCCAAAGGATGCTGAATTAAATGGGGTTGAAGGAACGATAATCGTTCGTTTTGATTTAAATGCTGAGTGTTCAATTCATAACATTAGCCAAGATACCATTTTAGGATTCGGCTGTGAAAAAGCACTACTTAAATCGCTTTGTGATTTAGAAGAAGCCTTAAAAAAAGATTTTGATGGTGTTTGTGTGCCAATGTATTCTGCAAAGCTTCCCGCTGTTTTTGAATTAGAGAAGGAAACATTAAGTTGGGAGTGATATTGAGTTATACCATGTTAATTTCAAAAAACGCTATAAAAGTTGTTTAAAAAAAAGTTATTATGTGTAATACTTCCAACAACTTTTTTAGTCAGGTTGTCTCTAACAAAATCATGTAGCCAGATTTTTACATTTTCTAAATTTTCA
>CAJQOH010000043.1 GCA_905479915.1 uncultured Flavobacteriales bacterium
AGGATCAAAATATACAGGAGGTCTTAAAGAAATGGCGATTGCTTTTGGAGGTTATTACAGGTTTGGAGATGCTTTCTCACCATCGGTTGAATTTGAAGTGTCTGGCCTTTCATTAGGGTTTGCTTATGATATGAATGTTTCTTCATTATCTGCAGCAACAGGAGGAAGTGGCGGACCAGAGATCTTTATTAAATTTCAAAACCCTTCTTCTTCTACTTATAAAAGAAGGTCTAGATCAAGATCTAGGTTTTAGAAAAAGTAAAAATAGAGGGTATAATTTTTTTAGTTCAAGTTAAGTTACATGCAAATCTGTTCAATGTGATAGTGTTTAGTTAATAATAGATGTATGTAGCGCTTAAAGGCCAGGGTGAAAACCTTGGCCTTTTTGTTTTTTAAAGAAACCTATACCTATTAAAAAAAAATCGGTCGAGGTTTAAGAAAGTGACTCCGGAGGGATAATAAGATCCCATAAAACTCCGTTTTGAAAAATCACAAAAGAAACATGTGCTCGCTTTCAAAAAACAAAAACGAGTTTTCGTTTTTGAAAACTCGCTGGTTTCACCTTTTTGTGATTTTATTCGTGACCCCGGAGGGATTCGAACCCCCAACCAGCAGAGCCGAAATCTGCCATTCTATCCAGTTGAACTACGGAGCCATTAATTTTAACAAATATAACTTATTTTTGTACAATATAACTGAACATTTTCAGTTAACACGAGCACACAGTTATGCTAAATAATATCTTAATATCACTATTCATCTTTACCGGAATTGGAAGTTGTCTTGGTCAAGAAATTCCTGTTGGAAGTTGGCGAGATCATCTACCCTATTCAGATGCCATTTCTGTAACTGAGGGAAATGGCATGGTCTATTGTGCAACCAACTCTACAGTATTTACTTACAATAAATCTGACTTTACCGTTGAACGCTTAAACCTTGTAAATGGATTATCTGATGTTAACCCTAGTAAAGTTAAATTCAATGTCCACAATAACAGAGTTATAATAGCCTATGCAAATGGGAACATTGATATTATTGATGAAAATAAAAACATCGTCAATCTTTCTTTCATCAAGAACAGTAGTATTGTTGCCGATAAAAAAATTAACCATATATATCTTGTTGGAAAGTTAGCCTATCTCTCTACTGGTTTTGGTATTGTAGTAGTAGATACTGATAGATTAGAAATTGTAGATACTTATTTATTTGGTCCTTTAGGAAACTTTGTTGTAACCAATGCTGTAACAATGGATAGTACAAAAATTTATGCAGCAACCGAACAAGGTGTTTTCTTTGCAAATAAAACCAACCCCAACTTAGTTGATTATAACAACTGGTCCTTATTAACAGATCTTGGAACAACAAACTATAGTAATATCGCTACATTTTCTAATCGAGTATTCGTTGGGTCAAATTCTGTAGCTTTAAATGGGGATACGATCTATTACAACGACTCAAATGTTTGGCAAAAGTTTATTCCTACAGGAGTAAGTCTTCAATCGCTAACTGTTTCAAACAACAACCTGCTTATTACTACTTTAGGAATTATTAAGACTTATGATTTAGCACTAAATGAAACTCGAAATATTTTTACTGCAAATGGTACTTTTTTTATAGACCCTAAAGAGGCTACTATCGATACTGATGAAATTATTTGGTATGCCGATAATTCTCATGGACTGATTAAATCTTCTGGAAATTGGACCAACCTTTTGATAACACCAAATGGCCCATCCTCATCAGATGTTTTTGATATGGATTTTAAAAAGGATGAATTATGGATAGTTTCTGGCGGGCAAAATTTATTTTTTTCTCAAAAATTAGTAAACCATAAAAATAAAGAAGGATGGGTTGAATTAGATAAAACGATCACTGATGGTTTTGGAAATAGAGCATTTGATATGGTTAGTGTAGCAATTAACCCTAATTCTCCAAGTAATGTTTTTGTAGGATCATGGAGTAGCGGTTTATATGAATACAATAACGATCAAATTACAAACATATACAATGGGCAAAACAGTACCTTAGATAGTACTTTTTTAGGAAGTACATCGTGTAGCGCTTTAAGTTTTGATGACAATAATAACCTTTGGGTTATGTGCTCCTTTTCTGAAAATATTTTAAATGTAAAAACAACCGATAACAATTGGTTTAGTTACTCTTTCCCAAATTTCACAACAACCCTAGATCAATTCCAAGATATTATTATTGATCAAAACAATTATAAGTGGATCGTAAATTCTCAAACAAAAGGTATTATCGTTTTTAATGACAACAATACACTTGCAGATAAAAGTGATGATGTTTCAGTTTTAAATACAAATGTTCCCGGAAATAAAATAAAGAGTATCCTTGAAGATGATGATGGCGAAATATGGGTAGGAACTGATGAAGGAATTTCTGTTTTTTACAACCCTTCTAACGTATTTGACGAAAACATTGAAGCAGAACGTATTTATGTTCAACAAGATGGCCAAACACAAATACTCTTTGAAACAGAAACTGTTAATGCAATAGCCATTGATGGTGCCAATAGAAAATGGATAGGAACACTAAATTCTGGAGTCTTTTTAATGAGCGAGGATGGAACTGAAGAAATCCTTCACTTTAATACAGACAACAGTCCATTATTCTCAAACAATATATTTGATATTGATATTGACCCTAAAACAGGAGAAGTTTTTATTGGAACAGAAAAAGGTCTTCTATCCTATAAAGGAACTGCTACTGAAGCAGATGCTGATTTTAACAATGTTTTCGTCTATCCAAATCCTGTTAAACCAGATTTTACAGGAACCATTGCAATTAGAGGTTTAGTAAAAGATACTGATGTTAGAATAACAGACATTAGTGGAAATATCGTTTATCAAACAACCTCTTTAGGCGGTCAAGCCGTTTGGGATGGTAAAGATTTTAACGGAAACAAAGTGCATACAGGAGTCTATATGATATTTAACGGAAGTCCAGGAGGGGAGCTAAAAGCTGTTGCAAAAATTCTCTTTATTCACTAATGTCCAGCTCAACCAAAGGAATAGTTATTCATCATTTTAAGTATTCTGAAAAAAGTGTAATTGCCAAAGTTTATACCGAAAAATATGGGCTACAATCTTACATTTTAAATGGAGTAAGAAATAAAAAATCCAAAAACAAAGCTGCTTATTTACAACCGCTCTCTTTAGTAGAAATAACTGCCAATCATAAAGAAAACAAAGGATTACAACGTGTAAAAACAATTGATTTAGAAACTCCTTTTCAAACCATTCCTTTTGATATCAGTAAATCATCTCTAGCTTTTTTCATTGCCGAAATACTTTACAAATCAATCAAAGAAGAAGAAGATAACCCTCAACTTTTTGAATTTTTACACCAAGCCATTCAGGTATTGGATTTATCCGAAAACAATTACGCCAATTTTCATCTCATATTTTTAGCAACATTAAGTAAGTACTTAGGCTTTAAACCCCAAATTTCTGCAGAACCAGAAATCAACTCTTTCTATTTTGACTTACAAGAAGGGTGTTTTCTAAATTTATTACCGTATCACCAAGCATTTGTTGCATCTCCAATTTCAACACAATTGTATCAAGTTTTTGGTACAAATTTTGAGGCAATGGAAACCATAATAATTAACGGTAAACAACGAAAAATACTTTTAAGCACGCTTTTAAATTATTATAGTTTGCATTTGAGTAATTTCGACAACTTAAAAACATTAGATATCTTAGAAGAGGTCTTAAATTAATGCTCATTTTTACCAACATCACCATTCACCATATACTAAAAAGAACTCTTTTTTTAGCACTGCTTTTTTCGTCCTTTTTTGCTTTTTCGCAAAACATAAAGGTTCAGAATTCAGAAACTAAACAAGGTGTTAGTGAAGTGTTTGTTTACAACAAAGACAAATCTATTACTTCCGTTTCGGACTCCTCAGGACTAATTAACCTTTCTAGTTTTTCTAAACGTGACACCTTAATTTTTACTCATCAAAGCTATGCTACGTTTATGATTCCAAAGTTAAATGTTGGAAATGTAATATATTTGGAAGAACAAATCATCACTATTCCTTCCATTGAAATAGTTGCTGAACAAGAAAAAAGTAAAGCTTTAGAAGTAGTGTCAAAGATCGATCAAATTGATGCGAAAACGGTTCAATTTAACAATCCACAAACAGCTGCAGAAATGCTAGAATTAAGTGGAGGTGTTTACATTCAAAAAAGTCAGATGGGTGGAGGAAGTCCAATTATTAGAGGTTTTGAAGCAAATCGCGTTTTATTAGTAGTTGATGGTGTAAGGATGAATAATGCCATTTATAGAAGTGGACATTTACAAAATGCCATAACACTAGACAATTCTATTATTGAAAAAACAAGCGTTATTTATGGGTCAAATTCTGTTGTTTATGGAAGCGATGCAATTGGAGGAGTTGTACATTATGAAACAAAAGCTCCAAAATTTAGAGCTAAAAAAGACACCATTAATAACAATAGCGCAAATGCTTATGCAAGATATGCCACGGCAAATCAAGAAAAAACAGTGCATTTTGATTTTAATCTAGGTGGAGAAAAACTAGCAGCTGTTACTAGCGTTACCTTTAGTCAATTCGAAGATTTAAAAATGGGTGGAGGTATTAATTCTAAATACCCTGATTTTGGGATTGAAAAAAACTATGCTGATAGGATTAATGGTAATGATGTGATGGTTAGAAAAAATGATTTTACCAAACAAATCGGAACGGGTTATAGCCAAACAGATTTACTAGAAAAAATAAGCTATAAAGTTTCTGAAAACTTTTTATTGACTTTAAACACGCAGTATTCTACCTCATCTGATATTCCTAGATACGATCAATTAACAGATTATAAAAACGATGGTGATTTAAAATGGGCAGAATGGTATTACGGACCTCAAAATAGATTTTTAGGTTCACTTTCTGCTAAAATAAAATCAGACAGCAAATGGTTTGACAAAGTTGAAGTACTCACCCATTATCAAAAAATTGATGAAGACAGGATTTCACGAAGATTTGGAAACGACATCAGAACAACTCGCGAAGAAAATGTTAATGTTTATGGAATCAACATTGATTTTATTAAAGATAATGAAAACAAGTCTCAATGGTATTATGGTATAGAAGCAATTCACAACAATGTTATTTCTACTGCTTTCTCTGAAAATATCAACACTTCAGAACAAACCTCAGCTTCTACTCGTTACCCTGATAACGGAAGTACTTTAACTAGTGCTGCAGCTTACCTTACTTTTAAAAATAACTTTACAAAAAAAGCCACCTATAGTTTAGGAGCAAGGTATAGTTATGCTATGCTAACCGCATCTTTTACCGATACTACTTTTATCAAGCTTCCTTTTGATGAAATAAAAAATAGCAATGGAGCCCTAACCGGGAATGCCGGTTTAGTTTTTCATCCAAATAAAAAATGGAATATACAATTGGCAATTTCCACAGCATTTAGAAGTCCCAATATAGATGATGTTGGGAAAGTTTTTGCAAAAAATGATTTTGTTTTAATTCCTAATGATCAAGTAACACCAGAAAAGGCTTATAATGGAGAAATAGGTATTACTCGTTCTCTTTTTAAAGAAAAAGTTGTAATAAATGCAGTAGGGTTTTATACCATCCTTCAAGATGCAATAGTTAGGGATTTTTATTCTATTGACGGAACTGATTCATTAGAGTTTGATGGAGAATTATTACAAATTCAAACAAATACAAACGCAAAACAAGGCGTAGTATATGGAACATCACTCAATCTTAAAGCCGAATTAAGCAAAGAGTTTAGTGTAAAAAGCTCATTAAATTATACCATTGGAAGAAATGTTACTGACGATCTTCCTTTAGGGCACATCCCTCCAGTTTATGGTAGAACAGATCTTATTGTTCATTCAGCTCCTTTAACAATGAGTGTTTATGCAAAATATCAATTTGAAAAACCAATAGCTGATTATTCTCCTACTGGAGAAGACAATGAACATAAAGCAACGATTGATGGAACTCCAGCTTGGTATACATTTAATATTAGAGCACAAATGCAGCTGAGTAAATCATTTTCTATACAAGCTGCTTTAGAAAACATGTTAGATGTTCATTACAGACCATTTGCTTCAGGAGTTAGTGGTGCTGGCAGAAATTTCATTTTCACACTAAGAGCCGATATTTAAACCTTAGTTTTCAACACCATTTTTTAAGAACTATTTTTTAAGAGGGCACTCTCCTATATGCAATATTTTATCTTTGCTTAAGATTAAAATTTAAAAAAATGGAATACAACAACATCATTGTTGAAACTGAAGAAAACATTGCAGTTTTAACCATAAACAGGCCAAATCAATTAAATGCTTTAAATTCAGAAACCATTGCAGAATTGAGCGGTGCTTTTAAAACCTTAGAAGCTGAAAATACGATCAAAGCAATTATCGTTATCGGTTCAGGAACAAAAGCATTTGTTGCAGGAGCTGATATTAAAGAGTTTTATCAATTTGATGTTGCTCAAGGAAAAGACCTAGCCCTCAAAGGACACCAATCTTTATTTGATTTAGTTGCCAACTTAACTACTCCAGTTATAGGTGCTGTAAATGGATTTGCTTTAGGAGGTGGATTAGAACTAGCTATGAGCTGTCATTTTAGACTGGCATCAGATAATGCTAAATTAGGTTTACCAGAAGTTACCTTAGGAGTAATTCCTGGTTATGGAGGAACTCAACGTTTAGCACAACTTGTTGGTAAAGGTAGAGCCATGGAAATGATAATGACAGCTAAGATGTTAGGTGCCGATGAAGCTTTAAGTTATGGATTAGTAAATCAAGTAACTACTCAAGAAGAGTTGTTAGCTGCTTGTAAGAAAATAGCGTTAAAGATTGTTAAAAATTCGCCTGTAGCAATTGCCAGTGCAATAAGAGCAATTAATGCTGGTTATGAGGATGGTATTAATGGTTTTGAAGCAGAAATTGAAGAATTTGGTAAATGCTTTGGAACCGAAGATTTTAAAGAAGGAACAACTGCATTTATTGAAAAAAGAAAAGCAGATTTTCCAGGGAAATAAGAATGAGTAACCCATTAAAAAAACTAGCAAGTCAAACTGCAATTTATGGATTAACAAGTATTGTTGGTCGTTTGCTTACTTGGTTTTTAGTACCTCTTTACACCAGTAAATTTACCCCAGATCAGTATGGAATAGTTACAGAAATGTATGCGTATGTTGCATTTTTGGTAGTTTTTTTAACCTATGGAATGGAAACGGCTTTTTTCCGTTTTTCAACGCTTAAAGAGCATGAATCAAAAACAGTTTATACCACTGTAATTTATTCTTTGATTGCTACCTCATTCTTCTTTATCTTGATTAGCTTTTTATTTGAGCAGCCTATTGCAAACTGGTTGCAGTACCCTAACAACCCTGAATTTGTTACTTGGTTTGCAATCATCGTAGGGTTAGATGCTATTTCTTCTATTCCATTAGCAAAATTACGAGCGGATAATAAAGCTGTAAAATTTGTTGCTGTAAACTTTACCAATATTATTGTTTTTGTGGGGCTCAATTTATTTTTCTTAGCCTACTGTTTTCCAAAATATCAGGCAGGAGAGACGAACTGGTTGATTGATACTTTTTACAATCCTGATATTGGGGTCGGATATGTTTTTATATCAAACCTAATAGCCGTTTGTGTTAAATTCATCTTATTGTTGCCAGAAATAATTAAAGCAAGATATGGCTTTGAGCTCTCCTTACTTAAACAAATGTTTATTTATGCACTCCCTCTACTAATCTTTGGATTAGCAGGAATTGTTAATGAAACGATTGACAGAATTATGCTCAAACGTATTTTAATAGAAACAAAAACGTTAAAAGAGACCATGTTTGAAATAGGAATTTATGGTGCTTGTTATAAAATCTCTATCATAATTACTTTATTCATTCAAGCATTTAGGTACGCTGCTGAACCTTTCTTTTTTGCTCAAGAAAAAGAAAAAGATGCTAAAGAAACCTATTCTAAGGTAATGACCTACTTTGTAATTGTATGTGCTACTATTTTCTTAGGAGTAATGTTATTTATGGATGTGATAAAGTACTTTATTCCGAATGAGGAATATTGGATTGGACTTCAAGTAGTACCGATACTACTCTTTGCCAATATCGCGTTAGGAATTTATTACAATCAATCTATCTGGTATAAATTAAGTGGTAAAACTATGTATGGTGCATATATTGGAGTATTCGGAGCTGCCCTAACGGTATTACTAAATTACATTTGGATTCCAATTTATGGATATATTGGATCAGCTTGGGCTACCCTAATTTGCTATGCCTCTATGATGGTCTTATCATTTATATTAAGTAGAAAGCATTACCCCATAAAATACGATCTCATAAAAATACTTTTATACCTTGGATTAGCTTTTGGTTTGTATTATTTTACTGCCTATTTATCCCTCTCTGCAGGCATGATTAAGTACTTTACTCACGGAGCAATTGTTGTTGTGTTTTTAGGTGTTATTCTCCTTGTTGAAAGACCTTTAAGAAATATTAAATCATGAATTATAACTGCTAAATAAAAAGTAACTTTATAACCTTTTAACTTTAACTCAAATTAATGGAAATTAAAATAGTAAATAAATCTAGTCATCCTTTACCTCATTATGGTACAGAGGCTGCTGCAGGAGTTGATTTAAGAGCAAACATTACAGAACCTGTAACGCTAAAGCCCTTAGAAAGAACCTTAATAAAAACCGGTTTATTTATTGAACTACCTGTTGGTTATGAAGCTCAAGTAAGACCAAGAAGTGGTTTAGCATATAAGCATGGTTTAACAGTTTTAAATACTCCCGGAACTATTGATGCTGATTACAGAGGTGAAATAGGTGTTATTTTAGTAAACCTTTCTAATGAAGATTTTACAATAGAAAATGGAGAAAGAATTGCTCAAATGGTAATTGCAAAACATGAGCAAGCAAAATGGAATTTAGTAGAAGAATTATCCGATACTGACAGAGGCGCAGGAGGATTTGGAAGCACTGGAAAAAAATAAAATTTAACGATAAAGAAATGAAGATAATAGTACCAATGGCAGGAAGAGGTTCAAGATTAAGGCCTCATACATTAACAATTCCTAAACCTTTAGTTCCTGTTGCAGGAAAGCCAATTGTTCAACGCTTGGTTGAAGATATCACAAAAGTATGTGGAGAAAAGGTAGACGAAATCGCTTTTATTATTGGTGATTTTGGAGATCAAGTAGAGAAAGATTTAGTTAATGTTGCCGAAAGCTTAGGTGCAAAAGGAAGTATTTATCATCAAGAAGAAGCTTTAGGTACAGCACACGCTATACTATGTGCAAAAGATAGTTTAGAAGGAAATGTTGTTGTTGCATTTGCAGATACCCTTTTTAGAGCGGACTTTACGTTAGATGCTAATGCTGAAGGAATTATTTGGGTAAGTCAAATAGATGACCCTAGTGCTTTTGGTGTAGTTAAATTAAATGATGAGAACATTATTACTGACTTTGTAGAAAAGCCAACAGAATTTGTTTCTGATCTTGCAATCATTGGAATTTATTATTTCAAAGATGGTGAATACCTTAAAAGTGAGTTACAATACTTAATTGACAACAATATTACAGACAAAGGGGAGTTCCAATTAACCGATGCTTTGGAAAACATGAAGCAAAAAGGCACAAAGTTTGCTCCTGGAGAAGTTAAAGAATGGTTAGATTGTGGAAATTACAAAGCAACTGTTTACACCAACCAACGTGTTTTAGAACACATTAAAGATGAAAATATAGTTGATGCTTCTTTACAAAAAGAAAATTCAACGATTATTGAACCTTGTTTTATTGGTAAAAACGTAGTATTAAAAAACACTACAGTTGGACCACATGTTTCAATTGGAGAGAATACAGTAATTGTAGATTCAACTATTTCTAATACGATTATTCAAACAAATACAACAATTAATAGCTCAACATTAAACAACTCTATGATTGGAAATTTTGTGAAAATAAGTAACAATTCACAAGAATTAAGCGTTGGAGATTACAACGAAATAAATTAAAATTGATAAAGACAAAACATTACATATATCCCCTAGTTATTGCTTTTATGGTAGCATGTTCTCCTTCTGAGAAAGTTGAGCGTGCATCTAAACCCCAAAAACCTGCAAATAAAGATTTCGCTGATTTATCGGAAAAAGAACAAATCAAGTTTAAATTTTTATTCCATAATGCAAATAAAGAAAGGATTTTAGGGAACTATCAATTGGCTGCAAACCTCTTTAAACAATGCACCGAAATTGCACCAAAAGAAGCAACGGCTTTCTATGAACTAGCCCATATTCTTGAAAATTCTAAAGAAAATGATTTAGCACTTCAATATGCAGAAAAAGCGGTTGAATTAGATCCTAAAAATTATTGGTACCGTGTTTTATATGCTCATACACTTCAGCGAAAAGGAAAGTCTGATGCTGCCATAAAACAATATGAAACTTTAATAAAATCTAATCCAGGAAATGTTGATCTATATTTTGATTTAGCTGGTATTCAACTCTATTCAGGTAAATACAAAGAATCTATAGAAACATTTAATCAGATAGAAAAACAAATGGGAATTACAGAAGAAATTTCTGTTCAAAAAGAAAAGATTTACATTAAACTTGGAGATGTTGATAAGGCTGCCTATGAAATTCAAATGCTGATTAATGAATTCCCAAATGAATTAAAATACCAGGTACTTCTAGCAGATTTATACTTAGCAAACGACTTAACCGAAAAAGCATTTACTGTTTACCAAGAGATTTTAAAAAAGGACCCACAAAATCCTTATGCTAACTTATCGTTATATGATTACTATAAAATCAAAAATGAAAATGAGAAAGCTTCTAATTCACTAAAAAAAGCTTTTGCTAGTACCGATTTAGATATTGATACTAAAATGAAAATTTTACTATCCTATTACTCAACAACAGATAGTCAATTAAAAAAAGAAGCATTAGAATTAAACAAAATTTTAATTAAAGCACACCCAAAAGATGCTAAAGCATACACCATTTATGCAGACTTTTTATACCAAGATAAAAAATTAGAAGGAGCTAAAGAAAACTATTTAAAAGCATTAGAATTTGACAACTCTAAACTCCCAATATGGAATCAACTGGTTTTTATAGAGTCTGAATTACAAGATTTAGAAGGCTTGTTAAGAGACAGTAAAGCTGCAATAGAATTGTTTCCTAATCAACCATTATTCTATTTCTTTTATGGGGCAACAAACCTCCAAAACAAAAACTATACAGAAGCTGTTGAATACCTAACCCTTGGTAAAGATTATGTAATTGGAAACCCTCCTTTATTGGCCCAGTTTTATGCCAGTTTAGGTGATGCTCACAATAGCTTAAAACAATATGAACAATCTGACAACGCTTATGAAGAAGCGTTAAAAATTGAGGCAAAAAATATTTATGTTTTAAACAATTATGCCTACTACTTATCACTACGAGAAGATAAACTAGATCGTGCTGAAGAACTATCTGCACTATGCAATGAATTAGAACCAGATCAGCCTAACTATCAAGATACTTACGCTTGGATACTTTATAAACAAGGGAAATTTATCCAAGCAAAAGAATGGTTAGAAAAAGCCTTAGAAAATGGAGCATCATCAAATGCTGTTATACTAGAACATCTTGGTGATACTCATGCTAAACTAAACAACATCATAAAAGCTTTAGAATATTGGAATAAAGCTAAAGCAATTAATAATGGACAAGGTACAGAGTTTTTAGATAAAAAAATTGCTGACAAAAAGCTTTATGAGTAAACTAAAATTAGGATACTGGCTACCTATTTTCTTAATAGGCATTGTTCTCTTTTCTTGTAAAGCTCAAGAAAAAGACAATGTTAAAATCAAGATAAAACATCGTTCTTCTAAGTTTCTTGTAAAGAAATTAAAAGAAAACGAATTTAAGTTTAATACCATTTCTGCAAAAGCAGCAATTGCCGTTATTGACAGTTCCAATAAAAAAACATCCTTTAAAGCACATTTAAGAATAAAAAAAGACAGCGTAATTTGGATGTCTATTACACCAGCTTTAGGAATAGAAATGGCTAGAGTAATTATAACTCAAGATTCTGTAAAACTTATCAATAGATTAAAAAAGGAATACTTCATTGGTGATTTTGCCTACATCAATAAACTATTTGGAGCCGATTTAGATTACCAAATGTTAGAAGCACTATTAATTGGTAACAGTCTTGATTTTGAAGGGAATGAAAAAATTCATTCTCGAGTTGATCGAAAAAAAGAACTTTACTTTTTAAGTACCGAGAAAAAAAGAAAAGTAAAAAAAGAGCTTCAAAAAGATAAAGAGAAAATCAGGAAAGAATCACAAGCCTTATGGTTAGATCCCATTTCTTTTAAAATAAAAGAGCTGCTAATTTCTTCTCCCGAAACTAAAAGGTCTTTATCAGGGTCTTATTCGGATTATAAAGAAGTTGAAATGCAATTAGTTCCTGATAAAATGCATTTTGAATTAAAGTCTCAAGCTACAACTACAATAGAAGTTGACTATTCTAAATTTTCAATTGGTAAATCCTTATCTTTCCCTTTTAAAATTTCATCTAAATATGTGGAGATTAAAAAATAATAGCATACTACCTCTCTTCACTTTAATTTTATTGTTAGTGGCATCATCATCTTTTGCTCAAAACAAAAAGGATTTAGAACGAAAAAAGAAAAAGCTTCAAAAAGAAATTCAGCTTACCAATAAACTGCTTAAGGAAACACGAAAAAACAAGAGTTTATCTGTTGATGAGTTACTAAAATTAAAAAGTAAAATAAATTCCAGATCAAGTCTAATTGCTGCGATGAACTCAGAAATGAGGTTGATTAACAAAGAAATTCGCAATAGCAAACAAAACATTAACGACTTAGAAACAGAATTGGCGTACTTAAAATCAGAGTATTCTAAAATCATTTATTATGCTTTTAAACACAGAAGCTCTTACGATAAAATGATGTTTATTTTCGCTTCTAAAGACATTAACCAAGCTTACAAAAGATTAAAATACATTCAGCAATATTCTGAATACAGAAAAGGACAGGCACAAGAAATTGTTGCTACTCAAGCTGAGTTAATTGAAAAAATTGCAGCATTGAATAATTCTAATGCAGAAAAAACAATTCTTGTTTCCATGGAAGAACAAGAGAAACAAAATTTGGCAGTAGAGAAAGCAGAACAAGAAAATATTGTACAAAAATTACAAGGAAAAGAACAAGAGTTAAAAGACAAATTAAGAAAGAAAGAAAAAGCAAAACAAAAACTCCAGAAAGCAATACAGCGTATTATTGAAGAGGAAATAAGAAAAGCTAGAGAAGCTGCTAAAAAGTCAGGAAACACCTCTAAAGGCTTCCCTATGACTCCAGAGGCATTAAAGCTTTCTAACTCTTTTGCCTCCAACAAAGGTAAATTACCATGGCCAGTTAGTCAAGGAGTAATTACAGCACAATTTGGTAAACACCCTCACCCTGTTTTAGCAGGAATTGTAATTAACAACAATGGAATAGACATCAGTACCACAAAAGGGGCTACATCTCGCGCCATTTTTAACGGAGTAGTAAGTTCTGTTGCAATTATTCCTGGAGAAGGAAAAGTAGTTATGATTAGACACGGAGAGTACCTCTCTGTTTATTCTTATATGAGCGAAGTTTTTGTTAGTAAAGGAGATAAAATAAACGTTAAACAAGATTTAGGTGTTTTAATTAATGAAGCTGGAAAATCTAAAACTCAAGTGCATTTAGAAATTTGGAAAGGGATGACTAAATTGAATCCTAAATATTGGATTTATAGAAAGTAATATGAAACTTACAACTCCAGTTTCAATTCCAAAAAGCGATGTCGTTCTTGACCATCAAAATCCGTCATTATTAATCGGTTCCTGCTTTGCTCAAAACATTGGAGAAAAACTTATTGACCATAAATTTAATACTTGTATTAATCCTCACGGAATCATTTTCAACCCTATTTCTATAGTTAATTCACTCCAACGAATTATTGACAGCAGCCCTTATCTTGAGAATGAACTAACTGAACACAACAAAAAATGGTTAAGCTTAAATCACCATAGTTCATTTTCTTCATTTAAAAAAGAAGAATGTTTATCCCAAATTAATGATGCGCTAGAGTGTGCTCATCAACACATTCAAAACACAAAAACAATTTTCATCACCGTTGGTTCTTCTTGGGTTTATGAATTTGAAAAAATTGGTGTAGTAGCCAATTGTCATAAAATCCCCAACAAGCAATTCTCTAAAAGATTACTTTCGGTAAAAGAAATTATAACCGCTTTTGAAACCATTAAAAACGAGTTAAAAGAGTACAACGTTGTCTTTACAGTAAGCCCTGTCAGACACGCTAAGGATGGCCTGCATGAAAACAACCTTAGCAAATCTACCTTGCTGTTGGCAATCAATAATCTAGTAGAGCAAAACGACAACTATTCTTATTTTCCTGCTTATGAGTTAGTGATTGACGAGTTGAGAGATTATCGCTATTATAAAAATGATTTGGTACACCCAACCGACTTAGCTGTTAATTATGTTTGGGAGAAATTTAGCGACTGTTATTTTAGTGAATCGACTCAAACAATAAACGATAAAATTCAAAAAATAAAAATTGCAGTCAATCACCGCCCTTTTAATTTTAACAGTGATGATCACCAAAAATTTATCGCAAAACAAACTCAAGAGATAAACACCATTTCTAAAGAATATCCTTTTTTGAATTTTGAAAAGGAGGTCACTCAAATTTCTTCAGAATAGTTTAATTTTTTAGACCACTTCATTGATGGTTTCTCAATTATTCGATAAAACATCCATGAAGCCAAGACAGTAATTGGCAAACATAGAAACAACAATCCAGCTCTTTCCACTTCGGTCTCTAGATAATTTTGCAAAAAATTAATCATTCCATCTGTTCCAAAAGGGGTATGAATTAAATACAATGAATAAGAAATGGTTCCTAAAAAAATAAGCGGTTTAATCGGCTTCTTCACAAACAAGATAAACCCTATTGCAATAATCGCACAAATTGGGGTTTGAAACCCTCCTTTGAAATATCCCAACACCAACAAAACAGTTGTTAATCCTAAAAATAAATTTCTACTCATTTGTTTTGTGAAAAACCAAAACAAAAGTACTCCAGGTAAAAACATGATAAAGTAATCTGTTACAAAAGTATCATCATTCAAAACAAAAGGAATCAAACAAAAAGTGGAGAAAAATAAAACTTGAACCACCCATTTTTTAATGGTCAACAAAGGGAATAACAATCCTATTAAAAGATAAAATTGAAACTCAATGGCAAGGGTCCAAAAAACAGGATTGAACCAATCTTGATCAGCAATTTTCACCAAATAAAAAATATGCAGTGCTGTTTTTTCGGTAACTATTTCTATAAGATTACCTTCACTAAATGGTGAAAGTTGTGCGATATAAGAAAGTAAGAATATCCCCAAAATGCTTAACAAATATGGGGGGTCTAATCTTGTAATTCTCTTTATTAAAAATTTAAAATAATTTTTAATCGTGTAATTAGATTGATACAAAGAATATGGAATAATAAACCCTGTTATTGCAAAAAATATAGGAACACCATAGCCTCCAAATTTACCAAACTGAACAATTGATGTTGTATTTAAAGTTCCTAGAAAATGACCCAAACAAACTGCTAAAGAAGCTATTCCCCTAAGCATAGTAACAGAATGAATGTTCTTATCTGCTAACATTCTAATAACGTTTTAATCGCCAAACCTCCATTAAAATCTCCTTTGGGAGAAAAATTCTTGCACTCAATTAATGCCTTCGCTAAATTAAAATCACTTTGTTTTTGAGTATAAAAATTCCCTTCCTTAAAATGATGGTCCGCCAAATACTCCTGTTCTGTTTGCCCTGGTGTGGGAACTAAAATAGCCTCTTTTCTTAAAGCGATTAAATCCATTATACTAGAATACCCTCCCCTACAAACAACTATTTTACTTTTTTGAATGTATTCGATAAAGTTTTCAGTTGAAAGATGATTAAAGATTTTTAATCCTGGGTACTCCAATTGCAATTCCTCATTGACGCTTGGTAAACCCCTCACAATAACTGCTTTTAACTTATTGTTTTGAACCTGTTCTAAAATCATCTTTTCAAAAATTGAACGTTGTGGTTCTGGGCCTGATATAATTGCCATAACGTCATACTCTTCTGCTCTGCTCGGAGTGATACTCTTCAAATTAATTTTAGTGTTAAACCGACTCAAAGAACCAATGAAATGATGCCGATATTTAAACGGTTTAAGATGTGATAAATCTCCTGATAGATTAACAGGTCCTTCAACATCTGGAATCCAACATTGATCAAATTTACCAATGAGCTGTGCTATCTTTTTATGAGCAATAGTTTCTCCTATTGGAGCTTTAACATACAATTGATGTGTAATAATAATTGATTGCACTTTCTTACTCCATAACCCATAGCGGTTATCGGAAATAATTGTATCAATATTTAGTTCTTCAATTATAGCATCAATAAAAGTATTCTCTTTCTTTATGAAATTAAAAAATTGAACACTTTCATAAAACAGTTTTAACGCGTTTTCTTTTTTACCATAGGTAACTTCATACCCAGGAATAACAACTGTTTTTAATTGAGGAAACTCTTGAGACAAAAAAGCCAATGGGTTTTTATCTGCACCGATTATCACCTGATGACCTAAATTTAATAGCCCATTGATAATTGGAACACAACGTGTTGCATGTCCTAAGCCCCAATCTAGAGGGCAAACCAATATGTTTTTAGAATCAGAAAACAAATACAACAGCGAACAAAGAAATAGTTTTATAGATAATAAACAACGCAATAGGTTATTCTACTACCCATAAATTAACTTCTTTTAAGTTTTAGTTTATAAAGTTAGTTAATTTTGTAATCTATTATTAGTTAAATCTTTATCTGAAGTATGAAAAAGAAAATTGGATACATCTTGTTAATCATCATCATAGGCATTCAATTTATTAGAACGGATAAAGCCATAATAGAATACCAAACATCGGATGATTTTTTAATTCAAACGAACGCTCCAGAAAACATACAGTCGCTCATAAAAAACTCTTGTTACGACTGTCATTCCAATTCAACCACAACTCCATGGTATGGAGAAATTGCTCCTGTTTCTTGGTACATTAATGATCATATCAATGAAGGAAAAGAAGAATTGAACTTCTCTGCTTGGGGGACCTATAAACTAAAAAGACAAAAACATAAATTAGAAGAGAGCTGGGAAGAAATTGAAAAAGAGAAAATGCCTCTTGAAGATTATATAAAATTGCACGGTGACGCTTCTTTTTCTGAAGAAGAAAAAATACAATTAATTGAATGGCTTAAATCAATTGATTTAGACCCAAAAAAAGAAAATACTTTAAGCTTAAACAATGGTGAAAAGTGGGAGCCTAACGTAGAAACAACGGATGGGATTAAAAGAATGTTAGCCCTTTTGAATGAAGAAATAAACGGTGACGAATTGGCTCAATATGCTAAAATAGGAAAAGCTTTTAATCTTGAAATGAAAACCATATTCTCTCAATGTACAATGACTGGAGAAGGACATAATCAACTGCATAACTTTTTACTCCCTTTGGTAAAAAAGTTTAGAGAACTAGAAGAGTCTAAAACTATTGAGGAAGGCGAAGAAAAAATTAAACGAATCCGCAATCATCTAAATAACTATACAAACTACTTTAATTAGGTCATTATAAAATGGGAGGAAAAGGTAAATTACTCAAGTGGGAAGAGATGAAAACCTTCAATAATGTTGTAGAACCTACAACTGAAGAAGTATTTAGAAAAGACCATGCTTTAAAAGGAAAATGGAGAACCGAAATTTTTAAAAACGACAACCCTATAGTTTTAGAATTAGGTTGTGGTAAAGGAGAATACTCGGTTGGAATGGGAGAACAGTATCCCAACAAGAATTTTATTGGTGTTGACATTAAAGGAAATAGAATTTGGAGAGGAGCCAAAACGGCATTCGAAAACAAGATGAACAATGTCCATTTTTTAAGAACACAAATTGACCATATTGCTTCTTTTTTTGCTGAAGGAGAGGTTGATGAAATATGGATTACTTTTCCAGACCCTCAACCCAAAGATAGATTAGAAAGAAAACGTTTAACGTCTCCTATGTTTATTAACCGTTATGCTGGGTTTCTAAAACCGAATGGGATCATTCATCTCAAAACGGATCATGAAGGTTTTTTTAGATATACTTTGGATGAAGTAGAGCGCTGTAAATTTAAACTCTTGGAAAGCACCTTTAGTTTATACGATGAAATGGCTGAAGATTTAGATCCCAAAACACAAGAGATTCTAAACATTAAAACCTTTTATGAAAAACTCTTTTCTGCAAAAGGACATAGTATTCATTATTGTCGATTTCAATTAAATTGAACTATTCTCAAAATAGCGAAAACTTCTTTCAACTGGTGTATCAAGTCTGTAGAGAAATTCCTAAAGGAAGAGCAACATCTTATGGTACAATTGCTAAATATTTAGGTTCTGGAAGAAGTTCTAGAATGGTTGGTTGGGCAATGAACAACGCACACCAACAAAACCCTCCAGTACCTGCACACAGAGTGGTAAATAGAAATGGTCAACTTACTGGTAAACATCATTTTGCCCATCCAAAAGAAATGGAGATACTTCTGAAAAAAGAGGGTGTTGAAGTAAAAGATGACAAAATCATCAATTTTAAAAGTGTTTTTTGGGATCCAAATAAAGAATTAGAAGTTGAGCTTTAGGATGCAAGATTCTTTATTCTTTTAAGTTTCAAATCAAAATACTGCTTAACTTCGCAAAAACATTTTACTATGAGTTTTACGGAAGCCAAAATTAAGGAAGCATTAAGTTTTGTTGTTGAACCTGATTTAAAGAAAGATATTGTCGAACTAAACTTAGTTGCGAATATTCAATCAGAAGGAAATAAAATCAGTTTCGATTTGCAGATTAACAATCCTGCAATGCACAATAAAAAAAGAGTTTTAGATGCATGTGAAATACATTTAAACCGCATTCTAGAAACTTCTGTAGACCTAGATGTTACGATTACGCCTATTCCCAAAGCTCCTGAAACTCCGGCTGAAAATAAAGTATTGCCTCAAGTAAAAAACATTATTGCAGTAGCATCTGGTAAAGGTGGAGTAGGAAAATCTACCGTAACGGCAAACTTAGCTATTGCTTTAGCTCAAAAAGGATATAAAGTAGGATTAGTTGATGCTGATATTTATGGTCCATCTATGCCGCTTATGTTCGATGTTGAACATGAGAAACCTATGCCAACAGATGTAAATGGTAAAAGCATGATTAAACCAATAGAAAGCCACGGAGTAAAGTTACTTTCAATGGGATTCTTTGCTGATACTGACCAAGCAATTGTTTGGAGAGGACCTATGGCAACAAGAGCGTTATCTCAATTGTTTACTGAAGCTGATTGGGGAGAATTGGATTACATGTTAATTGATTTACCTCCAGGAACAGGGGATATTCACCTTTCTTTAGTTCAAACTGTTTCAGTAACTGGAGCGATTGTGGTAAGTACGCCACAAAAAGTAGCACTAATAGATGCAAGAAAAGCTGTTGGAATGTTTAAAATGGATTCTATTAATGTTCCTGTTATTGGAATGATAGAGAACATGGCTTATTTTACTCCTTCAGAATTGCCTGACAACAAATACTACATCTTTGGACAAAACGGATTAAAAAGCCTTTCTGAAGAAACCAATATACCTTTACTAGGAGAAATTCCTTTGGTACAAAGTATTAGAGAAGCTGGTGATGCTGGTAGACCAGCAATATTACAAGAATCAACTCCTCAAGCTAAAGCTTTTATGGCTTTTGCTGATAATGTTGTAGATGCTGTAAATACAAGGAATGAAAAGTTAGACCCTACTAAAAAAGTAGAAATCACAAATATGGACGGTTGCTCTACTAATTAAATAATTGTCTCCCTGAGCGGAGTCGAAGGGTAATAATTATCCTTTTTTTCCTAACTTGCACTATCGTTAGATGAACAAAAAAGAAACCATAGAAAAAATTCATATTGCTCTTGAGCAAATTCGCCCTTTTTTAAAAGACGATGGTGGAGATATTGAATTTATAGAATTAACAGATGATAATATCGTTAAAGTGAAGTTCTTAGGAGCTTGTAGTGATTGCTCTATGAGTGCAATGACCTTAAAAGGTGGTGTTGAGGAAGCGATCAAAAAAGGTGTTCCAGATGTTCAATCTGTTATTATGGTTGAAGACTCTGTAGAAGCTTAAGAAAGCTTATTTGTCAATAACCTCATCTCCATAATTGGAGAAATTTTTTCATACAGAATATTATAAACTGCATCTACTATTGGTAAGTCTACATTAAACTTCTTATTGATTTCATAGATTCCTTTCGCGGCATAATACCCTTCAGCTACCATATTCATTTCAATTTGAGCAGATCGTACCGAGTACCCTTTACCAACCATACTTCCAAAGTTTCTATTTCTAGAAAACTGAGAATATGCGGTAACCAATAAATCTCCTAAATATGCAGATGATTTAACATCCCTATGTATAGAATGCACTGAATCAATAAAATCTTTTGTTTCTCTAATCGCAGCAGCGATTAATACTGCCTGAAAATTATCTCCATAACCTAAGCCATGACAAATACCGCTAGCAACTGCATAAACATTCTTTAAAATAGCCGACAATTCAGTACCTAACAAATCGTCTGAAGTAGATGTATTAATATACCTACAAGACATTGCTTCTGCAATGTATGATGCAATTTCTTGATCACTACAAGCTATTGTTAAGTAAGATAAACGTTCTAAAGCCACTTCCTCCGCATGACAAGGTCCAGCAATCATTCCTATTTTATCCCACGACACTTTAAACTTAATATTAAAGTACTCAGCAGGAATTTGATTGTATTCCGGAACCACACCTTTAACAGCAGAAATAATTACTTTATTTTCTATCCCTTTAATCTCAACCTCATCAAAAGCTTGAGCTAAAAATGCCGAAGGAACTGCGACAATTATAATATCCGAATCGTCTACAATTTTTTGTAAATCAGTATCAACGTTAATTTTATTACCATCAAACTGAATAGATTGTATGTACTTTGGATTATGTTGAAATTGTTTAATGTGTTCAACGCTTTTCGCATCACGCATCCACCAATTTACCTGCTCTAGGTTTTCTGTAAGAATTTTCACAATAGCCGTTGCCCAACTACCTCCACCTAATACTGCTATCTTTTTATCAAACTCCATACAGCAACAAATATAACTATTCTAATGAAGAAAGTAATATCTTTGATATAGTTATGGTACAAACTCCTTAATCACAGCCTTTCTGAAAAAAGATATTGATTAACGTTCATTATTTTCTTATTCCATTCATAAGAATACTTAGAACTATAGGTAACCACATAATTATAAACAATTAGCGATTTCTTACAAAAACTAACTGATTCAAAATTTTTAGCTTTACCGATCTCAAAAATTATATCTGCGATACATTCTAATTCTTCAAATGATAAATTGTTTTTCAAGAGTTCCTTTAAAAATTTATAATCATCTATCTCAATTAATTCATCCATATTAAAACCTAACTTATTCTTTAAGTGTTCCTCTTTTACATTAATATGAATCTCTTCGCCATCAATCCCTTTTGAATAAGCAGGACCATCTATCTCTAGATTTAAACTCTCAGTCATTAATACTTTTAGATAATCTAATTGTTCCATTACTTAATTAATATATGCCATGATAATAAATGGTAACCTTAAAAAGATTGCCCTTTTATTTATTTCATAAATTCGAAAGTAAAAGTAATCTAGACATAGAACCTTGACAATACCATGAACTACGGAAAACACCTAAGTGCTAGGACTAGCAAAAAAGAATATATTATAGGAGAACGTTTTAAAAGTCGAAAACGGGCCTTCAATCAGCTTAACGGAAAAATTTAGAAACTTAATTGTCGCTTAAAAGACTAAGACTGCAGCACACAAACCTTATCATCTCCATTCACCTCAACTTTAAGGATACCTTTCTTGTTCAATCCCTTCATCCCTTTATCCCATTGTTTTCCGCTTAGAGCTGCTTCTGTTTTCAATGCTCCTAATTCCATTCTTTCAGATTTTTTCAATATCTCAAAAATAGCTTTTTCAGCATCCGTTAATTCTACAGCCTTTTTTTCTGGTTTCATCTGAGGAAACAAGATTACCTCTTGAATAGATTCATTATTGGTTAAGAACATAATCAAACGGTCAATTCCAATTCCTAATCCAGATGTAGGTGGCATACCATATTCTAATGACCTTAAGAAATCATAATCTATAAATTCTCCAGCTTCATCATCACCTCTTTTAGCCAATTCTAATTGATGCTCAAAACGTTCTTTTTGATCTATTGGATCGTTCAATTCTGTATAAGCATTTGCTAATTCTTTACCACAAATCATTAACTCAAAACGCTCAGTTAAACTTGGATCATCTCTATGTTCTTTACAAAGAGGAGACATCTCTTTCGGGTAATCTGTTATAAAAGTTGGATCGATGTAGTTTCCTTCACACTTCTCTCCAAAAATTTCATCAATAAGTTTTCCTTTACCCATTGTATCATCTACCTCAATACCATTTGCTTTACACCAAGTAGCCAATTCTTCTTCAGACTTGTCTTTAATATCAAACCCCGTAAAATCGATAATGGATTGACGCATAGTTACTCTCTTGTAAGGGGCTTTAAAGTTTATTTTGTTTCCACCAAAAGTAGCTTCAGTAGTTCCGTTAACGGCAATAGCACAATGTTCTAATAATTTTTCTGTGAACTCCATCATCCAGTTGTAGTCTTTGTAAGCTACATAAATTTCCATCATAGAAAATTCAGGGTTATGTGTTCTATCCATTCCTTCGTTACGGAAAGTTTTTGCAAATTCAAAAACACCTTCAAAACCACCAATCAATGTCTTTTTTAAATACAACTCACAAGCAATTCTTAAATACTGAGGAACATCCATTGCATTATGGTGTGTAATAAACGGACGAGCAGCTGCTCCTCCAGGTATTGGTTGCAATATTGGTGTTTCTACTTCATAATACCCTTTCTCAACAAAGAAAGAACGCATTGCGTGCATCAATTTGGCTCTCTTTATAAAAACCTCTTTTACATGAGGATTTACTACTAAATCTGCATAACGTTGTCTGTACCTCATTTCCGGATCAGTAAATGCATCGTGTACATTTCCTTCAGCATCCGTTTTTGGTAAGGGTAAGGGTTTTAAAGATTTACTCAATAATGAAAAAATATTTACTCTAACACTAATTTCTCCAACTTGTGTTTTAAATAGTGTTCCTTCAATTCCGATAAAATCACCTATATCTAAAAGTTTTTTATACACTTCATTGTACATCGTTTTATCCTCTCCTTCACAAATTTCATCTCTGTTAAAGTAAACCTGTATTCTCCCTTCACTATCTTGTAACTCGGCAAAAGAAGCTTTACCTTGATTTCTTCTAGACATTAATCTACCTGCAATTACCACCTTTTTACCCTCTTCATAATTTTCTTTTATCTCTTTAGATAAAATAGTTACTGGATATAATGCTTGAGGATATGGGTTAATTCCTAAATCTTTTAACTTCGTTAAAGATTCTCTTCTAACCAATTCTTGTTCTGATAATTGCTGAGCCATTTCTATTCTAAATTTTTAAGACGACAAAGATAGCTATTCAATGTTAAATTTTAAATGTTGCCCTGCGATTAAACCGATTTTATCATAATTGTTACATTTACATCCATGATTTTAACCGATACACATACCCATTTGTATTCAGAACAATTTAATGACGATATTGATCTTGTTATTAAAAACTGCCTAGACAATGGAATAGAACGCCTGTTTCTTCCAAATATAGATTCTTCATCAATAGACGGTATGCTAAAGTTAGGAGTTAATTACCCTAAAAATTGTTTTCCTATGATGGGTTTACACCCCACTTCTGTTGGTGAAAATTATAAAGAAGAATTAAACATCATGAAAGAATGGCTCAACAAACAAGATTTTTGTGCCATTGGAGAAATCGGAATTGATTTGTATTGGGATAAATCATTCTTAAAAGAACAACAGGATGCTTTTAGAACCCAAATTAATTGGGCTAAAGAAAAGGAGCTTCCATTTGTGATACACTGTAGAGAAGCTTTTGATGAAATTTTTGAAATTTTAGATGAACTTAACGATGATAAAATGCGCGGTATTTTTCATTGTTTTACTGGAACTATTGAGCAAGCCAATCACATTATTAACTATGGTGATTTTAAGATTGGTATTGGTGGTGTAGTCACTTTTAAAAACTCAGGATTAGACAAAGTAGTAGAACAAATCAATCTTAAACACCTTGTTTTAGAGACGGACTCTCCTTACTTAGCTCCAACACCTTATCGAGGAAAGCGTAATGAAAGCGGATATTTATTGGGAATTGCTGAAAAAGTAGCCGATATTTACAACATCTCAATACAAGAAGTTGCAGAAATTACAACAGCAAATTCTAAAGATATTTTTGGATTTTAAATGGGTTCTATTTTAATCATATATACTGGAGGAACTATAGGAATGGTTCGTGACGAAGAAACTGGTGCACTAAAGACTTTTAATTTTGATGCTTTAATGCAAGAGCTTCCAGAAATAAAAAAGTTAAAAGCGAATATCGAAACGTATTCATTTGAAGAGCCTATCGATTCTTCAAATATGCAACCAGACAACTGGATGTCAATTGCTCAGACTATATACGACAATTATGACACCCATGATGGGTTTGTTGTTTTACACGGTTCGGATACAATGGCATACACTGCATCTGCTTTAAGTTTTATGCTTGAGAACCTAAGTAAACCTGTTATTTTAACTGGTTCACAACTTCCTATTGGTGAAGTGAGAACAGATGCCAAAGAAAACCTCTTAACAGCTATTGAAATTGCTTCTTCTACTAAAGATTCAACCCCTTTAGTCCCTGAAGTTGCTATTTATTTTGAATATGATTTATATCGAGGAAACCGTTCTACAAAATCCAATGCAGAAGATTTTGAGGCTTTTTCATCTCCCAATTACCCCATCTTAGCTGAAGCTGGAGTTTCCTTAAAGTTTAATACCTCAGCTATTTATAAGGTAAATGATAAACCACTTAAAATCAACAAATTTTCTGACAATCACATTGCTACAATTAAGCTTTATCCTGGAATTTCTGAAGAGGTCATCTCCTCTATCATCAACACTCCAAATTTAAAAGCTATTGTTTTAGAAACTTTTGGAGCAGGGAACGCATCTACTCAAACTTGGTTTATCAGTTTATTAACTAAAGCCATTCAAAAAGACATTATTATCCTAAACATTAGTCAATGTGAGGGCGGAGGTGTTAGTCAAGGTAAATACGAAACCAGTTCGGCATTCAATCAAATTGGTGTAATTAGCGGTAATGATATGACTTATGAAGCTGCAGTAACTAAACTCATGTATCTATTAGGCACTGACCTATCTACAACGGAAGTTAAAGAGTGGTTAGAAAAACCTTTAAGAGGAGAAATTACTGCTTAAAACCTACTAAAAGAGCAACACAACCATTTGGAACTAAGTTTGTTCTTTGGTTACTTTTTTCCATTTTTGGAACTTTCAATTGAACAATCAACTGTTGCGTATTTTCAACTTTAAAATCCCAAGAAGGGTTCGTTTCTTTAGGGTCACTTTCATATAAAACCTTACGTGTTTGATCTAGAATTTTAAACTGTACATTCCCTATCTGTTCTTGATTACAAACCAAAATTCTATACTCTTTACCGCCATTAAAAGTTAAATCAATATCTGCATTATCTCCAGGGTTTAAAACAGCACTCGTTAATTGCCCGTTATGCATATAAGGACTTAATGATGGTAAACAATGCTTTTTTGTATACTTTTTACATTGAGCAGTTGCATTATTGGTAAACCCAAATAACCCAACCAATACAAAAGCTAATAGAGTAACCTTACGAAATAATTTCATTTCTAATTTTTTGGATTGTTGTTGTTATTTCAAAAATAGTTTCAGTCTCAAATGTTAATACATTTCCTCCACCAATTGTTGCAACACCTTCATTTTCAGAAACCGTAGTTTCTCCAGTTTTTACATCAATTTTATCGTACACCAATTGCAATGTTTTTAATTTATTAGATACTTCAATAACATCCTCATTATCATAAGTTGCTAGTAAATCTATTAAATTAAGTAATGAATATTTTTGATCTGCAATTCGTTGCATTAGCGCTTGATTTGGAGAAGCTTTATCAAGAGATGCTGTTCCTAAGTATAACCCTTCAATCCATCCTCCAGCAATAATCAAAATAGATAAATGATCTTGCCCATTCCCTTTCATGTGAGCATCTGTAATCCAAAAAGCATCATTAATTAACACCATTAATGAATCTCTATTGTTCATATTAGCTTCCATCCTCTCCATAGTCTCTACATCAAAAGCAGAAGTAACTCCTAATCCATCAGCTAAAATTTTAGTACAATTCATATACAGCATAGATTCTTGTGATTGTTCAAAAATATTGGCAAAACTCAAATCAGCTCCATAAACACCTAAATTTAAAGATTGGTGCGCAGCAGTAGCGTATTTTCTTACATTGTCTATAGGGTTTGTAATACTAGAATTATAACCAGATCCTGCTTCTTGAAATAATGATGCTGTTTCTAAGGGAGAAGGAATTGTTTTAAACACCATCTGAGCTTTTTCTACTCTTTCTGATGTTTCTTCATTAGAAACAAGTTCCTCTACAACAGGCTCGTTTGCTTCTAATTCTGTAGTTTCTGTTCCACCACAACCTATTAAAAGGCTTGCTGAAAGTGTAAGATAAATGTACTTTTTCATTTTTTGTTTTTTTCTACTTGCCGTAAAGGTAAAAAAATTAAGTCAAAAACCGATTTTATAGATTTCTGTAGTCTTGACATAAGGTTACTTTACTTCGACTTCGCTCAGCATAAACTCACCTTACAATAACATAAACAAGGCTAATGCGCCAATAACCAGTTTTCTGCAGCATTCATTTCTACATCTAACGGAACAACTAATTGAACAGCGTTTTCCATTTTATCTTTAACGATAGCTTTTATCTGATCTAATTCTGGTTTATAAACATCAAATACCAATTCATCATGCACTTGTAGTAACATTTTAGATTGAAATTGTTGTTTTTCAAACTCTTCATGAATGTTAATCATGGCTATTTTAATAATATCTGCAGCTGACCCTTGAATTGGAGCGTTAACTGCATTTCGCTCTGCATGACTCCGAACAATAGCATTAGCAGAATTAATGTCTTTTAAATTCCTTCTACGGTTCATTATGGTTTCCACATAGCCATGCTCCTTTGCAAACTCAACATTGTTCTCCATATAAGCTTTCAACTTAGGATACTGTTCAAAGTAAGTATCTATAATTTCTTTCGCTTCTTTTCTAGGGATATTTAAATTTTGAGATAATCCAAATGCTGAAACACCATAAATAATTCCAAAATTAACCGCCTTGGCCTTACTACGCATGTCTCTATCAACATCTTCTTTCGCTACCCCAAAAACCTTAGCAGCTGTAGCAGTATGAATGTCTTCTCCTTTTACGAAAGCTTCTTGCATGTTTTCATCCTCACTCAAAGCTGCAATAATTCTCAATTCTATCTGAGAATAATCTGCTGCCAACAACGTATAATCATCATTTCGTGGAATAAATGCTTTACGAATTTCTCTCCCCTTTTCAGTACGAATAGGAATATTCTGAAGGTTCGGGTTATTAGAACTTAATCGTCCGGTAGCAGCAACTGTTTGCATATAGCTGGTGTGAATTTTTCCATCTTCAGCATTTACTAACTCTGGTAAAGCATCAACATAGGTAGATTTTAGTTTTTTTAATGAACGGTATTCTAATATTAATGGAACTATCTCATGCTTGCTCGCCAATTTAGACAACACATCTTCACTCGTAGAATATTGCCCTGTCTTTGTCTTTTTTGCTTTTTCTACAATTTGCATTTTATCAAACAAAACTTCCCCCAACTGCTTTGGTGAATCAACATTAAACTCTTCTCCAGATAACTCAAGAATTTTTTGCGTTAATTCTTTTACAGAAATTTCTAATTCTTCAGAAAATTTAGCCAAAGCTGGAACATCTAAATTGATCCCCTCTTTTTCCATAGCACTTAAAACAGGAATTAAGGGAGTCTCAATTTCATCCATTAATTTTTTAAGCGTTTCATTCATTTTAGGTTCAAACTGATTCTTTAATCTTAAAGTAATGTCAGCATCTTCACAAGCGTAATCTACAATTTCTTCTTGTGGAATATCACGCATTGTTTTTTGCTTCTTGCCTTTTTTACCTATCAATGTTTCTATAGAAACTGTTTTATACCCCAAATATGTTTCAGCTAACAAATCCATATTGTGACGCATGTCAGGTTGAATCAAATAATGCGCAATCATAGTATCAAACAAAGGGCCTTTTACCTGAACATTGTAATTGGTTAAAACATTGATATCATATTTAATGTTCTGCCCAATTTTTTCAATTTTATCATTTTCAAACAACGCTTTAAATTCTTCTAAAACTGCTGTAGCTTCTTCCTTTTTTTCTGAAAAAGGGACATAGTAGGCTTCTCCTTCTTTCCAGGAAATTGATAACCCAACAACTTCTGCTTCAAAAGGATTTATTCCTGTTGTTTCTGTGTCAAAACAAAAAGATTTCTCTTTAGATAAATCCGCAATCAACTTTGCTCTTTCTTCAGCTGTTTGTACAAAGTGATAGTTGTGCTCACTATTGGTAATGTCTTTTGCTTCAAGCGGAGCTTCTTCAACAACATCTTGCTCTTGTTCTACTGCCGTTTCCATTACATTCCCAAACAAATCCATTTGACCTCCTGGTTGCACTGGAACAGCTGCTTGCTTAATTTGAATTTCTCTTCCTAAAATTCTTTTAGCCAAATTCCTAAATTCCAATTCTGCAAAAAGCTCAGTTATTTTTTCTTCATCTGGCGCTTCTATTTTCGTATCCTCCAAATCATAATCAACTGGAACATCTAAAATAATTGTTGCCAACATTTTTGATAGCAGTCCTTGTTCTGCAAAATTGATAACGTTCTCTTTTTGTTTTCCTTTTAATTCATGGGCATGCTCAATTAACCCTTCAACACTACCATATTTTGCAATCAATATTTTTGATGTTTTTTCTCCAATCCCCGGAATTCCTGGAATATTATCTACCGCATCTCCCCACAACCCTAAAATATCAATAACTTGTAAAGGGTTTTCTACACCAAACTTTTCGCAAACCTCAGGAATCCCCATAACCTGAGCGGGTTTACCATACGCAGCAGGCTTGTACATGAAAATATTTTCTGAAACCAATTGTCCAAAATCCTTATCGGGAGTCATCATGTAAGTTTGGAAACCTTGCCTTTCAGCTTCCTTCGCCATAGTCCCAATTATATCATCGGCTTCATACCCTTCTAATAAATACATTGGAATATTAAACGCTTCAATAATTTTTTTGATGTAAGGAATAGCTGAACGAATATCTTCGGGCATCGCTTCTCTTCCTGCCTTATAATCTGTAAAGACTTCTTCTCTATTTGAGGCTCCACCAGGTGCATCAAAAACTACAGCAATGTGTGTTGGTTTCTGTTTTTCTAACACTTCAATTAATGTGTTCGTAAAACCCAACATTGCAGAAGTATTTAACCCTTTAGAATTGTATCGTTGATTCTTTCCAAAAGCAAAGTATGCTCTATAAATTAGAGCAAATGCATCGAGTAAAAAAAGCTTCTTATTGTTGTCTGACATATCCTGAATTTTGAAAATACAAAATACGTTTTTTAATTACTCCAAAAGAATTCTTTCTTGAATTCTTATCGTAGTTAATTTCTAATTCTCCCGTTGTATTTTTATAATCATTTTAGTTCCTTGGGAGCTCCCTTCTGTATCATATAAATCTATCATTTCAACATTTACATCATTATCCTGCACAACACAATGAAGGTAATCTCCATCTTCTTTTATTCCAATTTTAATTACTCCCTTACCTTTTTTATTCATTAACCCATGCCATATCGCATTTTCCACATAAGGTTGTAAAAGCATTGACGGAATTTCATCATAATCTACATCTATTCCATCATCAACTTCAATGAAGTAATCAAATTGTTCTTCAAACCTCATTTTTTCTAAATTCATATACATAGTTAATATATCAATTTCCTCTTGTATCGTAATTACAGTTTTTTCAGACAAATGAAGAATCGTTCTTATTAACCTTGCAAACTGTACAATATATTTATTGGTATTCTTAAAATCGTTAGTAGCTATATAATGCTGAATAGAATTTAGTGTATTAAAAATAAAATGAGGGTTCATTTGAGCTCTTAATGCTTTAAGTTCTAATTCTATCATTTTCTTTTCAGACTCTGCAATTTTTTGAGCCGCGTCATTTTTTTGGGACAACTGTTTTTCTCGATACAAAAATATAGCGACAATAATCCCTATTCCAAATAAAATCTCTAATGAAATAAACCACCAAGTTAACCAGAAAGGTGGTGAAATTGAAAACGATAAACGTGTTGGATCGCTCCAGTAACCATCTTCGTTTTTTGCTTTTACTTCAAATTGATATTCATTAGGTTGTAATGTTGGATATTGTACAGATCTACTAGTGATCTTTGTCCAATTCGTATCAACACCTAACATTCTATACTGATATTCTACCTTTCCTAAACTTCTATAATTTAAACCCTCAAAATAAATTTTAATGAAATTTTCTTTATATGTTAAACCTGTGTTCTCTTTAATCTCTCTTTCTTCAGAATTTACATTAAACTCGGTAATGTAAACCGGAGGATGAGTACTATTTCCCCTCACTTTTGTTTTATCAAATTGAATCAACCCTTTTGGTGTTGCCGCATAAATAGTGCTTCTATAAGAATTTATCGCAATAACTTCTTCAGAAATTAATCCATGAATCTTTTTGATATTATAAACATCAAAATCATTTTCTCCTCTATAATTCAACTTACTCAAACCTTTACTCGTTCCTATCCATATCGTTTTCTCATTATCAACATGTATTGACTTAATCAAATTTTGAATCAATCCATTCTTTTCTGAAATTCGATCAATAACACTATTATTTTTTACAAGAAGAAGTCCTTTGCTTTTTGTTCCTGTTAATACTATACTATCGTTTAACCTAGCCATACACGTAATGTATGACGATAAATCTTTATCACTATGAAAAGGGTTACTTATTTTATTGTTTTTATAAACTCTTATTCCAGCTTTACTTCCAATCCAAATATCTTCTCCAATTTTTAAAAGACTAGTACCCCAAATAGGTGGCTCTCCTAAATCTGCAGAGTAATAAGACAACCTTTCATTTGTTCCAAAAAATAAAGAACCTCCTCCGATTCCATAAATTATATTTCCATCTATTAATAAATCTTTACTCTTAAGATAAGGAGTAGGAATAACTCCTTCCTTACTTATTTCCATACTATACTTAGGTCCTGAAACAATTATAGAGCCTGTTTCATAGTTCTGTTTTAAACTAAAAATTCGGTCATTTATATTGGCTATTGTTTTGAATATTAGTTGTTCTCTTCTCCTTACTTGAACGTCTCCATTATTAAATCCTAAATAAGTGGATTGATTCACTGTGTCAACTTCCAAAGCGGTTATTGCACTATTAAATGATTTACTCACTATATTTTCTGATGATAAGTAATAAACTCCTTCTTTTAGTGTTTGAAACCAAAAACCTCCTGCATTATCTTTAAAAACTCTAGATATAGTACTATTTTTAAAAAATCGATCAACAACAATTAAACGACCTCCTTTAATAATACATTTATAAACACTACTATTTCGAATAGGAATAAAAAGAAAGCTATCACAAGTCATTATGTTTAATATCCCATTTTTAGTAGGAATTAATCCCTCTTCATTTATTTTTAACCTATCTCCATTTTTTTTTAAAAGAAGTAAATCATTAGACAATACAATCAAAACATCATTATCATATCGAATAAACTGCGATCCGGCACGGTCATAATCATCTGCTCCGAAATTAATTCCCGTAGTGTTCTCGTCTATATGTATAACAAACTTATCTATTAATTCCTTCTTTTTTAAATAGATACTCTTTTGCCCCCAAATAGTCGTATTTTCAACTTTAAAACCCTTAAGAAGACTAACCTTATTTTTAGGAAGATTTACTAATTGAGTTATTTTTCCTTCTTTATCACACTTAAAAATCCCATCACTTAAAAATCCCATCCAAATATTCTCATTGGAATCGACATAAAATGACTGAAGAGATAAATTACCTTTCATCTTCTCGGCTATTTTATTATTGTGCTGATAAGGATAAATACTATCGTTAAAATAATAGGAGAGTTGACAATTGAACGTTCCAAACCAGACTCTTCCTTTAGAGTCTTCTGTAATTAAAAAAACTGTATTATCTGTTAAGCCATCAGAAACATCAAAGTTTTCAAATTCATACCCGTTAAAACGACTAACACCTGCATCGGTTGCAAACCACATATAACCTTTAGAATCTTGAAAAGCAGAGTACACTTCTGAAGAGGGTAATCCATCTTCTATTCCGTAGTGTTTGTATACATGAGATTGAGAGTAACTTATTTTACTCCCGAAAATAAATATGAATATTATTAAAAGTGTTTTTTTCAAAACTTATTTAGCGGCTTCGTTCTTATTGGCTAACTGCCCACAAGCTGCATCAATATCTTTACCTCTACTTCTTCGAACATTAACAATTAAGTTAAAAGTATTTTCTAAAAAGGCTGCAAACTTATCGGTCTTTTCAGGATCAGCTTTTAGGAACTGCACATCATCCACCGTATTGTATTCAATAATGTTAATCTTACAAGGAACAATTTTCGCAAAATTGGCTAGATCTTTAGCATCCTCTAATGAATCATTAAAGTCTTTGAAAATAATGTATTCAAAAGTAACTCTTGACCCCGTTTTTTCATGAAAATACTCCAGTGCTTCTGATAGTGCTTCTAATGAATTAGAATCGTTAATCGGCATGATTTCACTTCGCTTAGCATCTGTTGCAGCATGTAAAGAAAGTGCTAAATTGAATTTTACATCATCATCTCCCAGCTGTTTGATCATCTTTGCTATACCTGCTGTTGAAACCGTAATTCTTTTAGGGGACATCCCTAAACCTTCATCAGAAGTAATCTTTTCTATGGATTGAAGTACATTTTTGTAGTTCAATAAAGGCTCCCCCATTCCCATATAAACAATGTTGCTCAATGGTTTTTGGTAATGTTGCTCTGCCTGATTTTTTATAATTACTACCTGATCAAAAATCTCTTCTGCATCAATGTTTCGTAACCGGTCTAATTTACCAGTTGCACAAAAGGCGCAACTTAAACTACATCCAACTTGACTAGAAATACAAGCCGTCATTCTTCTTGGTGTAGGAATTAGAACTCCTTCGGTAATCTTTCCATCATAAAGCTTAAAAGCATTTTTAATGGTTCTATCTGAACTTACTTGTTTTTCAGCAACTCCAACAGCATTTATTGCAAAATTCTCATTAAGCATTTCGCGCAAAGGCAAGGAAAGGTTACTCATCTCATCAAAAGTTGTTGCCCCCTTTTTCCAAAGCCATTCATAAACTTGTTTAGCCCTAAATGCTTTTTCTCCTTTCTCAATAAAAAGAGCTGACAACTCTTCTTTAGTGAGTACGCGTATGTTCTTTTTCGATGACATTGTGAATGCAAAGTTACAATTAGTTTTCCATTAAAGAGATTGCTTCCTTGCCTACAATAAATTACTTTTGAAAAGATGAAAAAAATCTCTGCTCAATTTATTTTTCCTGGAAACACTTCGCCAATAAAGAATGGTGTAATTGTTTTTGATGAACACGGAATAATTGAAGCTGTTTTAAATCCAGAATTTGATGAAATAAATTGGGATGAAGTGGAGCAATATGATGGCATTATTTGTCCTGGATTTGTAAACACACATTGCCATTTAGAACTTTCTTATTTAAAAGGAAAAATCGCAGAAGAAACAGAACTGCATGGTTTTGTAAAAGAGATCATGTCTGTCCGCAATAATTTCACAGAAGAAGATCGCTTAGCGGCAATAGAAATTGCTGACTCGGAAATGCTAAACAATGGTATAGTTGCTGTTGGAGATATTGCCAACGGAAACACAACTTTTACTTCTAAAGAAAAGTCAAAAATTAATTACCATACTTTTTTAGAGGTCTTCAGTTTAGATTCTCAACTAGCTAACGATATTATTGATAAAGCAAATGGCTTAAAAAAAGAGTATCACAATTCAAACCAGATCTCTATTACACCGCATGCTCCGTATTCTATGTCAAAAGAATTAATGCATAAAGTGAATGAAAATTCTTCTGAAATTCTTACCATTCACAACCAAGAAACTGTAAGTGAAAATGAATTGTTTTTGAATAAATCAGGGAAACTTTACGAGCAACTATCAAGTTTTAGCGAAGACATTAAAAACTGGATTCCAACAGGCAAAAATTCATTACCATCCTATCTTCGTAGTTTTAATCCTAACAAAAGAATACTATTGGTTCACAATACATTTACCAGTAAAGAAGACATCACCTTTGCCAAAGATTATTCCAATAATCTTTATTGGTGCTTTTGTCCTAATGCGAACGAATATATTGAAAAAAAGCAGCCCAACTACGCTCTTTTTAAAAATGAAAAATGCACTATTGGCACGGATAGTTTAGCTTCTAATTGGAGCCTCTCCATTTTGGATGAAATCAAAACAATCTCCCAAAAGGATCCATCAATTTCTTTAGAAACACTACTAAAATGGGCTAGCTTTAACGGAGCAGAATTTTTAGGGTTTGATCTTTTAGGATCCATTGAAAAAGGAAAACAGCCTGGGTTGAATTTAATCGAAAATCTAGATTTTGAAACCTTATCGTTAAAACCTAATTCTTCTATTAAGAAGTTAATCTAAAATTCTTAACTTCAAGAAAAATTTAAACCTATGAAAAACATTATCTCAACATTATTAATCCTTTTTACAGTTTCTGTTATAGCTCAAGAAATAAAAGTGAAAGATGTGAAATACAAATTTAATAGTGGTGAAAAGTTTGCCTTAGAGGTAAATGTACATTCAGATGACATTAAGGATGTAATGAAAGCATTTAAAAAGGAAACTGAAAAAGATGCAGGAACTATCCTTCAAAAAAAAGGAGAACTATTCTTAGACAATACCATTATTAAAGCAATTAGCGAAGATAAAATAGACGTTTTTGCTGTAGTTAAAAAATCAAAAGATGGCACATCTAAGTTAATCGCTTGCTTTGAAATTAATAACGAATACATTATGCCTAAAAGCAAGGCTTACAATAAAACTGAGAAACTTATGGAAAAGTTAGCTAAAGAAATTTCCATTATTGTCATTGAAAAAGAATTGAAAAAAGAAAAAAAGAACTTGGCAAGTCTTAAAGAGAAGATTGAAAGCAAAAAAGAAAAAAACATCAATTTAGATGAAGACATCAAAAAAAGGGAAAAGAACATTGAAGACAATAAAAAAAACCTGAAAAATCTTTCTTCAGAGTTGAAAGATGTTAAAAAAGACATTAATAATGGAAAAGGAAAGCTAGAAAAGTTGGCAAAACAAAAAGAAAAATTAGATAAAAAATTTGAAAAATCAACCAAACAAATCTCTAAAGATGAAGGTGCAATTAAAGACAATTACAAAAAAATAGAGAAAAACAAAAAAGAGATTGAAACTTTAGAAAAGAAACAAGCTGACCAAGAAAAAGTGGTTAGTAAAGTAAAAAATAAGTTAACAGCTGTAAAGTAATTATTTTGCAATAAAAGCTTCTGCTATTACCAGGTCTTCTACGGTTGTAATCTTAATGTTTGATCGATTACCTTCAACTAAATTAATCGTTTCTCCGAGCTTTTCTACAACTGTAGCATCGTCTGTGAATAATTTATCAAAATCTTGCTCATACGCCTTTAAAATGAGCGCTGATTGAAAGCATTGTGGAGTCTGAACTATTCTGTAACAACTTCTTGAAACAGCTTCGTTTGTTTTTTCTTGTTTAGAATAGTGTCTTAAAGAATCTACAACTTCAACAACAGGAATTGCATTTCCTTTTTCTGCAGCTCCAGCAAAACATCGTTCTATCGTTTCAGTACTTACCAATGGTCTAACACCATCATGAATTGCAACAAGGCTTTCTTCTTTAACCAGTTTTAATGCATTCTGTACAGAATGAAATCGAGTTGAACCGCCTTTTACGATCTGATGTTTTGGTTTTGAAACTTTGTATTCATGAAAAAGCCCTTCCCAAAAATCGATTTGATTTTCAGGGAGGGCTAGTATAATTTCTATTGTTGGGTCTGTTTCTCTGAACTTCTCCAACGTATGTATTAAAATAGGTTTGCCGTTTAATTCGAGAAATTGTTTAGGAGTTTTAGCTCCCATTCTCTCGCCTTTACCACCAGCAACTATTATAACATACTTATGCATTCGTTAATTCGTCAGCACTAAAAAACTCATCTGCATTAGCAGTAAAAGAATTTCCATCTGGTTCTGTTGTTGAAGCTGTTTCTGCAACATTACCGTTAGATTCTCCTTTTGTTTCAGTTTTGTTTTCTTCTCTATTGTTATTATAAGAAGGCTTGCTGTATGATTCGTCTTTTGGTCTACCAATAGAACGAATATAAGCGTTTAACATTCTGTGAATCTTCTCTACAAACTCAATTAATTCATCAGATTTCTCTTCTCCAATTAATTCTCTTTCTTTAGACTTTAACAACCATCCTTTAGTCTTTAATAAATAACCTCTAGAAATGTAGCAATAATGCTTCTTGTCCTTAAAATTGTATCTTCCGTAACCTTGTGCAATGTTTCCTGAAATAGCATCAGCAGCCTGTACAAAAGGCTTTCCTACTGTATCTTTATTAAACCCTTCCCATTCATTAACAATGTTCCAAACTTCTTGTTCAAAGTCCAAACACTCTTGGTAAAGTTTTAAATCTTCTAACTTCATTTAAATAATTTTAATATTAATATACCTTTTTCTTTTCTTCTTATAGGATTAACATCGCATCACCATAGGTGTAAAAACGATATTTTTCTTTTATTGCTTCTTTGTAGGCTCTCATCACTAAATCATACCCTCCAAAAGCAGCAGTCATCATCAACAATGTTGATTCTGGTGTATGGAAATTTGTAATCATACAATTCGCTAAACTAAACTCATAAGGAGGGAAAATAAATTTATTTGTCCATCCATCAAATGTCTTTAACTCACCTTCTGTAGATACTGATGATTCCATCACTCTCATAGAAGTTGTTCCTACTGAACATATCTTCCTTTTATTTTTCTTTGCAGCATTCACTTGATCAACACAATCTTGCGGAATATGAATTTCTTCAGAATCCATCTTATGTTTTGTTAAATCTTCTACCTCTACAGATCTAAACGTTCCTAACCCAACATGCAATGTTAAATAAGCAAAATCTACCCCTTTAATCTCTAAACGTTTTAACAAGTGCTTACTAAAGTGCAGTCCTGCAGTTGGTGCTGCAACAGCTCCTTCATTTTTTGCATAAACCGTTTGATACCTTTCAGCATCTTCTGGTTCAACTTCTCTTGTAATGTATTTAGGGATTGGTGTTTCTCCCAATTTTTCGATAATTGCTTTAAACTCTTCATAAGGTCCATCAAATAAAAACCTTAATGTTCTTCCTCTTGATGTTGTGTTATCAATTACCTCCGCAACTAAATCATCATCACCAAAGTATAACTTATTTCCAATTCTAATTTTCCTAGCAGGATCAACTAAAACATCCCACAATAAGCTTTCTCTATTTAATTCTCTCAACAAGAAAACTTCAATACGAGCACCAGTCTTTTCTTTATTTCCATACATTCTTGCAGGGAAAACTTTAGTGTCGTTCATTACCATTAAATCTCCCTCATCAAAATATTCTAGAACATCTTTAAATTTTCTATGCTCAATTTCTCCAGTTTCTCTATGAAGCACCATTAATCTTGACTCTTCTCTTTCTTCTGCTGGTCTTTCTGCAAGTAATTCTTCGGGTAATGTAAATTTAAATTTAGATAGTTTCATGTATTGTATCTATTATATAGTAAGTGTCTTTTCTTTAATTGAAAATTGGCAGCAAATGTAACAATATATAACTCGGAAATCAAGTCTTATTGCCATTAACAAATGATGGTTTGATTTTTCTTTTCGCTAAAAAAGAAGCTCGTTTTTAACCTCTTTTTTACCTTATTTTTTTTTGCCGTTCTTGTTCGCTTTCTTAATATAAAGCTCCAAAGCTCTTGTCATTGATGGCGACTCTGGTTGAGGAGCTGCAATATCAATATTCAAGCCCGCTTCTTCGGCTGCTTTTGCAGTTGTTGGACCAAAAACAGCAATTCTTGTATCGTTTTGTTTAAAGTCTGGGAAATTCTGATACAATGACTTAATTCCTGACGGACTAAAGAATACCAAAACATCATAGTTTACATCACTTAAGTCTGATAAATCACTACAAACAGTTCTATAAAGTGTTGCCGCTTTAAAATCAATTCCATTTTCCTCTAATAGATTTGGAATGTTTGATCTTAAAATATCAGAACATGGTAATAAAAAACTATTCTCTTTATGTTTTTTTAATAAAGGCACCAACTCAGCAAAACGTTGTTGTCCATGAAAAATCTTTCTTTTTCTATAAACAATGTATTTCTGTAAATAAAACGCTGTAGACTCTGAAATACAAAAATACTTCATATCGTCTGGCACAGTTACACGCGCTTCTTCTGCTGCTCTAAAATAATGATCTACAGCATTTCTACTTGTAAATATTACAGCAGTAAAATCTAGTATATTTATTTTTTGTTGGCGAAATTCATTTTTAGGAACACCTTCTATATGAATAAAAGGTCTAAAATCTATTTTCACTTTACAATCCGCAGATAAATCAAAATAAGGTGATTTTTCTGTTTCTGGTTTGGGTTGTGATACTAAAACGCTCTTTACTTTCAACATGTTCCTTTTTCTTTTTTAGTCTAATCCACTTTATTTAAGGACGAAAATCCGCCACATAACGACCAACGGTAAAATTTCGAGGGTGCAAAGGTACACAAATATATAGAAGTACAAAATTCCTTTTGCCTTTCCAATCACAAACAGCCTTACCACCCTTAAAAGTAAGGTGATCGAGATTAAAGGAATCGCCATATATACCAGGATATGTGAAAATGAAAGCGAAGAAAAGTAAGCAATACAAAGAATTACAATCAAAAACGCTCCAAGCAAGTTGTTATAAAGTGATACGTTAAAAATATATTCTGGAGCAATGGTTGTATCATTGAAAACAAACAACAAAACCTTTGAGAACAGATACTTAACAATATAGATAAATAACAAGAATACCAGTATTAACAAAAAGAAACTAAACCCATCTGAAGTAAAACTTCCTGTAGCAATAACATCTTTCAATTGATAAATAAACAAAGCTGTTGTAAACAGATGGATAATGGTAAACAAAATGTTTGATCGATGAAAAAACACCTTCTCTTCTCTTGTGATCTCTTGGGCTACTCCATAATTAAAAAGAGCCTTTATTCCTTGATTAAAACGATTGTTACTAAATGCTTTAACAAAACCAAACAAAACTAATGTTCCTAGCAATATTACTATTTGCCAGTTGGCTACACTAATCGACCTAACATTAGGGTCAAAAAATTTCTCTACTGGTTTTTCTATCACCTCTTGGGGTTCTACCTTTCGAACTGGTATTAATTCACCATCGCTTACACCATAAACGGTATCTTTTAAGGTGGTGTCTAAATTTTGATATGGTGTAGGTGTTGGCACGGTTGCAAAGGTAAATATAAAAAAAGCCCTCCAAAAAGGAAGGCTTTGATAATTTATACTTTTCTAATCTTAATTAGTTTGAGATTTTATCTGTTTTCTTAGAGGAGTAATTCAACTTTAAAGCGTTCACTTTTCTTAACTCTTGCTTTACATCAGTAACAATACCCATCTTAGTATTTACATCAACCTTTAACGACCATGTAATTCTGTTTCTTTCAGCTTCATCTCTTGCCTCTTTCTCCATTTCTACAAATAATGGGATGTCATCAACAGTTTTAAAAGCATCATTTAATTGAATTCTTGGTGCAGTACCAAAAGCACCTTGTAAATTCTTAACAGGCTTTCCTATATAAATGTAAGCGACCAAAGATTTCTTTTCTAACTTAGACACTTCCGTTGCCTGTGGAGTTACATTTTCAACCTTAAGGGTTGTTTCTCTCATTACAGTTGTTACCATAAAGAAGAATAATAACATAAATACAATATCAGGTAATGACGCTGTATTTACCGCTGGCTGTCCTTTTTTTCCTTTTTTCCTAAATTTTGACATTATTCTGCTCCTCCTACTTTTTTAGGTTCTGCTTCAGAAATACGTTGAGGGTAAAATTTCTTTACCGCTTTCATTTTCTCTTTAATCAATTCAGAAGAACCAGATTTTTGAACTAGTTCAGTATATGGTTTTCCAAATTTTTGTTGTGCAAATTCATTTCTCAACTCATTGTATGCAGCAACCAATTCATTTTGCACTTTGATATACATCTCATAAGATGTTCCGTTATCATTTTGCAATGAAATAATTTGTTTAGATACAGGAACTACCCCCAATTGAGGAATTTCAGTTTCTTTAAATTCTGGCATGCTTTCATTTCCTGGTTCAGATTTTATAAAAACTTTAGCTTTTTCTCTTAACTCAGTAACTTGCATATATTCACCCTCTACTAACAACTGATCATTAGCATTAACCAAAATCTCAAATATATTACGCTGTTTCACCTTATCCTGATCTTCTACAGGCTCATCAATTGGTGGTGGCAACTTTCTAATTAAACCCGTATCCGTATCCATTGTAGTGGTTACTAAGAAAAAGATAAGTAACAAGAAAGCAATATCCGCCATAGATCCGGCATTTATTTCTGGTATTTCTCTTCTACTCATAATCGTTTAATTATTTAAATGCTTTAGATACTTCTGCAAAGATTATAGAACCTATTGCAACAACACCTAAAATATAAAATGCTATTAATCCTCCTTCAGAAAGTTGTGAAGTTCCAGCTTCAGCTAAAATATCTCCATCCACATTAGAATGAACCTCATTTCCTGACATAAAGTAAGAAACTGCACAAATTACTACAAGAACAACTACTCCTAGTAAAGCGCTCTTAGCTTTTTTAGGGTTTTGAGCCATTCCCATTACAGAAAAACCTAATGTTGTAACAACAGCAATTCCTAGTAAAATGTAACACCAAGTTATTAATAAGCCTTCGCTAACTGCACCAAAAGCAAACAATAAACTTAATAGTGCTGAAAGCCCTAATAATGCAATTAATATGATGCTGAATAATTTATTATTACCGCCCATAATTATTTTTTATTTGTTAATTCATTTTTTACTAACATATCGATTAAAGAGATAGAAGCGTTTTCCATATCATTAACAATACTATCTACTTTTGCAATAATGTAGTTGAAAAAGATCTGTAAGATAATCGCTACAATCAATCCAAATACTGTTGTCAATAAGGCAACTTTAATACCTACAGCAACAACTTGTGGAGAAATATCTCCTGCTTCAGCAATTGCATCAAAGGCTCCAATCATACCAATTACAGTTCCCATGAAACCAAGCATTGGTGCTAAAGCAATAAACAATGAAATCCAAGAAATTCCTTTCTCTAACAATCCCATTTGAACACCACCGTAAGAAACAATTGATTTCTCAACCATATCAACACCTTCATGGCTTCTATCTAAACCTTGGTAGAAAATACTTGCAACAGGTCCTTTTGTATCTCTACAAACTTCTTTAGCTGCTTCAACTCCACCGCTATTTAAAGCAGACTCTATGTTGTTTAACAATTTATCTGTGTTAGTTGTTGCCATATTTAAATAAATAATACGCTCAATAACTATAGCAAGTCCTAAAATAAGACAAACCAATACGATCCCCATAAATCCAGGACCACCTTCAATAAATTTTTGTTTTATTACTTGAGTAAATGATAAATCTTCAGCTGGTGCTTCAGCCATTTCTTCTGCTGGCGCCTCTACTGGTGCAGCTTCTTCAGCAGCTTCTTCTGCTTCCATTGCCTCTTCTTCTGCAGCTTCCTCAGCGGCAGCAGCTTCTGCTTCCATTGCCTCTTCTGTTGCTGCCTCTTCGGCACCTTGTGCGTAAACTGAATTAAACGTTCCGAAAGTTAACATTCCGGCAACTGTTAATAATGCAAATACTTTTTTCATAATTTAAATAGTTTGTAATCTAACTGATTTTATTTTTACTTATTGTTTTATTAATTTTTTATTCAACTAAAGGTTGTGTTTCTTCATTTTTCGGCAGAAAACACTTTCCTCTATCTAAACAGGATGCCAAAATACAAAAAATATTTTTTAAAAAAATACTTTTAATGTAAAGGTTCTGTTAACGGTTATAATATCCCCAACAAAGGACTATAAACTAAACGCTTTTTTCACCTTAGCAACATAGTCCAACTCTTCCCAAGGGAACAATTTAACTTTTACCTTCTTTGTTTTTCCAGAACCATCTGTAAAGGTTTTCTCCACTGTTTCAGTCGATCTTCCCATGTGCCCGTAAGCTGCTGTTTCAGAATAAATAGGTGTTCTTAATTTAAATCTTGTTTCTATAGCGTAAGGTCTCATGTCAAAAAGCTTTTCTACTTTTTTAGCAATTTGCCCGTCTGTTAATTTAGTTTTAGCAGTTCCATAGGTGTCTATAAATATTCCCATAGGTTTTGCTACACCAATTGCGTAAGCTACCTGAACCAATACCTCATCACAAAGGCCTGCAGCAACTAAGTTCTTAGCAACGTGACGCGTTGCATAAGCAGCTGATCGATCTACTTTACTTGGATCTTTTCCTGAAAAAGCACCTCCACCATGAGCTCCTTTTCCTCCGTAAGTGTCAACAATAATTTTTCTTCCTGTTAATCCAGTATCTCCATGTGGTCCACCAATTACAAAAATTCCTGTTGGATTAACGTGGTATTTAATTTTATCATTAAATAAATTCTGGATGCTCTTTGGCAATTTCTTTTTTACTCTAGGAATTAAAATGTTAATTACATCCTCTTTTATCTTCTTCAACATTTTAGATTCTGTATCAAAATCATCATGCTGAGTAGACAATACTATCGCTTCAATTCTAACAGGCTTATTGTTATCATCATATTCAATAGTAACTTGCGATTTTGCATCAGGACGTAAATACTTTATCTTTTTATTTTCTCTTCTTAAAGCAGCTAATTCTACTAACAATAAATGAGAAATATCCAATGCCAAAGGCATGTAGTTTTTTGTTTCATTTGTAGCATAACCAAACATCATTCCTTGGTCTCCTGCCCCTTGATCTTCTTTTTTCTTTCTTTCTACTCCTTGATTAATATCTGGAGATTGTTCGTGAATTGCAGAAAATACTCCACAAGAGTTTCCATCAAACATATAATCACTCTTAGTGTAACCAATTTTATTGATTACATCTCTAGCAATTTTTTGTACATCTAAGTATGTTTTAGATTTAACCTCTCCAGCTAAAACAACTTGTCCAGTAGTAACCAATGTTTCACAAGCTACTTTAGACTCCTTATCAAATGCTAAAAAGTTATCAATTAATGCATCAGAAATTTGATCGGAAACTTTATCCGGGTGCCCTTCTGATACTGATTCGGATGTAAATAAATACGACATATTAATCTTTTATTTTAAATAAAAATCGGCTAAAAAGCTATGGTCTGTGATGACACATTTTAGCATTTTTTTGTGTGGTTACAAGCAGCCAAATCATTCCACAATTATTTTAGATTGTCAAAAATCGTAATTTTTTATGGTTCAGACAATAGATAATGGAGAAAAAAGAAGTAAGAGAAAAGAAACAAGACTACAGTCCCCTCCTGTCCTTTTATTTAAAAATAATACTACTTTTCTAAGCCGTTAACTTTTTGAAAACGGCCTCTAAACTTTGAGTCTCTTTTTGCATCGTTAAAACAACTATTTCTTTTTGCATTGCAAATTGAAAAATGTTATTTCGAGCAGCATCTTCTTTGATTTCAAATAACCAAATATTATTGTTAGAGTTTTTCACTTGCACTACTCCTTCTATTTTTTGCAGCTCACCAACTGTAACTAACTTGTCAAATTCTACCGTTAATACAATTTGATTCTTTTGCTGGCTTTGTAATTCTTCCGTTTTATCATTTGCTACAATCTGACCATGGTTTATGATAATTGTTTTGTCACAAATTGCCTCTACCTCCTGCATAATGTGAGTAGAAAGCATAATGGTTTTTTCTTTTCCAATATTCTTAATCAGCCCTCTAATTTCTTCAAGTTGATTTGGATCCAAACCAGTAGTGGGCTCATCTAAAATCAACACCTTAGGGTCATGAATAATTGCTTGAGCCAATCCAACTCTCTGTCTATAACCTTTAGACAATGCACCTATTTTTTTATTTTGCTCTATTTCTAGACCAACCATATCTATCATGTCTTTAACACGTGCTTTCCTGTTCTCAATTTTATAAACTCCTCCAACAAAATCTAAGTATTCTTTAACATACATATCCAAATACAACGGATTGTGCTCTGGCAAATAACCAACTTGTCTTTTTACATCAATAGGGTTCTCTATAACATCGTATCCACATACATTAACACTTCCAGATGATTGGGGAATAAAACAAGTAATTATTTTCATCATTGTTGATTTTCCTGCTCCATTTGGCCCTAAAAACCCTACAATATTTCCCGGCTCTACAGTGAAAGAAACATCATTCAATGCATTTTGCGCTCCATAAGTCTTAATTACATTTTTTACTTCTATCGACATTTTCTTAAGTTATAAAGTTAAAGTGTGTTGAATTTCGCAAAACCACTCTCTATAAATTTTTAACAATACGAAAGTAAGATTTTTAGGTAAACCCTTATTATTCTTTACTTTTGAATTTGAGTTAATCATATGAAAGGTATTGTTATAAAATCTACCGGTAGTTGGTATTCTGTTCGTTTAAGTGATGGAACAATAGTAGACGCTAGGATAAAAGGCAAGTTTCGCTTAAAAGGTATAAAATCAACTAACCCTATTGCTGTTGGAGACAACGTGCTTTTAAAAGAAGAAGAGGATGGAACTGCTTTGATTTTTGATATCGAAAAACGAAAAAATTATATCGTTCGTAAATCCATCAACCTTTCTAAACGTTCTCATATCCTTGCAGCAAATGTTGATCAAGCAATTCTAATTGTAACGCTTTCACAACCTAAAACTTATACCGCTTTTATTGATCGCTTTTTAGTTTCTGCTGAAGCATACCATATTCCTACTATCATTGTTTTTAATAAAATCGATATTTATACTAAAGAAGAATTAGAAGAACTTTCTTTTCTAAAGTACTGCTATGAGAATATTGGCTATAAGTGTCTAGAAGTTTCTGCATTAAAAGAAACAAATCTAGATAGCCTAAAAGAAGTCATGAAAGATAAAACTTCTGTTATCTCTGGTCATTCTGGTGTTGGAAAAACAACTTTACTTAATACTGTAGAACCATCTTTAGATTTAAAAACAAGTGAGATTTCTGAAATGCACCTTCAAGGAAAACATACCACAACTTTTGCCGAGATGTTTGAATTGAATTTTGGTGGATATTTAATAGATACTCCTGGTATTAAGGCTTTTGGGTTAATTGACTTTAAAAAAGAAGAACTTTCTCATTACTTTTTAGAAATGAGAAACATTTTAAACAATTGTCATTTTAACAATTGTGTGCATATTAACGAACCAAAATGTGCCATTAAAGATGCGCTGGAAGAGAATGAAATATCAGCTTTCAGATACAATAATTATGTAAGTATTTACAATGATGATGAGGATGAAAACTATAGAGGTTTAGGGTATTAAAATGAAAGTAGTCATTCAAAGAGTAAATAAAGCTTCTGTAACTATTAACGGTAACGTCAAGAGCAAAATTGACCATGGCTTATTAATCTTATTAGGAATAGAAAATGCAGATTCTATTGAAGATATTAATTGGTTATGCGGTAAAATATCTAAACTTAGAATATTTGGAGATGAGAATGGCGCAATGAATTTATCAGTAAATGATGTTGATGGAAACATCATTGTTGTTAGTCAATTCACCTTGTATTCCAGCACTAAAAAAGGAAATAGACCTTCTTTTATAAAGGCGGCAAAACCAGAAGTTGCAATTCCATTATACAATCGGTTTATTGGGCAACTTGAAAAAGAAACTCAAAAAACTATACAAACAGGTGAGTTTGGAGCTGACATGCAAATTGAACTAATAAATGATGGTCCTGTAACAATAACTATCGACTCCAAGAATAAGGAGTAAGCTATACCTCTCCGTACTTAAACCCAGAAGTGTCCTCTTCTAAATTAACCCCCAAACTCAATACAAGTCTATTTACAAAGTTAAAATAAGCAACCACTAGAGTTCCGTCTAGAATTTCTCGATCTGTTAATCCTTTTTCTCTGAGCAAGTTCGTATAACTTTGGTCATTTGTCTTTGATGGGTTTTTTGTTAGCTCCCAAGCAAAATCACACAATAACCTGTCTTGTTCAGTTAAATCCAACATTGTATAGTCTTGTTTTAGCTGTTCTACTTTTTTATCGTCTTTCCAGTAATGGTTAACTGCATCTGCATGATGTGTTTGACAATACTCACAGTTATTTGCCTTAGACACAACTACCGCCATCATTTCTCTCCTCACTCTTTTTAATGGAGATTTCCCATACATAATAGTCATGTATAAATCCATATGATTGACAATTGACTCTGGGTTTAAGCTTTGAATTTTATGAACTTCAGCTATTTTTCCTCGAGAAGAAAGAATGTTATCGTAAACCTCTTTCAGTTTCCCTTCTGCATCTTTATGTGCTATCGTTTCTATAAAAGGCATTAGTCTATCATTATTTTTTCACTAAAAACTCTTTTGTCCATATTCAATTTGAGAGAAACCATATAGGACCCGGCAGGCAAGTCGGTCAACTCCTTATCTATGTTGTTTACTCCTCTCTTAATAATAAGGTTCATTTTTTTCAATTCTTTACCCTGTAAATCGAAAACACGAACTTCAGAATTTTGTTCTTTATGGTTTGATGTTACATCAATCGTTAACCCTTCCTTTTTATTAATAGGGTTAGGAAACATTGTTACTTCTAACTTAACAGCTGTTACTTCTTTTGTTGAAACAGAAAGGTTCGCACAATTAACGGAGTCAATCCAGTCATAAGCTGTTGTTAAAATAGCGTCTCTATTCGGGAAATCTATTGTATGTCCTACTCCACTTTGTAAAAGAGAATTTACTATTGCACCACTATTCGTTAATGCTGTACGTACAGGGTAAAAACGTGTGTTAGGTGCATCTGAATCTCCATGAAGGATGTACACAGGCTTTCCAGAGCTATTACTTTGTAGAGAAGCATTTACTTCATTTGTATTTGTTATGGCAGCACCAATAGGAAGGTAACCTCCAAAAACAGATGGTCTATTTAATCCATAAGTATAGGTTGTTAGTCCTCCCCAAGAAAACCCCATAGCGTAGGTTTTATCTGTATCAATATTGTACCAAATTCTAGCTGAATCTAAAAGGGTTGTTGTAAAAGCAGTATCAATAGCATCATCCACTTTGCCATCAACTCCTCCATCCGGACAAACCAGAATTAAACCGTTTGCTTCTGCAAAGTTAATCAGCGTATCACACCAAGATTCTGCATTCCATCGAGAGGTATTAAAAGGGTGCAATCCAAGCATCATTTTATTGGGCGTTCCTGCATTATATGAAGAAGGAATGTATAAAGAATATTTTTTTGCTGGATCTGTTTGAAAAGCAAAATTTCCATCAATTCTTTGTTGAGCAAATGCTTGCACCGAACAAAAAACAACGGTTATAATTAATAGAATTTTTTTCATAATTGTACGTTTAACAACATCCCCCTCCATCATAAAAATAGGTAGACTCAGAGACATAAATATCGGGTTTATTCAAATTTTCTAAAGCATTAGCTGTCTTATCACAAACAGCCAAAGGCATTTGTTGCAATAATGTGTGTCCTTTATTATCATCAAACAACTCTTCTTCTCCAAAATAAATAGCCGACTTCCCTGTAAAAACACATGGTCCATCTTCTGGCATTGGATCTTTAATTGCACAGACCTCAACACTATCTATAAAAATATTTTTATCAGTATCATAATGGTTAGGAGACAATATCCTATATGGTCTTTTCGCTCTTATCTCTACGGTTCCAAAACCAGCATCAGTTATCATTTTAATGTATTCTTCCAAAGGTAATGCTCCACTTAAACAAAGCGCTCTTAGTTTTTCATCATTCTTTAAAGATTCGGGCATTTGGCTTTCTGATGTTGGATCAGACAACACCAACCTTCCATGAGGTTTTAATACACGATACATTTCTGCTAAAGCCAGTTTTAAATCTTCTTTAGTAAAGATGTTAAATAAACAGTTCTGTGCCGCAACATCAATACTATTATCTTCTACTGGTAAGTTTAAAGCATCTCCTTTTTTTAAGTCAACAAAATCTGACTTAAACCATGGGTTTAAATTTTCTGCTTCAACAAAATTCTTTCTTGATGCTTCAAGCATTTCATCAACAACATCAACTCCAATTACTCCATTTTTTTGCCTGCTGAAATATGCAAATTGTAACAATTCCATACCACCACCTACACCTACATAAAGAATTTTCGGATTGTTTACTAAGTCTCTCGGGTTAACAGTGCTTCCACACCCATAATTCATTTCCAACATTATTGTTGGCATATCCAAATCTGGCAATTGCCATATCGGAGTTGTAGTACAACAAAGTCCTACATCAGGAGTTTCTGCAGCTTTCTTATATACATCTTTTGTTGTTTCTAAATAATTTTCCATCCTTCTTAAATTAATAACCAAAGGTACATCACTTCCTCCAAAGAAAAATGTCGTTTAAATTACAAATAAGGTCTTGAAATTTTGGATAGCTTTCCTGCTGCATAAAGAAAATTATCTCACCAATGTTATAGATCCCTTTTTAACCATTCCGTTTATTTCTAAAACAAAGAAATAAGTACCGTCAGGAACTTCTATTCCTGCAGTAGTTCTTCCATCCCAACCTCCGTTTTGGCTAAAAGAATCATAAATCTTTATTCCCCAACGATTAAAAATTTGAAGGTCTGTACAGTTTCCAATTCCATCAGGAAGATCTATTTTAAACAAATCATTAAGTCCATCTCCATTAGGAGTAAAAACTGATGGTGGGATTGGACTAAAGTAATCTTCAAAATTTCCTGTGTCAAAAGAAAAGCTTGCTGTATCGGAACAAGTTCCTACTCCTAGTGCCGTTAAAATAGTTGTATAAGAACCCCCATAAACAAAAACATGTGTAGGGCTAACTTCTACCGATTGTTCTCCATCTCCAAAATCCCATAAGTAAGATAAAGCTCCAACGCTTGAATTAGTAAACTCAACAGAAATACCATCACAAACTGGTGTGCTTTCTTGAGTAAAACTAGCTGTTGGTGCTGGTTCAGCAACTACTGTTATAGAGGTTGTATCAGTACACCCATTGGTATCGGTTACGGTAACAAAGTACGTTATTGTTGCCTGAGTTGTTGTTGTAGGATTGGATACTGTAGTACTCGACAAACTTGTTCCAGGGCTCCATAAATAACTCGCTCCAACAGGACCATTAACTTGTAATTGAAGGGAATCACCTATACAAACAACGGTGTCAGATAAATCTACCACAACCAAACTATTCACCACAACAGTAACGGTATCTGAATTAGAACAACCTTCAGTATCAATTCCGACAACGGTATAAAGAGTGTTTAAAGTAGGATAAGCTAATGGATTGGCAATCGTTGAATCTGTTAAACTACTTCCTGGTGACCAGGTATAGTTTACTCCTCCTGTTGCATTTAACTGAACAGAATCGCCTGAGCAAACATTGGTTATTAGGCCCGCAGAAATTACAGGCAATGGATTCACATTTACAATTACAGAATCAAAGGCAGAACAACCATTGGTATCTGTTATTAAAGCAATGTATTCTGTAGTATCTGTTGGAAACGCTATCGGATTAAAAATAGTAGAATCTGTTAAACTGTTTCCTGGAGACCAGATATAAGTTACTCCTCCAGTTGCATTTAACTGGACAGAATCACCGAAACATATAGCCGTATCGGTTCCAAGGTTTGTAACCGGGGCCTGATTAACGAAAATAGTTACAGAATCAATTTCCGTACACGTATCATTCGTTGCTACAATATAATATGTTGTAGTTGTTGTAGGAAATGCTGTTGGATTAGCTAAAGTATCATCATCCAAGCTTGTATTTGGAAACCAAGAGTAAGTAGTTCCAACTGGTGAGGTTGGTGCTCCTCCTAATTGAATTGAATCTCCTATACAAATTGTTGTGTCTACACCTGGATCAATAGGTACATCATCATTAACCGTAACAAGGATAGTATCAACATCTGAACATCCATTTATATCAAACCCTTCAACAATATATGTTGCCGTGACTAACGAATTCACTATTGGGTCAAATATTGTTGTATCGCTTAGGCCTTGTGATGGCGACCATAAATAGGTTAACCCTCCTGTTGCATTCAGTTGTATACTATCGCCTGTACAAACCCAAACATCAGTACCTGCATTTATTGTTGGCAAAAGATTAACGGCAACATTAACACTTGCGGTATCAATACACCCATTGGTATCTGTAACAGTAACTAGGTAATTGGTTAATACTGTCGGAAAAACGGTTGGGTTTGCCAAAGTATCGTCATCTAATGAAGCAGGTGGTGTCCATAAATATGTTGCTCCGTTTGGACCTGTTGGTGCTCCTCCAATAACAATTGAATCTCCAATACAAACAGATGTATCAATACCTGCATCTACTGTTGGAAGCGCATTTAGGCTTATTGTAACACTATCAGAATTGAGACATCCATTCGTGTCATTAACAATTACGATATATTCTGTTGGAGTTATCGTTGGAGTTGCTAAAGGATTAGATAGGGTGTCGTCATCTAAAGAAACAGAAGGACTCCAAGTATAACTAGAATTTAATGGGCCTGTTGGTGCTCCTCCTAATGTGATAGACGAACCAATACAGATTGCACTATCTACTCCAGCATCAACAATAGGCAATGAATTAACTGTTATATCAACAGTACTACTATCAATACAACCATTTGTATCTGTTACTATAACTTGGTATGTTGTTGTAATGATAGGAAAAACAGTAGGGTTTGCAAGAGTGTCGTCAACAATTGTTGCCGAAGGGCTCCAACTATAAGCCGCCCCATTTGGACCTGTTGGTGCTCCTCCTATGGTAAGAGAATCTCCTATACAAAGAGGTTGAGCAAGGCCTGCATCTACAGTTGGTAAAGCATTAACTACAATTGTTACCGTATCAGTATTTGAACAGGTATTCGTATCTGTACCTGTTACGATATAATCAGTTGTTATCAATGGACATGCAACAGGGTTAACTATTGTTGTATCACTTAAGCCCGCAGATGGCGTCCATTCATAAGCTTGGCCTCCAGAGGCATTTAGTTGAACACAATTGCCCAGACAAATAGCGGTATCATTATTTGTTACTATGGTTGGAAGTAAATTAACCGTTACCGTTACACTGTCTTGACTAAAACAGGCTACAGAATTTAAAACATCTACATAATAGGTCGTTGTTGTTGTTGGGAAAGCATTCGGAGAACCAATAGTTGAATCAGAGAGTGTAGCTCCTGGTGTCCATAAAAAAGAAGCTCCTCCAGAAGCTGAAATTTGTATAGAGTCTCCAAAACAAACTGATGTATCTGGACTCATTGTTATCACTGGAATCGTATCTACATTTACCAATAACGTATCTATTCCAACACAACCTAAAGTATCTGTAATGGTAACAATGTAGTTCGTTGTAACAATTGGAAAAGCCAATGGGTTTGAAATGGTAGTGTCAGACAGTCCTATTGATGGCGACCATGAGTAGGTGCCTCCTCCAACTGCTGAAAGTTGTGTGGTATCTCCGAGACATATTGAGGTATCAACTCCCGCAGCTATAGTTGCAGATCCAACTGATACGGTAATCGTATCCATTGAAGTACATGTACCATTGTCAACGGTAACAATATAAGGAGTTGTTGAACTAGGCCAAACTAATGGGTTACTAGCTGTGGAATTACTAATGTTAGTGGCGGGTGTCCAAGATGCAGTTGTACCCAATTGACCTGTTGGTGAACCTCCTATTTGAAGGGTATCTCCTGAACAAATATTAGAATCTAATCCCGCATCAACCAAAGGAACTGCAAGAATAGTTACAGCAGTATCAACCACCGCTGCCGGACAACCACAGGAACTAAATGCCTGAACAGAAACAGTTCCAACACCAACATTTGCCCAATTTACGTTTATGGAAGAAGATCCTTGCCCTGAAAGAAGGGTTCCATTGGTTACTGTCCATGTATAGGTAAATCCATTAATTGAATCTACAGAATATGTTTCTGTTGAGTTCTCACAAATTATAGGCGGTCCTGAAATTGAATCTGGAGGGGTTGGAGGATTAACGGTAACCTCGTATACGATATTCGTAGTTTTTGGCGGACAGCCATTATCAGTTGTAGATACAGTAAATAAGTATGGTAACGCTTGTGCTGTTCCACAGGATGTTTGCCAATTAAAGTTTGCGGTAACAGTAGAATCACCAATCACCAATGAATCAATTGTAGCTGCGGGATTAACAACTAACGGATCAAAAATTTGACCAGAAGTTGATAAGAATAAACTGTCTCCATTTGGATCTGTAAAAGTAACTGGGAATGATAATGTGTCACATTCTTCTAATGTATATTTTGTTGTTCCACTTCCGCCCGTTGCTGCCAAATTTGGTGGAGGGTTAGGAGGACAATTAATTACCAATAATTGTAAATCTCTTCTTGAAACGCCTATTAAATTTCCATTTCTAAACTCTCTTATTTCAACAGCAACTACATAGTTTCCTGTATTTGGCGCCATGTATTCTGTTAACCCTGTTGACCCATCAATAAATGAATATCCCCCAGCGCCAAAAGGCTGGGCAACTGAGTATCCTGCATCATAATTTATAGGTGCAATTGGCCATGCTAAAGGGTTTGGCATTGGCCCAAAACCTCCGTTAGGTCCTGCCATTGGTTCAACAAATGAAAATATTAATTGATCTCCATCAGGATCAATTGCTGAATTCAAGATGGAAACAGTATCATTAACACATAAAAATGGAACCGGATCATCAACAAATACTGGAGAACTATTTTGTATTAATGGTGGTGCAATGTATGCGTGAAAAGCCATTACTGTACCTCCAGGATTTAGAAGGTTAGTAATAGCACCATTCCTTGCAAAATTTTCAAAATAAAGGTGATATCCTTCAAAATTTAAGGGAACATCAATTGTTCCTTCATACACTCCTTTAAAAATACATACTGATTGCCCAACAGGACATCCGCTTGCTATTGGAGGGCTTACCTCGTTAGAATCTACCAAGTTTAAAGTAACTAATTGGATTAAGTTCTTACTTCCTCCTCCCATTGGATCATTACTTATGTCTTGTTGGTAAACTCCTATATCTTGTGTAGCAACAGGTAGAGGTATATTCGATAACCCATCACAATTGTTGTAAACCGTTAAAATAACATTATAACGATAATTTCCACCAAACTGCCCTACATACTCATAACCTAAACTACCCCCAACTAAATGGGTTCCATATACACTAGTTCCTAGAGTAAAAAAGAGCAATACGTATAAAAGCTTTTTTATCATCAATTATTGGAGATTAATTTTTCGAGTGCTTAGTCCCTTATTACTTAAAATGTTTAAAAAGTATAACCCTTTAGGAAGGTGAGAAATATCAACTTGCTGTTGATCTTGAGTTGCTAAACCTATTTTATTTAAAACAGGTTGCCCTAAAGCATTTAAAACAGTTATCTCTTCGATAATTAATCCCTCATTATTCATTGCTTTAATGTTAATCAACCCTTCTGTTGGATTAGGAAAAACATTCAGATTATTTTCAGAAAGCTCTTCTTCGGGTAAACCAACAGTACAAGACCAAGAAGCTAAAAATCCAGGGTCAGTAGCGAACGCATCTGTTTTTTGCCTCACGGTTAAACTTCCTCCGGTAGAATTAATTACTGAAGGGGTAGCATTGGCTGTTAATGCAATAATTAATGGGCTTGTCTTTGAAGGACCATCATAAATAAACAAAGTATCTCCTCCGGTAAAACCAACAAAATCAAAAAAAGCAAAAGATAAAGAAACTTGAGTTGCTCCGGCAGGGCTTATCACCAAAGTTCCATCCGTATTATTTGAATAGTTGCCAAACCCTCCATTATCTCGTAAATTTCCTGTACACGAAGATACATTCGATATCCCTGCAATTGGCATCGTAATGTTTGAACAATCAATATTTATATAATTGCTAAATGCTATTGAATCTTGCCCAAAAGCATTCGTGGTAACTAAACTAACGGTAAACAAACCTGGTGTGCTGTAATAATGACAAGGACTTTGTAATGTACTTGTGTCTCCATCACCAAAATACCAAAGCCAACTTATAGGGTTTCCTGAAGTTAGGTCTGTAAAACAGATGGTATCAGAACAAGTTGACGTAATAGATGCTGTAAAATTATTGGAAGGTGGGTTTGTGTTTGGTTGAATAACAAGCCCATAATCTTCTGTTTGCCCCAAATCATTATCATCACAAGCGGATTGTGCAACACCAACAACATCAGAAGAAACTCTTATTCTTAATGGGGTATTTAAGGTTGCTCCTGTAGGGATTGAAATATTTTGAGAAGGGTTTGATGCATTAGGCGCATCAAGAACCAATTCATTTGAATTGTTAAAAACACCATCATTATCAAAATCAATCCAAACCCTTGTATCTTGAGGATTACTAGGTCCAGTTGTTATAGATAGGGTATGATTGCCCCCTTCTACTACTGTTGTAGCATTAGTACAAGAGAAATCCTGATACCCTTCTGATCCATCTCCTGTAACGTTATTAATGGTATTAAAAGCTACTCCAAAAATTCCATAATCACAACAGTAAGCTGTAGTAATAGGGCTACAAGAAGCTGCAATAACCAACCCTGCGGTATTAACTGTAATATAATTTATTATCGAATCAACATTCCCTCCATTGGCATTGGTAGCAGTTAATTTAACTGTATAAGTACCATCTACTGTGTAAGTATGACAAGGGTTTTGTTGAAAAGAAGTGTTTCCATCTCCAAAGTCCCACAACCATCCGGTTGGTACGTTTAATGATTGGTCGGTAAAACAAACAACTCCAGTACATGTTGTTGTATCAGATGCTGTAAATAAAGGTGTTGGAGGATTAGGGTTTGAGTTTATTATAACACCATAATCTTCAGCCTGACCATAATCTAAATCTGCACAAGGAGTTGGAGCGGCACTTAGATCGTATTCTGCAGCAACTCTCATTCTTAAAGGGGTGTTTAGTGTTGCTCCAACCGGAATAAACACACTAGCTGATGTGCTGGTTTGAGAAGACTCTGTTAAAACCCTTTCTGTTACATCATTAAATACTCCATCATTATTAAAATCAATCCAAGCAGCAAAATTTTGTGTTGAAGATGCACTACTTTGTATTGATAGTGTATAACTCTGCCCTTCTAAAACGGTTGTCTGTACACAAGTAGAATCCATGTATCCATCAGCTCCATCATTTGAGTTTTGGTTAATTGTATTAAAAGTAACATTGGTAATTCCAAAGCCACAACAATAGGTTAAGGTATTAGGGGTGCACGAAGGAGCAGTAAGTGGAGGGCATGCTCCAAACAGCTTCATACCAGTAAAAAGAAGGAAGATAAAACTAGAATGCTTAATTACGTTTTTCAAAATTTAGAATTTAATGCAGAAGCCAATTTAGGACAAAAAAGAGAAACTTCCTATTTAAATTTGTTTTCATCTTGGTAAGCTACTTCCAAAAAAAACAAATGTCTATTTTTGAAAAATCTAACACTTTTATATGGCATTAATAAAACCCCTTTTAGGAAAAACACCTCAATTTGGCGAAAATTGTTTTTTAACTGAAAATGCAACAATCGTTGGTGATGTTTTAATGGGAAACGACTGCAGCGTATGGTTTAATGCAGTAATTAGAGGTGATGTACATTATATCAGAATTGGGAATAAAGTAAACATACAGGATGGAGCTGTTATACATGCAACCTATAAAAAATCTCCTACCAATATTGGCAACAATGTTTCTATAGGACATAACGCTATGGTGCATGGATGCACTGTTAAAGATAATGTCTTAATTGGGATGGGAGCAATTGTAATGGATGATGTAATTATTGAAAGTAATTCTATTATTGCTGCTGGAGCAATTGTAACTAAAGGAACACACGTAGAAAGTGGTTGTGTTTATGCAGGAACTCCTGCAAAAAAAATCAAAGAAGTGGGTAGCGATTTATTAGAAGGCGAAATCAACAGAATTGCCGAAAGCTATTTGATGTATGCTGGTTGGTACTCGGAACCTGAGAAATAATATTTCTCCCTTAAGTGCTTTCTTATTGAAATAATGCCTTCAGCTCAGAAGCTTCTTCAGGTTTCATTTTCCCTGCTAAAATTAAACTCAACTGTTTTCTTCTAAGCGCAGAATCATACCTTTCCTTTTCAAGCTCAGTTTCTGGCTCAATTGGAGGAACAGCTATAGCACTACCATTTTGATCTACAGCTACAAAAGTATAAATAGCCTCATTACTTTTTACTTGTTTACCAGTAATTGGGTTTTCTACAAAAACATCAATATAAATTTCCATTGAAGAATTAAATGCTCTAGTTACTTTCGATTCTAAAGTCACTATAGATCCTAACTCAATTGATTTTCTAAATTCTACATGATTCACAGAGGCTGTAACAACAACTCGTTTACAATGCCTATGGGCCGAAATAGCACCAACATTATCCATCCAGTGCAGTAAATTCCCTCCGTAAAGGTTATCTAACATATTGGTATCATTTGGTAAGACGACCTTAGTTGTAACTGCTAATGATTCTGATGGAGCTTTTGCTTTCATAACTTTTAATTTAGACGACAAAGTTAATTACAATTCATCTACGAAATCACGAATCAACCGAAAACAATCTTCAAACTTTGTAAGTGGTAAGGTTTTAGAAACATCATAAATATCATGGTATGCTTTTATCCCTCCCATAGTATACATAAAAAACGAAGGAACGCCTTTTTCTGAAAACCAATAATGATCACTATTTGCTGCTTTCCCTCTAGATTTTATTATTGGCAAATACTTATTTTGTGCATTTATTTCAACCAATTTGTCATAATGGTTTGTATACACTTTCCCATTCACAATCATAGCCCCTTCACTACCTGTTCCCATTAAATCCATGTTAAACACAAAATTGATTTTATCTAAGGTGATCAACGGATTTTCTACAAAATACTTTGACCCAATAATCCCAGCTTCTTCCGCCCCAAAGGCCATAAAAACAAGTGTTTTTTCAGGTGTTTTTCCTTTTGAATAGTGCGCTGATAAATTCAACAACATTGCTACTCCACTAGCGTTATCATTTGCCCCAGGAAAATAAACAGTTTCGCCCATTTTACCCAAATGATCATAATGCGCAGAAAACACAACAAAAGAATCTGGATGCACACTTCCCTCAATATAACCTATTACATTTTGTGATTGAAAATCTCTAATAAATTCTTGATCAATTGTTAGTGTAATGGTTTTATAACTTCTTAAAATATGTTCTCTTTTTACCCTTAAAATTCCAAACTCTTGGTATGTTGAAGACAAATGTTTGGTAAGCTTTTTATTTTCTATCAGAACAATTCCTGCGGCATTAAAAACATTTAATTTTAGTAACTGAAACGATTCATTTTCTTTAGCAACTCCTTCATCATCAATTACAATAAACTTATTGTCAAAGAAATTCCGACTAGACAATTTTTTCAATTCCTTTTTTGTTGGAACATTTTCTTTGTTGTACCACACCAAATCAAAAGTTCCGTCTATCTTCCCTGAAGAAGCATCAACTAAATAATCTTTACCTGCAATTAAAGTGGTATTGTCAAAAGCAACATTAAGCTTTCCAGGAAATGTATTTATTGGATAATTAAATTCTTGAAAAAAAGAATTGTTAAAGCTCTTTAACCCTTGCTTTTCAAATTCATTCGCAATATATTTTGCAGCTCTCTTTTCTCCATTATTGACTGCTCCTCTTCCTGCAAAACTTTCAGAAGTTAATGTATCAATAACCACTTTTGCATACGTAACATTTTGTGCAAAAAAGGAACAATAAGTAAGCGAAAAAAAGAGAAAAACTATGCTCTTATTCATCTTATAAAAACCTACGTTCTACTAAACTAGAAAAGGATATTGCATGTTCATTTTCATCATCCCAGCTTAAAGGGATAAGTAGTGCCTTTGCTTCATTTAAAGACAAACAACTATCAACAGATTTAACCAACTCATTAAAAGCATTCATGTCTTTTTCAAAAAGCTCATTGGCAAATAAGTATCTATCATTCAATGTTAAAGCGTCTGATAACTTTGCAATTGATGGCTGATCAAAATTGATTACTTGCGTTTCTGTTTCTACTTGAACTTGTGGTTCTGGTTCAACTACACTTTCTATGGCTTCTGCCGGCTTTTCTTCAGTAGTTAAACTCTCGCTTTGGTCAACAACAATTTTCACATCAAAGTTTGTTGCATCCTTTCTTGGCCTTTGCTTTGCCAATTTTTCTCGCTCTTCTAACAAGTACCTTAAAACCGACATCCCTTCTTGTAATCTACTAATCTTAGTCAATACAGCTCCAACCTCTAAAGAGGGGATTGCTCTTTCGTCTGTATATCTATTTGAGTGTTCTAAAATATTATCTAATAATTGAGTTAACTCTTTGCGCATGTGTTCAATTTCCATAACTTCGAGACTTGTAAATAAGATTAATAATTACTTAGAATAAAACTAATAAAAAATAGTAAGTTTTATTCTTTATCCCGAATAATAAAAAATCATGTTTTTAGAAACGGCTATAAATCCAAATAAAAAAAAGGGCTGGGTAGAAGTTATTTGTGGTTCTATGTTTTCAGGAAAAACAGAGGAGTTAATTCGCAGAATGAAACGTGCGAAATTTGCGAAACAAAATGTAGAAATTTTTAAACCTGGTATTGATACGCGGTATGATGACGAAATGGTTGTTTCTCATGATGCCAATGAAATTCACTCAACACCCGTTCCTTCATCATCTAATATTCCTATTTTAGCTACAGATGTTGATGTTGTTGGTATTGATGAAGCACAATTTTTTGATGATGGATTAATAACAGTTTGCAATCAATTGGCGAATAGTGGTGTTAGAGTAATTGTTGCTGGTTTAGATATGGATTTTAAAGGTGTTCCTTTTGGACCTATGCCTGGTATTATGGCGTGTGCCGAATACGTAACAAAAGTGCATGCTATTTGTATGAAGTGTGGTGATTTAGCCAACCATTCTCATAGAACTATTGAAAAGGAAGAATTGGTTTTATTGGGCGAGCTTGATGAATATGAACCACTCTGTAGATCATGTTTTAACACTGCTACTACCACAAATGGGTAAACCGCTTGTATTCGATACTACCCTAGAAATCAACCTAAAGAATTTAGTTTCTAACTTAAACTATTTTAAATCTTTACTTAAACCAGACACCAAAATAATGGCAATGGTTAAGGCTTTTTCTTATGGTTTAGGAACGTATGATGTTGCAAAACTACTAGAAGAAAACAACGTTGATTATTTAGGTGTTGCCAACACCTATGAAGGTATTGAATTACGTAAAGCGGGTATTGAGTTGCCGATTATGATCATGAAGCCTGAGGTTGATAGTTTCGATTTGGTTTTTGAATATCAGCTTACCCCAACTATATTTTCTTTTCATGCTTTACAAAAGTTAATTGAGGCTTGTGATAAAAACACAACAACCGCAATAAGTATTAAGGTTGACACAGGAATGCACAGGATTGGGTTTGATGTAGATGAAGTTCCTGCTTTAATTTCAGAATTAAAAAAACATCCTCATCTAAAAATTGAAAGTGTGTTTTCACACTTAGCTGCTTCGGATGAAAAACAACATGAAACATTTACGATTCAACAAATAGATCAGTTTAAATCAATTGCTGCCTCCATTTGCAATTCGTTTGATTATGCCATTGATAAACACATTTTAAATTCCAATGGAATTATCAATTTTAACGATGCTCAAATGGAAATGGTCCGTTTAGGGATTGGATTGTATGGTGTCTCATCAGATCATGAATCGCAAAAGCAATTAAAATCTGCTAGTACATTAAAGTCTAAGATTGCTCAAATCAAACACATCAAACAGGGTGATACAATTGGTTATAGTAGAGCTGGTGTTGCTCAACAAGATATTTCTATTGCTACAATCCCTGTAGGGTATGCCGATGGTTTAAGCAGAAAACTCGGCAACGGAAATTGGAGCATGATCATAAATGGAACTAAAGCACCTATAATTGGAAATGTTTGCATGGATATGGTAATGATCGATGTCACTCATATCAACTGTAAAGAAGGAGATTCTGCCTTTATTTTTAGTGATGAGAATTCAATAACAGAAATGGCTAAATGCATAGGAACTATTCCTTATGAGATTTTAACTTCATATTCTCCAAGGGTAAGAAGGGTTTTTAAATCTTAATATCCTATTTTGCCTCTAACGCGTTTTAAAACTCCTTGAGCAACAGTTCTTGCCTTGTCAGCCCCTATTTTTAACTTTTCATCAAGCTCAGGAAGGTTGTCCATAAAGTGTTTATGGCTTCAGCAAGACCTTAATTTAAATAAACACTTCTGAAAAGCTTCCCAAAAAAGGATTTTAATATTCATTCTGGGAAATTTTCTTCCGCAACCCATCATAAATGCGCTGTATATCAGCACTTTATTTTTGGGCGTGATTTTTACAGGAAGTTCACAAACCCTTTAAATTTTATACTATGAAACGTTTTATATCCCTTCTCGCGACTATTACTTTATTTTACTGGCAAGGCCTAGCACAATCAACTTTATACCTCACTAGCTCTGGGGGAAACTATACATCTGAAAAATGGGTTAGCATTACAGATGGGCCAAATGGCACAGGAAACATAATTTGGGCACAAGGAAATGGCACTTATGGCGATAGTCAAGGTTTAGTCACTGATGCTAGTTTTATTATAACCAATGGAACAACTTATTATATAAACTGTTACGATAGATATGCAGATGGATGGGATGGCACAACATATGAAATAAGAACAGCACCAAATGGCCTTGGCCAACTCGTTGCTAATAATTCTGGCAGCAGCCCTAATGATTTAACCGACAATGACGCTACATCTGCTTGGGAAACCCCTATAGATGAGTTAGAGGGCTCAGAATTATTTTCATTTACTCCACAATCCTGCCCAGATCCATCCATAACTTCAGCTACACAAATTTTATCTAACTCCCTTCTTCTTAATTGGGTAGAAAATGGCTCTGCAATATTGTGGGATATAGAATATGGTAATACAAATTTTACACCAACAGGAACACCTACTATAAGCAGTACATCTACAAATCCACATCTAGTTAGCGGATTAAGTGCTTTAACCGCTTACGATTTTTACGTCAGATCCGACTGCGGAGGTGGCTCTGAAAGTCAATGGGTTGGTCCATATACAATAAGCACTGCGGGAACGTGCGGCTTCTTTACCCTTGACTTAGAAGACTCCTTTGGTGATGGATGGAATGGTGGTTATATTGATGTCTACGTTAATGGCGTTTTGTTCAGCTCTGGTATTACATTAATTAATGGTTATGGACCAGAATCAACTTCAATTCCTGTTAATCAAGGGGATGTTGTTTCTATTGACTACACTGCAGGAAGTTATTCATATGAAAACAACTATTCGGTTTATGATCAAGCAACCAACCTTCTTGTAACTGAGGGAACCGGAAGCAGTATTCCAAACGATATTGGAGATTATACACTAAATACCGGTTTAAAAGCATGCCCTAATTGCCCTGAACCTACAGCATTAAATGCCTCAAATATAACACCTTCATCAGCTAATTTAACCTGGACTGAAATGGGATCTGCTACCCTCTGGGAAATTGAATACGGCATGTCAAATTTTACGCAAGGAACTGGAATTTCACTAACTACAAGTAACCTGTCTGAAACGATTTCCTCTCTATCTTCTTCAACTGTTTACGATGTTTATATAAAAGCTATCTGCGGAGCTGGTGATAGCAGTGTATGGTCTGTTGTTCATTCTTTTGAAACAGCTTGTTTGCCTGTTATAGCGCCTTACACCGAAAGCTTTGAAAACAATGGTAGTTTACCTACTTGTTGGAAACAAGGAGCCTCGAATGCAGAAAGTTGGATATTCTCAACTACAGGAGGTCATGTTGGAAATGCAGGTATAATTTCAGGAAGTAGCAGCAGTGGTAATTATTTTGCCTATGTTGATGATTCTTCTCCGCATAGCGCAACAACTTCACTCGAAAGCCCTCTAATTGATGTCTCAGCTTTATCAAACCCCACGCTTAGTTTTTACCTCATAAGCAACAATGAAAACAATTCCAATGTTGATTTCTCCGTTGATGTTTGGGATGGTTCAGCTTGGAATGTAGGACTATATACCAATAATACGAATACACTTAACGGGGCTTGGGAATTGATTACTATTTCATTATCCTCTCTTACCTTAACTGGTAATATTCAACTTCGATTTGTTGTTGATGAAAATAATGGCTCAGATTATTTTGATGATGTAGCCATAGATGATATTAAAATCGATAATGCACCAACAAACGATTTAGGAGTTATTTCTATTAATTCAGTACCATCTGGATGCAGTCTTGAGCAGGAAGAAGTCAATATATCTGTAAAAAATTACGGAGTAAGTACCATTTCAACATTCGACCTCATGTATAACCTGAATGGAACAAATGGAATCATAGAAACTGTAAATACGAACATCTTACCAGGTGATACATTCAATTATAGCTTTACTGCTCTTGCTGATATGTCTACTCCAAACTCCTATAGCATCAATGGAGCTTGTTATTTAGCTGGAGACTCTTCCCCTTTAAATGATAGCTTGCTAAACGGTTGGACTACTATTCATGCACCCACTTCACTAACATTTAACGGAAATGAAACAATTAACACTCTTGAAGGAGTAAATACAATTATTTGTGCAGATGGACTAGTTCAAAACCCTATCAACTCTTGTTATCAATTAAGTGAATTAGTTATTGATTCTCTAATTCACCCTTGGAATGGAGATGTAGAAATCTGGTTAATTTCTCCAAATAATGACTCCGTAGAAGTTTCAACAGGAAACGGTGGAAGTTCAGCTAATTACATTAATGTTAGATTTAGTGATACCGCACAAATCAGTATTAACGGGGCCACGCCATCTCCAGGTGTTTTTAAACCTGAAGAAGCTACAGGTTTTTCTAAATTCAATGGTTTAGATCCAAATGGAATATGGACTTTATGGGTTTCGGACAACTTCCCTAGCATTGATGATGGACAACTCTTCAAATGGCACCTAGAATTTAAAGATTATAACCATATAGTTGATTTAGGAAGTGATACTAATGCCTGTTCTGAAGACCTCATTACGTTATCGGCTAAATCCGGGAATTATTACTACTTATGGTCAACTGGAGATACCACACAACAAATTTCCATAGACACGACATCCTTAGGGGGAAATGGAACTTATAATATTTGGGTAGCTGTAACAGAAAAGGTTTCTGGTTGTGCATCGGTTGATACTCTTGCCGTAACTTTCTCAACATGTTTAGGTGTAAACAAACTCAACAAGAAACTTAACTCCTTCATTTATCCAAACCCAAGCAATGGTATTTTTACATTAAATATAAATACATCTAATGTTAAAGAATTAAATGTTACCCTAATGAACCTTCAGGGTCAAACAGTTTATTCTAAAAACAACTTTGTTAACATTGAAAATGTTCATGAACAAATTGATTTAAGCAGCAACGCTAAAGGGGTTTACTTTATAAACATTACTTCGGATAAAGGAGTTAAAACACACAAGGTTATTCTGGAATAAATAACAAATTATAATACGAGAAGGGGCTTGAAGCACAGTATTCAAGCCCTTTTTTACGAATTTACTAATACCCTATTTTACCTCTAACACGTTTTAAAACTCCTTGAGCAACAGTTCTTGCCTTATCAGCGCCTATTTTTAACTTTTCGTCAAGCTCAGGAAGGTTTTCCATGTAATAGTTGTACGATTCTCTTTCTTTCTTGAAACGCTCACAAACCAACTCAAACAACTCTTGTTTAGCATGTCCATACCCATAATTGCCTCCTTCATAATTGGCTTTCATTTTGGCTGTTTGCTCTTCTGTTGCCAATAATTTATAAATGGCAAAAGCGTTACATGTTGTTGTATCTTTAGGTTCCTCTAGGGGTGTACTATCTGTAGCAATAGACATAATTTGTTTTCTCAATTTCTTATCTGCTAAGAAAATGTTAATCAAATTGCCTTTAGATTTACTCATCTTTTCACCATCTGTTCCTGGAATAAGCATTGTTTCTTCTTGCACACTAACATCTGGTAACACCAATGTATCTCCCATCTTACTATTAAATCTACTGGCTACATCTCTCGTCATCTCTAAATGCTGCATTTGATCTTTTCCTACAGGAACAATCTCTGCATCATACAGTAAAATATCTGCTGCCATTAGCATAGGATAAGTAAATAACCCGGAGTTTACATCTTCTAATCGATCTGCTTTATCTTTAAATGAATGGGCCAATGTTAATCTTTGATAAGGATAAAAGCAGCTTAAATACCACGTTAATTCAGCACATTCTGGCACATCAGATTGACGGTAAAAAACCATTTTTTCAGGATCTAATCCGCAAGCTAACCAAGCAGCCGCAGTACTATAGGTGTTTGTTCTTAATTGTTCGGCATCTTTAATTTGTGTTAAAGAATGTAAATCCGCAATAAATAAAAAAGTTTCGTTTTTAGGGTCATTCCCCATTGCTATAGCAGGTATAATTGCTCCTAATAAATTCCCTAAATGTGGTGTTCCTGTACTTTGTACTCCGGTTAAAATTCTTGCCATTTAGCAAAAATAACATTTATTTCTCATCAAAATAGAATTTATAAATACTGCTAAGAACAAGCATTTTTATACCTTTACATATCTAATGAAAAAGATAAAAGAAATATTAGGAGGCTTATGGAAAATATATATTTTCATATGGTTTACTGTTCTTCTTTTGCTCTTATACCCTTTATATTTTATCTTTCTTTATAGCGAAAAACACTTTAACAAAGGGTTTTTATTGCTGCGCTTTCATACGGGGTTATTGATGTATATTGTTGGAATTTTTACTTCCGTAAAAAACAGACATTACATACAAAAAGGAGAAGCTTATATTATTACTCCTAATCACTCTTCCTATCTAGATATTATTATTCTCTATCAAACATTTACACAGTACTTTGTTTTTATGGGCAAAAAATCCCTAGCAAAGGTTCCTGTTTTTGGGATTTTCTTTAAAAAGATGAATATTCCTGTGGATAGAAAAAGTATAATGGATGGAAAACGTTCTATGGAAAGGTGTGGTGAAGAATTAGATAAAGGACATAGCGTTGTTATGTTTCCAGAAGGGACTATTTCTGCAAATGTACCAGAGATGCTAAAATTCAAAAATGGTGCATTTAAACTAGCCATTGAAAAACAGGTGCCAGTTATACCAATTACTTTTTTTACGAACCACCTTCGTTTAGAAATGGCGGGGCTCTTTTCTGGAAAAGCGAGTCCCGGAGTTGCTAAAGCAGTTATTCACGAACCAATTCCTACAATAGGAATGACAGAAGAAGATGTTCCTGCTTTACGCGATAGGGTTTTTAAGATTATTAATGATGAGCTCGAAGCCTATAACAAAAGATAGTGGAAACATATCGCTTTGAATTTTTTCAAGCAGAACACAAGCCTAGGTTCTCTAATTCCTTTTCATAAATAAAATATTCTTGAAATGCTTATACACAAATAAGCCCCTTCATTTCTGAAGAGGCTTATTTTGATTGAGATTCCCAGTCGATACTTCGAAGCTTTTGCTTTCGCAAAACGTGCTCAGTAGAGCACTGAGAATGACGTTTGATTTTATTGTTTTACAATACGCTTGGTAATGGTTTGGTTCCCATTAGTAATTTGTATAAAGTAAATACCATTTTCTATGTTATCTAAAGTAATAATGGCTTTTTTAGCCGTTGTGCTTTCTTGGTAAATGGTTTTACCCACAACATCCATAATCACAAGAGAACTATTGTTTTCCTTTCCGCCAATGTTAACAGTAAAAATTCCATTATTAGGGTTAGGATAAATAGTTACTTGACTAGCTAAGCTATTTTCTTTAACTCCTATAACTGTTACCGGAATACAAGATGAAGTTTCTGTACAGTTTCCTACAGTAACTTCTACAGCATAACTTCCATTTGCTGTAGCTGTATAAGCTGCATTGGTTGCACCACTTATTGCAGCATTGCCATTATTACAATCTATCCACTGATATGTTGCTCCTGTGGCATTAGCCGTTAATGTTGGAGAAGTATTAGTTACAGAAGTATCTATTGCTGCGGGTTGTGTTATTGTTATAGTATCTGTTGCTACACAATTATTACTATCAGTTACAATTACATAATAAGTTGCTGGTCCAGCATTTGTCATGCTTGGGGTAATTGGACCATTACTCCACTGGTATGCAAATGGAGCATCTCCAACTGTAGAAGTTACTGTTGCACCACCATCATATAAATCATAACAACTTACGTTAGAGTCTACTACTGCAGTTACGGTACAAATATTTACACTCAATACTTCTGGTAATAAGCCCTCACAAGTTCCTATACAAAAAACCTCTTTACCTAGAGCATGAACAGCACCATTAAGAGTCGCATTGTTATCTCCCCCAGCCAAATCTTCACCGAGGCTATTTCCGTCTTCAAAATTATAATAAGCAATAAGGTTTGTTTCATTTCCATCAGCACATTTATTTGCTGCAAATGCATCAGTTACATAAGCTTGGTTTTTAAATTCATTCCACACTTTTACTTCGTCAATTGATCCATTAAAATGCTGAGTTGCTCCACCACCACTTGCACCAATTAATGCAAGAGTGTTATTATTTAGAGCAGTATAGTTGAAGCTTGCTTGCTGAACCCCATCAATATAAAGTGTGGATTGGCCAGCAGCAACAGGTTGAAACGTAAATACAATATGGTGCCAATTGTTATCATTTAAAGAACTACCCGCAAAATTATCCCCAGATCCACTCCAATCAAAGGCTGATAATGTATTGTTATTTAAATAAATACCATAAGCAGTTTCTTTTGTGAAAATAGCACGATGACCTGATCCTGCATTACTTGTTTTAATCCAAGCTTCTACAGTTCCAGTTGTAATATCGAATGAAGGTTCATTACTTGGAGTTAAATAAGCATTTCCTCCATTAAAAACCAAGGCACTGTCTTGAACTCCCAAAGTATCTTCTTTTTCTCTATTAATGTAAAAATTAGAACTTGCATTTACCACTCCAGGGTTAAAAATAAGGTTTGCACCATTACCTATTTGATACCAGATTAATTTCATAAAACGTTATATTTTGTGTATTTTTAAGGTATGGGAAAAGTATTTGAAATCACGATTAAAGAGAGTTTATCAGCGTTGAAATTGCAACGAAAAAGAGAAAAAAGTCAAAAGAAAAAGCTCCGT
>CAJQOH010000044.1 GCA_905479915.1 uncultured Flavobacteriales bacterium
TTCTCGTCTTTTTGCGGGTGTAGGTTTGCCTTACGGTAACAGTGACGTGCTACCATTTTCCAAACAATTTTTTGCAGGTGGCCCTTATAGTGTGCGCGCCTTTAGGATTCGCTCGTTAGGTCCAGGTACGTATAGACCAGAAGATGGAGATCAAGGTTCGTTCTTTGATCAATCTGGTGATATAAGGCTTGAGGCAAATCTGGAATATCGTTTTCCTATTGTATCGTATCTTAAAGGAGCAATCTTTGCAGATGCTGGAAACGTGTGGCTCATAAACGAAAATGATGCATTACCTGGAGGGAAATTCACGGGTGATTTTATCAATCAATTAGGGATGGGGGTTGGAGCTGGATTGCGAGTAGACATTCAGAATTTTGTAATTCGCTTTGATCTCGCTGCTCCATTACGCGATCCGACAGCTCCTGAGGGGGAAGAATTTAATTTTGACATCTCTAATCCAGTTCTAAATTTTGCGATAGGATACCCATTTTAAAAGGGGTTTGGTCTTGAGCCCGCTTTCGCGAAAGCGTACTTCTTAGAAATAAAAAAAAGGTTAGTCACATTGACTAACCTTTTTTTTGTACCCGGAATGGGACTTGAACCCACACGCAACTAGTGCACACGGCCCTCAACCGTGCCTGTCTACCAATTTCAGCACCCGGGTAGACTATTTTAAACTAAAAAAAGTCGCACATATAGCGCGACTTTTTTTGTGACCTGGCCGGGGCTCGAACCCGGGACCCTCTCCTTAAAAGGGAGATGCTCTACCAACTGAGCTACCAGGTCTTCCGTTTAAGGAGTGCAAATATAGTAGTGTTTTTCAAACAACAAAAACTTTTTTTCTATTTTTTTAAATTATTTTTTTTGTCCATTGGTTTGTAGTGTTTTAGCTATTTAAAGCTGAACTTTTTATCCGCTGTTTATCTATATTTGTATTCTATTTAAAAGATTATGAAAAATAAAGTTGTCATTATTACGGGAGCATCATCAGGTATAGGAGAATCTTGTGCCATCGAATTTGCAAACAAAGGAGCAAATATTGTTATTGCAGCTCGTAATATGGATAAACTGAACGGAGTTGCAGAAAAGATAAAGAAAGTTGGAGTAGAGGTATTGGTTGTTAAAGCTGATGTTTCTATAAAAGGAGATTGTGAGCAGTTGATCAACCAAACCATTGCTAAGTTTGGTAGAATAGATGTGCTTGTTAATAATGCAGGAATATCAATGAGGGCAATCTTTAATGAGATGTCTTTAGATGTTTTAGAACAAGTGATGAATATAAATTTTTATGGAGCTGTTTATTGTACCAAGTATGCTTTGCCTCATATTTTAAAAAATAAGGGATCTGTTGTTGGTGTTTCTTCAATTGCAGGTTATGTAGGATTACCTGCTCGTACAGGTTATTCGGCATCTAAGTTTGCAATGCAAGGGTTTTTAGAAGCCTTGCGTACTGAAAATTTAAAAACAGGATTACATGTAATGATTGCTTGCCCTGGCTTTACTGCTTCTAATATTAGAAACACTGCTTTATCTTCAGATGGTTCCGTTCAAGGAGAATCTCCTAGAAATGAGCAAAAAATGATGACCTCAGAAGAAGTTGCAAATCATATTGTAAAAGGAGTTCAGAAAAGAAAACAAACATTGGTTTTAACGTCTCAAGGTAAGTTGGTAGTATTCTTAAGCAAGTGGCTTCCAAGATTTGTAGAAAAACAAGTTTTCAACCATATGGCTAAAGAAGAGAATAGTCCGATTAAGTAGTTGTTCTTAATCTGATTTTTTCTTTTTCCCACCAAACCTTCTCACTTTGTATGTAAAGCTTAACATTACGTATCTACTAAGTGTTGTTACTCGTTCATCTTCAATATAGTTGAGTTCACTAGTTCTGTTGATGCCAATATTTTGGTTGAATATATCATAAACAGATAATTTTAATAAACCATTTTTCCCTTTTAAGAAGCGTTTAGAAAGGTGTGCTCTCCAAATAGGAATAGAAGGGTTGTTAACAAATTGATTTCCAGAATACTGCGTGTATTCTATTTTTGTACTAAACGTCCATGTTTTTAAAAAATCAACAAACAATTCAGAATAATAACCTGTAGTGAGGTATTCTTGATTTAGGCTTCTAGAAATAGAGTATGCAGTTGTGTTGTGACTGATTTTGGTACCCACCTTAATATCAACCTTATCCTTTGTTCTATTCTCTATACTAAAATCTATTCCATTGTTTGTTCTATCTACGTTATTGGCTTCAGAATTAACAAACAGAATACTTTTGTTGTAGGATGAGTTTACTCGGAGATTTATTTTGCTTTTTAAAGGCCTTATGGGAGAACCAAAATAAATGTAGCCAGAAAGAGCATAATCATTATCTACATTAGTAGGAGTAATTGTTTGGATGAATTGCCTGTCTAATGTTTGAGACTCCGTAATCTTGTTTTTGGTATACGTTCCTTTAAGCATAGCAAAAATGTTTACAAAAGAGAATTTATTAAATGACATCAACCTAAGACGAGCATTGTGTCTGTATTCAGAGATTAGGTTTGGATTACCCTGGTAAATAATTAGAGGGTCACTATTGTCTATTGTTGGTTGCAATTGACCAAGCGTTGGTTCTTGAACATTGGTTGTATAATTAAAGCTTAAACGGGTTGATTTGTTAATGGTATAGTTCCATTTTAAACGAGGTAATATGTTCCAATTGGTTCTTTTCAGGTTAAACGTGTCTGTTGTAATCTCTCCATCTAATGTTGATTTTTGCGCTGCAGCTCCAACCGTTAATTTTGATTTTTTAGTATTAAATTTTGTATTTAATCGGTAGTTGTCATAGGTAAAGTTATTGCTGTAAGCAAGACTCAAGTCGTTATTGTAAATTTCAGTATTAGCAGTTCCTGGAATATCAAAAAACTCTTTAACGTATTCACTATTGTAGTTGCTCCTTTGATAGCTTAGTTCTAAATAAGTACTCTTGGCAATGGGTTCTGTATAGCTTGCCTTTCCTGAATAATTAATTTCTGTATTGTCTTCATCCTGAATTTGTTTAGTGTCAGTTGTTGTACTACTTCCAATACCATTTGTAAATCGACTTTGAGATTCAACAAAATATTTTTTCTCGTTTTGAGAGTTTCCAAAAGAAGCATTGGCAACAAGAGATCTTCCTTTTTTCTGAAATCTTTTTCCATACGTTAATCTTCCATCACCACCAAGATTATTTCCTGTAGATTGATTGTTGTTATTGCTTGAGTTTAAGAGTGCTCCCTCAGGAGTAGTGCTTCTAATTGCAGAATAAGAATATGCACTACCTTCGCTATAGTTTAGATTGGCATTTATTTTTAAATCTTGAGTACTGTCAATTTTATGATCATATTTTAAACGAATGCTGTGCGTTCTACTAAATTGATTTTCGTTGTCTTTTTCTGAAGAATTAAAATTGCTAGAATCTGAAATGTACTGTCTATCAACTTCCCTATAAACTTGTTTGCTTAATTCATTGTAAAAATAGCTACTAGAGAAATCAATTTTTTTAGTAATGCTTTTGTTCCAGTTTATTCCTCCTGCGGTAGTAGTTGTAAAACCATCATTCGGATTGCTATTTAAGTTAACCCCAGAAGAACTGCTTCCTCCACGATAACTTGGAGCCCCTCCCGAAAAATTAAGGTCATCATTGTATGAGAACCCTTGTTCATTGGTATTGTTAAACATCCCTAAAACTGACAATTGCATGTCGTCTTTAAATTTATTGATGTTTAGCTTGTTGTTAAACATGCCTTCTTCATCATTAATTCCTCCAGCGCCTTTTGCAGTAATACCTCCGCCAGCAGTAATGTTCCCAAAAACCCCTTTTTTTCTATCTTTTTTAATCTTTAGATTGATTGTTTTGGTTCTATCGCCATCATCAATACCACTCATTTTAGAAGCATCAGAAAGATCATCATAAACTTGTACTGACTTTACCATGTCAGCAGGTAAGTTTTCTGTAGCTGTTTTTGTATCATCACCAAAAAACTCTTTACCATCTATCAATACTTTTTTTACTTCTTCTCCTTGAGACTTTACAGTTCCATCACTTTCAACTTCAACACCAGGAAGTTTTTTTAATAGGGCAGCAACATTATCTTCAGGTTGTGTTTTAAATGCAGAAGCATTAAATTCAACCGTATCTCCATTAATAATAACAGGAACAATCTCTTCTACAACTTCAAAGGTTTTTAATTGAGCTTGTTTTGTTTTGAGGTTTAAATTGCCAAGAGTAACAGTTTTTTTCTCTTTTGTTAGAGAAAGATCTTTATAGTAACTGTCGTAACCAATAAATGAAATCTGTAAAATGTATTTTCCAGCATTAGCTCCCTTAATGGTAAAAGAACCTTCAGTATTACTGCTGCTAAATTTATAAAAAGAAGAATCTGTTGGGTTCAAGAGCATTACTGTAGCACCTGGCATACTTTCTTGTGATTTATCATCAATTACTTTACCAGTAATGTTTATGCCTTGGGCTATACCACTTATAGAAGAAACACAAAACAAGACTAGAGCTAGTATTCGTAAATTATGTACTACAAAGATTTTCATTAAATGTTTTTATTGTTGTTGTATAATAATTGTTCCCCCGCTTCCTCCAGAATTGCTTCCTCCATATTCCTGTTGCATTTCTTTTATTTTTTTGTCTACAATTTTATTATACTCTTCTTTAGTTACTTTTTTGCCTTCAGAAGGAATTTTTATGCTATCAATATTTACTTCAGTATATTTAAAATCAATTGCTTTTATTGTTTTTCTTGTTTCTTTTGATGTTAATTCTAGAATCATTCCGGGTAATTGACCATAATTTTCGGGACCTATAGATAGTGGTATTTCTACTGTAAACCATGCTTCAATAGTTTTGTTAGAATCATTAAGTAGTGCTTTTATACATGGGTAATTCAAAATAATTTTTGTTTCTCCAGTTATTTTCCAATTTAACTTTTCTAGAGATCCATTAATTAAAAAGCCTTTGCCCATAAAGTCTCTTTGTTCGATAACTTCTTTATTCTGAAGATTTATATAGGTCTTATTATCTGAATCAGAAGTCATAAACATTATTTGTGTTTCTGAATCATTGTCTTTTTTATCAATTTTTTTATTAGAATAAAGTGTTACTTCTTTAGTGAAAATTAATTGTTTTTTAGTTGAATTAGATGTTGGAAAGTTGTTTGCTAATCCCGCCAATCCTTGTTCTTCAAGTTTTTTCATGTCGATATTGAAACTGGTAGTCTCTTCATAGGAAACTATTCCAGAGTTGTTTTGAGATAGACTAGTTAGAAAGCTTGAGATGAGTAGTATTGTAAAGATTTTTTTCATAATTCTGTTTTTATAATTCGATAATTATTTAGAAACAAATTTATTTACTATTGATTTGTATTTTAGTTAAAGGTTTTATAAAAAAAGTTAAAGAAAAGTTAATGCTTTCTTCCTCCATGTCTTCCTGATGAGCCACTCTTCCTCATTTCTTCCATTTTTCTTTTAACAATTTTCCTGTACTGTGCACGGGTAACTTCTTTTCCTTCCACAGGTTCAGTTAGCTCAGAGGAATCAATGGTTTTAAATTCAACTTCTGTAGCAGTTAATGTCTTTTTATTTTTTTTAGAAGTTAGTTCTAAGATAGCTCCAGGGAGTTGACCATACTTTTCTGGGCCTATAGAAACTGGTATTTCAGTACTAAACCATGCTTCTAAATTTTCTGTAGAATCTTGATAGGTAGCTTTTAAACAGGGGAAGCTCATAATTATTTTCATTTCTCCGGATATTTTCCACGTGATTTTTTTTGGTTCTCCTTTTATTAAAAAAGTTTTCCCCATAAAATCTTGTTGTTCAACAAAAGTGTTTGTTTCTGCGTTTTGGTAAGTTTGATTATTACCGTTAGAATATCTTTTCATCATACGCTTCATTCTGCTGTTTTCATTGTCAACATCTTCAATTTCTATATTGATATACATAGATGATTTTTCATTGAACAAAAGTTGTTTCTTAAAGGTCATAGATTCAGGAATCATATTGGCCCATTGTGCCCAGCCTTGTTCTTCTGCCTTTTTCATGTCAGGCTTGGTGTTCACTACTTCTGTATATATTATTTTTCCAGATGTATTCTGAGCTTTACTTGTGAAAGCAGAAATTAGGATTAATAAGGATAAAATATATTTCATATTGGCTGTCTAAAAATAATAAGCTTTAAAATTAAGACCTTATTTAACATTTTTTTCTTCTTTTATATAAAAGGGTAGAGGTGTTGATAAATGGTTTTAAAGCTATTTGACTTTTATGGTTGTTAAAGGTTTAAAAGTGGTGAAATAAAAAAAAGGGAATCAAATTGATTCCCTTTTTTTATTTTTATTCTGGCCAGCTAGGAGTATCTTCATTACTCCATAAAACTCCCCATTGTATTTCTGAAAGTTTACCATTCTCAAACCAAAGGTTAAGGCTGGCTCTTAAAAAACTAATTAACTTCTGATCAATTCCTTCATCAGATAAATCATCCAACTCATTTTCTCCAAAATCATCGCTACTAAAGAATTTAAGAACTTCATCCATTTCTTTACCGATAAGTTGTTGTCCATTAAAAATCGCATCAGGAGAACTGATAGAAATAGTGGTTAGCCTCCAGTTGTCTTCTTCATCAAAAGATAAAGAGAATTCTTCATCATCAAAATGCCATGCTTCCGTAAGGTAACCTTCTTCTTCACCAGAAGCATTGAATGTATCAATATCTGTAGGTTTACCTAATAGGTGGTCTATTTTTTCTTTAGAGTCTCCGAAAGTAATGTCACCTAATCCGTGACCAATTTTTATATCTTTTACGTTTACATTCATTGCTATTCAATAATAGAGTGTAATTATTTTATTCCTAATTTTTTCTTGATGTTATCAGGGATACCATCTTTATGAATTAAGATATTCATTGTTTTATACTTTGCGTAAGGAAAAGAAGCATAGAAGTAACCATCACAATCATTGTGTTTAAAACCCCAAGAGTTTTTTACAATAAAGTACTTAGTTCCTTTTTGATCTTTTGCAATACCTGTAACGTGCATTCCATGATCATCTGTAGTAGTTTGGTTGTCATAACCAATTTGTCTCATCTCTTGAGTTATTTCTAATTCTTTAACAGGCTCATCAAAACAGTCAGCAACTTTATCTGCACCAGCATCACTAAAGTGCTTGTTATCTTTTCCTTTCACTTTGATTGTCTCTTCATCTTCAGGAACAATAGCTAAACCATTTTTAAAAGAAAATCCTTTTTCAGAAACATCAGCTCCCCAAGCAAAAGTGTATCCATTTTTAACAGACTCTTCCATAACAGTCATAAACTCATCCAAAGGTAAGTTGTAAGATGTTTTCATTGCCCAGTTATCAGGCACTTCTATCATAAAAGTAGAGTAGAATGGGTGATGTGTGTAAGATGTTAAAGAAACATAGTTACTCATATCTAAACCTATATGCTTTGCATAAGATTTTGGGTTGTACTCTTTCCCTTCATGTTTAAATTTAAAATCCTCAACATTTTCAGGAATATCTCCTAAGTAAGCATCTACAACTCCCATATAGGCTTTTTTCCAGTTTGGTGTTAACTTTTTATTCTGAGGTTTTTTAGCCAATACTTTTAACATTGCAGAAAGCATACCGTCCATTTCGCTATGGTTGTGTTTTTTCTCACCATATTCTAACCCTTCATAAGCTCCAATTGGTACAATTCCATATCTTTCTATTACCCAAGGAATATCATGAAAAGCTCCTCCAGCTCCGAAGTTAAAGTTTCCATACATTCTTAAATAATTTTCAGCTTTTCCTAAATACGCATTTCTAACAATGTACATAGGAGCAAGTTCTACTTTACCTCCACCTGTTCTCATTACTTCTGATTCAAAAAATGAAAGAGAAGAGAAACTCCAACAAGTACCTGTTCTTCCTTGGCTCTTTACTCCAGTAGCTTCGTTATCTGCTACAATATCGAAATAATAATGTCCGTCTTTTTTATTTTTTATAGTATCACTAACTGCATTTTCTTTTGGTACAGTTACGTTTGATTCGTCTTTGTTTTGTGCCTGAGCTAATCCTATAGTGAATAAAGCTGCTATTATTAATGTTAAGTTTTTCATATATATGTAGTTAGTTTATTTTTGAAGCGTTAAAAGTATAAAAAACGAAATGTTTTATAATGCTTTTTTCCAACATCTTTTTCTCTTATGTTGAATGTGTTCGTAGTTCTTCCAGTTTTGTATTACTTTTTGATTGGTTTCAAAGATACCAGTAGTTTCCATTTCAGTTACACCATATTTTTCCATTACCTCGTGTAATTCATAAAATAAAACAGCGGTAACACCTTTTGCTTGGTATTTAGGTAAGATTCCGGTTAGCATTAAATCAATAACCTTTGGGTTTTTCAACGCTTTATTTACATGGTACCAACCAAATGGGAAAAGACTTCCTTTTGCTTTCTGTAATCCTTTTGAAAGAGAGGGTAATCCAACAATAAATGCAATTAGTTTGTCATCTTCATCAAAAACCAACTTAACAAACTCGGGGTTGAGTAACATTAAATATCGTTTGATGTAGTATTTTATCATTTCATCATCTAGGTGAACTACGCTAAATAAGTCTTTGAATGATTCGTTTAAAATTTCAAACAATTCAACAGCATATGCCTGAAGTTCTGATGATTTAGTAAAACTTTTAACCGTTAGATTACTTCTTTTCTTTACAATTTCAGCACCTCTTTTTGCTTTCTCGGGCATTCCTTCAAGGAATAATCGAAACTCAACCCAGTCAATTTCTTTTTCGTAACCTAGTTGAACTAGATGGTCTTTGTAATAAGCGTGGTGGTATTCTGAAGCTGCAGATGGTAAGTGATCAAATCCTTCTACTAACATTCCTTGATGATCAAGGTTGGTAAAACCTAGTGGCCCTTGAACCTCAGTCATTCCTTCATCTTTAAGCCAAGTTTCTGCTGTATTTAATAGTGCCTTAGAAACTTCGATATCATCAATAAATTCTGCTCTACTAAAACGACCAACTTTAGTGTTGGTTTTCTCGTTGTACATGTTGTTGATGATGCCACCAATTCTTCCTACACACTTTCCGTCTTTATAGGCATTCCAAAACTTTGCTTTACAAAATCTAAAAGCAGGATTAAACTCAGCCTGTAAAGCTTTTGCTTCATCTTTTTTTAATGGTGGTACCCAGTAGTCGTTGCCTTTGTATATGTCAAACTGAACATTTACAAAATCTTTAAAGTCCTTACTGTTTTTTACTTCTTTAATCTCAATTGCCATATCTTAGAAATTAGTCTTCCACTTTTTTTAATTCATCATCAATTACTAAGTGATCAATTAATTTTTCAAACTGTTTTAATTCTTTTGGTCCGTTAACTCGATCTAATATTTTCTTCTTTTGGTTGTTGTATACGATAAGTAAATGAACAGAAGGGATGTCAGTAACGGGAGAGTCATATTTATCCTCCATGTCAAATATTTTTAAAGCATCAATTTGACTTTGAATTTCGTTGAGTTGTGTTGTAGATAGTTTTTTGGTGTGTTTACCTTCTTTTGGGGCAAACCTAAAGCCTTCATAAGTAACGTTTCCTGTGCTAGAAATACTTATTTTATAGCTCGGACATTCTCCAAAACATGGAGTTCTTTCCATTGTTAAGAATAAAGATTCTTCAGTTGGAGTTGTTTCTTTTAAGGCTTCATTTTTAGTTGCTGAAGAATTTTCAGTTGTAGCCTCACTTTGTTTACAAGAAAGAAAAAAGGCAAAAGATAGTATTAAAAGAAACCACTTCATCTTATTTCTTCTTGCGTTGATCTTGCATTGCTTGTGCGTCTTTCATGCGTTTTTCAAGCTTCGCTGCAAATCCAGATTTTTTCTTTTTCTTCGTTTTATTGGATTGAATTTTAGCTTTTAGCTTGTCTTCATCAACAATCCAAGTTCTAATTGCATACTGTTGGAATATTGTAATAACATTGGCAACTAAGTAATATAAACTTAAACCAGCTGCGTAGCTGTTAAAGAAGAACAGCATCATAATTGGCATTAAGTAAGTCATCATTTTCATTTGACTTGCCATAGCGCTTCCAGCATCACCACCCATTCCTGATGTCATTTGACTGTTTGCTTTCGTATAGAATATCATAGAGATGGCCATCATTAATGTGAATAAACTGATGTGATCACCATACATAGGGATGTTGAACCCTAAATCGTAAATAGAATCATAGGTAGATAAATCTTCAGCCCATAAAAAGCTCTTTTGTCTTAAATCAAATGTTGCTGGGAAGAAACGGAACAATGCAAATAAGATAGGCATCTGAATAAGCATAGGAATACATCCTGCCAATGGATTTACACCAGTTTGTCGGTATAATGCCATTGTAGCTTGCTGTTGTTTCATTTTATCGTTTCCATTCTTTTCCTTTAGAGCTTCAATTTCAGGCTTTAAAACCTTCATTTTAGCGCTACTTAAGTAGGTTTTCCAAGTAATAGGGAAGAGGATAGATTTAATGATTAATGTTAGAAGCAATATGATGATTCCAATAGAAAGATTAAATCCATTTAAGAAATCGAATACAGGACGAATTAAAATGGTATTCACCCATCCAAAAATTCCCCAACCATAATCTAATGTTTCTTCTAGATTAACGCCAACGTCTTCTAAGTTTTGGCTTCTATTTGGACCAAAATAATATTGCATTGCAAATGTTTCATTTTGTTTTCCTTCATAAGGAATGGTAAGGTTTGCTTTCATTCCTTGCACATAATTTGGCGTTTGATCTTTGGCCAACTCAATTGTTTCTATGTCAGAATCTGAATCGAAAGGTTGTTCTTTAGCGATTAATGAAGCATTGAAATATTGTTGTTTAAACATGATCCAATTCACATTGGCTTCCATGCTTTTTTTTTCGTATTTGGTCTCCCATATATAATCAACATCTCCAGTATTGTATTTAAAGTAGATTGTACTTTTTTGTTGTTGATTAGGAATGGTTTTCTCTTGATCAGGTGTATACATATCCCAGTTAACGTAGTATGGGAATCCATTAGAAATAACATCATTAAAACCAACAGAATTTACTTCATAATCAACTAAGTAAGAATTTCCTTTAAGCGTGTATTTATATTCTAAGTATTTATCTTTAGAACCATAATAAAGTTTCAAAGAGAAGCTTTTTGATTGATCTCCTTCAACCGTGAAATCTGAATTTTCTGTTTCAAAAAATAAGTTTTCTGTATTGATAACTTTTGTTCCACCAAACCCATCATTAGCTGTAAGTTCAATGTTAAACCTAGAAGAGTCTTCATGAAAAAGGTATAGAGGTAGAGAATCGTAAGTTTGAAATTCTTTCAATTGAACCGTAGCAACTCTACCACCTTTATTGGATAGGGTTACCTTAATCTTTTCGTTTTCTAGGGTGTAACTTCTTTTTTCACCATTTAGACTATTGGCAAATGCGCCAAACTTAACGGTAGCTTCAAGATTTTTAAGAGAGTCTTGACTTTGTAAGGCCGAACTATCAACTGCAACTGCAAGGGGAGTGGCTGTATCTACTTCAGTAGCACTAACTTTGGCTTCTTGAGGAGTGTCTATTTGTTCTTGTTTAGCTTCTTGCTGTTTTTGTGCCTCAATTTCTTCTTCTGAGGGTTTAGTCATGTAGCTAAATACCAACATTATTGCTCCAATTAAAACTAAACCAATAATGGAGTTCTTATCAAATCCTTTTGCGCTCATTTTTTATGCTTATCTATTTTGTGAGAGGGTTCTTAGTTGCTTGCGGTTTGCATTTTTTCTGCATTTACTAAAGAGCTAGCTTTAATAAAATTAACAAATAGTGGGTGAGGGTTAATTACTGTACTTTTATATTCTGGGTGAAATTGAACACCAACAAACCAAGGGTGATCTTCAATTTCAACAATTTCAACTAAATTATTTTCAGGATTAATTCCTGTTGCTTTCATTCCTGCTGCTTCAAATTCTGCTTGATATTTGTTGTTAAACTCATATCTATGCCTGTGCCTTTCAGAGATACTGGTATCGTTGTAAGCTTCAAATACATTAGAATTCTCTAAAATAGTACATGGGTAAGCTCCTAATCGCATTGTTCCACCTTTTTCTGTAATGGTACGTTGCTCTTCCATTAAATAAATTACTGGATTTGAAGTGTCACTTTCCATTTCTGTTGAATGAGCATCTGTATGGTTCAATACGTTTCTTGCAAATTCAATTACAGATGCCTGCATTCCTAAGCATATTCCGAAGAAAGGCATTTTATTTTCTCTAGCATACTTGATGGTAGCTATTTTACCTTCAATTCCTCTTTCTCCAAATCCAGGAGCTACTAAAACACCATCTAAATGTGATAGCTTTTCTGTAGCATTATCATTATTAACTGATTCTGAATGAATCCACTGAATATCTACTTTTGTTTCGTTATGAGCTCCAGCGTGTATAATTGCTTCGGCTATAGATTTGTAAGAATCTTTTAGTTCAATGTATTTTCCAACTAAACCAATAGATACTTTATTCTTAGGTTCTTTAATTTTATTTAAAACTTCATTCCAAGCTGATAACAATGGTTCTTCATTATGAGCTAAAGAAAGTTTGTCTAAAACTACTTTATCTAAACCTTCAGCCTTCATTAGGTTTGGAACATCATAAATACTAGATGCATCAATCGCTTGAATTACTGCTTCTGGTGCAATGTTGCAAAAAAGAGCAACTTTCTCTTTAACACCTTCAGTTAATTTATGTTCAGTTCTTAATGCTAAAATATCTGGTTGAACACCAGATTCTAATAATTGTTTAACAGAGTGTTGAGTGGGTTTTGTTTTTAGTTCTCCAGAAGCAGCTAAAAAAGGTACTAGGGTTAAGTGTAAAACGATACAATCAAAATTTGGTTCCCATTTTAATTGCCTTACTGCTTCAACGTAGGGTAGGGATTCAATATCACCAACCGTCCCACCAATTTCAGTTATTACGATATCATAATTACCAGTGTTTCCTAATAATTTAATTCTTCGTTTAATTTCATCAGTAATGTGAGGGATAACTTGAACAGTTTTTCCTAAATAAGCACCTTCACGTTCTTTATTGATTACGTACTGGTAAATTCTACCTGTTGTAACATTGTTTGCTTTTGAAGTAGAAACATTTAAAAAACGTTCGTAATGCCCTAAATCTAAATCAGTTTCAGCTCCATCATCTGTTACAAAACATTCACCATGTTCATAAGGGTTAAGTGTTCCTGGATCAACATTGATGTATGGATCTAACTTCTGAATAGTAACAGAGTATCCTCTAGCTTGTAAAAGTTTTGCTAAAGATGCTGCTATAATTCCTTTCCCTAATGAAGAGGTAACACCTCCGGTAACAAAAATATATTTAGTTGATGATGGCATTTATTGAGTTTTCAAAATATCGAACAAAGGTATAAATATTCCTAGTTTTAAAATGAATTGTACAAATAATATTTTAGAAAAAAAGGCACAAAAAAAAGCAGCCATTTCTGGCTGCTTTTAAAGTTTAATTTTTTTGTTCTATTTGAATTATTCAAGTACTGTAATTGAACGTTGACCTAATGTAATAGTCTCACTACCATAAGTTCCGGTAATTACTACAAAATAAGTTCCCGGAGAAACTTTTCCTCCACCTTTGTTTGTACCGTCCCATTGAAACTCAGGGAAATCATTGTTTTCAAAAACCAATGCTCCCCATCTGTTAAAGATTTGAACTTTTACTTCATCGTTACAAGGGTTAGAAACACCACCAACTCTTTCTCCATCTTCATTGGTGTAACCCAATGTATAGAAATCATTGATGCCGTCACCGTTAGGACTAAAAACATTTGAAACAACACCAGCACTATCAAATGGTGGTATAATAGTGTATGAGAAGTTTATGGTATCTTTTAATCCAGGAGATGCACAATCTACTGAAGAAATAACAGCTTGTATATCATAAGTACCTCCAACTTGTTCACAAGCAGGAACCCAACAAAGTCTTGTTGCTGTATTTACTGCGCTAGGAGCTCCATTAGAAACATTTGTTACAATAGAACTATTGTTTCCAGTATAAACTGTATTGTTGTAGCTGAAGTTGGTAGGAACTGAAGGGATTTCCGCACCCAGTAATAAGATGTCTGAAAAAATTTCAATTTGCATAGCATCTACAATGTTAGGATCATGATGAACAATGTTGGTACAATGTTCAACACCATGTCTAATGCCTACGTTTCCTGGGTTTATCAAGTTAATAGGGGGTTCAATAACTTCAATATTGAAGATTATACTATCCTGAGATTTTCCATCACAACCTAATGAGAAAGCGTTAACTTGGAAAGGGTAAACCTGTCCTATAGTTGAACATGAAGGAGTCCAGCAAAAACGATTTGCAATAGTTCCTGTATTAAAGGTTCCTACACTATCAGATTGATTTGGAGGAATTACTACTGAATCATTTGGTACATTTAAAGGAGCTACACCATTGTTGTAATAGTAATGTAAGTCACCCGCTCCATCTGGTGGAACTGTAGCCAAATAAGCTCCAGAATCAAAGATAGTAGACAAAAACTCTAAGTATAAAGTATCTGTAGCATTAGCATCTCTAAAAATTAAATCTTTACAGTATTCTTTGTTGTATTCAATTTGAACTGTTTGAGCATTTACAGGATATGCATTTGCAAATGTAGGAGGTGTTCCTCCTGTACAATTTTGACTTTGGTATTGTATATCTCTTCGAGTTTCACCAATCTTAACTTTTGGACCGTTTTGAGCAGCAGAAGTATCTCTAAATTCTTCAACACGCACTGCAAAAGTGAAAAAATCTATTATTGCAGGAGCTCCTATAATAACTCCTGTAGTAGGATCAATTGTCATTGGAGTAATACCACCAATACTATTTGCTAAACTGTAACCAGCTGACCATCCTAAAGTTCCATAATATGGGTAAGTTGGTTGGGTAGGAGTGTCTAGTGGATCTGTAAACGAATATGCCAATGAATCTCCATCTGCATCAGTTATTGGATATTCAATAACTTTTGGACTGTTTACACAGAAATAAGCATCAGCTGGATAATTTCCAAAATCTGGAGATGAATTTTGTCCTATTGCAGGATCGGCCATTAATGCAAGCCAAACCATAGTTCCATTTGCAGGAACATTAGTAGATAACGCATTTCTTGCATTTTCTGTGGCAGATAAGTAATAACCATTTGGATTGTCTGCAAGAAATAAATCGACTGCAGATTCATATACACCTTCTTCAATTCGAACAACATTTGGATCTGGAGTATAACAAGAATCTCCAAGATTTACGATCCCTAAAGATGTTTGTGTTAATACTTGGTTAGTGATGGTAGCATTAGTTACCTGATCATAGACAGTAACTGTCATTGTTCCTGGCATAGCTACTAAACCTGTAATATCATCTCTATAAAACCTAAGCTTTAAACGATAATTGTTTTGACTGACCCATCTAATGCTTAGATCTCCTCCAATAACATGCGTTGCTTTCGCAGTATTAGAAAATGATGTTACCATTATAATAGTTAATAGAATTAAAAGACCTTTTTTCATTTGATAGTTTTTATGTTTTAATAGTAGATGTAAAAATATAACAAAAGGTTGCATTTTCTAATTTTTTTTGACAATATATGTTTCTATTTAAATTATTATTACGTTAAATAGGTAGTGTAATGTTAGTTTTTTTGATAAGAAAAAAATAACATTACATGAATTTAGCTGTTTATTTTGTTGGGCTGAGGGTGAATTCTATAAGCGTTTTTTAGAAAGAAGGTGCAAAAAAAAAGCAGCCATTTCTGGCTGCTTTTTAAAAATTATATTTTTTGTTCTATTTGAATTATTCAAGTACAGTAATTGAACGTTGACCTAATGTAATAGCTTCACCACCATAAGTTCCAGTAATTACTACAAAATAAGTTCCCGGAGAAACTTTTCCTCCACCTTTGTTTGTACCGTCCCATTGAAATTCAGGAAATTCATTGTTTTCAAAAACTAAAGCTCCCCATCTGTTAAAGATTTGAACTTTTACTTCATCGTTACAAGGGTTAGAAACACCACCAACTCTTTCTCCATCTTCATTGGTGTAACCCAATGTATAGAAATCATTGATGCCGTCACCGTTAGGACTGAAAACATTTGAAACAACACCAGCACTATCAAATGGTGGAATAATAGTGTATGAGAAGTTTATGGTATCTTTTAATCCAGGAGAAGCACAATCTACTGAAGAAATAACAGCTTGTATATCATAAGTACCTCCAACTTGTTCACAAGCAGGAACCCAACAAAGTCTTGTAGCAGTATTTACTGCGCTAGGAGCCCCATTAGAAACATTTGTTACAATAGAACTGTTGTTTCCAGTATAAACTGTATTGTTGTAGCTGAAGTTGGTAGGAACTGAAGGGATTTCCGCACCCAGTAATAAGATGTCTGAAAAAATTTCAATTTGCATAGCATCTACAATGTTAGGATCATGATGAACGATATTGGTACAATGTTCAACACCATGTCTAATGCCTACATTTCCTGGGTTTATCAAGTTAATAGGAGGTTCAATAACTTCAATGTTGAAGATTATACTGTCCTGAGATTTTCCATCACAACCCAATGAGAAAGCGTTAACTTGGAAAGGGTAAACCTGTCCAATAGTTGAACATGAAGGAGTCCAGCAAAAACGGTTTGCAATAGTTCCTGTATTAAAGGTTCCAATAGTATCAGTTGAGTTTGGAGGAATTACTATAGAATCATTTGGTACATTTAAAGGAGCTACACCATTGTTGTAGTAGAAGTGTAAATCGCCAGCTCCATCTGGTGGAACAGTAGCCAAATAAGCTCCAGAATCAAAGATAGTAGACAAAAACTCTAAGTATAAGGTATCTGTAACATTGGCATCTCTAAAAATTAAATCTTTACAGTATTCTTTATTGTATTCAATTTGAACTGTTTGAGCATTTACAGGATATGCATTGGCAAATGTAGGAGGTGTTCCTCCCACACAATTAAATCCTGCATACTGAATATCTCTTCTAATTTCTCCCATTTTTACACCATTTCTAAATTCCTCAACTCTAACAGCAAAAGTAAAGTAGTCAATAATGGTAGGTGATGCGGTTATGTCTCCTGTAGCAGGATCTATAGCCATAGCTGGTGTACCACCAACAATGTTCGCTAAATTATATCCTCCACCAACATTCCATGCAACTGGGTTATAATATGGATAAGCGCCACTACCAGCATTACTTCCAGTAGCTGTACCAACTCCATCAAGAGGTGTTGTTAAAGAGTAAAATAAAGAATCACCATCAGGATCAGTAACTCCAAGATTAAATTCATTTAATGTGTTGATACAGAAATAAGCATCTGCTGGATAGATATCAAATTCAGGAGTTGAATTTTGACCTAAAGCAGGATCTGATAACATAGCAAAGAATGAGATACCTGTTCCTCCAGGGTTGGTAAGATTTACACTAAGTGTGTTTCTTGCCCAAGTTTGATATTGTATGTAGTATCCTGCAGCAAAATCTGGAATATTTATAGGAGTAGTATTAGAGAATACCCCTTTTTGTATTTGGTAAACTGTAGGATCAACAACATAACATTCGTCTCCTAAAGTAACAAAATGAAGCGTATCTCGTTGAAGGGTAACATTTTGTAAAAGTGCATTTGTTCCTACTTCATAAATTCCAATTTGAACAGTTGTAGGCATGGTAGAACCACCACCTAAATTGTCTCTATAAAATTGCAATTGAATGTCGTATTGGTTTTGACTAACCCATGTTAATGTGATATCGCCTCCAACAACGTGTGCTGCATTCATAACAGGAGCCATTAGGAAAATAGCTGCAAATAAGAATAGTACTCTTTTCATTATGTAATCGTTTTATGTTATTTTTAATAATAGATACGAAAATATAACAAAAGGTTGCATTATCTATTTTTTTTTACAAAATATATTCCTGTTAAGATTATAGCAACGCTAATTAGTTGTAAAGTGTTAATGTGTTCACCATCTATAAAACCCCAAAAAATGGCTACAATAGGGATGAGATAGGTTACACTTGTAGCAAATAATGTAGTTGTCTTTTTAATCAACATATTAAACAAGGTAATTGCTGCAGCAGTTCCAAAAATAGAAAGTATTATAATGTATATTAATGATGGGTTAGCAAAAGAATGTTCAAGACTTACAGCAATAAAATCAGTGCTAAATAAATAGATTAATGTGAAAGGACCAATACTTAAAAAGGATAACGCAGCAATATGGATTGAGTTGATGTTTTTTAAGAACTTTTTGATAATGTTTACTGAGAGTGCATAGCAAATAGTGGCAATAACAATTAACAGTGAATAAACTAAGTTAGAGTCACTAAGGTTTAATCCTTTAGAAGAGATGAGTCCTATAGCACCAATCAATCCTATAAGAATACCAATTACCTGCGTTTTTAATGGTTTAGATTTAAAGAATAGAAGGCCTATTATTAAAGCAAAAATAGGGACCAACGAATTTAGCATGCCGCTTAAAGAACTCGTAACTTGTGTTTGTGCAAGTGTGAATAAAAATGCCGGAATCCCATTGCCAACTGCTCCAGTAAGTATTAGGTATTTCCAATCTTTACGGCTAACTTTTTTAAACGATCCAATAGCAAATGGAAGTAAAAATAATGCTGCAATACTAATTCTTAATGCAGCAACTACACTGTGGGAATAAACTTCTAAGCCTTTTTTCATTAAGATAAAAGAGCTGCCCCAAATTATGGCAAGAAACAATAGGGTTACCCATTGCCATATTTTCTTATTTAAATCAAAAAAAGCCATAAACTAATAATACGGCAAATGTAATTACAATTACATTAGTTTATTTATTAATTTTGACCTATGATTAAACTTAGAGAAATAATTAGCTGCTTGATTGTTATTACTGTTCTTTCATCTTGTGGAAGTGGTTCTGAACAAAGTGAAAAAACAAATGTTGAAGTTTCTACAGAAAACTTAATAGTTGCGGATTACGCTATTGAAGGAATGGTTTGTGCGATGGGGTGTGCTGCAACAATAGAGAAAGATGTTGCTGGTATGGATGGTATTGCTTTAGCAGATGTAGATTATGAAGCTGGTAAAGCACATTTCGAATTTGATAAAGAAGTTGTTTCAGAAAAAGAAATTATTGCTAAAATTGAAAGTATAGCAGATGGGCAATACAAAGTAACTGAATGGGTAGAGAGCAATGAGGTTGAAGAAGTAGAAGCATCTGAAGAAGAAATTGTTGAAAGTAATGAAGGGTCTATTACTGAGGTAAGTTTACCAAGCTTTGAAATACCAAACTTGTTTACGTTGCTTTTAGATAGAATTTAAGAAAGTATATATAAGTATAAATGAAAAGCGATTTGTTCCGAACAAATCGCTTTTTTTTTGTTTAGCTTTTTTTTCGAAATAAAACATTTGTATTAATTCCTAAGCCAAATGAAACTCTTACTTCGTTCAGTGAAACAGGAGGGGAGTTTGATAAGTGGTTGCCATAAATATATCTTGCATCAGCAAAAAGATGGAAAAACTTTGTAGCGTACAAGTTGAAACCAATAACAGCTGAAATTAATGGGTTTACAGCTTTAGATGATACAGGTGAATTTACATCATTAGCAATTAAAGATGTTTTTGTCTCTGTTAAAGCCAAGCCGGGTTGAAAACCAATGTAAGGATCAAAATTATTTTTTGTTTTGATATGAAACGATCCTCCCTCAAAGAATTGGTGATTCATTTTTAAGCTATTGTCATCATCAGATTCGATATAGTAGAATAGATCACTTCTTATGCTAAATTTTTCTGAAGTATGATATTCTATATTCCCATGAATAAACATACTTGTTTCTTTTATATTTAGTAATTGACCAAAACTTATAATTGCTTGCGACCTTATTAATCCTTTATTTATCATTCGTTTTGGTTTGTCCATCTGTGAAAACAGCAGTGTTGGAATTAGAGTTGTTGTTAATAGAATGTGCCTTACCATAAATCAAAAATTTTATAGTTAATACTAATTGTGAATAATACATGGCCATCAAGGGTCAGATTTCCGCCACCTTCTTTTTCTATATGAATTTCTCTCATACCTTCTTCTTCATGAATATCGGCATGGATATCGTCACCTAGATGGATCATGTATTGTGATGAGATTGAAACGTCAAATTTCTTCGTTAGATTAATGTTTGTTCCTATGCCTAGTTGAGTTGCGGCACTCCATCTCGATTCTGATTGTGGATGGTAATCAGAAATGCCAGTGTTGATAGTACTAATTTTAGTATTGTCGAAACAATGGCCAACTATTACATAGGGTGTTAAAGTGCTTTTGGTTTGAAATGGGTAAATCATTACAGACCATCCAACATGGTAGTCTTCTCTTTTTGCCAGATCAGCAATGTTTTGTGTAATATAATCAGCATACCATTCGGTGTTAATCCGTTTTCCTAAGCGGATTCTGAATTGGCCTCCAAAGCCTGTTCCTGAGTTGTTGTGATTAAATGAACTGATTGTGGTTCGTAATCCGAGTTGAAATGCACCACCTTCTCTAACTTTTTTTGTTTTATTTTCTCTAGAAAATAAAAATAATGGAAAAAGCATAATAGTAATATTAAATTTGTCCTACTCATAAAATAAATGGTTTTAGTTGCTAATATATTAGATAACTCAAAATAATATATTTTAGTGTGCGAGTTTTTGGGTTTTAACGCTTATATAACATTTTGTACTTTTGATCTTCTTAAAATTCAGAATGAAAAACAATCCTTATAAACCCGTTATTCTTTGGCTTTTAACAGGCTGTTTACTAATTTTTTTAATGGTTGTAATAGGTGGTATAACCAGGTTAACAAATTCTGGCCTTTCTATGGTAGATTGGAAACTGATTATGGGAATGATACCTCCATTAAGTGAGCAAGATTGGATGGATACCTTTAATAAGTATAAACAGTTTCCAGAATATCAAGAGGTCAATTTTATGTTTACACTCGAAGAGTTTAAAGCGATTTTCTTTTGGGAATATTTACACCGTTTAATCGGAAGAATTATAGGAATGGTATTTATAATTCCGTTTTTCTATTTTTTAATTAAGAATAAAATTACAGGAAACTTAATAGGTAAGTGTGTTATTATTCTTTGTATGGGTGGTTTTCAAGGTTTTTTAGGTTGGTGGATGGTAAAGAGTGGGTTGGTTGATAATCCTGATGTGAGTCATTACCGATTGGCAATACACTTGATAGCCGCATTTTTAACCTTTGCTTATACCTTTTGGGTAGCCTTAGAATTAATTTATAAAGATAAGGTACGCCCAAACATCCCTTCGTTAAGAAAAGGTGTTTTAATTCTTTTTGTTCTAACGGTAATACAAATAATATATGGAGCTTTTGTGGCAGGTTTAAATGCAGGGTTTACTATGAATACCTATCCTAAGATGGGAGATCATTGGATTGCAGCATCTGTTACTGCTATGGAGCCTTTATGGACTAATTTTATTGACGGAATAGGAGGTGTTCAATTTGTGCATAGAATTTTAGCACACATTGTGGTTGGGATGGTTATCTTTTTATTAATGAGAAGTACAAAGTTTGAATTGAATGCAACTCAAAAGAAATCTTTAGTGGCCTTAATCGTAATTGTGTTTGCACAGTTTATGTTGGGAGTGTTTACATTACTCTATGCCGTTCCGGTTTGGTTGGGGGTTACGCATCAAGTAGGTGCATTCTTTTTGCTTGGAGCAGTAACGTATTCGATGAGTAGTTTTAGAAGAGCTTAATTGAGAAGGAGCCGGATTATTTCCACTCAAAAGTTTTATAAATGTGTTGAATGTCTTCTTTAACAAAATCTAGTACTGGAGCTATAGAATCATGATTAGGAACGTTGTTAAAGTACAATGAGCCTCTAACAAAATGGTTGATGCTATCGGTTAAATGAAATTGATAAGCAGAAGCCGCATTTCCTTCTATGCTGTATACTAAACCATATACCTTTTTATCAGGAAAATTGATGATTTCTTGTTCAATGTCAAATGCCTTAACAGTGTGTTTAAATGCTAAGGTTCTAGAATTTTCTATGTATTCATTAAGGTTGTTTTCAATTGGTTTGTAGCTAAAGTAGATGCTAGCATTTTGACTTTCAAATTCAAGATCAAACCAACACGGAACATTTGGGTTGTTGATGTTTTTTTTCGTGAAGCTGTACTTGGGAATTTCAAAGGTAAAAGGGCAATCCTTATCAATAGTCTGATACTCTTTTTTAGGCAAATCAATTCTGAAATAACCTTTTGGTTTTGGGGTATAAGCGTCATCACCACAACTATATAGTAAGATTGAAATAGAGAATAGAATGATTATTTTAATCTTCATCGTTTGGTGTTTTAATCAATTTTATACGTTTAACCCTTCGCTTATCTGCAGCTTCAACAATAAACGTAAAGTTTTTATAAGTTATTTTTTCGTTTTTTAGAGGGATTTTACCAGCAATTTCAATAACTAAACCAGCCAACGTATCAGCCTCAGTATTCACTTCTTCAAAAATGGCATCTTCTTCTATATCAATAATTTTAAAGATGTCTTTTAATCCGGTTTTCCCTTCAAAGATATAGGTGTTATCATCTAGTTTTGAGTAGGAGATTTCATCGGCATCAAATTCATCACTTATTTCTCCAACTATTTCTTCTAAAACATCTTCTAAAGTAATAATCCCTGAAGTTCCTCCATATTCATCAACAACAATCGCTAAGTGAATTTTCTTCTCCTGAAACTCTTTTAATAAGTCATCTAACTTTTTATTTTCAGGGACGAAGAAGGGGCTTCGAATTAATTTTTCCCAATCAAAGTTTTCTGACTTGTTAATGTGAGGCAATAAATCTTTGATATACAACAAGCCAACTATTTTGTCAAAAGATTCCTCATAAACAGGAATTCTTGAATGTCCACACTTCAATATGATAGCTATAACTTCCTGAAAACTAGTGTCTTTTTCAATTGAAACAACATCTATTCTAGCTTTCATTACCTGTTTTACACTAGTTTCTCCGAATTTAACGATGCCTTTAAGTATTCTGTGTTCATCATTATTTTCTGGAATCCCTTCAGTTAAATCAAGAGCTTCAGAAAGTTCTTCAACAGAAACGTCTAATCCTTTTTTCTTTACCTTTTTATCAATAATACCTGTAGAGTAAATGAGTAAGGAACTTATTGGTTTAAATACCTTTTGTAAAATGGCAAGCGGTTGAGCCATTGTTCTTGCTAATTTTAAGGCGTGTTTGGTTGCGTATACTTTAGGAATAACCTCTCCAAACAATAGAATCACAAAAGTGATTCCAACAACCTGTATCAAGAAGTTTACCCAATCTTTAATGTTCGAAAAGTCAAAAACATTCTCAATGGTGTAGGTAGAAAGAATAATGATAGAGACATTAATAAAGTTATTCGAAATTAAAATGGTAGCCAATAACTTTTTAGGGCCAAGAAGAAGCTTGTTAACTTGTTGATGGCTTTTTGAATCTGAAGAGTTTAATTCGTCTTTTTCGCTAGGGTTGAGTGAAAAGTAAGCAACCTCAGATCCAGATATTAAAGCTGAAAACAGCAATAGTATTAACAGTATTAAAAAAGAGATTAATGCCGTTAAGGAGAAGGGTTTTAAAAAACCGGTTAGTAAAATGAGTAAAAAATAGGGGTCTGGGTCCAATTCTAAAATTTAGATTTAATTAAAAGGGTAAATCATCTACTTTGTCATCAGATTTTTCAATTTCTGGTGTTGGAGCAGGTGTTTCTGTTTTTGTTGGGGCTTGTGCATTTGATGGAGTAGCACTAGCAGAACTATTTTCATCTTTTCTACCTAACATTTGTAGGTTGTCACCAACAATTTCTGTTGTGTAGCGATTGTTTCCATCTTTATCTTGCCATTGTCTTGTTCTTAGTTTTCCTTCTAAATATATTTGAGAACCTTTTTTAAGGTATTTCTCAGCAATCTCAGCTAAACCTCTCCATAAAACAATGTTGTGCCATTCTGTAGTTGTTTTTTTCTCTCCAGAAGTTCTATCCTTGTAGGTTTCAGATGTTGCTATCGGAAAGTTTGCAACAGCAGTTCCTCCCTCTAAATATCTAACTTCAGGGTCTTTACCCAAATTTCCAACCAATATCACTTTATTTATTCCTGCCATCTTTTACAAAATTATTTCATACCAAATATATGAAATTATAGAATCGTTTTTATATAATTTTCTATCAATTTAGGAACAGGGTAATTGTTAATTTCTTTTAAGGGTATTTTGTTGTATGAGTTGCTTATTTTTTCTGCTTTTTCAGTAGAAACGAGCCAAAATGTAGCGTAAATTTTTTGATGACTTAACAGGTGTTTGTATTCTTCAGATTTACGTATTAAAGAGAGCTTAAGTTTTTTAAATTCATCGTTTAAGGGAGTAAAAGAAGATAGTGGCTCTGTTGATTCTAGTACTGGAAAATCAAACAAGCCTTGCCAAATATCTTTCTTTTTTCTTTCGTTTAAATAAATAGCATCATCAGTAATGATGACTAGATAGTTGAAGTAACGATTTCGTTGTTTTATTTTTTTTTCTTTTTTTGGCAGTTCGCTTACGCTATTGTTTTTATACGCATAGCATTCTAATAGATAAGGACAGGTTTCACAATTTGGTTTTTTAGGAGTACACTGTAGTGCACCAAATTCCATAATTGCTTGGTTGTAGGTGTCAGGATTTTTTATATCTATTAATTCAGCAGCCAATTCTTTAAATATCTTTTTGCCTTTAGTAGAATCTATTGGATCTTCGATTCCAAATATCCTAGATAAAACACGGTAAACGTTTCCATCTATAACGGGATAGGGCTCTTGGTAAGAGAATGATGATATTGCAGCAGCGGTATATTCTCCAACGCCTTTTAATTTTAAGATATCTTTGTGGGCAGAGGGGAATATTCCATTTAATTCATTGACAATATATTTTGCGGTAAAATGTAAATTTCTTGCTCTCGAGTAATAGCCTAGTCCTTGCCAATGATTTAAAACATCTTTTTCCGAAGCTTTTGCTAAATCTTTAACAGTTGGGTAATTTTCTATGAATTTATGGAAGTAATTTAACCCTTGATCGACTCGAGTTTGCTGTAAAATGATTTCTGACAACCAAATTTGATACGGATCAGTCGTGTTTCGCCATGGTAAATCACGTTTATTTTGTTTGTACCATGTAATTAATTTCTCTGAAAACCCCATAAACACTTAGTTAATCGACAGTATATTTTTTTTTGTCTAAAATTATAAAATGTTTGATTGACTATTGATTAAAACTTGTATATTTGCTGCCCTTAATTGATAAATAATTGAAATTTAAATAGTTAAAAAGGTATTTTATAATGACAAAGGCAGATATAGTTAATAAGATTTCAGGAAAGACAGGTATAGAGAAGTTAGCAGTACAAACGACTGTAGAGGAGTTTATGAAAACTGTGAGAAAATCTTTAGAAGAGGGACAAAATGTTTACTTAAGAGGTTTTGGAAGTTTTGTAGTTAAGAAAAGAGCTCAAAAAACTGGAAGAAACATATCTAAGAATACAACTATTATAATTCCAGCACATAACATTCCATCTTTTAAACCTTCAAAATCTTTTGTAGAGAAGGTAAAGAAGCATGTAAAGTAAGAAATAAAGAAATTAAAAATATTATTAAAACATAAATCAAAAAGATATGCCAAGCGGTAAGAAAAGAAAAAGACATAAAATGGCTACGCATAAGCGTAAAAAGAGATTAAGAAAAAACAGACATAAGAAGAAAAAATAATTTTCTTTTAATGTACTAGCCTCTATATTCTAGAGGCTAGTATTTTTATTTCTAATTATATCTACTTTAATCACCTTCTAAGAGAGACGGTTAAAGTAAGCATCCTAAAAACTTCGCTTGTTTTTTTGATGCAATTATCCTATTCTAGTTCGATTAGGAGATTTATCGTTTTGGTATAAAAACCTTAAAAATGAGTGTAGAACTTGTTATCGATTCTTCACAAGATGGGGTTACTATTGCCATACTTAATAGCGGTAAGCTAGTTGAGTTACACAAAGAAAAAAGCAATAATAACTTCGCTGTAGGAGATATTTACCTTGGTAAGGTCAAAAAGATTATGCCAGGATTAAACGCCACTTTTGTTAACGTTGGTTACGAAAAAGATGCGTTTTTACATTACCTTGATTTAGGAGCTAAATTTAAATCTTTTGCCAAATACACTAGAGGTGTAACTGGCGGAAAGTTTAATAGATCTAGCCTAGACTTTAAATTGGAACCTGAAATTGAAAAGACAGGGAAAATTGAAGCTACCTTAAAATCTAATCAAAATATTCTTGTTCAAATAGCCAAAGAACCTATATCTACTAAAGGACCTCGATTAAGTTCAGAGATTTCGTTAGCAGGAAGATACTTGGTTTTGGTACCATTTTCTGATAAAGTTTCTATATCTCAAAAGATAAAGAATAGCGCAGAAAAAGATAGGTTAAAAAGACTTATAGAAAGTATTAAGCCTAAAGGTTTTGGTGTTATTATTAGAACTGTTGCAAAAGATAAAAAAGTAGCAGATTTGCATGCTGATATGACGAGCTTAACCGAAAGGTGGGAGTTGTGTTACAAAGAATTAAAGAATGCCCATGCACCTAAAAAAGTATTGGGAGAAATCAATAGAACATCATCTTTATTAAGAGATGTATTGAATAAGGATTTCAGTAACATTCATGTAAATGATGAAGTTCTTTTTGATGAATTAAAAACATATTTACAAGAGATTGCTCCGGACAAAGAGAAGATTGTTAAGCTATTTAAAGGCAATGTTTCCATCTTTGAAAATTTTGGAATTGAAAAGCAAATCAAAACCTCTTTTGGTAAAAACGTAACCCTTAAAACAGGTGTTTACCTTATTATTGAACATACCGAGGCACTACATGTTATTGATGTAAATAGCGGACAAAGAGGTAAGAAGAAGGATAAAACCCAAGAAGAAAATGCTTTAGAAGTAAATCTTGAAGCAGCAGAAGAAGTAGCTCGACAGTTAAGACTGAGAGATATGGGAGGAATTGTTGTTGTTGATTTTATTGATTTAAAAGAAGCATCAAACCGTAAGCTTTTATTTGAAAAAATGAAAGAGTTTATGAGAGATGATAGAGCAAAACACAATGTTTTACCTCCAAGTAAGTTTGGATTAATTCAGATTACACGTCAGCGTGTACGTCCAGAAATGGAAATTAAAACAGCAGAAAAGTGTCCTTCCTGTAATGGAGATGGAGAAGTTCATTCTACCATATTATTGGTTGATCAGATTGAAAATAACTTAAGATACCTATCTCAACAATTAAAAGGGAAGAACATTAGAGTAAATACACACCCTTATGTTGAGGCCTTTATCAATAAGAAAAATGGAGGATCATTCTTTAATCCTAATTCTTTAAGAAAAGATTGGCAGAAAAAGTATAACCTGAATATTAGTGTGTTCCCTACAACATCTCATGCATTATTAGAATACCATTTTATTGATGAGAAGGGAGAAAAAATTCACCTGTAATTTTGAGTGATGATGTTATTGGTAGAGCTTTGTTGGATTTTTACAACAATGCTTATACCGAAGATATCGTTGTAAAATCTTCCATATCAGAAGATGATAGTATTCCATTGCCTTATTTATTTCGGTCAGAAAAAGAATTGCCTGTTATAGAGAAAGAAGCACTTTCGTTGTGTAAGGGTAAAGTATTGGATGTTGGAGCTGCATCGGGCTGTCATGCTGTACTTTTAAAAGAGAAAGGGCTTAATGTAAAAGGAATAGATATTTCTGAAGGAGCAGTAGCCGTAATGAAACAAAGAGAAATTGATGCAGAATTGCTTAATTTTTATGATGTTACAGAACAATACGATACCTTACTTTTTTTAATGAACGGAGTAGGTATAGCAGGAACAATAGATCAGTTAGAAATCTTTTTAACCAAAGCAAAATCGCTTTTAACTACTGGCGGACAAATACTATTAGACTCATCCGATATCTCGTATATGTTTGAAGAAGAAGATGGATCTAAGTGGGTTGATTTAAATGCTTCCTATTACGGAGAAGTAACCTACCAAATGCAATACAAGGAGTTGCTTACAGATAAATTTGATTGGCTTTTTATAGGGTATGAAATGCTAAAAATAAAAGCTGAAGAATTGGGTTTTAAGGCAGAGCTTGTTCTTGAAGGAGAAAGTGATGATTATTTAGCTAGGTTATCGATTTGATTCACACATCTGTCATTCAATAGACATTACTGAAAGCAATTATTTTCTATTTTTGATAGTAGATTAATAATGAACAATACAGCAACTATAATAGCTTTGGCTTGGCCAGATACAAAGGTTATCCATGAGGGTAAATGGTATGATGAGCCTATGCGTTGGGTAAAAGCAATAGATAGTGAAGGTTACTATAGGGCTGGTCATGCTGCTTTTTTATTGATTAACAATAAGAATGGAGATGTTCAGTATTTTGATTTTGGGAGATATCAGACTCCATTAAAGTATGGACGAGTTAGAAGTAAGTTAACCGATCCTGATATTGAAATAAAACACAAAGCAATTATTGAGAATGGAGTAATTGTAAATTTAGAAGAGATTTTATTGGAACGCTTTAATAATAAAGCTTGTCATGGTGATGGAAGACTAACGGCATCAATTGTTAAAAATATTGATTACGATAAAGCTTTGCGTAAAGTATTGCAAATGCAAAGTCGAGAAGCCATTTATTATGGTCCGTTTGAATTTAAAGGTACAACATGTTCTCGTTTAGTCGCTAAAGTAGTATTGTTTTCAACAAAAGATTGGCTAACTAAATTGATGATTATGTTCCCTTATACAATATCAGCAACGCCTAGATCAAATAACAAAGTATTGAACGATTGTTGTCACTTTTATGAAATAATAGAAGGAAAGGCCTATTTGAAAAAAAGCAAGTTTTATTCTTTTAAGAAGTTGTTCAAGTTTAATAAACAAGAAGCAATTAAGGTGCATGTAAATAATTTGGCGGTAGATTTTATTTAATATGGAAAAGAGGATAGGAACAATTGATGCACCAGAGAAACCTGATAATGTGCCAAACCATTCACAATGGGTGTTAGGACAAGGGGCAGGGTGTTGGTTCTCTATTGATAGAACAGAACAAGAAAATAAGTACACGATAAAAAGATATGCATCTAACGGAAGTTTAGATTGCAATAGAACATTTGATGTAGAAGAGAATGGCTCGATTTTCGATATTGAAAAACCGTATGAATTTATTCATATATCACATTGTGCTAAATGTAGCATCGAACAAAATGAAATAATTTATATTTTTAATTATATAGGAGAATAGATGATGAAAAAAGAGATTTTAATAATTGCAGGTTCAATATTGTTTTTTGCTTGTGGAAGCAATGCAGAAAATAACAATTCACAACAAGAGATAACCAATCAAAGCATTACTATTGAAGAAGAGGTAGTAGAAGAAGTCATTTTAGAAAAAGATGAAGTGGAGCTTCAAGCTCAAGAAGATGAGTTGATCGAAACTATTAAAGTGGTAACCAAAGAGGAGTTAGTAGAAGAAACAAAGGTTGTTGAAAAAGAAGTGCCAGTAGAAGTTAAGTCTTCAGAACCTGTAATTGCTAAAAAGGCAGACTATATGCTTCTAAAAGCGGAGCATTCCAATTGGGATGCATTGCTTAAAAAGAATGTAACTGCTACAGGAAAAGTTAATTATAAAGGGATGAAAGCTTCGCTGCCTAAAATTCAAACCTATTTAGCACACCTTAAAAGAATATCCCCTCAAAGTAATTGGAGTAAAAATGAAAAATTGGCTTACTGGATTAATTTGTACAATGCTTCTACAGTTTATTTAATTGCATCGAATTACCCAACAACTAGTATTACAAAATTGAATGGAGGAAAGCCTTGGGATAAGAAGTTTGTAAAATCTGGAGATAAAGTATACAGTTTAAATCAAATAGAAAATGAAATTGTTCGTCCTAGATTTAAGGAACCACGAATACATGCAGCTTTAAATTGTGCGGCAATTTCATGTCCTAACTTATTAAATGAAGCTTTTGTTGCAGATAAGCTAAACGCTCAATTAAGCAAGCAAAGTAAGGTTTGGGTAAACGATTCTTCAAAGAATAAGTTAACTGGAGCTAAGGTGAGTAAGATATTTGAATGGTATGCGGCCGATTTTAAAGCTGGAGGAGGAGTCATTGCCTTTATTAATAAGTATGCTACAACTAAAATTTCTACTTCAACCCAAGTATCTTATTTAGAATACGATTGGGCGTTAAATGAGTAGTTAAAATCATTGCCATTCTGAATGTAATTTTTTAGATTTTTTTTCATTAAAAAATAAAATGATGAATCTATTTTAATGTTAGTTCTTATCATTAATAAAAAGATTCATCACTGCAATTTGTTCTTCCGATAAATCGGAAACAAATTATTGTTCAGAATGACAACTGTATTTAATACCTTTGCACTCAAATGTCTCAGTATTCATCATCAACAATTTGTGCTTTAGCAACTGCCCCAGGAATTGGAGCAATAGCTGTAATTCGTCTTTCTGGAGAAAAAGCCATTGATATCTGTAATAAAGTATTTAAGGGGAAAGATTTAACTACAGTAGCATCTCATACCTTGCATTTTGGAACAATACAACATGAAGGTAAGGTTATTGATGAAGTTCTGGTTAGTGTATTTAAAGGAAAACAATCCTTTACCGGAGAAAATTCTGTTGAGATATCTACCCATGGTTCCCCTTATATACAGCAGCAAGTTATTCAGCTGTTAATTACCAATGGAGCAGAATCTGCCGGACCAGGAGAATTTACGATGCGTGCGTTTTTGAATGGTAAATTAGATTTATCTCAGGCCGAAGCAGTAGCAGATGTTATTGCAGCTAATTCAGAAACATCTCATGAGTTGGCAATGAAACAGATGAGGGGAGGTTTTTCAAATGAGATTCAAAAATTGAGAGAAGAGTTAATTCATTTTGCCTCTTTAATAGAGTTAGAGTTAGATTTTGGAGAAGAAGATGTGGAGTTTGCTGATAGAAAAGATTTAAAAGAGTTGGTGGTTAAATTGAATTCAGCTTTAACCAAGCTGATCAATTCATTTGATTATGGAAATGTAATTAAATCGGGTGTTCCGGTGGCAATAGTGGGAGAGCCGAATGTGGGGAAATCTACACTGCTTAATGCGTTGTTAAATGAAGAAAGAGCTATTGTTTCTGATATTGCAGGAACCACAAGAGATGTTATTGAAGATGAAATAAATATCAAGGGCATCAGTTATCGATTTATTGATACTGCAGGGATAAGAGAGACTTCAGATGAAATAGAATCTTTAGGAATAGAAAAAACATTTGAAAAATTAGATCAAGCCTCTATAGTGTTGTTGTTGGTAGATGCCTCAAAAATTAGCAGAGAAAATTTGTTGACTGATATCCAAAAGATTGAGGATAGAATAGCAGGTAAAAACAAGCGATTAATTGTTGTAGCCAATAAGATTGACAATGCAAGCAGTCAGGCAGAAGTAGCTGAAACCTTTAAAGAGCTTGACAATGTGATTTATGTTGCGGCTAAACAGAAAGAAAATATAAAAGCGATAGAAGAACGTTTATTTGATTTTGTTCAATCAGGAGCATTAAACAATGATGTTGTGGTTACCAATGCTAGACATTATGAAGCCTTAACAAAATCAAACGATTCATTAATAAAGGTACTCGAAGGCTTAGACAATAATATTACTGGGGATTTCTTAGCTATGGATATCCGTCAATCTTTACATTTCTTAGGTGAGATTACTGGCGAGATCACAACCGATGATTTATTGGATAATATTTTCAGCAAGTTCTGTATCGGAAAGTAAGTTTTTTTTATTTTACTGTGCTGCTATCTGTAGCTTGTAGCTACAGATAATATACTTGTCATATACTATTCTTTAATTGTTATTTGTAGCTTGCAGCTACAAATCGCTACAGTCATATACTATTCTTTAATTGTTATTTGTAGCTTGCAGCTACAAATCACTGTATATTAATGACTACAAATCACTAGCTTGCAGCTACAAATCACTATATATTAATGACTACAAATCACTATTTTTTTCAATAGCTTGCAGCTACAGATTATATAGTTTGTACTATAAATCATTTTGTTGAATATAAAAGCTGTTTTTTTCAATTTATTCGAGATGAACTATCAAAATTTGAAAAAGACATTATAAAAATAAGTGCTAGAAGAGATAATGATTTAAGTATAAATACCTAGTGTAGTATAGGTGTTTATACTATGTTTTTTAGTGGTTTTACGATACTGTTTTTAAACTTATTAACAAAAAATCCATAAATCAATCAAATAAAATTGTTTAAAAACATTATGAATAGAAGAGCTTAGCGAATGTTTGAGTTATTAACAATTCGTTAAAATTATAAACACTACAATTTGCGGTCAATTTCTTTATAAATTCGTGCGTTATCCTTTATGTTAAAGGGATTTGTACACGATTTAATTAAAACAGACCATTTAAAATAAGAATGTGTCCGATTAAAAGCTAAAACGGACCGATTAGAAGAAAAACGAACACTTGGCAACTGTCAAGTACTAAAAAAAATAATTTTAACGTTCTGTAGAAGAACAAATATTAAATAAGGAATACCATGAAAAAAATAGTAAGCACAATCGTATTGGGAATAGCATTAACAGTTGGATTGCAAGCACAAACAGTGCCATCGCCATCAGAAGTAACGATCAATTTAGAACCAGTAAATGAAATGGTAATACCAGACGAAGTATTGGATACCTTAACAGATCCTATGAACTTATTGTCACCAACAGATCAGTTAAACTTGTCAGTATCCATGTTGTTAGCTGATACCAATACTGTAGCTAAAATTCATGTAAAATTAGGAACAAGTTTAGGAGGGAATAACCTTTTAGAGAATACCTATACTTATGATGTAGCACCAGGAGGAAATCTAACTTACTTTAGAGAAGGAGTAATGATGAATTTAGGAATGGGAGCTCATTTAAATTCAGGAGTATTTTATTGCGAAATAAAACTAGAGGACAGTACAGGTAATTTTTCAGAAATTATAACAACACAGTCCAATCAATAATTGAGAAGATACAATTCCTAACCGATTACCGACCACAGAATACTAAAAAGAAAAAACAGCACAATGAAGAGACTCATCCTAATACTCGTTGTAATACTAACAACACTATCCATAAAGGCGCAATTGGCTGCAGAGTGGACAGCTGTAGTTGGATTAGATTATAATCAAGCAACCCATACTTTAACCAAAACAGCAGGAAATGGATGGAACACTGCAGGAGCTAGATCTGTAAATAGGTTAGATGCAAATGAGGATGGAAAATTTACCTATACCATTACAGAAACTACAACAAGAAAAGCCATAGGGTTATCAACATTAAATGATGATCAAAAGATTAGATCTATAGACTATGCTTTTGTATTCAATAAAAAGAAGTTGCTACTGTATAAACATGGTAAGATTAAAGGACAATATGGAAACTTTCAAGTAGGAGATGCTTTTGAGATGGAGCGATTAGGCGACAAAATTGTATGTAAAAAGAATGGCAATACCTTTAGACAATTAAATACAAACCCAGAACATACACTTTATATAGACCTTGCAGTTCATACTTCAGGAACAGTAATGAGTGGAATAACAACTAACTTTTATACGCCAATAAATATTACTAGAAACAAACAAGATGTTGTATGTGGAGGAGGAGCAAATGGAGCGATAGACATTACAGTTACAGGAGGTTTAGCGCCTTATGCCTATAGTTGGGATAATGGAGCAGTAACAGAAGACATTACCAATTTAGATATTGCAAAGTATACGGTAACGGTAACCGATGCTCAAGGAAAACAAGCAACAAAAAGTATCAACATTCAAGCACCTATCATTTGGAATGATGTAACAGGACTTGCAAAGAACAACAATAACCTTTCAAAAAATACAACAGATGGTTGGAATGCAGGAGCAGCATCTCACAATCAATTGTTGGCCAATCAGAAAGGATTTGTACAGTATGAAGCAGATCAAACAGGAGTAATAAAAGCTTTCGGATTATCAACAGACAATACAGATGATCACTACAACACTATAGATTATGGAATCCTCCTTTTTTCTAATTGGGTATTGGTAGTAGAAAATGGAAATCTTGCAGGGTTTTATGGTACATACGAACAAGGAGATCAATTTAGGATAGTAAGAAAACTAAACGGAAACATTAAGTACAAAAAGAACGGAGAAGTATTTAAAACAACAACGGCAGATCCGAATCAGCAACTGTTGGTTGATTTAGCATTGTATTCTAGTACTGCTACATTCAATGGAATAAAATCTAATTTCTGTAATGTAGACGCCTTAAGTATTTCTTACGTTGAGCAAGAGGTTAGTCATTCAGGAGATGAATTAGGAGCTATTGATGTAACGATAACAGGAGGAATTGAGCCTTATACCTATTTATGGAGTAGTGGTGAAACAACCCAAGATTTAGATGGCTTATCAGCAGGGACATATACCGTAACCGTAACAGATGGAGCAGGAAATACAAAAGAAGAAACTATCGTAATTTACAATGAGCTTCATTTGGCTTATACTACTGTAGATGTAACAAATGGTGGAACAGTTTTGGGCTCAATAGATATTACAGTTACAGGAGGCTTAGCACCATATACTTATGCTTGGAGTAATGATGCAGCTACAGAAGATCTAACGGAACTAATAGCAGGAGATTATACGGTAACTGTAACAGATGCTAGAGGAATAATAGTAGTAGAAACAATAGAAATAATTAATCCATTCGCATTAAGTTATACAGTAGTAGAAGAAACAATAGAAGAATTAGGAGCTATAGATTTAACAGTTTCTGGAGGGGTCCCTCCTTATACATATTTGTGGAATGATGGAACTATAAATGAAGATAGAAGTAATTTAGAATCTGATATATATACTGTTACCGTAGTAGACTCACTATTAGATTCATTAGAAATTATAATACCGGTTGGAGTAGATATTCAATGGGCTGAAATAAATGGAGTAACAACAGAAAATGACATACTTACAAAAACTCTAGTTGATGATTTTGGAACTGCTACTATAGGCAATATCGTAAATGCCGAAGGAGAAGTTAGAGTAACCGTAGAAGATGTTAATGTTGAATGGAGTTTTGGGTATAGCTTAATTGAGAATAGCACTGATGTACAGGTGCAAGCATTGGCTTTAGCAGCTGATGAGTTGGATTATGGGTACTCTATAGATCAGAACAATACACTGTATGCTTTAGAAGGAGGAACAGCTACTAGTGTGGGAACTGTTCAAAAGGGAGATGTAATTAGTATAGAAAAAACAACAGATCAGATGTTGTTTAAGAAGAATGATGCTGTTTTAAGGCAAGCTTCTTATGCTCCTGCAAGTACTTATAGAGTTAGGTTTTCTCTAGCCTCTAATGCTATGCGTGCTGGACCAATTAGAATTATCAGATTTTATCATTGGCCAAGACCTAATGCAGTTATTACACATTCAGATTGTTATACAGCGAATGGAGCAATTGATTTACAGTTTAGCTTAGATGATGATATTTATGCTGTTAATTGGACGGGGCCTAATGGTTTTATTGCCAATGCAGAAGATATTTCAGGCTTAGAGGTTGGAGTTTATACAGCAACCATTACGTATAGGAACTTCTTTGGGATACTGATTACTTTACCTCCTAAAACATATCGTGTAGGTTATGGTGTGGTTTGGGCTAATCCGCCTAAAAGACAAAATGCTATTACTGGTACAGCATCTGGAGAATTGATTAAATCTGCACCAATTGGTGATGAACAATATGGCTCTAGTGGGGCATCATCAAGAAACTTGTTGGTAAATACACCATCTAATACACAATGGTTGGAGTTTGGAGTAACACCTATTCTGAATCAATGTCCACCACCACCCCCTAATGCTTTTTGTGTTTTTTACAATGTTTTTAGTATAGGACTTACATCTCAGGATGCCAATTTTTCTGTTTCTGATATAGAATACGGACTTCATTTTGGAGGAGTTGGTCTTCCTAATCAACCGAATGGATATGGTTTTCGTTTACGACCTATTGTTGGTGGTGTAGTATTGCCATTTTCATCAACTGTTCCTGGTTACACTTATAATCCATCAGATAAATTTAGAATAGAGCATGATGGAAACTTTATTAAGTTTTATAAAAACGAAAATGATATGTATCCAGGATTAACTATTCCTGCTCCTTCTTCAGATTTGATCGTAGATGCTGCGTTAGCTATGAATACTAGAGGAATAGCTTGGGCTGCAACATCTTTTAATTGCGCAGATGAACCGTTTATTTATGGACACCCATTAAAAAAATTAGATGGAGGAATTTATAGAGTAGTAAATGGTAAAATCTATTTAAAATATAGAGAAGAATACAATACAGGAGACTTTACTTTCAATATATATAATGATGACAATGAGTTGAAGGCAACTCAGAATGATATTACCGTAAATACTTTCAACGGTTATGGGGATAATAGAATAGAAATTCCTGTAGTTGGAGGAGGAGTTAATTTAGCTCAAGGGTATTATATCTTGGAGGTAATTAACAATAAAGATGAAAAGTGGTATTTAAGAGTTAAATATGAATTATGAGGTTAAAAGAGATTGCAATTTGTTTTTTGATTTCTGTAGCAGTAGCATTTTCCATACTGTTGGTGTTTGGCGATTCTAAGAAAGAAGGCTATATCGATATGATAAAGTTGAACGATCAATTTGAACTTAAAATTGATTTACAAAATGACCTGGATCAAGAACTTAAAAAAGGACATCAGATTATCGATAATTTAAAATTAGAAATACAAAGAGTGTATAACGATTCTTTAACACTAGGCAATGATCGTTTTATTACAATAAAACAGTTGCAAACAGATATAGAAGCAAAAACTTATGAGTATGCTCAAAAAGAACAAGAACTAACAGAAAAGTACAATGCTCAAATACTAACGCAATTAAATGAGTATCTAAAGCAATTTGGTGAAGAAAATAATATTGATATACTGTTTGGAGCATCAGGACAAGGAACCTTGCTTTATGGTAAAGAAAAATATGATTTAACAGAGCAATGTATTGCATTTGTAAACGGTAAGTATAAAGGTGAATAAAATAGTACTATATATCATTGTTGGGTGTGCTTTAATAAGCTGTTCTTCTAATTTAACAAAAGAAGAGTATGTTAATTGGATAGAAGCGCCAGAGAATGGAATAAGAAAAGTTAAATCATTAGATGGGTTTAATTATGCCATTCAGTACAAACCAGTAGAATATATTTTAGCGAAAAAGAATAGAGATTCAGTAACAGTAGAAGATTATGAAGATCTACACTATATAGACTTAGAATTATCTCATAAAGATTTTCCTGAGTTTATGAAATTAGGGTTGGAACAAAAAGAAGATTATTACTTAAGACTTAAATATTATTCATTTGATATACAAAACGATTTAAAATTGATAGACGGACAAGATACAATGAAATGTGTGTTTAGTCATTTTGAAAGAACCTATGGAATATTGCCATACATTAAAATTGTAACGGCTTTTGAGAAAAGTAAAAAACAAGGAGGGGATAAAATATTCTCTTACAACGATAAAACCTTTAACAAGGGTATTGTAAACCTTATGGTTAAAGATAAAGCATTAAAAAATATACCAGATATTAAAATATAGAATAGGATGTTTAGAAAAATTAGAGACAGTAGAAGCATTAGATTTTGGAGTATAGTAGTATCCTTTAGCATGTTACTTCAAATAGTAGCACCTACTACCGCATTTGCATTAACAGGAGGAGCTTCTCAGCCTGAGGTAAATTCATTTACACCAATAGGAACTTCAGATATGGTAGACCCTTTTTCTGGAGGATTCAATTATAACATTCCTTTAATGGATGTTGGTGGGCATCCAATAAACTTGTCGTACAACGGTGCACCTACTATGGATCAAGAAGCAACTATGGTTGGTTTAGGTTGGAACTTAAATGCTGCCGGACAAATTAACAGAAGTTTAAGAGGAATACCAGATGATTTTAACAGCGATAAAGTGGTGCAAGAAAACAACATGCGCAAGAACTGGACTTTTGGGATGAGTGCAGGAGTTGGTGTAGAATTATTTGGAGTAGATCCTAAAACTGGGAATGGACCTTCATCAAGTGCAGGAGGTAGTTTTGGCGTTAATTACAACAATTACAATGGTGTTTCTATTTCTTCGGGGGCAAATGTTTCATTAAATTTAACTCAAGGAGCTAGTTCTGGAGGATTAGGATTGTCTGCTAACAATAGTTCTTCTGGAGGCCTAACCATTTCACCAAGCTTATCTTTTAGTCAATCATTTAGTGCAGGTAAAAATGGAGATAATTCTTTTTCTACAGGCCTAAGTATAGGAGCTTCGTTTAATTCCCGACAAGGGTTAACAGCGTTAAGTGTTTCTGCTTCTGCTTCTGGTGGAGGAAAAGCTGGTAATTATAAAAAGAACAAGGATAGTGAAAAAAGAAGCGTTGTTGCAGATAACTCTGGAAGTATGGGAGCAAGTATTGGAGGTAGTGTGAGTTTAATGAACAATACTTATGTGCCCAATTTAGATTTGCCAAGAACAACCACTTCTATGTCAGGGTTATTTAAATTAGGGGCAACAATTTTTGGACAGGATGGAGATGTAACATTTTCTGGTTACTATACGGAACAAGGTTTGTCTACTAAATATCAGAAATTCCCAGCATATGGTACTGCTTATGAGGAATATGGTGTAAATGGCTCCAGTTCTATGATGGATTTTAATAGAGAAAAACAACGTGCATTTTCTAGAAGTATACCAGATTTACATACTACCAATCATTCTTATGATTTGTTTAACATTTCGGGGCAAGGTGTTGGAGGAATGTTTAGAATTTTTAGAAGTGAAGTAGGATTGGTGCATGACAATGAAGTAAATGATAAAAGTACTGGAGGAAAGGCGAATGTGGAGGTAAATCCGGGAAGCCTATTTTCTATGGGAGTGTCTACTGGAGTTACTAGAACATTAGGCGGAAGTGGAAATTGGAACGATGATAACTTGGCTAAAAGTGCTTTGTCCTACCAAGGGAAAGCTGATAATAATCCTTACGAGCCATATTACTTCAAACATACTGGAGAAATTACGGTTGATGATGAAATGCAAGACAATCCTGCTTCTCTTTTCAATAAATCAGGAGGTTATGATGCAGTTAGATTAGGAGTGAATGCTAGTGGTTTTACCCATCAAGCAGTTGGTAAATACATTAGAAAAGATGCGACTATTTTTGACATTAACAGTTTAGGGAATAAAAGAGCAGCAAGATCAAAACGAAATCAAATTATTACGCCATTAACAAATAGTGAAGCACAATATGGAATTGAAGGGTATAAATCTCCTTCTGCCCAAGGGCATCACTTTTCTGAAATGACAGTTGTACAGAACAATGGATCACGTTATGTATACGGAATTCCGGCATACAATACCCTAAAAAGAGATGTTTCTTTTAATGCTACAGGAAGAGCATTAATTGGTACTGGAGATAAAGGAATGGTAAGTTATGTAGCCAATAGTGATAACTCAACTGGCAATGAAAGAGGAAGAGATCACTATTTCAATAGAACTACTTTACCACCCTATGCGCATTCTTACCTATTAACTTCAGTATTGTCTCAAGATTATGTAGACAGAACCAATAATGGAGTTACTGCAGATGATTATGGAAGTTTTACCAAATTTAATTATGGGGATTCGCCAGACATTTCAAACTACAAATGGAGAGTTCCTTTTAACGAAGAGGAAGCAAACTACTCTGAGGGTTTAAAAACAGATCCGGGAGATCAAAAAGGGAGTTATGTATATGGAGAAAAAGAAATTTGGTATCTAGACAACATAGAAACAAAAACACATGTAGCAGTATTTAATATGTCTGATAGAAGAGATGGATATGGTGTAACTGATGAAAATGGAGGTTTAGGAGGAAACCCTATGCAAAAATTAGATAAAGTTTCTTTGTATGCTCGATCAGATTATTATCTAGCCAATGGAGCTGTAAATCCAAACGCAACACCAATTAAAGAGGTTCATTTTGAGTACGATTACAGTTTATGTCCTGGAGTAGATAATAATGTTGATGTTGTTCAGGGGACAACGAGTAGTAATCCTCAAAACCTTGGCGGGAAATTAACATTGAAGCGTGTCTATTTTACTTATGCCAACAGTCATAAAGGAGAGTTAAGTGATTATCAATTTGTGTATGCAGATCCAGATCATGATCCGAATGGAATAATGGAGGCGAACTATCCTTATGATTTAAAATCGGTAAATGCTTGGGGAGGTTATCAAGCACAAGTTGCCAATGCAGGCTTTGGAGTAGATGCTGGTTTGCTCAATTCAGAATATCCTTATGTTGATCAAAACAATAAAGCACAACAAACACAATATGTAAATGCTTGGGCATTAACCTCTATTAAATTACCATCAGGAGGAAGGATAGATGTAGATTTAGAGCCGCATGAGTACGCGTATGTTCAAGATCGAGAAGCCTTGCAAATGTATAAAGTGTTGGGGTGTAATAGCTCTACTACAGCTCCAGGTGCATCATCACCATCAAGAAGTGAGTTGTACGATGGTAGTTTTAATCAATATTTACATTTAGCAATACCACCCAATACCACCAGGGCTCAACTGTTTAAAAATTTAATCAATGGCAAGCCTTTGTATTATCGTTTTTTAATTGATTTAACCAATGGACTAGATGCCGATGATGGTTCTTATGAATACGTTGAGGGGTATTTGGCAAAAGAATTGATAGAAGATTATGATGTTGATCCTGTTGCTGGAACAGCATGGATTAAAGTAAAAGGGGTGAGCACCAATGGTAATGGGTCAGGAAGTTCACATCCTATAGCTAAATCTGCTTGGCAATTTGCCAGAAGTTTTGTCCCTAAAAAAGCGTTCGATCAACCAGACCCTCAAAATGGAGCAACATTAATTGATGTGGCCAAGTTGTTGGCCTCTCAAGTAACCAATGTTGTTGAATTGTTTACAGGATCTAATGGCTTGTTAAAGCAAAAAAAATATGGAAGATTTTTTAACCCTTCAAAATCATGGATTAGATTAAATACTCCTGACCTTCATAAACTAGGTGGTGGAGCTAGAGTAGCAGCCATTAAAATGTATGACAATTGGGAGTTTATGACCGAAAAATCGAATACCAATTCAGATGGATTTGATCATGATTTTGATTACGGCCAAACTTATAGTTATACACTAGAAGATGGAATTTCTAGCAGTGGCGTAGCAACTTATGAGCCTTTAGGAACAAAAGATAACCCGTTAATCCAACCCGTTTATTTTTCCGAAGAACACTTGTTGGCTCCAGATGGGAAACATTATATGGAAGAACCTTATGGAGAGTCTTTCTATCCAGGTCCAAGCATAGGTTATAGCAGAATTGAAGTGGCCAATTTAAGTCGTACAAATGTTAAAAAACATGCCACAGGAAGAATGGTGCATGAGTTTTATACCTGTAGAGATTATCCGGTAAGGGTAGATCGAACTGGTTTGTTTAGTGATGAAAAAAGAACAGGTTTATTGGGGAGTATCTTTAAAGTTGATGCAAAAAATTATGCAGTAGCTTCTCAAGGTTTTGTGATAGAAACCAATGATATGCACGGCAAGCAAAAAGCTCAAAAAGTCTATGCAGAGGGTCAGATAGATCCAATTTCTGGAACAAAATACGTGTACGATCACAACTATGCATCAGCTTCGCCTAATGGAAACCTGTTTCAAAACTTTAATGGTAATAACACCAAACTCAACAATGATGTAACAGTAATTACACCCAATGGTATGGTAGAAACCAGACAAATAGGAGTTGATTTTGACATGATTAATGATTTTGGAGAAAGTAGAACTGAAATGGTAGACATTAACATTGATTTTAATTTAGCCACATTCAATATTCCGATACCTCCAGCAGTGATTCTTATACCAATGGTTATCCCTCGTAGAACAAGTGAAAAGACAAGGTACAGAAATGTTGTTACAACAAAAGTAATTAACCGATTTGGAATATTAAGAGAGGTAATTGCTTATGATTTAGGGGCGGCAGTATCTACCAGAAATAAAGCTTGGGATTCAGAAACAGGAGAAGTACTGTTAACCGAGACTACCAATGAGTATGGAGACAATGTATTTAACTTCAATTACCCAGCGCATTGGTATTACAAAGGGATGGGGCAGGCCTATCAAAATATAGGTATGGATATTTCTATAAATACAGGCCCTTCAGGAGAAGTAGTAAGTCCAGTATCAATGTTAAATTACCTACATCCAGGAGATGAGATAGGAACAACATTTGGTAAATTTTGGATAGATGATGATGGAACCGATTTAAAAGTAATTGATATCAATGGAGATCCTCTACTTTCTACAACCATTAACGGTAAAATTGTTCGTTCAGGGCATAGAAACATGCAGGCAATGTCTATTGGAAATATAACCATGTTAGATGATCCTTTGGCAGATGTAAACGATACACCTTATCCAAATGGTACTGTTTTACCACTTTTCAAGAATACAACTGCTGTAACTGATGCAGAAGTGGTAAACACTTCAATTAGCGAATTTAGTGATGATTGGGTGCAGAGTTATTGTAATTGTGATTTAGACATTACACAAGTTTACAACCCTTATGTACACAATGCGAAAGGAGCTTGGAGAATGAAAAAAGAGCATCTTTATTTAGTGGGTAGAAATCAAACAAATGACAAAACTACAAGAGAAGAAGGAACATATAGTAGTTATAAGACATTCTGGAGAAAGCCAGGTACTAAATGGTTAAAAAATAATTTTGATTATACCTGGAGTTCAGAAGTATCTAAGTTTAGCCCTTATGGATTTGAATTAGAAAATCAAGATCGATTAGGAAGGTATTCTGCAGCCCAATACGATTACAACAATAACTTGCCAACAGCAGTAGCTAACAATGCAAGATATAGTGATATAGGGTTTGATGGTTTTGAAGAGTATCATTTTGATGAATGTAGTGATGATCACTTTAGTTTTGAATCTGAATTGAATCATCCACCTCAAAATGGTGCTGATCATGTTGGGGGAGTTTCAATTGTTGAAACAGAATCCCATACCGGTAGAAAAAGTATAAAACTTAAACACGGAGCAAGTGTTACTATAGAAAAAGATTTATTAGACTGTAAATAATTAAAAAGATGAAAAAGATGAGAATACTAATAGGAGTAATAATAACAATAACTAGTTTGAATATAAAGGCACAAAGCTCTATTCGATTAATGGATTTAATAGTTGAACCTGTTGTTTCAATAAATGGTCAAAATTATTCAGATTCTTATGAGAATAAGGTTGGTTTTAAAATTAATAAACCAGAAAATGCAAGTCAATTAGTGTTAAGGTTGGGAACAGATAAAGGGTTGTCGGATGTAAAAGAAATAATAGCCTCGATTACACATGTAGAAGGTCAAGATATTATCAATTACAATGGGCAACAATATCCTATTAGGAATAAAGAAGGAGCTTTTTTGATTAACATAACCACAGCAGAGATGCAAAGTATTAAAGTGTATACCTTTTTTATTGTTGATGATCAAAATGAAGAGACGGTACATTATTATTTAAATAAATAAAGATAAGGCAATGTTAAAATTTATGAGATATATTTTACTGTTTATTACAATTGTTGTGAACATAGAAGTATTTGGTCAAGGGCCTTATAATTCACAAATTGTTGTAACAAGTAATGGAGATGAAGATGCTTTTATGACACAAGATATAGCAAGAGGTGTTAACCTTAGTTCATATACTCTCCAACAAATAAATGCCGTTACAGGAACGTTAAGGTGGGCAATAGAAAAAGCAAATTGGGATGCAGGAGCTGACCATATTGTGTTTAGTACCAATCTTAAGATAAATGTGTTAAGTTCCTTACCAGCAATTGAAACAGAAGTTTTTATTGATGGAACAACTTTTTCAGGATATGCATTACATACAAACATGGTTGAAATTATTGGTGTCGATGGTAATCCTAATATAGAGTGTTTTAGGATTTATGGTGCCCAGAATAATCGATTGCCACATTGTCAGGTAAAAGGACTTTATATACATGATTTTTTTGGTGGTGCAGGAGTATGGCTTCAATATTGCGAAAATGCAATTGTTAATGATAACATAATTAACAGGATGGGATCTGCTAATGTTTCTGGACATGGTGTTTTAGTGAATAATTCAGACAGGACTAAAATTCAAAATAATATTTTTGGAACAGATATAAATGGAATAGATTATGGAAATACCTTTGGAGTTTTTGTTTGGGCAACTGGGTCCGAAACATTGTATTCTACAGAAATAGGTGGAGTTAATCCAAATGAGAAAAATATAATTGGGTTCAATAGTTTTGATGGAATTCAAATGACAAAATCTAGTACAGCAACACTTAAGTACACTAAAGTAAGTAGAAACTTAATTTATAGTAGTGGTAGAAATGCAATAAAGATTTTTAATAATGCAAATGGATCAACATTTACAAAGCCAGCTCCAACATTTTCAAGTATAACAGCTAGTGGTAATCTATCTGGTACTGCTGATCCGAACGATGTTATTGAAATATTTGAGGGGAATTCTCCTCAAGATGCAGAGATTTATTTAACAACAGTATTGGCAGATGCTACTGGATCTTGGTCAGCAACAGGATTAACATTTACAAAATCTTATGTTACGGCAACAGCTACAGAATCTACAGGTAAAAATGCTCTAGATTTAGAAAATACATCAGAGCTAAATTCAATACAAATCCCTTTACCATGTGCTACAGAAGTTGGATTTAGTTTAGGTGAATTTTATTGTCCAGGAGTACCAATAACATTTTTTCCATACAAAATTATTAACGGAACAGTAGCAGGAGCTTTTACAAGTAGCTCAACAATAACTTGGAATTTTGGAGACGGGAACACCGGTACAGGATTAAATCCAACCCATACTTATGCAACCCCTGGGTTTTATACCATTACAGGAACAGTAGTTACCCCTGGATGTCCTAATGTTAATTTCACAACAGCTGTTAATGTGGTAAATTGTTGCCCGTCATATTCTATTTTATCCCAAAATGCTTGTGTAGATGATTTGGTAACTTTTGTGGCAGCTATTATTCCTGCTTCTGGAGGAACATATACGGTAACATCAACAAGTTGGGATTTTGGAGATAATTCGCCAACATCACCAACAGCAGCACACACTTATTTAGTTGCAGGTACATATACAGTTACCTTAACCGTAACTTCTATAGAGTGTGGTGCTATTGTAACTACAAAAAACATAACAATTAGTGATTGTAGTCCAATACTTTGCCCAGAACCAGAAATAATAATTACAGGAAAATGTACAAGTGCTCCAACAGCCTTTTTATTAAGCCCTACAACAAACTTATCTGGTACAAATATAGTTTGGGATTTTGGAGATGGAACTACAGGAACAGGAATAACAACCTTACACCAATATACAACACCTAATAACTATACAGTTACAGTTACTGTTACGGGACCAACACCAGACTGTAATTATACAACACAACAAGATGTTGCAATTGAATGTTGTGAATGTCGTACCTCGTTTGCACCACAACCGGGAGGAAAATATGTGTTGAGTGCTTGGGTAAAAGAAACCCAAGAATTTATATCAACCAATTCTGGATTAGTAGAAAAACAAGTAGAAACCTATACGGGGCCACAAGTGTTTTTAGAATTTACAGATATCGGTGGTGCAATATCAGGATTGCCTCCCTTTGTAGCAAATAAAACAATAGTAGAAGGTTGGCAACAGATAGAAAAAGTATTTGTAGTGCCTGCTGGAGCTGTTAAAATGAGCATTAGGTTAGCCAATTCAGGGGCTAACGATGTTTATTTTGATGATGTTAGGGTACATCCATTTAATTCTTCAATGAAAAGTTATGTATATGACCCTGTATCATTAAGGCTATGGTCTGAGTTAGATGATAGAAATTATGCAACCTTTTATGAGTACGATGAGCAAGGAAATTTAACAAGAATTAAAAAAGAAACAGAAAGAGGAGTTGTTACTATTCAAGAATCACGAGAAGGGCAGTACAAGGAAGTAAAATAAATGAAGTACATTAAAAACATATTATTAATCGTTGTTTTAGCAGCTTGTTCATTTTCGTACGGACAAGGAGCTAAAGACGAATTGAAAAAAGTTTTAGAGACCTATCTAACTTTAGATAGATTTTCTGTTGATGCGGATTATAAGGCTTTCAAAACCCATTCTAGTATAGAGGTGGTTGATCAATCTTTTGCCGAGTATAGAAAAGATGGGAATAACCTGCGTTCTAAAAATTTAGGAATGGAATACATTCAAAACAAAAAGTACTCCATGATCTTAGATGAGAACAACAAGCTTATTCTGTTGGCCAACACCCAAAAAGTTCCAGAAGGATTTTTTGGAATAGAACAAACATTAGCTCATTTTAAAGAAGCAAAAAAAACAGGACAAACTGCAACAACGGTAAGTTATACAGTCACTTTTAAAGAAGGAGTATCAGAATTGTATAAAGCTGTTTTGGTGGTGTATAAAGAAACAAAGCTGATTAAAAAGGCAATCATGTATTATGCAACTAAATATGCTGTAAATACTGAGGGTAAACCAGATTTACAAAAGCCTAAGGTGATTATAGAGTATAAGAATTATAAAACAGGCCCCTCTTTTCAGTTTAAAAAGGGAGAATTTAATATTTCCAAACACTTTATTACGATGAGTGGAAATAAGAAGTTAAAAGAAAAATATAAAACATATGAGTTTTTTGATAAAACAGCTAAGTAGTATGAAGATTAGACTAATATTATTATTGATTTTTGCTTTTACAGCTCACTATAGTAGTGCAGTGGTAGAAACTTATAGCTCTCGTATAGAGGGGAATTCAGGAGTAAATGCAATTGCCACAGGAATGGCTTATGAAGTAAGTGAAGGGCATTACAATTATATGACTTCGATTAACCAAGCATGGCAATCTGAATTTGTTAATGCTGAAGTTAAAGCGTTTATAGAGTTAGGGTGGGATGAAGAATTAACAACCCCAGCTATTACAGATTATGAATATGAAGTAACACTACAAGCTACAACATTTGATCTTCTAGGAAACCCAATAGGTTCTCCGTTAACTCAAACCTTAAGCATTACCTATGGTAAGAGTACGCCTATTGATAAGAGTAGAGCTATTTTTATGATAAAAGATTACCATAAAATAGGAATAGAAATACAAAGTATAGTTGATGTAACCAATCCAGGTACTCCAGTACCTGTTGCAGTTGGTAAAGAAAACATGTATATAGAAACACGCTTTGAAATAGAAAGGTATTACCAATTTGATGAAACCAAACAACATGCCTTAAATCAAGTAGGGCATCAGTCTTTGCCCGTATCATCAGCTACACCAAACGAATTACAATTTTACTGGAATTATATAGCCGGAGCAGAAGAATATGAATTAGAATGGACTTATATCAATAACTACCCTTTAGGAGTATTGCCTACAAGTACAGCTAGATTATCAGCAGCAGCGATAAACTTTACAGATAGAGATTTTAAATTAAACAATACAAGAATTAAAACTGGATTCAATAAATACACAATTCCTTTAGTATATGATGAAGGTTATATCATGTACAGAGTAAGGCCAGTTGGAAGAGACATGAACAATCCTGATCATATTCTTTACGGACAATGGTCAGAAAAATTTAGTCAACTTGGTAAAGTAGCAGATTTCTCAAGGTACCATGTTACAGGATCTCACGAAGCTTTTAAGAATTGGCAGTTTACAGCAACATTTGCTGAAGAAGGTAAAAAGAAAGAAGTGGTTAGTTATTTTGATGGAACATTGCGTAATAGACAAACAGTTACCAAAATTAACAGTGATAACAATGCAATAGTTGCAGAAAACATATATGATCACCAAGGAAGAGCGGCAGTACAAACATTGCCAGTACCTTCAGGTAGTTCAGTATTGGGATACTATCCCAATTTTAACAAGAATGCAGCAGTAGGATTACCGTATTCAAGAGAAGATTTTGATCTTGATGGAGTAGGATGTTTAGCAGCTACAGATGCAATGAATGTTATTTCAGGAAGCTCGTCTTATTATTCAGACAAACAAACCTTAAGTGGTGATTATCAAGATTTTGTACCAAATGCAGAAGGGTTTCCATTTACGCAAATAGAATATGAGCCAGACAATACAGGGCGAATAAGAGCTCAAAGTGGAGTAGGAATAAACCATAAATTAGGAGAGCACGATACCAAGTACTTTTATGGACAACCGCATCAAGAAGAATTAGACCGATTATTTGGTTACGATGTAGGATATAAAAAAAGATATAAAAAGAACATGGTAATAGATCCTAATGGACAAATTAGTATCTCTTACCTAGATCCACAAGGAAGAACAGTAGCAACTTCTTTAGTTGGGAAAGCACCAATTAATCTAGATGAGGTTACAGATAAATTAGGAGACAATAATTTTCCTGGGCAGCAAACCATTACAGTTGATTTATTAAATAAAACAACAATAACAGATACAGATACCCCACAAGATGATAACGATAGATTTAGTACAGGTTTGATAAGCGCATCAGATGATCAATTGGCTTATAGCGGGCAAGAGTTAAACCCAATAGAAGGAGCAGAATATATTTTTGATTATACAGTAGCACGACCTGTATATACTGATGATTGTGTTAGCCCTGACTATTGTTACCCTGTTGTATATGATTTAACATTAAGTATGAAGGATAAATGTGCCTTAGAATATTTATCACCATTAGCACCAGGAGTACCAACTGTAGACCCGTTTGTTACAACGGTAGGTGCAATAGATAAATCAAATACCCTGTGTGGAACCTTAATACAACCAGAACAATTTAACTTTACAACAACAACATTAGCACCTACAGGTCTAGATATAGGAAGCTATACTGTTAGTAAAAAACTAACAGTAAACAAAGCCGCTTTAGACGATTATAAAGCACAATATATTGTTGATGGTCAAGATCAAGGATGTATAAAAACATTAGAAGATTTTAAAGCTCATTATTTGGCATTAATAGATACTACTTGTGAAATTGAATGTGATGAATGTTTAGAAGATTTAATAAATACTTATGCAGGGGCTGGAGCAGTTGACTTTACACCACAAAACCTATACAGTGCAGGAATTTGGGATGGATATTTTAATGACCCTATCCTGCAGCCATTAATTCTAAATGATGGATTTACACTGCAAACTTGGAGAAATGCCTACAAAGAATGTACGGAGTCTTGTGAAAAAGTTTCTTTATGTACCGAAAAGTACAACACCTTATTGGCAGATGTAAGTCCTGGAGGACAATATGCCCTTGCAGGAAACGATAAGTCTGTAATGACTTCCAACAGTCTTTTAAGACTAATTGGAGGATCTGTAAACACTACAAATCCATGGCAAAACCCAACAACGTTTAATGATGTAGATGGCGATGGTATTCAAGATCAGAATGAAGATAATGTATATTTAGAAACAGACGGAACCCCATCTCGAGTGTATGTAACATTAAACAATGGAGTGTATACCCCAGCAATACGAGCTGGAGTAACACCAATGCTTGATGCAAATAATTTTGAATATGTTTTTCCACACCAACTTTTTGAGAACAATTATTTCTTAACCATTTTTCAATCACAGTGGGCAGAAGCATTGGTAAAATATCATCCAGAATATGGATATTATGAGAACTGTGTTGCATTAAGTGCAGATGGAGGTAGTGAAGATTTTGATAGAGCATTATCCATTAATGATTATACAGCAACGAGAACAATTTACCCAACATTTACAAATGCATTAGCAGGAGGCACGCCAACAATAGCAATTTTATCATCAGATCCATATTTTAGTACCCCATCTGGTAATACAACAGCTTCTTATTATTCGATATCACTTTTTACCTATGCTCAATTTAGAATGGAACAAGCATTAAAACATTATAGTTATAATGCAGATCCTTTAGCAGCTAGTAACCCATGGTTTACGATGTGGGATGTAGCTACACAAACAGTGAATAAATGTGGCAGATGGTATGGAGTAGATCAACAGAATTGCCCAGTAACCTCTTCTAATGTGGGTGAGGTATGGGATCAATTTAAATTCATGTACATCTCAGAAAAGAAAAAAATACAAGCCGACATAGCCGATATGGTTGCGATTAATGAAGCGTATTACAACATCAATATCGGAAAAGAGCCTAGCTTTTATAAATCTTTGCTGAGGTATGGGTTTTTACAAAAAGCCTTTGTTGGTAACCCACATTCTTTTGGAGACTACATCGGTTTAAGGCATAATTTCCCAAAAGCTAATTTTAGTAAGAGATATGAAAATATTAACAGCCAACCAGGAGGAACAACCCAAGGAAATTTAAATGGAGCGCTATACAACACATGGAAACAAACAGGGCAGTGTCCCAATGCATTTAATGTGCAAATGTTGCTAAATGGAATGTCTAAAAATGGTACATTAGATGATAATCTATTAACAAGTTCCTATAACTTGTTAGATGTTCCAGAGTTTGTGCCGAGTTTATATGAAGTAATTTCAGGAAAAAATCCTGCAGTTGATTTGTATTCACAATACACTTGGTCTCCTGTTGTTTCAGGGAGTACTCTAAATATCAATTTAACAGGATCTCTATTAGAAGGAAATATCCAAGCATGTGTAAACAATACTGGTAGTTTATTTAGCTTAGACATTCAGTACAACGCTAAATTTTTAAATACAAATGATTGGAGTAATTATGGAACGGATTGGGAAGTTGTCAGTTTCGACCAATTAACACCAGATAATACTGGAACTACATTTACCGTAATGGCCTATGTAAACGATTTAGTAAATACTAGCAATAATCCAATCGAAGTAATAATGACAGGTACAAGCTGTATCAATTTAGGAGGATGTGAACCAGGAGGACAAAATGAATTATCTCCAGATTGCCCTCCAACAGAATTTGCTGAAGCAGTAGCATATTTAGTAAATAGAGCAATTGACAATGGTGATTTTGGAACGGCTATTCATTCTGTTACAAGTGGAGCTATTGATTATGCTTTATTAGACCCTATTAATATAGAGTTAGGAACACCAAATGCTGGCATTAGTTTTCAGCACAGTATTAATGAAATCTACGATATCAATGGTGGAGCATTACAAGTAGAATTTATTTTTCCAATGGGAGGAGTACAAACGGTGCCAACCGCTCCAGCTGGATCAGTCATTACATTAACAACCTTACAAGGAAGTGATATCTTAAGTATTGATAACATTTCGGTTATCCAAGAAGATTTAATGGAAATACAAATAACCGTTTCGAACGGAACAACAATAGATCCTTGGAACCCCAATACATCAACAGCAGTAATAAAAATGCAAATATTAGAACCAATCGGAGACCCAGTAACAATGACTCCAATAAAAGTTGCCGACTGTTGTGATAAAGAAAGCCATGAACAACCAATTTTTACCGAAAATGATAATTTGGTAACAAACGGAGATTTTGAACAAGGAGATAGTAATTTTGATTCAGATTTTACTAGTACTACTTCCACTATTGTTAACGAAGGAGAATATACAATAGGAACAACTGTAGATGTTTTAAGCATTTTAAGCTGTAATAATGCAAAAAGTAGATTTTGTCCATGTGGAGATCATACTTCAGGATTTGGCAACATGCAAATTGTTAACCATAAGAATTTACATTCGGCTGCGGGAGATAATAATTTGATGTCTGTTTGGTTTCCTCAAAATAGCATTCCAGTAGAGCCAAACTCTACTTATGAGTTTTCTGCTTGGATATTAGATTTTAGCACAGGTGAGTCCAACAACTTTTCATTAGAAGTAAACAATGGATTTACTTCCTCATCAGAGCAAATTTATTACAATGATGTTAAAGTAGCCGGTAGATTATTTAAGCCGACATCATCATTAGGACAACAAGCTTGTGGTTGGCAAAAAGTTACTGTTCAGTGGAACTCTGGTTCTGTTACAACTGCTAACCTAATGATTGCTAAGTATTCTCATGCTTTAGATCCATCACCTAATGAGGGAGAGAACGATTTTGCAATTGATGACATTAGCTTTGTAAAGATAGATGGACCATGTGAAGATTGTGTGCCACAAGCTATAGCTCCGGTTGATTGTTATACGAAATATACCGAGTATATGACGGCAATAGAAGCAAATACAAGCTTCGATCCAAACGTTCAAGATGCAGCTTATTATCCAGCCTACAATCTAACAGAAATAGAATTCTGTTCAGGAGTTTATAAATATGCTGTAGATGAGTATATGGATTACATCATAGGAATGAGTGCTGCCCCTTTTGATGCTGCCAATCCATATACCAATAACCCTGCAGATTTAGATGGAATTAACGACTATTACATTCCTTTTAGTAAATTCTCGGCAGAATGGATGAAGTACCATGTAGCAGATTATTTAATTTATGTAGCAACAACAACCAATAGTCCAGTAAAAACCTTATCAGATTTTATTAAAGAAGGGTTAAGCTCACAACCAAACTATTGTGTACCGTTTATAGTACCAACTATGCCTATACCAGCACCAGGACCAGATCCATGTGTAGTTTATGCAAAAAACATTGCAAACAACAATGCAGTAACACAATACAACAATTACATCAATCAATTAACAGCAGATTTTGAAGAACGATACATTAAATTTTCTTTAGACAATGTTGTTGAAACATTTGATATGACGCATGAAGATCAAGAACACCATTACACCCTTTATAAATACGATCAAGGAAACAACTTGGTACAAACTGTACCACCAAGAGGAGTAGATAGATTAGATTTATCAGGAGGAGTAGGGCCATTCATTAAAGCGGCAAGAGCTAACAAGGTAAAACCTACAAATGCAGCTTATATTCCTCAACACAATTACCTTACTAACTATGAGTACAATAGTTTAAACCAACTGGTAAAACAAAATACTCCAGATGGAGGAGAATCTTTATTTTGGTACGATTACCTAGGTAGGTTAGTAGCATCACAAGATTCAGAACAAGCGAGTAACAATAAATACAGTTATACCAGGTATGATGCCTTAGGAAGAATTGTTGAGGTAGGACAATTAGAAAGTACTACTTCGCCTAATACAGGAGTAAATTTAAATGCACTGGATTATCCTTACAATAATTCTTGGCCTAATGTTTCGTTAATTTCTGAAGTAACCAGAACACACTATGACGAAGGAATAATAATAACAAGACAACCTACAGGAGCACCATTTACAGTTGTTTTAACACCATTTAACAATGGACAACAAAACCTTAGAAATAGAGTGGCAAGAACAACCTATCAAGATTTTATAGACATGTCTGATTTAACCGATCCTTCAGTTTATTTTGATTTGAACTTTTACCAAAGAGCAACACATTACAGTTATGATATACATGGTAATGTAAATGAATTGGTACAAGAAAACAAAGCACAGCACTTGCAAGATTTGGTTCAATCCGTTAAAAAGATGGAGTATACCTATGATTTAGTAAGTGGTAATGTATTGGAAGTAGCCTATCAAGAAGGGTATTTAGATCAATTGTTCCACAAATACGAATACGATGCAGACAATAGGATTATCAATACATGGGTATCTCAAGATAAAGTAACTTGGAAACAAGAAGCAAAATACTTTTATTACGAGCACGGACCATTAGCTAGAACAGAAATTGCAGACGATAAATCACAAGGATGCGATTATGTTTATACCATACAAGGTTGGTTAAAATCGAACAATTCAAATGTGCTTGACCCAACAACAGAAGTAGGAAAAGATGGAGATGTTGCAAGTTCTACCTTACATGCAAATGTTGGTAAAGATGCCTATGCGTTTGGGTTGTCTTATTTTGAAGACGATTATAAAGCAAGAGGAGTAGGAGCTACAGATTTCTTAAATGATATCGCAACACAAAGTCCACTTGCAACCAATAAAAGCTTGTACAATGGTAATATTAGTCAAATGGCAGTAGCATTAGCAGACCTTAACAATGAAGCAATGCCATTAATGGCGAATAATTATACCTACGATCAATTGAACAGGTTAATAACAATGCGTTCAGAAATGTCAGCTCCACTAGTGATAGATGATTGGTCTACCGTATCACCTACAAGTGCTTACAATGTAGATTTAAATTACGATCCTAATGGTAATATTTTAAAGTTAAATAGGAATGAGAATTCAGGAGCACCTATGGATGATTTAAAATACTATTATTACGAAAAAGATGGAACAACCATTTTTGATCCTAAAATGTCTAACCCTACTAATTCTAGTAATAAATTGGCCTATGTTACAGATCCATTAGGATCGATATTGGGTACAGACTTAAAAAATCAAGCAGCAGCCAATTACAGTTATTACGAAGATGGTAATTTAAAAAGTGATAATTCAGAGGGTATTGATAATATAGAATGGACAGTATACAACAAAGTAAAAAAAGTAGAACGTAATGTGTTTGGTGACAGAGACATAGAATTTGAATACGATGCCTCAGGAAATAGAGTAACTAAAATCATTAAACCATCAGGAGGAGATAGAGTAGGTATGTTTACTTATCACCATTACGTAAGAGACGCATCTGGTAATGTGATGGCAGTTTACAAGTACGATAAAACAAATTTAAACGATCCAGTGCTTAATGAAGGATGTGTTAATATTGAAGAATCTTTTAATTTAAGCGAGCATAATCTGTATGGATCATCTAGATTAGCAATATTACAGTCTTCTATAGGTCCTTTAGCAACTAGAACTACAGATTGTAGTGTAGTTAGTGAATCCATTCCAGGACCAATATTTACAGGAAGTACAGCACTATATGATTTTACAAAAGGGAAAAGAAATTTTGAACTCTCCAATCATTTAGGAAATGTAATGAGTGTAGTAACCGATAAGAAAATTGTAGAATCCAGTATAGCAGATTTTTGGGAAGATGGATTTGAAAATGGACTTGTATCCTCAACAGCTGCAATACCATATCATTGGAGATTTGATTCACGCTCTGGTAACACTTGGGGAATAGTGCCAAATGCAACAACGGGTAATCATTTAAGTATGGCAGGAGTTACCAATCCTTATGGAGCAAGTATTATTATAAATACAATACCAGGAGAAACCTATACAGTAACATCAGATGTGATTAGCTTTACAGGGTTGTTATGTACCTTAGAAGCAAGAGAAATACCTTCTACAGGAGTATTAGCTCAAAACACTGTTTATACAGGCTTCTCAGGAGCGCATACCCTTACATTTGTAGCATCAACAACTCAAACCAGAGTTAAGTGGTATATTGTTGTAGCAGGAGAAATGAAAATAGATAATGTAAAGATAGAAGGAAGAGATGTAGGTGTTGAAACAACTTGTTTTGTACCAGACATAATTGCATACAATGATTACTATCCCTTCGGCTCCCTTATGCCAGGAAGGTGGGGAGGAACAGATTATCGATATGGTTTTCAAAATCAAGAAATGGATAATGAAATCAAAGGACACGGAAATTCAGTAAACTTTAAGTATAGAATGCACGATCCACGTATTGGTAGATTCTTTGCAACTGATCCATTAGAGTCAAAATATCCACATAATAGCCCTTACGCATTTAGTGAGAATGTAGTGATTAGTGCAGTGGAATTAGAAGGGTTGGAAAAGTCTGAATTGAATAGTGTTCCAGGTAAACCAGCAAGTAGTGACGATCACGGAGGGCTTACTTTAGGGCAAGATAACCTTTATACGCCAGATGTTGGTCCGCCTTTAGTAAATGCTACAGACCATACACCTAAGGCGTTTAAGAAAGCTAAGAACTTTTCAGTAGAACCTTCTATTTCAATTGGAAAGAAGGTTAAAGGGTTTGACTTAAAGGTTAAAACAGATGGAAAATCTATAACAGGAAGTGCATCTAAAAATGATAATGGAGTTGCGATTAAAACAGATGGGAATACTACTTCAGCAACTGTTAGTGTGAGTGATGCTCAGGTTAAGTTGAAAGAAAATAGTTTGTCAGTACCATTCTTTAGTGTGTCAACAAGTAAATCAACAAGTAAACAAGTAGTCTCAGGAGAATTTTATGATTCTAAAACAAAGAAAGTGGTTAAGTTTACTTATTTGGGAGTGTATCAAGAAACGGTAAATACGGTTGTGATGGGAGTCCATAAAGCTGAGGGAAGGATAAGGACTGATTTTGGTATTCCTATCTCAACAGAAGTAAGAGAAGGATTCGATTTTGGTCTTTCAAAAAAAGTTGGTAATGTTGGTGGAGGTCTAGATTTTTCAATAATGCCAGATTTTCAACCAGTACAATAGATTAAATTATGAAGAGAATTATTACAGTAACTATTTTAACAATTTTGTTTTCGTGCGGAAGTAATGAAAGTGAATTATTAAAAAAAGAAGCACTTGAAAAATTTAATAATGAAAAGTATCTAGAATCATTGAATGATTATAGTGAACTTTTGTTAAAAGATAGTTTGAATGCTGATGTTGTAGTTAAAGTTGCTGAATGTAAGTATAAGCTAAAAGATTACTTTGGAGTTATTCAAGATTGTTCTTATGGCTTAGCATTGAGAAATGATGCTGATTTTTATTCTCTTAGAGGTAAATCCTATGAAGCTTTAAATATTTCGGAATTGGCTTTAAGAGATTATGATAAGGCACTAGAGATTAATCCAAACTTAAGTGTTATTTTAAATAACAGAAGCGTAATTATGATGAATAATACTGAGGGGTTAGAAAGGGCGTTGATAGATGTTAATTTAGCAATTGAATTAGATTCTAATCAAGGAATATTCTATAATAATAGAGGATTAATATATGTTGAATTAGAAGAGTATGAGAAAGCTATAAAAGATTACAATGTTTCAATTGAATTAGATTCTACTTATTTACCTCTATTTTTTAATAGAGGAGTTTGTTTAGTTTATTTAGAGCAATACCAAGAAGCTATTGCAGATTTTAAATTAGTTGAAAATCTAGAAATTAATAATGATGGAAGGGTTTCCCATAGTAAAGCTATTGCACACTTTAAATTAGAAGAGTTTGAAGAAGCGTGTATTGACTGGAAGAGGTCTGCTGAGTTAGGAGATAAAGAATCTTTAGAATATTACAACTCATTTTGTGTTAAGAAAATGGGTAGCCCTTCACTGGGTGTAGAATAAAAAAG
>CAJQOH010000045.1 GCA_905479915.1 uncultured Flavobacteriales bacterium
TTTAGGGAGAAAAGTCCATGAAGAGACTTTACAAACTAGTGAAGTAGAGATATCCCTGAATGATCAACTGCCTTCGGGAACTTACTTTGTAAAAGTGGTTAATGAAACAACTCATGTTGTGGAACGGATGGTGAAAATGAAGTAAGATGGAGAGGGTGATACGATATACTTATGGTAAATTATTCCATTCAAATAGTCAAATATCACTGATGGAACAATGTTCTATTGTTATGGTAACACTTCTAGTTCTTGTATTTTCAGGATTATTTTTGATGCTAGGTTAAAAAGAGAATTAACGGCTGTTTTTGAGAGAACAGCCATTTTTTATTTCTTATGTATATTTGGTTTCAATTATGCGAGTTTCCATTTTATTTACAGTCATTTTTATTTTAACCATTGGTAATTCGCTATTTGGTCAGGAGAAGCGTGTTTGGAATAATGCGAATGAGATACAAGAAAATATCAAATATCATAAAATACAAGTAAATGGTGATTCTACTATTTACTATTTAGATGAACTAATTTATTTTCATGAGAGTAGACAAAATGAAAAGGAGCTGTTAGATTCATACACTAAAAAGATTAGCAACTTATTTCTTTTTGATAAACACCCAGAAGCTTTTCAGTTGGCACTTTCTACGATTGATAAATACTGTGAAGAACTTAATAAAATAGAGAACTGTAAATCATGCGGAAAAACCTATTTATACCTCGGTAAGTTAATGGTTAAAATGCAGGATTACAGGCAGGGAATCAAGTATTTAGACCTGCTATGTGAAGCCGATAAAGAGGCTTTGTATTATTATCAAAAAGCTGAGCTTTATCGTTTACTTGAATTGCCTGATAGTGCTTTAATGATTTCTCAAAAGGGCATTGCTTGGGCAAAAAGAGAAGGCAATTCTAGGGATCTAATTTCAGCTTATAATAATCATGGAATAATAGCAAAAGAATTAAATAAATTCAATGAAGCAATAGTTGCTTTTTCTGATGCTATGGAAGTTGTGGGTAATGAGGAGAAAGCGAACAAGTACGCTTATGTTATGGGTAACCTTGGTTCATGTTACTTTGAAGTAGGAGCGTTTGATAAGGCTTATGCGTGTTTATTAATTGATGCAGAAGGTAGTGTTAAATACTCAGAAAAGGGGTCGTATGTAAATGCAGAAATTGATTTAGCTGAAATAGAAGGTTTAAGAAAAGAACACAACAAAGTTCTTGAACGATTAAACAATTTGTTAGATCATTACGACAAACATTTATCAGTAGAAAATAGACTTTTAGTGTTTGAGTATTTGATGGCCTCTTATAAATCTATAGGGAATAAAACGGCTTACAATGCGCATGCGGAAAAATGGATGGAGTTAAATAAACTTCATTTTCAAAACCAAACCGAAACATATAAAAGCTTAATTGAACAATTTAACGCTAATGCTTTAAAACAAATCACTCAAAAAATAGAGTTAGAAAAACAATTGGTGGATCAAAAATTAATCATTCAAGAAAAAATAAGTGAACAGAAACAACTAAAAAATGGTGTCTTGATTGGGGTTTTATTGGTTGTTATAATAATAGGGTTACTATTGTTTTTAAGGTTTAAAGCAATACAAGCTAAAGAGTCAGGGATAAAGGATGCCAATCTTAAGTTGGCTGTTAAGGAGCAAGAAATTTTAGCCCTTAAGGTTCAAGAAGAGAATAGAAATGTAAAAGAGCTGTCTCATGAGTTGTTAGTAAAACAAGATTTTTCAATGAGCCTTATAAAGCAACTGGATGAGCTAGAAAACATTTCTAAATCTGAATTAAAGTCTATCGAATTTTTTATTCAAAATGAGTTGGATGTGAAATCTACAAGAGCTCAACTCCTTAAACAAATGGGTGATTTAAGTAATAACTTTTACAATGAGTTAAAAATAACCCATTCTGATATGACTGAACTCGAATTAAAATTAGCGGCTATGGTCGTTATGCAAATATCCAATAAGGAAATAGCCATAAGCAACAACATAACACTAGAGTCGGCAAAAAAATCAAAGAACAGGTTAAAAAAGAAATTAGGACTTCAGCCATTGGATGATTTAACGGCTTATTTAAAAGAGTTTTTGTAATGTCCTAGTGTTTACGGTGCGACACCCACATGTCACCCCCTTTAGTTTTAGTTACGGACAGCTTGAAACTACATTTGTAGTATTAAAAGTTTACGTTATGAAAAATTACTACACTTTACTATTTTCCTTAGTCATGTACACAATGTCTAACGCACAAAGTCCTGGAGGTTTTGGAACTACAAACATGAGTCTGTGGGTAAAGGCAGACGCAGGAACAAGTAGCACAACTAATGGAGTTTCTTTAACAGGCTGGACTGATCAAAGTGGAAGTGGAAATAATGGAACGCAATCTGGAGGAACGGAGCAACCAACTTATCAAACCGTAAGTACTAATTATAATCCAGGAATAAACATTGATGCAAATGCTGCACCAAAACAACATTTTGATTTGCCAGATGCGACTCTTCCTGGAGGAGCATCTGATTACACAGTAATGTATGTTGCTAATAAAATAACTGGGACTGGTTTTGTGATTGCAGCTGGATTGAACCTTGATCTTCGGGCAAACCGTTTTAGAATTGGATCTGATGGATCATTAAAAAATTCTTGGCAAAATTCGGCTTCAGATTTAACTACTGCTGCAAATGCTAATATCGCAGGAAAAAGAACTTTGTCTAGTACTAATTATCTATCAGGTTCAGGAAGAAACACGTTTGTTCAAGCTTTAAATTCTGGATCAAATACTGGGTCAAATATCAACACTTCAACCTCAAACAACAAAATTGGAATCAGAGAAGATGGAGGTGGGCAACTAGTTGGAGATGTTAATGAGATTTTAATTTATACTTATTCATTAAGCGTCTTGGAACAGGCTAAAGCGGAAACTTATTTGGCCGTTAAATATGGTATTACTTTAGACAATACGGGGGGTGGATCTGCAGGAGATTACATTTCTACCACAGGAGATACTGTATGGGATGCTAGTTTAAACCCTTCGTATCACAACAATGTAATTGGTATTGGTAGAGAAGACATTGAAGGTTTAAATCAAAAACAATCGCATACAATTGATGATACTACTCGTATTTACGATTCCAACTTACAAGTAAGTAATGCTGCAAATACTGGAGGTTTAAGTACTGACGACTCTTACATCGTTATAGGCGATAACCAAGGGGCAATGCACAATAGTACTACTTCAAATGCAGAAGTGCCAGCTGGTTGTGGTTTATATTCACGATTAGAAAGAGAATGGAAAGTCACAAGAACAAGTACAACTGATGATTTTAAAATGGATATAACTTTAAACCTAGGAGCAAACCCTACTTTAGTAAATATTGCTGACTTAAGGTTTTTGGTAGATGATGATGGAGACTTTTCTAATGGGGGTACAACCTGCTACGTTAATGGAGGCGGAGTAAACATGTCGTATAACAATCCAGTATTAACGATTACCGATATTGGTGTTGCTGAAATTCCCGATAATAGTACCCGATACATTGCTATTGGTTCTGTTTCATCGGTATCACCGTTACCAATAGAATTGTTAAGTTATACTGCTGTTTGTAAGGATAATAAGGCTGTCTTAAACTGGAGTACTTCTTCAGAACTAAATAATGATTACTTTACTATTGAAAAAAGTACTGATGCCGTATATTATGAAGCAGTCGCTAGAATAAATGGAAGCAATAATAAATCAACTGTAACTAATTACTCATGGACAGATGATAATTTTTTAGGTGGAACAACATATTATAGATTAAAGCAAACAGACTTTAATGGTGAGGTTGAATACTATGGAGTAAGAACAACTACATGTGAGGAGCTAGGTAAAATCAATTTTTATCCTAACCCTTTTAAGAATAGTATAAATATTCAACTTTCTGACAATATTACTTATCCAATCACAATAGAAGTATTGGATTATTTAGGGAGAAAAGTCCATGAAGAGACTTTACAAACTAGTGAAGTAGAGATATCCCTGAATGATCAACTGCCTTCGGGAACTTACTTTGTAAAAGTGGTTAAT
>CAJQOH010000046.1 GCA_905479915.1 uncultured Flavobacteriales bacterium
TATGGATAGACTTAATTGACCTTGAGTAAATACATGGGTCGTGGTATCGGTTGTTCCATTACTCCATGAGTAATTCAAGGAGGGTTCCAAAATATTGGGAACAATTAAAGCAGAATCTCCAGCACAAAGACTAACATCAGGCCCTATATCTAATTTGGTTACCGTAACATCATCAAGATAATAATAAGAACTAACCGATCCAAACTGAGTTGCATTGGACAATCTAGTATTCGCATTATCATTAAAATTTCCAAAAGTAATAGCATCTTCCCCTCCACTTGCTGTATAAAGCCCCGATACTTTTTGATACGTATTTTGAATCATTGGTCCAGAAGCTTGAATGTGAGGTGTTACTACTAAAGGTTGAGGCGGTGGCCAAAAGTTCGAGCTGGTAACCAGAGTTGATGATGAAATATGTGCTTGAACTTCATTTACTCCAACTGTACAATTAGCTTTTAAAGCCACATAAAATTCAACATAATAACATTCACCAGCTTCTAAAGGTGATGAAAATAATGCCGTTATATACTCTCTACTCCCTGCTGGATCATACAAAATTATCCCTGCATATCCTTCACCAGTTCTGGGCATATAATTATTATGACCACAAAGATTATGTAAATCTGCAGAAGCTCTTGTGGTAGATCTCCAATCTCTTATATATCGTTGACTTGTATTTGTTGCATGATGAAATCTTCCTATAGTATAAGGACATTTTAGTGTATCTTCAAGACTCGGGTCTAAGACTAAATTTTGACCATCCACGCTAAGAATAGAAAAAAAAATTAGTGTAATTAATATTGCTCTCATAACTTTTATTTTATACCAAAAATAAATTCATAACACACCAGAAACCTAATCAAAACAGACGATTAATAAGTTCGTTTTTTCAAACAAAAAAAGCATCAAAAAAGAAACAAACCCTTTAAAATAAAGGAATTTACAGTTCAATCTATTTTATAAATAATTTAATAAGTAGTAATAAAATAACAGACACCATTTTCATAATGTCCGCTATTTACTCTAACTAAAACTAAGTATGCAATACCGTAATTGGGAAATCTGTAGAACAATGCACTACTCTATCAAAATAATTTGTAGCATTTTCGTGAATGTTATTTGTTTTTTTCAACTCAACAACCAAGTTCTCAGCATTATTTTGCTGAATTATTCTTCGTCCTTTCTTAATTAAACCTTTAGCTTCTTCCAGATTAATTTTTTCTTCTTCAGAAATTAAAATATTGAGCACATTATCAATAAATCTATATCTAATCATCTTTTTATTTTTTGATATACATAATTCAACTTAACGCAACAGCGTAACATTTCCTTTATATGTTTTTTCTCCGAAAACGATCAAATAGAAAAAAGTACCTTGAGCAGATTCATCACCAGCAACTGTTCTTCCGTCCCACCCACTCTTAATGGAACTTGTTTCAAATATTTTTTGTCCCCATCGATTAAACACTTGCATATTGAAATTAGCATCACGATCACTTACTATTTTGAAAATATCATTTTGACCATCACCATTTGGAGTAAAAACATTTGGAATAATCAATAAGGTATCACAATCTTCCATCACAATTTCTATCGTATCGTGAACACTACAGTTTTGTATCGATGTTGCCACACGGTAAATTCCAGAAGTATTGACATTAAAAGTTGCGGTAGTTGAATTATCTTGCCACAAATAAGTAGCAGAACTATAAGTGGCATCCAACATTAAAACTTCTCCCGAACATAACACGGTATCATTGCCTAAATCAACAATTGGGTAAGGATTAATTACAATCTCTATAGTATCATTCTTTGAACATCCTCCCAAACTACTATTTACCCAATACATCCCGGAAGAATTGACAACATGGGTTGGGCCTGTTGAATTGTCTTGCCATAAATAGCTGGCAGAACTGTAACTAGCATCTAAGGTGAGAACATCACCAACACACATCGCAGTATCATTACCTAAATCAACAATTGGATAAGGATTGACCACAACATCAACAGAATCACTGGAAACACATCCTCCCAGGCTACTGTTTACCCAATACATTCCGGTAGTATTAACATTAAGAGTTGAACTGGTTGAATTGTCTTGCCACAAATATGTTGCAGTACTATAACTAGCATCTAATGTAATAACTTCACCAGAACACATCACTGTATCGTTTCCTAAATCGAGAACTGGATATGGATTTACCGTAATATTAATTGTATCACTAGCCGAGCAACTTCCTATGCTACTTTCTACCCAATACATTCCGGAAGAACCAACATTATAAGTCGCATTAGTAGAATTGTCTTGCCACAAATACGATGCAAAATTATAGGTAGCATCTAATGTGATAAAATCCCCTATACAGATTACTGTATCATTTCCTAAGTCAACCACTGGTCTGGCAGCAACAACCACATCAATAGTATCACTTCCTATACAACTTCCTATAGAGGTTTGGACCCAGTATAAACCCGGAGAACTAACATTAAGTGTTGAATCTGTAGAATTATCTTGCCATAGATAGCTGGCAGAGCCATCTGTAGCATCTAGAGTTAATAAATCACCTGCACAAATAGTTGTATCACTCCCTAAATCAGGATCCGGAAAAGGATTTACAGTAACATCAACAGTGTCTGAAACAACACAAGATCCACTGCCTGTAAGTGATAAAGTTATTTGCCCACTGCCCCTTGCAATAGTTGAAGTATCGCTGGAGCCATTGCTCCAATTATAATTCAATGCTGTATCAACAATGTTTGGAACGATCAAAGCAGAATCTCCTGCACAAAACTCTAAATCTGGTCCTAAATATAACTTCTTAACTGTAACGTCATCTACATAATAATACGCTGGAGAAACTGGAGTCCCTGACCACGTTATCCAAGGAGGATACACTTTTGTTGTGTTTGCATTATCATTAAAATTTCCTATTGTAATTCTGGTTTCACCTCCGCTAGCAGTATATACTCCAGAAACCCTAGTATACTGCGTTGTATCATTAATAACAACACTATTGACTATTTGAGGTACAGCTACTAAAGGAAAAGGCGAAGGAAATATATTATTTGCAGTATAGAATGAATTGTCTGAAATATATGCATGGATATCATCAGTAGAATTTTTACTACCAGGTCTTAAAGCCACATAAAATTCTACAAAATAACATACGCCAGAATCCAACGGAGAAGAAAATTCTCCTACCACATACTCTCTAACTGAAGCATCATAAATTAATATACCCGCATAACCATCTCCAGTTCTAGGTCTAAACCTATTCCTTCCACACACATTATACAAATCCGGAGAAGCTCCCAATCCTCTCCAATCAATTATATATTGATTGGTAGGATTTGCACTCCAAAAAGCACCAATATTCATGGGGCAATTTAAAATATTTTCAAAACTAGGGTCCAAGACAAGGTTTTGCCCTTTCAAATTAATCAACGAACCAAGCAATGTAATAAGCAATAATAGTCTCATAATTGTATTTTTTAGTGAAATTGTAATATCTATCTTGAGCCTCTACTCATCTTAGAATATTGAGGCTACCTGTCATCAATTCTCTACTTCCATCGGCAAAAACTACTTCTACAGAATAAACATATACTCCCCCAGGAACCAACTCCCCTTTGTATGTACCATCCCATCCCGAAGTCTTATTTTCTGTACCAAAAAGTAATTCTCCCCATCTATTAAAAATGTTCAATGATGCGGATTCAATATCTTCTCCTATTATCATAAAAACATCATTTCTTCCATCTCCATCTGGTGTAAAACTGTTTGGTACATAAACAGCTTTATTGTTTAGCACCTCTACTCGTACATATTCTGTAACCGGACACCCAAACTCATCATTTACTGTTACCGTATAGGTTACCGTTTCTTGAGGGGTAGATACCACTTCTAAACAGGTATCACAATCTAATCCTGTTGATGGATTCCAGGTTGGAGAACCTGTTACTTGATCAACATTCAGGTGTGCACTTTCTCCTAAATTGATACTTACATTGTCTGAAATAACAATATTCGATGGTGGAAAAAATGTTACTGTTGTAATAATGGTGCTATCACAACCATTGGCGCCAACATATACTTCTCTATAATCTCCTTCTGATGTGGCTACCACTCCTCCATTTAAGGTATGCTGTTCACCTAAACACAGTTCTACATTTAGATTG
>CAJQOH010000047.1 GCA_905479915.1 uncultured Flavobacteriales bacterium
AAGGATAGTTGTTGCTTGGTAATTTTCGAGTGTGTTATTGTGGTATTTTATATACGTTTTAGTACGTACTTTTTTTGCTGACCAAAGCCTTGATAGATGGTGCAGTTGATGTTCAAAGCTGTTGCTTTGGTTTGTTTTGGAGAAATTTTGTGTTGTTGGTTTAAGAGGGGTAGGTTGATGGCTTTCTCTTAGATCACTTCCATTTTTTGCATTAAGAATGTGGCGCTTTTGTTTTTGCAAACTCCGTCTCTTAGTTTGTAATCAAATACCAATTCATCGTCAATTATTTCTACTTCAAAGCATTTATTAATTAGGGTGTTAGGATATTCCTGAGTGGTGTCACAAACTTTTAAATCGTGTGTGGCAATGGCTCCAATAACTTTGTTTCCAATAATCTTTTTAATTACTTCAACAGTTCCTGTTCGTTTATCATCAGAGTTGGTGCCTCTCAATATTTCGTCTAACAATACGAATGATGTTGCTTTGTTGGCTTGAGTCATGATTTCTTTTAAACGTTTTACTTCGGCAAAAAAGTAAGATTCACTATCGTTTAATGAGTCTGATAAACGCATCGTTACTAAAACGTTTAAGGGGTGTATGTTGGCTTTAGAAGCGCAGATTGGACTTCCTGTACCTGCAAGAACCATATTGATCCCTAAGCTTCTTAAAAAGGTGCTTTTCCCAGACATGTTACTTCCGGTAAGGATAATGAAGCTTTGGTTGGTAAAATCGACAGTATTGTTGATTCTTGTTTTGCTGTCTAGCAAAGGGTGACCTAAATCGTTGAACTCGATTTTATAATCGTTATTCAATTCAGGGTAGGTAAAGTCTGTGTTGTTGTAAGCGAAATTCGCAAAGCTGTTCAGTTTTTCTATTTCTCCAATTACATCTAACCATGCAGTGATTTTGTTTCTGTGGGTGGCTTTCCATTTATATAAACTTCTTAGCGTGTGTAAATTGTAGAGTAAAGCTCCGTTGAATAGTGTTGCAGCTAGTAGGTTGGTAGAATTGTCTAGTTGAGCAAATAGTTTTGACAAACCTTTTATTTGTTGACTTGCCAATGTGCTGTTGTTGGTTAGGTTATTTTTGAGTCTGTTTAGTTTTTCAGAAGAAAATGATTCCTCCTCTAATTGTTTGATTATTAATGTATAGCCTTTGAGTATTTTGTTTATTGTAGTGGCTTCTTCAATTTCTTTTTTGATGATTTTTAGTTTTGAACCAATCAGCATTAAGTTGAAAAGAAAGAGGTAGAGGGAGATGTCTCCTAAAATGGATAGGTCGGTTGCAAGGTAGGATATGGAAGTTGTTAAAAATAAGGTTGGAGAAATAAATGAAAGCAGAACTAGGGGAAGGTTGATTTTTTCGCCAGTACGTTCTGACCAATTAATTAATTTGCTATAAGTTTCCTTATTGTCTTCAGTGGTTTTGGAATAGGCTAAGATGCTTTGCCTCCAGTTAAGCTTGTCTGATAGCTCTTTTATTGCTTCTTGATTTTGTTTTATTTCTTCGTTTGGGACAATGCTCAATAAACTATTGGTTAAGTTGGTTTTGCCAATGTGAGTGGCTGTTCGGTTGATTGTGTGAAAAAGAGATTTTTCACCAAAAATATCTAGGTCGTACGAGTAGGGATGTGTTGGATCGATATACTCTGAACCATTGTCGTATTTGAGGTTTTTATTGCTGATGTAATCGATCTCATCTTTGTTGATGTTGACTAAGGCATCTTTTATTTTTCGTTTAAAAGATAGCTTGCCATGTATTTTGATGAGTATGAAAAATCCAACAATACAGCTTGCTGTTATGATTAAGAGTAGGTTGTTGTTCGTGTTAGAATAATAGTAAAGGCTAATCCCAAAGCCAATTACAGCAATCATTCTGAGGATGCTTATTTTTAGAGAGGTGCTTTTAATTTGTTGAACTTCTTGTTTATGTTTCTCTTGGAGTTCTTTATATGTTTTTGTTTTGTTATTCAAGTTCTTATGTTTTTTAAGAGTTTTTGTCAGTTCGAGTGTTTCGAATGTAATCCTGAGAGGAGTTGAAGGGTTTATCGAAATGTATCGAGAACAAAAAAAGTTTATTCTCGATACATTTTTTCGTTCCTCAAAATACTCGAATTGACAACTTTTTCATTGGAGTATTAATGCATTTTCTCATTGTATCCTAATGTAAATAGTTTTTAAATATGCCCCTTCTTTAAATCCAATAGGGTGGTCTATGTCGTGTTTTGTGGTTTCAAGTATTTGGTAATTGGCCTTGTTTGATTTCATAACCTCTTCCATTAATTCAAAGAAGACATCAGAAGTTACTCTAGAGCTACAAGATGCCAATACAAGTACGCCTCCTTTACTTACTAATCTTAATCCAAGGTTTGCTAAACGTTTGTAGCTGTTAATCGCTCTATCGACCTCTATGGCGCTTTTAGCAAATGATGGAGGATCAATTACCACAATGTCAAATTCGGAGCGTTCTCGTGCAAGAACTTCCATTTCATCAAAAGCATCACCAACAATAACGTTATGTGTTCCTTTAAAATCATTGAGCTTTGCATTCGCTTTAGCTATTTCTAGAGCTGGACCACTGATGTCTAGGCTTGTTACTTCAGAAGCTCCACCTGCTAGTGCATGCACTGAAAAACCTCCGGCATAAGAGAAAACGTCTAGTACGGTTTTGTTTTTGGCCATTTCACCAACTTTCTTTCTGTTGGCTCTATGGTCTAGGAAGTATCCTGTTTTGTGACCATGAATTACATTGGCAGAAAAGGTTACTCCATGTTCTTCAAAAACAATGACTTCATTTTCTAATTCGCCATGGAGAACTTGGCCATCTTCTAGTCCGTATTCATTCCCTTCTTTTTGAACATTTCTGCTTAGTCGCAAAACAAGGGTTTCTGAATTGCTAATGCTTAATAATTCTGGTAAAATATCGTTGAGATATGGAAGCCAAAAAGTGGCGTAAAGTTTTACTACAAGTGTTTTGGTGTAAATATCTGCAATTAAGGATGGTAGATTGTCATTTTCTCCGTAAATTAATCGATAGCTATTGGTAGCTGTTTTAAGTAGTGGTAGTCGTTTTTCGTAGGCTGTTTTTATTTTGTTTTTGAACCATTCTGTGTTGATGTTTGCAGGTTTGTTGGCTTGTAAAATCTTAATTCGAATAGGAGAGTGAGGGTCGTAGAAGCCACAAGCCATAAACTTGTTTTTTCTGTTGTCAAACAATATCGCTAAATCTCCAGACTTACCTTCGGAGCTTTGTTTGGTAATGCTTTGATCAAAAACCCAAGGGTGGCCTTTCTTCACTAATTTTTCTGCTTTAGATGTTAGTTTAAAAGCAATCTTGTTGGTTTCTATTTTGGGTAAGTCTATCATTAAATCGAATCTAGGTACAATTGTTCTACTTTAGTTCTTGCCCAGGGAGTTGTTCTTAAGAATTTAAGGCTCGATTTCTTTGTTTGGTTGCTCTTAAAGCAGTTGATGTTTATTAATCGTCCTAGTTCTTCCCATCCATAAAACTCTACCAGAAAATCTAGGATGTCTGCCAGTTTAATGCCGTGTAAAGGGTTGTTGGGTTGATCTTGTCTCATATACTGCCTTTATTTAAAGGTTTTGTGTTCGTTTTTGTCTTGAAACAAAAAGAACCAAAAAAATCAAGTCTTACAAGCATTTGATAACCTATTCTTCATAAAGCCTAACTTCGGCTGGGTGATTTTCGAGTCAAGCTCTCAACTACCCAGTCTTACTAAGTTTTTATTTTGACTAGAACATCTAATTCTTGAATGACAGTCTTTTAATTTGTGTGTCGAAATTATTGTTGTGTAGGAGTGATGTTGAGTTAAAAAGATGGTCTGAGTATTTAATTAGATAGATTCATAAAGTCGAAAAGACCTTTGTCTAAGAGGTGAGAGGGGCGAGTGTTTTTGAGTGCATTAAAAATAACAGCAGACCTATCAGGGTGTTCAATTTCCCATTCTTTTATCATTTTTTTAATGAGCTGTCTTTGCATCTTGGGTTGAGAGCCACAAAGATTGCATGGAATGATAGGGAAATTCCTATCATTTGCGTAAGCAATTATCTCTTCCTCCTTACAAAAAGCTAATGGTCTTATGACTGTATGTTCTCTGCTGTCTGACAGAAACTTAGGTGGCATAGCTTCAAGCTTTCCACTAAAGAATAGGTTGAGCAAGAATGTTTCAATAATATCATCTCTATGGTGGCCTAAGGCTAGTTTGTTAGCACCAATTTCTCTGGCCGTTTTGTAAAGCTTTCCTCTTCGCATTCTAGAGCATAAACTGCAGGTGCTTTTTCCTTCAGGTGTTTTTTCTACAACAACGCTATAGGTGTCCTGAGATACGATTAAGTGCGGAATGTTGTTTTCTGTCAAGTAGTTTGGTAAAACTTCTTCTGGGAAACCAGGTTGTTTCTGGTCCATGTTAACAGCTACAATTTCATAATTTATTCCTGATGCTTTCTGATAGTGTAGGAGCATATCTAGCATGGTATAGCTGTCTTTTCCTCCTGAAAGACAAACCATTATTTTATCACCATCTTCGAGCATTTTGTACTCGTCCATAGCATTCCAGGTGTCTCTGCGTAAGCGTTTGGTGATTGTTTTTATATCGATTTCAGTTGCGGTTTTCATATGGGGAAATTGTGTCTTTGTTCTTTACTTTATATTCTACTTTGGTAGGTAAATAGTTTGTGGTATCTCCCTTCAGCAGCAATCAATTCATCGTGCTTGCCTTGTTCAGCTATTCTTCCATCTTCGATAACTAAGATCTGATCCGCCTTTCTAATTGTGCTTAGTCTGTGAGCGATAACAATGGTAGTTCTTCCTTTCATTAATTCAGCTAAACTATCTTGAATCATTGATTCACTTTCGTTATCGAGGTTGGAGGTAGCTTCGTCTAAAATCAAAATTTTAGGATTGGCTAAAATTGCTCTAGCAATGGCTATACGCTGTCTTTGACCTCCTGAAAGCTTAACGCCTCTTTCTCCAATTAGTGTTTCAAGTCCGTTTTCAAATTTATCCGTAAACTCATAAACATAAGCAGCTTTAACGGCATCTTGCAATTGCTCTTCTGACGCGTTAGGGCGAGGAAATAGTATATTCTCCTTAATTGTACCTTCAAACAAGAAATCGTCTTGTAAAACCACTCCTAATTGGCTTCTGTAAGAATTTAGGCTTACTTTAGAAAGGTCTTGATGGTCAATGGTTATTGTTCCACTTTCTGGGTTGATAAAAGAAGAAACTAATCCAGCTATTGTAGATTTTCCAGATCCTGAAGATCCAACAAGCGCTGTAACACTGCCTTGAGGAGCTTTTAAGCTGATATTGTGTACTACTTCTTTTCCTTCTTCGTAAGAAAACGAAACATCGTTAAACTCAATGTCACCATGTATTTCCTCTAATTCAACTGTTCTAACTGTAGGGTCGTCTTCTGGATGCATGTTCATGATTTCTTCTGTTCTATCTAACCCAGCAAAGGCTTCTGTTAGTTGGCTTCCGATATTACTCATTTGTACTATTGGGGCAATCATAAAACCAAGTAGGAGGGTGAATGCAAGGAAATCTCCTGTTGTTAGTGTTCCATCAATAATCATCATTCCACCAATTCCCATAATTCCTACAGAAGCCATTCCCAATAAGAAAGCAGAAGAACTGGTCATTAACGCTGTAGCTGTTAAGCTCTTTTTAACGTTTTGAAATAAGCGATCAACACCTTTTTCAAAATTTTCATTTTCTTGAGCTTCAGCATTAAAGCCTTTAATAACTCTAACTCCAGCTAATGATTCTGTTAATCTTCCGGTAACTTCAGCATTTATAACCCCTCTGTTTCTGAATATAGGTCTGATGTATCCAAAAGCTTTTAAAGCTATCACCGCAAAAATTGCTACTGGTGCCAATACAAATAAAGTCATTTTGGGGCTAATGTTTATCAATAATACCAATGAAATTATGGCTGTAATTGTTCCTCCAAAAAGTTGAACCAATCCAGTTCCTATAAGGTTTCTAACTCCCTCAACATCTGTCATAATTCTAGATACTAGGGCTCCAGATTTATTGTTGTCAAAATAAGATATTGGCAGTGAGAGTACTTGTTTTTGAACCTTTGCTCTTAATTTAGAAATTAGCAATTGAGCTTCTACACTTAATAACCTAGTCAAAGCAAAGGAGGTAAGTGCTGATATTAAAATTGCTCCCCCAACCATAAGAACTAAAGCAATAAGTCCATCCATATCTTTGTTTGGGATTACTTCGTCTAAAAGCTCTTTACTCTTTAGAGGCAAAACAAGGCTCGCTAAGCGACTTATAACAATTAATACTAGTCCAATTAGTACAATTCCTTTTCGAGGCCAAATAAACTCTTTAAATGCTTGTAGTATGGTTACTTTGTTTTTGCTCATTTTTTTTAGTTAAAAGTAATAAAGTTTATAAAGTTGGAAAGTTCATAAAGTTAACAAGTTTGTAAAGTTGAAGGTATGAAAGTGTGTAAAGTTCATAAAGTTGAAAAGTTTATAAAGTTATAACGTTAAGTGTTTATTTGTTTTCAGAGCTTCAATTATCAATTATCAATTATCAATTATCAATTATCAATTATCAATTATCAATTATCAATTATCAATTATCAATTATCA
>CAJQOH010000048.1 GCA_905479915.1 uncultured Flavobacteriales bacterium
TGAAAATTTAGAAAATGTAAAAATCTGGCTACATGATTTTGTTAGAGACAACCTGACTAAAAAAGTTGTTGGAAGTATTACACATAATAACTTTTTTTTAAACAACTTTTATAGCGTTTTTTGAAATTAACATGGTATAAATCAATTTCCCTAGGAGCAATACACATCGATTTAAGCTCTACTGCACAGGATAGAGCTAATCAACTAGAACCTTTAGTAAAGGCTTTACCAAAAGCTGACATTCAGATTGTTGGAGGAGACTGGAATACATCTACTTTTCAACTGCGAAAAAAAGGTGAACTTGCCAGACAAGTCATTACAAAGTTTTTTACTGTAGGATTTAAAGGTGCTATAGAACATTACATGACTCCAGAACTAAAATTCGATAAGCCCATTTTTGATATGTTAACAGCCAATGGTTTTGAATTTAATAGATACAACGATCGTAGTAAAGGCACGATATATTTTGATATTAATGATTTACTAAGCAATGAGAAAGCAAAGAAATTTGTGCCTCCATTTTTATTAAAATACTTAGAACGAAGGCTTAGACCATGGAACGGTTGTGTTCCTTTAAAAATTGATTGGCTTGCAGGGAAGGGTGGCTTTTCATCAAATCCAAAAACAATAGAAAGACCAACACAAAACGGAAAAGCACTTTCCGACCACAACCCTATTTCTGTAAATATTAAGTTTTAGAATCTAGACTTGCTCACAAAGCAAATCATTACTTTTAATAGGTGTTAGTTCGATAACAAAATCTTTTATTTATATTAGTTCCGTGAAAGCCCCTTATAAAATACTATTCTTAACCATTGCAATCTTTTTAATAGGGTGTTTAGAAAACTTAAAAGCTCAAGAACAACTTAAAGATAAAGTATTCTTAATTGGTAATGGTTTAAAGAAAGCTACCAATTTAGATTGGTCAACTAAGGAAAATCAAAAAAGGCAAGCCTTGTATATTCACAATTACATTCTGAATATTGAATGGCCAAATGCAACCGAACTATCATCGTTTAACATAGCTGTTTTAGGAGATTCTAATAATTTGGTGTATGATGAGTTACTTAAAATTGCTGAAACAAAAAAAGCAAGAGAGTTACCAATTCATGTTGAAAGACTTCAAAACCTTAACAATTTAGATCACATTCAATTAATTTACTTTGACAGGTTTTCTAATTTAAAACTGGAAGAAGCCTATAAATCAATCGGCAATAAACATATTCTATTGGTTACGCAAGGATATCCTTATGGTAAATCCATGATCAATTTTATTATGGATGGAGATAAAGTGCAATATGAATTAAATGAAAAAAAATGCGAATCAGCAGGATTAAAAGTTAGTAAACTGCTTACCCTTGTAGCTGTTAAATCAGAAAAAGAATGGGCTAGCTTAATTGATAAAATCGAATCTTTAAGTGATACAGATGATGAAACTGTAAAAATAGACACCAAAGATTTACATAAAATCATAAGAGAACAAAAAAGGCTTTTAAATGAAATTGAAAGCAATGCTGAAAAAATAGAAATCCAAAAAGATAAGCTCAAGCACCAATTAGAAGAATTGTCCATTAAAGAAAGTCAACTGCGTAAAACCAAGGAAGAAATAGTGGCTCAAAAGAGTTTAATCGATGAACAACTTTACAAGATTAAAATTCAACAACACAATTTAGACTCTTTAAATAAAAATGTTGTGATCAAACACAAAGAGTTGGTTGATCAACAAAAAGTGTTGGATAGAGAAGCTCAAAATTTAATTGCGATCCAAAAAGAATATCAAAAAATAGAAACTTCACTAAAAAATAAAGAACTCTTGGTTGGTTTACAGGGTGAAACAATAACGGCTCAAGACAATGAGATCACTACTAAATCAGATAAAATTGAAGAACAAAAATCTATAATTTGGCTATCTATTCTTTTTCTTTTAATTGTTTCGGTATTGGGTATAATGGCCTACAGAAGTTATCGTTTAAAAAATGCTGCCAACATATTAATTGTCAATCAAAAAGAAGAAATTGAAGAACAACACAATGTTTTAGAAGAACAACACAGAGAAATAACTGACAGTATTAACTATGCAAAAAGGATACAACACGCAATCTTACCTCCTGTAAAGTTGGTTAAAAAGCACTTGCCAAATAGTTTTATTTTTTACAAGCCAAAAGATATTGTAGCTGGAGATTTTTACTGGATGCAAAACAACGGTAAAAAGACTTTAATTGCTGCTGCAGATTGCACAGGCCATGGAGTTCCTGGAGCAATGGTTAGTGTTGTATGTAATAATGGATTAAACAGAAGCATTCGAGAATATAAATTAACTGATCCTGGAAAAATTCTAGATAAAACCCGTGAGATTGTTATTCAAGAATTTGAAAAGAGTGATGAAGAGGTAAAAGATGGAATGGATATCGCTTTATGTAGTCTAGAAAATACAACATTACAATACGCTGGAGCACATAATCCTTTATGGATAATAAGACCTAACTCAGGGAAAACGGATGAGCAATTAGACAAAATATCTAAACCTCTTGAAATTGATGGTTTTACCCTATATGAAGTCAAAGCAAACAAACAACCTATTGGTAAATTTGATAAAATAGAACCCTATACCACTCATACTATTGAGTTGAATAAAGGAGATTCTATTTATCTGTTTTCTGATGGATACGTAGATCAATTTGGGGGTGAAAAAGGAAAAAAACTTAAAAGCGCCAATTTTAAAAAATTATTACTCTCTTTGCAAAATAATAGTATGGAGAAACAACATGAGTTAATAAGCTCTGCTTTCGAAGATTGGAAAGGAAACATTGATCAGTTAGATGATGTTTGCGTAATTGGAGTGAAGGTATGAATGGAAATGGAGCAGTTTATGCTGAGCGAAGACGAAGTAAAATTGGAGTGAAGGTATGAACGAAAATAAATAATTATGGAAAACACTAACATATTTGGACAACCATTAATTGCATGCAGTACAAATCCTTTAACAGGGTATTTTAGAGACGGTTGTTGCAATACTGATGAAACAGATTTAGGTATTCATACAGTTTGTATAGTAGCTACAGAAGATTTTTTGGTGTTTTCTAAAGCAGCAGGAAACGATTTATCCACTCCTATTCCTGAGTATGCTTTTCCTGGAGTTAAAGTTGGAGATAAATGGTGTTTATGTGCTGTTAGATTTAAAGAGGCTTATGAAAATAATGCTGCTCCAAAGGTTATATTAGAAGCAACCAACGAAAAAACATTAGACATTGTAGGCATGGATATTTTAATTGAACACGCTTATTACAAAGAGAACGCATAATTAAATTAGAACCTTTTACCTTACTAAGGTAATTCCTCCTTTTTGCTCGGTCTCTGTTCCATCTTTAAAAGTTGCTTTTAAATAATATACAAATCCAGCATTATTCATTGGTTCACCTCCAAAGGTCCCATCCCAACCTCTATCTAAACGCTCTGTTTCAAACACTTTTTCTCCCCATCGATCATAAACAACAAAATTTAAAGATTCTACACCTGATCCTCTTACGTATAGTACATCATTATTTCCATCTCCATTCGGAGAAAAGATATTCGGAACAAAAATAACAATACCTTCATCTATAGTTACAGTGGCTGTTTGCTCACACCCATTTCCATCTACATAAGTTATTAAAGTTGTTCCTACAGCTATTCCGGTAACTAAGCCAGAACTAGATATTGTAGCTACTTCAGGAGAAGCTGATGACCAAGTACTTCCTACCGTTGGTAATGAACCCATTAATTGTGTTGACAAACCTATACCACTCGTTAATTCTCCTGTGATTGTTGTTCCCCCACTTCCGAATATAGTAAGAATTACTGCTACAGTACTATCACACATATAAGGACCTACATTTGAAATCAATTCAAATCCTGTTGGATTTGCAGCATTATACACAGTTCCATTTAGTACAATACTATCTCCAAAACAAATTGCATCATTGAACATTCCTGTTTTGGCAGGTAAAATGGTTAAAGTAATGGTCATAATACTATCTAATCCACAGCCGTTAGGTATAGTATCCATAACAGGATATGTTCCAACTGTAGTGTAGGTTTCATCACCACTTGGCACTATATAACTTTGGCATTCAGTAACGTTAAAATTAGAAACTGTTGACAAGCATCCAAAGATATAAACAGAACCAGCAAAAGATAACGTATTTAGTCCTGCAGTATCTTCATCTTCTCCAACAGCTCCTATAATAGCATAATCATCAGAAATTGCTACAGATACACCAAAAAAGTCTCCTGATGCTCTATCAGAAGCAACTAGCTTTTGTACTTCATTCCAACTACCTCCAACATTCCTTTCAAATTTATATGCAGAACCAGCACCAAGAAGAGTATTTAATCCAGAAACATCTTCATCTTCTCCAGTAGCTCCTATAATAGCATAATCACCTGATATCGAAACATGATAACCAAAAGAATCAATTGAATCTCTATCAGAAGCAACTAGTTTTTGAGCCTCATTCCATACTCCTACTCCATTTCGCTCAAAGATATAAGCAGAGCCAGATTGATTCAAAGTATTTAAATCTAAAGCATCTTCATCTTCTCGAAAAGCTCCCACTAAAGCATAATCACCAGATATCGAAACAGAATTACCAAAACCGTCAATTGAGTCCCTATCAGAAGCCACTAACTTTTGTACCTCATTCCAAACACCCACACCATTTCGTTCAAACACATAAGCTGAACCAGATTGATTCAAAGTATTTAAACCTAAAGCATCCTCATCTTCTTCAAGAGCTCCTATAATAGCATAATTATCAGAGACTGAAACAGAACAACCAAATTGATCATTTGCACCTCTATCAGAAGCAACTAACTTTTGTACCTCATTCCAAACACCCACACCATTTCGTTCAAACACATAAGCCGAACCAACATTCGGTAAACTCGGTCCAATTGTATCTTTATCTTCTAAATCAGCTCCTACTATAGCATAATCTCCAGATATTGAAACAGAATTACCAAAACGGTCAATTGAATCCCTATCTGAAGCAACTAACTTTTGTACCTCATTCCAAACACCCAGACCATTTCGTTCAAATATGTAAGCAGAACCAGCTCGATTTAAAGTATTTAAACCTAAAGCATCTTCATCTTCTTGGGCAGCTCCCACAATCGCATAATCACCAGATATAGAAACAGAATTTGCAAAAAAATCAATTGAATCTCTATCAGAAGCTACCAACTTTTGTACCTCATTCCAAACACCTAACCCATTTCGTTCAAATATGTAAGCAGAACCAGCTTGATTTAAAGTATTTAAACCTAAAGCATCCTCATCTTCTTGGGAAGTTCCTATAATAGCATAATCACCAGATATAGAAACAGAAACACCAAAAATATCACTTTCCTCTCTGTCAGATGCTACAGCTTTTATAATTTCATTCCAGTTTTGGGCATGAATGTTTGTAAAAGACAAAACAATAAAACTTATCAATAAAAGTATTTTTCTCATAGACTCTACTATTCTAATATTTAACAGTCTCCTCCTTTATGTAAATTTATAGTATAATTGTTCTCATTACAAACTAATTTCTAGATTTAATAAGCTTATTATCTTTTTAACTTAATTTCTTTATAGAAGATAATTCCAAAAATCTTATAACACACTTAATAAAATTACAAAAGGTCAAGATTTTCATCTTGACCTTTAAGAGTTACATGAATTTCTACTTAACTAAACACTATCACATAGATTTTACATGTAACTTCAACTAAAACTAATTTCTACCTTTTTTATTCATTTTATAGTTTAAAACCGTGATTTTGATCGAGATCTTTTTTTGTAAGTAGATGAAGACGGGTTTTGAAACTTAATAAAAATCTCTGGGCCTCCGTTTCCTCCTGTAGCTGCTGACAATGACGAAACATTCATATCATAAGCAAACCCTAATGAAAGGCCAGACACTTCAAATTCAACCGATGGTGAGAAAGCATCTCCAAACCTGTAATAACCTCCAAAAGCAATCGCCATTTCTTTAAGACCTCCTGTATATTTTGATCCT